>CAMWPB010000020.1 GCA_947176065.1 uncultured Lachnospiraceae bacterium | reverse complement strand
CGTAAACGGTTCTCCGCATGCAGGGATAAACGGATAGAAATAAATGGAGATTCAGGTTCGGTTTTGAGGGTATGTGCCCTTGAGAGTTTTGTGAAAAGCCGTAGAGAAGAAGAGCGGCAGAAAGAATTACGGAGTAATTCTTTTACACAAAACATAGAATTTGTTAGTCTGCGTATTATGCAGACTTAGAAATTCTTTTTGTGTTTTCCTCGATAGCTCAATGGTAGAGCACGCGGCTGTTAACCGCGGGGTTGTAGGTTCGAGCCCTACTCGGGGAGGTTGGAATTGAATAGTCCAATTGGGAGACCTGTAGACATGATTGTTTACAGGTTTTTGCGTACTCTGCCGCTCCTTAAAAGAACTGGAAACGAATTACATGCTAGGTTAAGGTCGCCGTAATGGTTACATGCCGGTTTTATTGGTGGAACATGTTGGAAATAGGAGTTGGCAGAAATATTTTTTGATTGTTGAAAGAATAATGGTAACTGATAAATAAATCGGGAGCGCGCTGTTTTTTTATATTCCTTTTATAACTGCCTGGCAGTAAAATAATTTTATTGGACTGAGTATGCTCAATAATGTTTATTTTATTGTCAGGCTTTTATATTGCCGATTAGCTAGTTTGAAGGATATAGGAAATTAATTTACGGATTTTGATTTATATGCTATACTCCAATAAACGATAATTGATAGTTTGTTTAAAAATGTATAGGATATAAAAAATGTACCTTTACTGAAAATTATAAGTTTTTAAAGGAGTAAATAGTGGCAGAAAGTCAAAATATTGAATATAAAGAGTCATGGAGGGATGAGTATTTAAAGTGGATATGTGGTTTTGCGAATGCTCGGGGAGGCCGTATTTATATTGGCATCAGAGATGATGGCAAGATTGTAGGAATTCCTAATAGTAAGAAGCTGCTCGAGGATATCCCTAATAAAATCAAGGATACAATGGGCATTCTTGCAGATGTGAATCTATTGGAAAGGGACGGACTGGATTATATTGAAATCATTGTAAACCCAAGCACATATCCTGTCAGCTATCATGGGGAATATCATTATCGAAGCGGCAGTACAAAACAACAGCTTCGTGGTTCTGCATTAACAGAGTTTCTTGTTCGTAAAACCGGTTATCGCTGGGATGCAGTGCCGGTAGATAGTGTAGCAGTTTCTGATTTAGACATAGAGAGTTTTGAAATTTTCCGTAAAGAGGCTGTGCGAACTGAACGTATGACAAAAAGGGACGTTGAGTGCAGCAATGAGGAACTGCTTGAGAAGCTGGGACTAATAACAGATGGAAAGTTAAAAAGAGCTGCAGTGTTATTATTTTACAGAAATCCGCAACGACTGTTTACGGGATGCTATGTAAAAATAGGAAGATTTGGCATTGGATCGGATCTTCAATATCAAGATGTTGTTGAGGGTTCCTTGATATTGATTGCGGATAGGGTTGTAGATTTGATTTATCTCAAATATTTGAAGGCAAAAATAACCTATGAGAATGATGTTCGAGTAGAAACCTATCCTTTTGCAAGAGAAGCGGTTCGTGAGGCTGTCTATAATGCGTTGATTCATTGTAAATGGGAAGACGGAATTCCAATCCAGATTCGGATTGAGGATAAAAACATGTATATTAGTAATGCATGTGTATTTCCAAGTGATTGGACAACAGAAAATTTGATGAGAACTCATAATTCCAGACCTTACAATCCAGATTTGGCCGGTACATTTTATCGTGCCGGATATATTGAGGCGTGGGGACGTGGGATTCAAAAAATTTGTGAAGCATGTGAAGAACTGGGCGTGCCAATGCCAGAGTATATTTTATTAGGCGATGACTTAACGGTGAAGTTTTCGGCACTCGAATGTGCTGTCATATCTGATTCTAAAACGCAAAAACGCCAAAATGGCGGATTAAATGGCGGATTGGCGGATAGGATTATTTTAGTAATAGCGTCCAATAAAGCAGTTACGATTGCTGAAATATCGGATATATTAAATATTCCTAAAAGGACAGTTGAGCGTGAAATAAAAAACCTTCGTGAAAGCGGAAGAATTACACGTAAGGGAGGAAGACGATATGGATATTGGGAGATTATGTAATTGGAAGTAAAAGGACAAGGGTAATGTTTACAAGAGATTACTATACATGATTGGATGAATGAGAAATGGCAAAACGAATGAATAGAAATATTGATATTAAAAGCAGAAAAGTACAACAAAGTGTAAGTAAATTAGATGGCTTTTTGAGAGCAGAGTATAATTCTGAAAAAAATCATCTGGAATATTACGCTGGATTAGAAACATGAGATAAGGTGACCAGTATTAAAGACCAGATTATCTATGGGAGACGTGGAACAGGGAAAACACATTTATTAAAAGCATTACAAGAAAAATTAGTAGCAGAAGATCAAAAGTATTTGCCAGTATATATTGATTTGCGTACTTTTAAACCAACCTTGGAAAGCGATAATGATTTGTATTATGCATTGATTATTTTTCAGGAAATTGTTGTAGAAGTTCTAAAATGTGTATATGTTAATTTGGAATATTTATATCAAGAGTATACTGTTGAACAGCAGAAAATTATTATTGATCCCCAAAGAAGAAAGATATTAGCTTTGTTGGAAAAGTTTAACAGAAGTTTTGATGGTAAAAGTTTTACTAAAATGGGCGAAACGGGTTTTAGAGTAAATGAAGTAAAAAAATTGGCAACAAATTTGAAAATAACAAAAATTCCGGAACTTTTTGGCTCAAAAGAGGTTAATAAAGAAATAGAGTCAGAGGATGAAAAGATAAAGTATATTTCATTTTCCGATATGTCAGATGCTATTTCAGAATTACTTGAAGCAGTTGATATTGATAGAATATTTTGTTTGCTTGATGAGTGGTCTGAAATCCCGGAGACAAGTCAATATATTTTAGCTGAGTTTTTGAAAAGAACATTTGTACCCAAGAAAGTAACGTTAAAAATTGCTGCTATTCCAAATAGAACGCAGCTTATTTCTGAAAATAGAATCGGATTGGAGGATGGCGGGGATATATTTGGATTTCCTTTAGACAATAGATATATCTATGAGTTATATCCTGAAATCACAAAAGCCTTTTTTAATGAACTGCTTTATAAACAATTATATTTGATGGATCCCCAATTATATGAAATTTTTTATGATAATAAGGAAAAACGTCCTGTACATAATTTTATAAATATTTTTTTAGCTAATCAGGCGTTGCGTGAAATACTTATTGCATCTGCAGGAATTCCCAGAGACTTTTTAAATATATTTATTTCTGCATATAATATATTTTTTACTAAAACCAATAACAGGCATTTAGTTGTAGCAGATATTCGTAATGCAACAGTTGAGTGGTATGGGGTGGATAAGAAAAAGACAGTAGATGCCAACAGTAATGCAAAATTATTATTAGATAAGATTATTAATGATATACTTATAACAAAGAAAAGATGTCATTTTTTGATACCGGAAAAGTATGAGAAAGTAAAGGAATTAAATGATTTAATAGATTTGCGAGTAATTCATTTACGAAAGAGGGGAATATCTCATAAGGGAAATAAAGGCGTTGTATATAATGTATATTATTTAGATTATGCTTGTTATACAAGTACTAATTTATATCATAATAAAATAAATACCTCTCTTTTAAATGAAATAGAAACAATAGATGATTTTAGGGAGATTCGAAGGATTTCTTTGGAAGATAAGTTTTTTGAAGATTTTAATATGAATATAGGAAATAGCTTTAAGTGTCCGAAGTGCGGAGGTATGATTGACATGAATCACCCTTCATATGCACAACATAAAATTTGTATGCATTGCTGGAGTAAAATAGAAGAATAGCGAAGGGCTTTCTAAAAATGAATTGACAATTTTATATTTTGTAATAGATGATTTTACGGTATGTAACCGTATCAATGGTAGAGCACGCGGCTGTTAACCGCGGGGTTGTAGGTTCGAGCCCTACTCGGGGAGGTAAGAGAATAGTTTAGCAAAACCTGTAGACGTGAATGTTTACAGGTTTTGTTTTGCTTAAGCATTTGTTGAAACAGGACAATGTTTGCGGGCTCTTTATTCCATCGGAAAAAGATACATTCCCGGATTTAAAAAAATGAAATAAAAACAAGAGTTATTCCACTGGCTTCCCGCGAAAATACTTGCTAAAATCTGATACAGGTAATCAGTATAAGTATAAGGAGCGAAAAGGATATGGAGGAATTTTTGAGACAGGTAGGGCAGAGGGCGAAGGACTGCCCGGAACTGATGGAAGTGTTTGTAAACTGTTATACCAATACACTGCAGACCACGGTCAGGGAAATGGGGGATGGCACGGTTCATGTCATTACGGGAGACATTCCGGCCATGTGGCTGCGGGATTCGGCGGCCCAGGTGCGGCCCTATCTGTTCTGTGCAAGGGAAAATGAGAAAATCAGGGAAATGATTGCAGGCGTGGTAAGGCGGCAGTTTAGGTACATCTGTATCGACGCCTACGCCAATGCGTTCAACGAACAGGCAAACGGGGCGTGCTGGGAAAAGGATGACCCGGAACAGAGTCCCTGGGTGTGGGAG
Source organism: uncultured Lachnospiraceae bacterium (assembly GCA_947176065.1). Classification (GTDB taxonomy): domain Bacteria; phylum Bacillota; class Clostridia; order Lachnospirales; family Lachnospiraceae; genus UBA3282. The sequence continues at coordinate 57,716 of CAMWPB010000020.1, read as the reverse complement.
CGGAAGTTTGAGGTGGATTCTCTGTGCTATCCCGTGCAGCTTGCCTATCTGCTCTGGAAAAATACGGGATGTGTGTCCCAGTTTGACCGGCATTTCTTTGAGGGCGTAGAAAAAATTTTTTCGGTATTCAGGACGGAACAGTTTCATGAGGACCGTTCTGAATATCGGTTCCGGCGGGAGAATACGCTTTATCAGGATACGCTTTCCAGAGAGGGAAAGGGCGCGCTGGTGAAGCAGGGAACCGGCCTGATCTGGTCGGGCTTCCGGCCGAGCGACGACGCCTGTACCTACGGTTATCTGATCCCTTCTAATATGTTTGCCGCAGTGATTATGGGATATCTGGAGGAACTGGCAGGGGAGCTTTTTCATGATAAAGAGCTGGAAGAGAAGGCCGGGCAGTTTAAGGAGGAGATCAGGAACGCTGTGGAGAGAGAAGGAAAGGTCTGTACGGAGGAGTTCGGCACAATCTATGCCTATGAGGTGGATGGGTACGGCATGTATAACCTGATGGACGACGCCAATGTCCCAAGCCTTCTGGCGATGGAATATCTGGGATATCCTGCGGACAGGGAGGCAGCGCAAAACACCAGACGGTTTCTGTTAAGTGACGGCAATCCTTTTTATTACAGGGGAACGAAGGCGGCGGGCATCGGCAGCAGGCACACGCCTTCCGGCTATATCTGGCATATAGCGATGGCGGTGCAGGGACTGACAAGCGACAGCAGGGAAGAGAAGCTGGCAATCCTTAAAAATATGGCGTCAACCACAGGCGGCAAGGGTGTGATGCACGAAGGATTTTGCTGCGACGACGACGGCAGATATACGCGGGAATGGTTTTCCTGGGCAAACGCCATGTACGCGGAGCTGTTCCTGGATTATATGGGTTACCGGCTGGAGCGGTAGGCGGTACGGGAAGCGTTTGCCGCCGGAACGCAGGACAGGGAGTAACATAGAATTTGTACACTAAACATAGAAAATAGAAAATTGTTGTGGAGCGGAATATGCGGTAAGATCTTAATATAAAATCCGTAAGCAGCCGTAGGGATATGGCATGACTTAACATGGAAGAATCAGGAGGATACCGGCATATGTTCCACACAGACAGGAAATTGGACAGAAGAATACAGGAAGTAAAGAATTATAGATACCGGGATATCAGTCCCATGAAGGAATTTGCGATATGCGAGGATGAGCAGGGCGTCGTAAATCCGAAGGTTCCGGTAGATTTCGGGAATTGGGATACGCTGCAGACAGGGGAGCGCTGGGCTGGGCGCGACCGTTATCTCTGGATGCACAGGGAGGTGAGCATCCCCACGGAGTGGAAAGGACGCCGTGTAGTCGGCATCTTCGACTTCGGAAAAACCGGGGCGGGAAATAACTCCGGGTTCGAGGCGATGTGTTACATCAACGAGAAGCCTTATCAGGGCGTGGACGCGAACCATATGGAAGTATTTTTCCCGGAGGGGCTGTGCGGCTCCACGTTCAGGCTTACGTTCCGCCTCTGGTCAGGGCTTGAGGGCGGCGGCGTGCCGAAGGAACAGGAACACAGGATCAACAGGGCGGATCTGGCATGGCTGGATGAGAAGACGGATGATCTTTACTATATGGGCTCCCTGATTTTAGACACCATCAACCAGCTGGAGGACGGGAATCCGGTGAAATATGATCTGCGGATCGCGCTTGACAGCGCATGCCACTGTATCGACTGGTCATATCCGGGAAACGATGCCTTCTACGAAACGGTGCATCAGGCGGACGATCTTCTGAATGAAAAGATCGACGGCATGGGGAAACAGTCGCTGGTAAATGTACACTGTGTCGGGCATACGCATATTGACATGGCATGGCTCTGGCGGCTGAAGCACACCCATGAGAAGGCATCCCGCTCTTTTTCCACCGTACTGCGCATGATGGAGATGTTCCCAGAATATATTTTCCTCCAGACACAGCCGCAGATTTACGCGTACATCAAGGAGGATTTTCCCGAGATTTATGCGGAAATAAAAAAGCGGGTGAAAGAAGGGCGCTGGGAAGTGGACGGCGGTATGTGGGTCGAGGCGGACTGCAACCTGACAAGCGGCGAGTCGCTGACACGCCAGCTCCTGATCGGAAGCCGGTTCATCAAAGAAGAATTTGGCAGGGATGTGGAATACCTCTGGCTCCCGGACGTGTTCGGGTATTCATGGGCGCTGCCCCAGATTTTGAAAAAATCAGGGATTGACATGTTCATGACAACCAAGATAAGCTGGAATCAGTATAACCGTATGCCCCACGATACGTTTCGGTGGAAAGGCATGGACGGGTCGCAGGTGCTGACGCATTTTATCACCACGCCGGAGCCCTGGAATGAGCCCGGATCCTGGTTCTATACGTACAACGGACTGCTGACGGCTAAGACGGTAAAGGGCGTGTGGGACGCCTACAGTGAAAAAGAAGTGAATAAGGATATGCTGGTCTCCTTCGGATACGGGGACGGCGGCGGCGGTGTCAACAGGGATCTTTTGGAGGCGAGACGGCGGCTTGACAGGATTCCCGGTCTGCCAAACGTGAAAACTTCTACGGCGGGGGAATACTTCCGCAAGCTGAAAAAGACAGTCGCGGATACGGAGCAGTATGTACATACATGGGACGGGGAGCTGTATCTGGAATATCACCGGGGCACCTACACGAGTCAGGGATACAATAAGCGCATGAACCGCAAGATGGAACTGCTCTACCGGAAGGCGGAGTGGCTGACGGTTATGAACGCCGTCAGGGAAAACGATCTGCAGGGAGCGGAGCAGGAGAAGCTGACAAAGGGATGGAAAATGATCCTGACCAACCAGTTCCACGATATCATTCCCGGTTCTTCCATCCACGAGGTTTATGAAGATTCCCGCAGGGATTACGAAGCAGTCAGACAGATCGGGGAAGAGGTGGTTTCCGATTATAAGGAGAAGGCGCTGGAAAACAGGGAAGGCAGCTTTACCGTATACAATGCTTCTGGCTGGCAGCTTGACGAAGTAGTGGTGATCCGCGGGAACGATACGGGAATCTACACGGATGCGGCAGGAAACACACTTTCCTCCCAGCAGGCGGAGGGCATGCATTATGTGTACGTTAAGGATGTGCCGCCCATGGGATATCAGACGGTTCTGTTTACCAGGGGGAAAGAGCTTCCCGAAAACAGTGTCTTTACGGTGAGCGGTAAGAATATCGAAACCCCCGTCTACTCGGTGTGCCTGAATGATTACGGCCAGATTACCCGACTGTATGACAAGCAGGAGGAGAGGGAAGTGCTGGCTCCGGGCGAGAGGGGAAATGTGCTGCAGGTATTTGAGGATAAGCCGCTCGACAATGACGCCTGGGATATTGATATTTTTTATCAGCAGAAGATGCGGGAGATCACGGATCTGACGGTCTTTGAGGTTACCCAGTGCGGTTCTCTCTGCCTGACCATTCATATGGAGTGGAATTATATGAACACCAGGATCTGTCAGGACATGACGCTTTACAGCAGGGACAGACGGATCGACTTTAAGACAGATGTGGATTTCCGGGAACGGCAGCAGTTGATCAAGGCGGCCTTCACCGTGGACGTGAGGAGCACCTATGCGACCTACGACATCCAGTACGGCAATGTGCGGCGCCCGAACCATTGGAATACAAGCTGGGATCAGGCCAGATTTGAGTCGGTGGGGCACAGATTTGCCGACCTGTCCGACAGGAATTACGGCGTGGCGCTTATGAACGACTGTAAATACGGCTATGACATAAAGGATAACGTGCTGCGTATTTCCCTGCTCCGTTCGGGATTACAGCCGGATCATCTGCAGGATCTGGGCAGACACCAGTTTACATACGCACTCCTTCCCCACAAGGGGGATTTCGTGGCAGGCGGGGTAGTGCAGTCTGCCTACGCGCTGAACAATCCCATGGATGTTTACGAGGGGGCACAGAAGGAGACAGCCGGCAGCTTCTTTACATTGGATAATGGGCAGATAGAAATCGATGCTGTGAAAAAATCGGAGGATGGGCAGTATCTGGTAGTCCGTTTCCACGATTTTGCCGGGGCGAGACAGAAGGTGGAACTCAGGCCGTCCTTTGCTTACAAGGCGTGGGCGGAGAGCGATTTAATGGAGCGGCCTATATCCGAATTCATCGACGGCAGGGTAGCCATGGAGCTGCACCCCTATGAGATCAAAACCGTTTTATTCGCGCTATAGAGGATGGGTGGCTGATGAAGAGTAAAAGGCCGAAACAACTATATATCAGAATGCTCTGTACCTATACGGCGATTATTCTCTGTATTGTGGCAGCCCTGGTGATCTACTTTGTCTCCGATGCCAAGAGGCGGCTTCTGGAATTTAACAGAGAGGGGATCGTGCGGATTCACACGCAGGCATTGGGATATATGGAGGAGATCAGGCAGGCGGCGGACTATATTCACAAGGATCTGTACCGTTCGCCCTCGGAGCTGAATGACCTGCTGGAGTATTTCAGGCTGGAACCGGCGGCGTATCAGGAATATATGCTGGAGAGGTACAGCGCTTCCAACGAGCTGGTCTATAAGGGGATCTTCCGTTTTGTCAACGAAACCTTTGAGGCGAACCGGCGGCTGGAGAAGATGGAGCTGATCAGTTATGAGACTTCCCGGCTGACGGAATGCTACCCGGAAAAGGCGGTCTATCCGGGCAGGGACGGGAAACAGAGGCTGCAGCAGATACAGGACGGCGATACCGGCGCGGACGGGAAGGTACTTTATCTGAAAGAGATACGGAATCCCGACACGATGAAACCGGCGGGATGTATGATTTTTACTTTTGAGGCGGGGGATGCGCTGCGGGGAATCCAAAGCGCGAGCCCGCTGGCCCGGGTGTTAGTGACTGACGGGGAGGGACGGGTTATTTTTGAAGAGCCGGGCGGGGAGAATTTGGAATCCCCGGCCGGCCAGAAGCGTTATTTTTCATGTGCCGATTCTTCCGGGGAATACCAGATTACGACATTCATGGATGAGAGACAGGCAGCGAAGCTTCCGGCGGCGAGACTTCTTTTGATTCTGGCGGCCGGGACTTTTGCGGGCGCAGCAGGAATTTTCTACAGCAATTATTACGTCAGGCGGTTTACCGGGCGGGTGGATTTGATTTTGGGCGCCATGAACCGGGTGACCACGGGTGACTTCAAGGTTCGTCTGAATATTCGCGACAAAGAGGACGAACTTGACATGATCGGTGACCATTTCAACGGGATGTGCGAGAAGCTGGAGCTGTATATCGAGAAAAGCTACATGGCGGAGATTGAGCGGAGGGACGCGCAGATGCAGGCGCTGCAAAGCCAGATCAATCCGCACTTCCTGTATAATACACTGGAAGCCATACGGATGAAGGCGATCATGAACGGGGACAAGGAAGTGGGCAAAATGCTCTACAGCATGGTCGTTCTGTTCCGAAGCCAGTTAAAGGAGGCGGACGTGATTACGCTTGGGCAGGAGCTCGACTACTGCAAGCAGTATCTGGAGCTGTTCGAGTACCGCTATCAGGGGTGTTTTTCTTTCAAGGTGGAATGTCCCGTGGAGCTTCTGACGCTGCCTGTGAATAAATTTGTGCTGCAGCCTATCGTAGAGAACTATTTTATCCACGGAATAGAGAGAGACAGACAGGATAATCTGGTGCAGATCCGTGCAGAGCGCCGGGAGAATACGCTCTATCTGTATGTTGAAGATAATGGCCGTGGGATGGATGAGGAAGAGCTTGCAAAGAAAAACAGGGAGTTGGAGGAAAACGTAAAGGATATCAAGAGCGGGGGAAGCATCGGGATTCATAACGTAAACAGGAGAATCAGGGCCGCCTGCGGGCAAGAATACGGCATTTGTCTGAAAGCCGCCAGCCCCAAAGGGCTTCTTGTCATTCTCGCGGTCAGGATAGGGGAGGAAAAAGAGTATGAGAAGGGTGATGCTGGTTGAGGATGAGGATCTGATTCTTCAGGGAATCCGCTGTATTATCGACTGGGAGGAGCTGTCCATGACGGTCGTTTCCATGGTTCACAATGGGAAGGAGGCATTGGAGCGGTTTCGGGAAAACCCGGTCGATATTATCGTGACGGATGTGGAGATGCCCCAGATGAACGGTCTGGAGCTTTTGGAGGAAATCAGGAAAATCAGCCCGGAAACCCGCTGTATCATTTTGTCGGGCTACGAGGAGTTTGCGTATGCGAGAGCCGCGTTAAAACTGGATGTGGAGGAGTATATTTTAAAGCCGATTAACGAGGAACAGCTCAGACAGGCGCTGATACAGGCATCGGAACAGCTCGACGAGATCGAGAGGAAAAAGGCGGAGGATCTGGAGGATAAAATCGGCTGGCATAAGCTTCTGCTGGGGAAACTAAGCAGCGAGGAGGCCGCGGAATTTTATCAGGTGCTGCCGCCCATAGAGGACGGGAAAAAGGTCTATACGGCAATTATGAAAATTGATACCGGCAGTGTGGAAAGTCAGGGCGGCATGCAGATTATTCTCTCGGAAATACAGGGACAGTCTCATGAGATCAGGGCCATTTACCTGTCGCCGGATACGTTGTTCCTGCTTCTGTATGCGGACAGGGAAAGCGGGGACGGGGAAGCGGTGGAAATATTTGGCAGGCTGCAGAACGATCTGGAGAGCGCCCATGGGATTTTGAGCTTTCTGAGCGTGGCTTCTCCCATCGGAAGGTACGAGGATCTGGCGGAGGGCTATAAAACAGCTTTTAAAATGCAGAGATACAGGGTGCTGGAAGGCTATGGAAGCTGCATTGCCGAAAGCTATATCCGGGAGAGAAAAACGCAGGATGTGGTAATAGACGAAACCCTTCTTCGGAAAATGATCCTGCAGAAGGATCAGGAGGGCGCGCTGCATTACATAGAGGATCTGTTTATCAATAATTTAAAATCCGAGGTCAGTGTGGATGTGCTGTATCAGCTTGCGCTGAAGCTGGCCGTATTTCTGCAGGATATCAAGTCGGAGTACAAGCTGGGGCAGGCGAGAAACTTTCAGGATTTATCGGAGATGACAGAGAAAATATACCAGGCGGATGATATATTCGGATTAAAGACTATATTTATCTCGGAGATCGTAGAGATCATCACCTGCCTGCATATGGAGGATTCTCAGTATACGCCTGTGGTCAAGCAGATCATGGAGGAAGTGCAGAGAAATTACAGGGAGGATATGAATTTAAAAACGCTCTCATACAAGTACCATATGAACGCCTCCTATCTGGGACAGATTTTTCAGAAGGAGGTGGGATGCTCCTTTACCCAGTATCTCAGCAATACGAAGAACAAGATTGCCAAGGATCTCATATTAAACACGAACATGAAGATCAATGATATCGCAAGAGAGGTGGGTTATCCCGACACCAGTTATTTTTACAGGAAGTTTAAGCAGTGCTACGGCGTCTCTCCGGCGTCGCTCAGAACCATTAAGAAGTATTGAGAAACCGAAACATGACAACGGCCCCGAAGGCGGATGCGCTTTTGGGGCCGTTTGCGGTCAGGGGATTCAGCGGGCGGTCAGGGGACATGCCCGCCACTAGAATTTGTACAATAAAACTGAAAATTTTCGACTAGGATTAGTGGGCGGCCGAGGGTATGATGTTAGCAGAGGGAGAGAAAAGTATGTCGGATCGGAAAAGGGTTTTCAAAAACAGATGGGCTGTAGTGCCGGTGATTTTTTTACTTGGCATGTTATGCGGATGCGGGAGCAGGCAGCAGCCCCAGGAGGAAGCCGGGGAGACGGCGGAGCTTGTATGGTATCAGGTGGGAGAAGCCCAGAAGGATGACCGGATGGTGCAGGACGAGGTCAACCGATATATTCAGGATAAAATCGGAGCGAGAGTAACGATCGTGAAAGTGGGCTGGGCGGATTACAGCCAGAAGATGCAGGCAGTTATCAATACGGACGACGCGTGGGATCTGTGCTTTACCTGTTCCTGGACCAACGACTATCTGCAGAACGTACAGAAGGGCGCTTTTCTGGAGCTGGATACCCTGTTGAAGAATCAGGGAAAACAGATGTATGAGGAGATAGACGGCCGGTTTTGGAAGGCGGCACAGGTGGGAGGCCGGATTTACGGCGTTCCCAGCGAGAAGGAAATCGGAAATTGTCCGATGTGGGTTTTCACAAAGGAGTATGTGGATAAATATGAGATCCCTTATCAGGATATCCATACGCTGGAAGAGCTGGAGCCGTGGCTTAAACTGATCCGGGAAAAGGAACCCGACGTGGTACCTCTGTACCTGACCAAAGATTATACGGCGCCGACCTATATGGACAAAATTCAGGACCCGGTGGGAATCGAGTACGATGACGACGGGCTTGTGGTGAAGAATGTTTTTGAGACGGAAAAGATGAAGTCTGTGCTAAAGACGATGCGCAGATATTATCTGGCAGGATATATCAATGACGATGCGGCGGTCGCATCGGATGACCGTTCGGTGAAGCGGTTTGTGACAAAGGGCGACGGGCAGCCTTACGCGGAGCTTGCATGGGGAAACGACCTTGGCTATGAAGTGGTGGTGTCGCAGATTATGGACGTAAAAATTACAAACGCCTCCGCAAGGGGCGCCATGACCGCAATCAACAGACGCTCGGAGTACCCGGAAAAAGCAATGGCCTTATTAAACCTGATCAATACGGATGCCTATCTGCGCAATTTGCTCAATTACGGGATTGAGGGTGTGCACTGGGATAAAGTGGAAGCCGGCGCGGATGAGCTGGCGGCGGTGGAAGGAAAAGAGTTCGCCTATGATTTTAAGATAAAGCTGCGTGAGGACACCGCAAAAAATTATGCCGTACCTTACTGGGTACAGGGCGGGCTGTTCCGCACTTATGTGCTGGATAATGAGCCTTTGGATAAGTGGATCGTGTTTCAGGAGTTCAATGATGCGTCCATAGAGGCGCCGTCGTTTGGGTTTGACTTTGATCTGGAACCTGTCAGCGCGCAGGCGGCGGCATTCCGAAATGTGCTGGATGAGTTCGGCAAAGCGCTGTACACAGGAAGCGTGGATCCTGACGTGTATCTGCCGGAGCTGAATAAGAAGCTGGAGGCGGCGGGAATACAGGATGTGATCGACGAGATGCAAAGACAGGTTGACGAGTGGAAAGCTGCAAAATAGCAGCCCCCGGAATGGTGTTATTACTTTATGAATGTTAATTGCAATTAATAAATATAAACAAGGAGGAAGCGCATGAATGAGTATAAAAACAATTCTTAACAGGAGAGAGAAGGGCAGAACGAAATCTCCGAAGAAACGGTGGAGCAGGGACGATACCGAATTATTTATGCTGTCGGCGCCGACGCTGTTATGGTATCTGATTTTTTCCTACCTGCCGATGTTCGGTATCATTATTGCCTTCAAGGTATATAAGCTGGCTCCCGGCGGGCACAGCTTCATCTATAACCTGTTACACAGCGAATGGGCGGGATTTGGCAACTTCAAGTACTTCTTTGTATCCAATTCCTTTCTCATGCTGCTGAAAAATACGATACTTTACAACATTGCGTTTATCATCATCAGCGCCAGCGTGGCGGTAGGCGGCGCGCTGCTGCTCAGCAATATGAGAAACAAAGGCGGATCGAGAGTGTACCAGACCATGATGTTTCTGCCGTATTTCATGTCCTGGGTAGTAGTCAGCTACTTTGTCTATGCGCTGCTGACGCCGGAAAGAGGATATCTGAACGGCATTATCACGGCATTGGGGGGAGACCCGGTGATGTGGTATCAGGAGAGTAAGTATTGGCCGTTTATCCTGATCTTCCTGAATACCTGGAAGGGTATGGGCTACGGAATGGTCATTTATCTGGCCAGTATCACAGGCGTGGACAGGACGCTCTATGAGGCGGCTGTTATGGACGGGGCTACAAAATTACAGCAGGAAAGATACATAACCCTTCCGTCCATCAAACCGGTGTTTGTCATGATGCTGATTCTGGATTGCGGAAAGATTTTCAATTCCGACTTTGGTCTGTTCTATCAGACAACGGGAGGCATTCCCCAGTCCCTGTATACGACGGTATCGACTTTCGACACCTACATTTATCAGGCGTTAAAATCTTCATCGCCCATCGGTCAGACAGCGGCGGCATCCTTCTTCCAGGCGGTCTGCAGCTGCGCGACGATCCTTCTGGCAAACTGGGTGGTAAGTAAGATTGACAACGAGAACAGAATCATATAGAGGGGGTGTGCAGAGTGAAAAAGAGAAGTAAGGAAAACGAGAGTTCATCCACAATGAACCAGATCAAACCCTCAACCAATGTGCTGATCAATATCCTGTTTCTGATATTGGGGCTGACATGTATCTTCCCGCTGCTGTTCGTATTTTCCATATCCATAACCAGCGAGGAGGCGCTGCGTTCGAGCGGATATCAGATTATACCGCAGGAATTTTCAGCGGCGGCGTACCAGTTTCTGTGGAATGAGAGGAGCATGATTCTCCATGCGGCGTTTATGTCGGTGTTTATCACGGTTCTGGGTACGATTATCACGATAGCGCTGACCACTTCCATGGGATACGTGGTTTCGCGAAGCGGTTTTAAGCTGAAAAAACTATATACCTGGCTTATTTTTATCCCGATGGTGTTTAACGGGGGCATGCTTTCCAGCTATGTGGTGGTAAACAACATTCTGGGACTCCGCAATACCATATGGGCGCTGATTCTGCCGCTGGCATGTTCCTCGTTCAGCGTCACGATCTGCCGCACGTTTTTCAGGACGACAGTGCCGGACTCCATTGTGGAATCCGCCAAGATCGACGGTGCCGGACAGTTCAGGATCTGGGCGCAGATCGTGCTGCCGATTTCCAAGCCGGTGATGGCGACGATCGGTATGTTTGCCGCCTTCGGTTACTGGAACGACTGGTTTCAGGCATCGCTGTACATTGACGATAAGAACTTACAGACGCTGCAGTCCATGTTAAATAATATCCGGGCGAACATCGAATATCTGGCGAACAACCCCTATGGCGGGCTGTCGATGCAGCAGTATAAGTCATCCATGCCGACGGAGAGCGTGCGAATGGCGATCGCCATCATCATTATCGTACCGATTGCGTGTACCTATCCGTTCTTCCAGAAATATTTTATCTCCGGGCTGACGGTCGGATCCGTAAAAGAATAGTGTGAGACTGTGCGGGATATGGATTTTGTGGGACAAATAAATATTAGTAGGAGGAAGAGAAATGAAGTTAAAGAGAATAATTGCGGCAGGGATGGTGTCCTTGCTTATGATCGGAACACTGGCGGGCTGTGGAGGGAAAGACAGCGCGTCGGGCGGGCAGCAGGCAGGAGCAGAGGAATCCGGCGTGGTAACCTTAAAGTGGGTCACAATCGGAAACGGTATGCCGGATAACTATGATTCCTGGGTTGAGAAAGTAAATGCCTATACGGGTGAAAAGATTGGTGTTAATATAGAGATGGAAGTCATTCCCTGGGGATCCTGGGATGACCGCCGCAATATCATCATCAGCACGAACGAACCTTATGATATTATTTTTGGTATCGGCAAAAACTATGTGCCGGACATTGCGCTGGGAGCGTACTGTGATATTACGGACATGATAGACGGGAATATGGCGGAGTTAAATGAGATGATGCCGGCTAAGTATTGGGATGCCGTGAGAGTGGACGGCAGGATCTACGGTGTACCCACTTACAAGGACAACGCCATTTCCAATTACGCGATATGGGATAAGGAGCTGGTGGAGGAATATAATCTGGATCTGCCGTCGCTTGTCACGGTTGAGTCTCTGACGGAGACCTTTGAACAGCTCAAGGCCGATAAGAACGATTATCCGGTGTATGTGAAAAATGACGGCGTGTATTACATTTTTGACGTATATGACCAGATCGGCGGCGGTACGCAGATTCTCGGCGTACGGTATGACGACAAGGACGCAAGGGTATGCTTTACGCTGGAGGAGCCTGATATTTATTCTGCCCTTGAGACATTCCATGAGTGGTACGAGAAAGGCATTATCAATCCCGATGCCGCTACCTTGACGGAAGCGCGTGTCTACAATATGTGGAGAGTTGCGCAGGGCTGGGAGTCGGCAGCGGTCACGGCATGGGGGCCGCAGATGGGTAAGGATGTGCTCGTGCAGAAGCTGGGTGATACGATCCTGTCCAGTGAGACCGTACGAGGTTCCCTGAATATGGTTTCGGTCAACAGCAAATATCCTGAAAAGTGTCTGCAGTTTTTGAACCTTGTCAACACGGATACCAAGCTGCGTGATATGTTCTATTACGGGGAAGAGGGCGTGGACTTTGAATATACCGAAGACGGTAAGGCCCATAAACTCAACCAGGACTGGGAGATGCCCGGTTATACGCAGGGAACTTTCTTCACCGTTACACAGGTGGATACGGATGAATTTAACCAGTGGGAAGAGATTAAGGTGCTAAACGATCAGGCGGTGGATTCCGCGGTGTTCGGCTTCACATTTGACACATCGCAGATCGCAGATAAGCTTTCCAACTGTAACGAGATCTGGCTGCGCTACCGCAGTGAGGTGATGACCGGAGTGCAGGACCCTGCGGTATGTGTTCCCCAGATTAAGGAGGAGCTGATGAAAGCGGGCTGGCAGGACGTCATAGATGAGGCGCAGAGACAGGTTGACGAATTTATGGCGAACAAGAAATAACAGGTTTGTAATGTATGGCTGCAGACCTGCAGATTGAGAGAAAGGCATGGTGAGAGTATGGTCAGAATAATGGGAGAAAATCTTCCGAATATGCCCTGGCAGGAGCCGAAGGGCGGGGAGAAGCTGCCGGTGTGGCGCTACGATGCAAATCCGATCATTGACAGGTTTGCGGCCAAAAATTCAAACAGTATTTTTAACAGTGCGGTGGTGCCCTTCGGGGATGGATTTGCGGGGGTATTCCGCTGCGACAGCAAGTCCATCAGCATGGATATTTTCGCAGGATTCAGCAAGGACGGCATTCACTGGGACATTTCGGATGAGCCGGTCGCATTGCAGGGGGCGCACCCGGAGGTGGCCAAAAGAGATTTCAGGTATGATCCAAGGGTATGCTTTATAGAAGACAGGTACTATATTACCTGGTGCAACGGATATCATGAATATCCGACGATCGGTTTGGCGTACACCTTTGACTTCAGGACCTTTTATCAGATGGAAAATGCGTTTCTGCCGTTTAACAGAAACGGCGTGCTGTTTCCGCGGAAAATCAACGGAAACTATTACATGCTCAGCCGCCCCAGCGATAACGGGCATACGCCCTTTGGGGACATCTTCCTGAGTGAGAGCCCGGATTTGAAATACTGGGGCTGCCACAGGCATGTGATGGGCACGGTGAAAGGGGATGCCTCCGCCTGGCAGAGCACAAAGATCGGCGCGGGCAGCGTTCCCATTGAGACGGACGAGGGCTGGCTTCTGATTTATCACGGTGTGATCAATACGTGCAACGGCTTCGTGTACCGGATGGGATGCGCACTGCTGGATCTGGAGGAGCCGTGGAAAGTCATAAAGAGGACGAAAAATTATATTCTGGGACCGCACGAGCTGTACGAGTGTGTGGGGGACGTCCCCAATGTGGTATTTCCGTGCGCCGCGCTGACAGACGCGGCCACGGGAAGGATCGCCATCTATTATGGCTGTGCGGATACGGTTACCGGGCTGGCGTTCACCACCGCGGACCGTCTGATGGATTATATGGAGCAGGGCAGCCTTTGAAAGGCGGCCCTGTAAAATCAAGAATAAAAAATCAATCTTTTCCCTTGTCAAACATGGCGGAGTGTGGTATCATATCGTCGTTGGGGCTCCATGGTCAAGCGGTTAAGACATCGCCCTTTCACGGCGGTAACACGGGTTCGATTCCCGTTGGAGTCATTGTTTTACGGATTTCAGTGTTACGGACCTTTAGCTCAGTTGGTTAGAGCAACCGGCTCATAACCGGTCGGTCCTGGGTTCGAGTCCCCGAAGGTCCACTTTATAAATTCATGTTTTTGGCCCGGTGGCTCAGTTGGTTAGAGCGCCGCCCTGTCACGGCGGAGGTCGTGGGTTCGAGTCCCATCCGGGTCGTTTAGCTTGCCGGCGTGGCGGAACTGGCAGACGCACAGGACTTAAAATCCTGCGGGACTAACCTCCCGTACCGGTTCGATTCCGGTCGCCGGCACTGCCGAAAAAACGGTTTTATCCAGTATTTAAGATGGGTTGAACCGTTTTTTTTTCTTTTGGTGCGGGAATGGGAAGGTGAAGCGGGGCGGGGATTTGACATCAACGTTGACATCAATCGGGCGCTCTGCGCAGAAAAATAAATTCATCTCTAAAGTCTTACGGAAAATAACCGATATTTATAGTGTAAGATATTGAAGAGGTGAATTTTTTTGAGAGGAGCCTCGGGAGGAAGGAGGAAATTCGTATGCGTATTGAAGCTTATACACAGGTGCAGCAGGTCTATGGCGCGAAAAGCAGGGCCAAGACACAAAATGCAGCTAAGAATGCGAATTCTGACCAGATTCAGATCTCCAGTATCGGTAAGGATATTCAGATTGCCAAGAATGCGGTTGCCGCGGCAGAGGATGTTAGAAGCGAGCTGACGGCTCCTATCAAAGCAAGTATCGCGAACGGCACTTATCATGTGAGCGGCGAGAGCTTTGCCGAGAAACTGATGAAGCAGTATGAGGAGATTGAGAGTCTTTAGAAAGGTGTGGGTCTGACGTGGCGAGCTTAATGGAAGCCTTGATCGAGGTTTTGGAAAACGAAAATCTGGAATACAGGAATCTGTTAGAGCTGTCCATGAAGAAAACACCTGTTATTGTATCTGACGATGTAAAAGCTTTAGCCCAGATCACGGATGAGGAGCAAATCATCGTAAGCAGAATCAATCATCTGGATAACCAGAGAAATGAAGCTGTTAATGATATTGCGAACGTACTTAACAAGGATGTTACGAAGCTGAAGATTGCAGATTTGATTAAAATGCTGGCGGCCAGGCCTCAGGAACAGGCGAAACTGGCATCGGTATTTGACGAGCTGCGCAGGAATGTCCAGGCGGTAAAAAGGGTCAACGAGCAGAACAGGGAGTTGATCGAGAGCGCATTGGAGATGGTGCAGTTTAACATGCAGGTTCTACAGTCCATGAATAAAGCGCCGGAGACGGCAAATTATAACAGGGGCGCCTGCAATACCGGTGATGTGATCGGCACAGTCAATAAGGCTTTTGACGCTAAGCAGTAAATTGTTAAGGACGGTGGAATATGTCATTATTTGGAAGCCTTTATATAGGCGTATCAGGATTACAAACATCAAACAATGCGCTTAATACCACGGCGCATAACATGTCTAACTTAGACACCCAGGGGTATACCAGACAGCAGGTGCAGCAGGGTACGAGAAATTATGTCACGCACTCCAGAGACACTGCCAGAAACTGGATACAGACAGGTCTAGGTGTCAATTATACCCGAACAAGACAGGAAAGAGACGCCATACTGGACAGAAACTACCGCCGCGAGTCGGGGCGGCAGTCTTTCTATGATATTTCAGCGGCGACTTTAGAAGAAATAGAGTATATTCTGGGAGAATCCAACGAGGGACACGAGTTTTCCGAGGCGCTTTCCGGCGAGGATGGGCTTTGGGCTGCGGTACAGGAGCTGGCTAAGAACCCGACCCTTTCGGTGAACCAGAATCTGTTCGTGACGAAAGCTTATGAATTTCTCACGAAAGCGCAGAAGGTGTACAACAGCCTTTGCGAATATCAGGATAATATAAATAAGAAGGTTAAGACGGACGTTGACCTGATCAATAAATACGCACAGGAGATAGAAGCGCTGAATAAGGCGATTGTGAGAGTCGAGGGCGGCCCGGAGCATGCGAATGACCTGCGTGACCGCAGAAATTATCTTCTGGACGAGTTGGCCAAGCTTGGCAGTATCACTTATTCCGAAGACACCGTCGGTTATGTGAGCGTCCGCTTTGAGCAGGTAGATCTGGTGAAGGGCAGTCTGGTGAATGAAATGTGTCTTTATCAGGACCCGCAGACCGGCTTTTATACACCCTACTGGAAGATGCTTGCGCATTTCGATAAATTTGACGCGAACGGTGATCCCATCGTTTCCAAAGAAAATATAGAGGGGGCGGAGGTTTTTGACCTGACGCAGGAGATCTCCTCACAGTTTAATACGGATATCGGTTCCCTTAAGGGAATGCTTCTGGCAAGAGGCGACCACAGGGCTACCCACAGTGAGCTTGACAATATTAACCCGGACGGGGAGTATGAGGCGAACTGGTACAACAGGCATGTGAAAGATTCCATTGTGATGAATGTGCAGGCGGAATTTGATAAGCTCGTGCATATCATCACCACTAAGATTAATTCGGTTCTTGAGGATGCGGCGAACAGAGCGACGGATCTCAATCCCGGTTCCGATTATCTGCGGGATGAGAACGGCGATCCTTATCAGTTGTTTCAGCTTATGGTCGCGGAAGACGGCAAACCGGAGACGGGGTGGACGGTGCGGAATATCCAGATTAATCAGGAAATCCGCCAGAATCCTTCGCTGTTGACATTCCGTCTGGATGAGCATTCCGAGGATAACGAGACGATGGAGGCTTTGAAGAAGGCTTTCGAGGAGGCGATTTACACGCTGAATCCCAACGTACAGACGCCGCTCTCCTTTCAGGATTACTATAAAAATCTGGTATCCCAGATCGCGAATACCGGATCGGTATTCCGGGCAGTGCAGGATAACCAGAATGTGGCTACGGACGCTTTGCTGTATGCGAGGGAACAGATCGTGGGCGTGTCCTCCGACGAGGAGCTGACCAATATGATTATGTACCAGAACGCATACAATGCATCCAGCAGATATATCAATGTAATCAGCGAGATGATGGATCATCTGCTTTCCACGTTGGGACGTTAACCGGCTAAATTAAGAAGAGGTAATCATATGGCATCTACATTTTTTGGACTGACAATCGCATCATCAGGGCTTCGGGCGGCCAATGCCGCGCTGAATACCACAGGTAATAATATCAGTAACGTGCAGACTGCGGGCTACAGCAGGCAGGAAGTGAAGACGGAGGCGGCTAACGCATTGCGTGTCTTTGCCACATACGGCTGTGCGGGCGCGGGCGTGGAGACGCTGGCGATCGAGCGGGTGCGGGATCTTTTCTACGATCATAAATACTGGGACAATGAGACGAAGCTCGGCGAGTACGACGCGAAGCTCTATTACTGTAATATGATTCAGGAGTACCTGAAGGACGACAATAAGACAGGTTTTAAGACACTTTTTAACCAGATCGGCGTGACTCTTCAGGAAATTACGAAAAATGCCAGCAGCACCGACGTGAAGGCAGAGTTTTTAGGCGCGGCGAAGGCGCTGACGGATTATTTCAATAACCTGTACGGGGATCTCAGGGATCTACAGTCGGATGTAAACGACGAGATTAAAATCCGGGCGGATCAGATCAATTCCATTGCGCAGGATATTGCCACGGTCAACAAGCAGATCAATACCATAGAGCTGACGGGCAGCGTGGCAAACGAGCTGCGGGATAAGAGAGATATGCTAATCGACGAACTCTCCGCGATTGTGGACGTAGAGACCAAGGAGCTGCCAATTCTGGATCAGGAGGGCAACCCGACGGCGGCGCACAGATATATGGTAAAGATTGCCGGCGGGCAGACGCTGGTGGATATGGATAACTACAGAACGCTGGTCTGCGTTTCCCGTACGGATGAGGAGAAGGTAAACCAGTCCGATGTGGACGGCCTTTATGATATCATGTGGAGCGACGGGATAGAATTCAGCCTTTACAATGCTTCCATGGGCGGCGAGCTCCGCGGACTGATTGAGATGCGCGACGGAAACAACGGCGAGTATTTCAAGGGGACGGCTACCAACGTGGCTTTCCATAAGAGCATTTCCACTGTGACGATCAAGACGACAGAGGCTCATTTACAGGATATGTCGAAGTGTAATCTCTCAGACACGGGCGGTGTCATCAATATCGGAAATCAGCTCTATTATTATACGGGCTGGGTATATAACGGTGACGGTGAATATACGTTTACCATTGACAATAACAAGAGCGACATGCCCCTGACGCAGGAAAAGACCTGGACGGAGGTTTCCATTGGCGGTGAGATTAATTATCAGGGCGTGCCCTATTATATGAAACAGATGAACGAGTGGGTGCGTGAGTTTACGAAAAAGGTAAACGACATTTTCAAGGAGGGCCTGACAGCGGAGGACCCGCCGAAGAAAGCGGATATTCTCTTTACTGCGGATTATGTCAGACAGGATGGGCAGTATAAGCAGAGCGAGCTGGATAAGTCCGCGCCGAATGGGGAAAATACCGGTTATTATAATATCACGGCGGGCAATGTAACCCTTCTTGACGCGGTGGTGAAGAATCCTGACCTTCTGGGAACCAGAAAGGATATTGACAAGGACAGCGGCGTCGGTACAACACCGGATACAACACCGCCGGGCGACGGGGTGGATGAAATCGAGGGACAGGAGCAGTGCGATCAGGTGTGGGCAGTCATTTCCATGCTGACCGACACGAACCAGTTCAGCTTCCGCGGCAGGGACGCGGGCGGTTTCCTGGAGTGCGTACTGTCGGATGCGACCTTAAACGCCAGCAATGCGGAAACTTTCTATGCAACCTATTTCAGTCTGGAGACGAATATCGACAACCAGAGAACCTCCATCTCCGGCGTTGACGAGGATGAAGAGGCCATGAATCTGGTAAAATATGAGAACGCATATACACTGGCGTCCAAGATGATTAACGTGCTGACGGAAGTGTACGACAGACTGATATTACAGACTGGCGTATAGCATTGAGTCATGCAGAGCCATGAGAAACAGACTGTGTAAGCTTGCTTACGACAGAATGTTTCGAAATGGCGCTATAGGGCGAAAGCCCGACATGAGCAAAAGAAAGCATCGAAGATGCGATTTTGCGAATGGCACGGCGGTGAACAATTATAGAAAGAGGGCTGTAATCTATGAGAATGACCAATAAAATTATGCGGAACAATTCCGCATATAACATCAACCAGAATAAGATATTACAGGATAAGCTCACCAACCAGATGACCACCCAGAGCAAGATCGTGCGTCCTTCCGATGATCCGGTGGTGGCGATCAGGGCGCTTCGTCTGCGGAGCAACGTGACCACGGTTACCCAGTATAATGACAGGAATGCGAAGGATGCGGATCAGTGGCTTGCCCTGACGGCGGATGCTATGGATACGGTGGATGAGGTGCTGAATGACCTTTACAGGCAGGCTACGACCTCGGCGGATAAATATGAGACGGCGGATGATCTGCGGATTCTCATGTCACAGATGAAACAGCTCACGGCGGAGTTTTATTCCTGCGCCAATGTGGACTATGCGGGCCGTTATGTCTTCTCCGGCTACAGGACGGATCTTCCGGTGACCTTCACTGAGGAGGACATGAAGGAGATGAAGGATCATCCGGTTTCCTTTAATATTGACGAGAAATTCGGCTTTCAGGATATCAAGAGGATCAATTATACGGATTATGATAAGCTGCGTGAGAATCTCAACGGCAATCCGGCAGGAACCGGGCCGGCGACTGCGCCCGGCATAACCGATGAAAATTCCTATCAGCAGAATGTTGTCAATACAACGATGTACAGCTTCCGCATTTCCTACAATAATCTGGATTCGCTGGGGACGGAGAAGACGGATGAGAATGGCAATACGGTATCGGCTGGAAGGGCACTTACGTTCACAATGCCGGACGGCACGGAGGTGACGGCCAAAGCACAGACGGATGCGAACGGTGTTGTGCAGAAGGACGCGGCAGGTAATCCGATCGTGAACGTCACGGCAGTGGACGCGGCAGGGAATCCTGTTGCCCAGGCTCCGCAGGTGATGGAGTTTGCGGATCAGGAGGAGGCATACAAGGCGATTGCAAACGGTACCTGTACCGGAATTGCTTACATTCCCACCAGCGGGGAGATGGTATTTGCCAAAGATTTTTACGATAAGAATTTCAACGAGGCGGCTTTTAATGCGAGTGCCACTGGTTTTCAGGTAAACTATGACAAGTCAGACTGGAAGAACGGCGATATCAATCCGGTACATTATTTCAAATGCATTGAGACCAAGAATATGGCGGCTCCGGGTGATACGCCGGATCTGCGAAAGACCGCTTACAACACCCAGCGCGAAGAGGGAAGGAATCAGGATATCTACTATGATGTGGGGTACAACCAGCAGATTCAGGTGAACACCCGCGCGGATGAGGTTTTCACCCACAATGTGCAGAGGGATATGGATGACTTCGAGCATTATCTCAAGCAGCTTGAGGATATCGAGACTTTGGAAGCGGATTTGACGAAGAAGCTGAAAGATTACGCGGAGGACAGCGACGAATATAAGGATCTGACTCTGCGTCTGCAAGGTGTGGAGAAGGCGAAGACATATATCCGCGAAAATGTGCACACCAAGTTTGAAAATCAGATTACAAAATATCAGAAATATATGGATGACTCCAGAGTAGCCATGACAGACTGCGCTACAAGAAGAAGCCGTCTGGATCTGATTTCCACCAGACTGACGAACCAGAAGACGACCTTTAAGGAGCTGCAGCAGGACAATGAGGGCATTGATATCACGGAGGTAGCGGTAGAACTGACAGCCTCCGAGCTGACCTACAGCGCGGCGCTTATGGCCACAGGAAAAATCATGCAGACAAACCTGATGAACTATATCTGATGAGCAAAAGGAAGCAGCGAAGCTGCGGTTTTGCGAATGTAGCACGGCGGAGTACAGTTCAAAAGGAAGGCTGTGATAGAAAGGACAAAGGTATGCAGATAACGACGAGGGTATTTGGAGAGATTACGATTGATGATGAGAAGATCATACATTTCCCCAGCGGAATCATTGGGTTTCCGGATTTGCAGGACTTTGCGCTGATACATGATGAGGAGAAGGGTACGGATACGATTCACTGGCTGCAGTCCCTGCAGGAGCCTGCGTTCGCCATGCCGGTGATGGACCCGTTGATTGTTCGGCCCGACTATAACCCGGAGGTAGATGATGAGCTTCTTAACAACATAGGCGAGCTGCAGCCGGATGAGCTTCTGGTGATGGTGACGGTGACGGTGCCCAAGGACATTAAGAAAATGACCGTGAATTTGAAGGGGCCCATCGTAATCAATGCGGCGCAGAGGCTGGCGACACAGGTGATCGTGGAAGGAGACGAGTATCTGGTTAAATTCCCTATCTATGATATATTAAATGCGAATAAAGAGAAGGCGGGTGAGTAAATGTTAGCTTTATCCAGAAAGAAGAATGAAGCGCTTGTGATCAACAACAATGTGGAGATCACGGTTCTTGAGATCAAAGGAGAACAGGTAAAGCTTGGCATTAGCGCACCGAGAGAAGTGCCTGTGTATAGGAAGGAAGTATATGTGCAGATTCAGAGCGCGAATAAGGAGGCCGGAGATGTGGACGGCATGGAGGCGCTGAAGAATTTGTTAGGATAAGAGAAAGAGAGCGCGGGACGGGGATGATCTTCGTTGCCGCGCTCTTGTTGTTGTCAGTTTATCGTATCGGTAAGTATCTTTATCATTTGGGCAAGTCTGGTTTCGTACGTGTGGTATTTCGCCACTTTCTCATACCCGTTGATCGCGATCTCCACCCGCTCCTCCTCATGGGACAGATAGTAGCGGATTTTGTGTTCCAACTCCTCCACGGATTCATAAGCTTCCAAGTCGTGTCCGATCTCGAAATAATCGGGGATTTCAGCCTGATAGTTGGTGAGAAGGAAACCGCCGCAGCCGAGAATATCCCAGATCCGCAGGGAAAGGCCCGTTTCGATGGGACGCATGGTTATGTTTAAGTTGATTCTGCTTGCCTGAAAAACCTTCGGCATCTCGGTCAGGGTGCTTACGCCGCCCTTACAGCGTACTTTCGGGAGGCGGGAGGCGTCGCTTCTGGTGTAGAGGGTGACGTCAAAGTGTTCGGAGAGGCGGTTTAAGGTGCGCTCCCGTTCCACGGCGGCAAGCTTCATGCCGATATACTGATGCGCCACAAGGTAGCGGGACATGTCTGCGTAAACGTCGTCGCTTTGATAAAAGCCGGGATCGGCTTTCGCAATCTCGCGGATCACTTCTTCCGTCAGGCTTTCGGGGATAAAATTGCAGCCGAAAACCTGAAGCTGGGCTTCCATCAGACCGTCCACAAAGCCGCGGGCGTGTGGAGAGAGCAGTCCGGCGGAGGAAGTGTTCTTCATTCCAAGGGAAGAGGCATCCGGTGAAGCCGGCAGCAGCGTGTCGTATCTGCATTTTTCTGTGTACAGTGAACCCACAAAGGATACGTCTGCGCCGTAGGCGGCGTAATCGTCCTCCGTCATGCCGAGTATGACCTGTTCCCAGCGTTTTACGTTTGTGGCCAGAGGCAGATGGTAAATACAGTCCGGATTGACTGGGGAAAAGAAGTTGTACTGCGCCTGATCGAACAAAAAAATACGGTTGTATGTGTTTTTCAGAGCATTTGAAAACAGTTCGGGCACCGGGGAATCCACGCTCCAGCAGACATAGGGTACCTTCCATTTCTCACAGGTATAGGAAACTGCCGGAAAAAAATTGATACTGAACACAAAGGCGAGGGGATGCTCCAGAATCCAGCCCGACACCTTTTCGGCACATTCCCGGGGAGAAACCTGTTTGTTGTGCATTTCCAGATCTTCCGTGTGTACGGTAATGCCGAAATTCGTGAAAGCCTGCAGGATGTCCGGCTCACATATGCTGTTGTAACGGTAGAATAAAATTTCCATGGATACCTCTTCCCGGAGCGCGGTCTTTTCCGGCCCTACTGTGGAAATTCCTTTCCGACAGCGTCGAAAAAGATTTCTGAAAACTGTGTCAGTTTCTCCCTGTAGGAAGTCAGGTCACACTGTCGGCAGACTCCCACATAATAGTTTAGAACGGACTCTTTCAAAGCGTTTGCGCGGACAGGCAGCCCGTCGTCCTCCAGATAGTCATACAGGGAGAGGAGAATTTCTTCCGTCTGCTGCAGGATTGTCACGGCGATGAAGTAGGCGTCGCCGGGCAGGGCCGCGCCGGCAAGCATGGCCTGAATCAGATTCTGCAGGTCATTTACTCTTCTTGTGATTTCGGCAGCGCGCAGGAGAATAAAGGATTCGGAACCGTTTGCCCGGGCGAAATCCATAAGAGCGTCGTCTACGGTCAGAGTATAAAGCGTGCAGGAACCGAAATTATCCTTCTGTGCCTGTGTGCACAGGGCTGTCAGTTCTGCGGGCAGAGCCTGCTTTATGGTATAGAGGAGAAGAAGCCCGCCCGGTTTTATTCTGTTTATGGCATCGCAGACTGCCGCCGGTGCAGGACAGGCGTCCAGTCTGTAGAGCATCGCTGTGCAGGAACCGGGGCTGACCGCAGTCAGGGAAAAAGGGCTTAATGCCAGAGCAGTCAGGGCATTTCCCTTGTGAAGAAAGGTCATAAAATCCTGTATGACCCGATAAGCCATACAGTCTGTGTCAGCGCCGTAGGCGGCCAGATTTTTTGCCCGGTTGTCTGAAAGCAGCAGGGGATATAAACGGCGCAGAATCAGGGCATAACAGCCCAGATACAGGTCGTCCCGGCAGAAATCCACGAATCTCGTCATATTGAGGGAAAGACGGTCCCAGATGGTTTCTCCTTCGGTGTAATAATAAGTAAAGTGGGGCATTGCGGTGACGTTGCTGTAATCCGGAAACTCCGGCTTTTCCAGAAGCGTATGGCGCAATGTGCCCTCCTGCAATATGACAGTAGTGTCAGTTGCTTTGATTGTCATGACGGCCTCCTTTTCAAAGACTGCAGCTCGAGCAGAACGTGAAGCCTTTCCGCCAGCCGTTCGTAGTCAAAAAACTCTCGCATATACGCCCGCATATCGTGAAAATTATGCGCCAGATAATCAGGATTGTTACAGAGGGAGACAAGGGCCCTGGAAAAGCCCTCGAAATCCTCGGTATCCGGGACAATGCGCCCCACCCGCCCGAAATCAGTCATATCATCGGCGGCGTCCACTCCCGTAGTGATTACGGTGCACCCGAAGATAGCGGCCTCGGAGAACACATTGGGGCTGCCCCCCTCCAGACGGGAAGTAAGGGCGAAAATTTTGGCCCGCTTATAATATTGATAAAGCGCCTGCTTATCGGCGATATTTCCGGTCAGGCGGATATGTGGCGCAAGCGGCGGAAAACGCTTGCAGAAATCGTCGTAGTCCGCCTGAAATTCCGGCGTGACGCTGCCGATCATGACAAGCTCCCAAGGCTCCTTAAGCTCAGCGAAGGAAAGCGCATAGGCATACAGGAGCAGAAGCGTATTTTTCTGCGCGGTGCCCAGCCTTCCCACGGTGAGGATTATGTTTTCCTTCTCCTCGTACCGGGCGGTTTCCGCTTCGGGATAGAGGGGATAATAAACGCCGTTGGGGATGTACTCAACCGGCCGCTGCCATTTTTTGTAGAGAAGCGCCTGAAGATGTCTGGCTTCGCAGCTTATGACATCACAGCTTTGCAGCATGGCTGAAAAATCATTGTCATAAAGAGGAAAAGCATTCGCCCAGTCGATATTGGCGTCCAGCTTCATATAGATCAGGCCGTCGGGGCGCGCCGCCCTGTAGGCAGCCGCAAGCTCCATATATTCTCCTCTGGCGCCGAAGAGAAAAAGCAGGTCAATCTCTTCACTGTGTGCAGATACATAGCGGACGGCCTCCTCCATGTGGGACTGGTCCTCCGGCAGGGGAATCAGCTCAGCCCCTTCCAGATAGGACAGATAAGGGTAATCCCCCGTACTTTTTGTGACAAGGCGCAGACTTTCCCCAAAGGCGCGGTAGCAGACATAGGGCAGAATCACACGGTCTTTTAGCAGCTGCACATTTTCCAGCGGATAAGCCGGAATCATGCACATTTTATACTTATTCATGGAAGTCAGTTCTCCGATCTGTTTGTTTGGTTTGATGGAATTATTATATAAGAAACGGCTGACAATTTCAAATTTTTAAAGTTATTTCAACTATTTTCTGGGTGATACTAAATTTTTATCGGTTTTTTCCGATATAGATTACAAGAGATTGCGTCTGTCAGTATGCCCGCGGCGGACGTTATCGTGAGACGATTCCTTTAATTTTTACTTATATCACACGGAGGTGATTGACGATGGCAACAATTGAACCATTAAACAGTGTCATGACATACCAGGCACAGACAGCATCCAAACCCCAGGCAGTGACACCAGTGAACACGGAAGTTCCGGAAGATGGGCAGACGGTCAATGTGGATGAGACGACCGCGTCCGTGACGAGACCGCAGCCGGAGGACGATAAGAGCGGCGGGGAGGCGGGGAGCCAGCAGCAGCCGGCGAATGCGAAGACGCAGCAGCAGGCGAACACCAATCAGGCCCAGCAGCAGAAGTCCGAACAGCTTAAGAAGGCGGTCGCGGAGATGAACAGAAGGATCAATAACAGCAACGAAGAGGCTGTTTTCGGCGTTCATGAGGACACCAACCGAATCATGATTAAGATCATGGATAAGGAGACCAAGGAAGTCATCAAGGAATTCCCGCCAGAGAAAACGCTGGATATGATCGCTAAGATCTGGGAGATGGCCGGTATTCTTGTGGATGAGAAGCTATAGGCAGTTAGGAGGAGACAACAATGGCTATCAGAATTACAGGTATGTACTCGGGTCTTGATACCGAGAGTATTATCAACGAGCTGGCTTCGGCCCAGAGCTATAAGAAGAACAAACTGGTAAAGGCGCAGACGAAGCTTTCCTGGAAACAGGATGCATGGAAGGCGTTAAATACGAAGATTTACAGCTTTTACACGAAGCTGGATGATCTGCGTATGCAGTCTTCTTACATGAAGAAGAAGACCACGGTTTCCAACCCCAACGCGATTCAGGTGACGGGTGGTCAGGTGGACGGCACGCACAGCGTAAAGGTGACAAGTCTGTCCAAACGGGCGGCGATTACCAGCGGCAAGCTGAACGCCGGGAAGAACTATAACTATACAGCCAATGCGACCCTGAAACAGCTTGGATTTACCGGCTCGGGCACCATTCATATAAGCGATAATAACGGCGAATCCATAGACATCGACGTGAACGAGAACATGAAGATCAATGACTTCGTGAAGGCGATTACGGATAACACGTCTCTGTCGGCAAGCTATGATCAGGAAAACCAGCGCATTTATATCGGTTCCTGGACGTCCGGTGAAGCGGGTAATTTCTATCTGTCCGGTAACGATGCGGGAGGTATGGAGGCCCTAAAGGCGTTGAAGCTGATCTCCGCGGAGGACATCGACAAGATCACCGGCGCAGGCGGCGAGTATGAGACCTGGGCATCTTACAGGGCCGGAAGCGCTACTGGCACGCCCTCGCAGGCTTATCTGGACCTCATCAGGGAAGAGACCCTTGCCAGGCTGAAAGCCCTGAAGGCGCAGAACGATAAGCTGGAGCAGGCCAACAAGGACTATGACGAGGCCAACAAGAAAAACGTCGATATGCTCAAAGAGATTCAGAGCAATACCGATGGGAAATATGACGATTATACGGGCTTTATCGACAGCTCCTACGACTTTGACACCATGACGGCGGCGGACATAAAGGCTGCTGGCGAAAAGCTGTATGATGAAATTTATGGTAAGAAGACGACGCGGCCGGTTCAGGCGAAGGATGAAAACGGCAATCTTCTGTATGAGACGGATGGCTCGCCTAAATATGTGCAGGCCAAGGATGAGGATGGCAATCTGAAATTTGAGACGGATGGTACGCCCGTATATGAGACGGAGACTGTGCGCACCGGCGGTATGAAAGGGAAGTTAGAGGAGCTGCAGGGGGATCTGAAGACCGAGAAGGAAGCCCTTGAGCAGGCGCGCAAGGATCTGGAGGCGGATCCCACAAACACAGGGCTGCAGGATGCGGTGAAGGCTGCGGAGAAGAAGGTTGCGGACGCTTCCAAGGCGGTCAGTGACCAGCAGACGAAGATCAGCAAGGCGGAGCAGGTTTACAGCTTCTATGACGCTTATAAACAGAATGATGACAAGAAGCTGGCCAACCAGGAGACGATTAAGAAAAACAATGATCGCTTTACTTATTCCAAGGTTGGCGACGTAGAGACCTATATGGAAAAAGACGCATCCGGGAACGAGGTGGCTGTCGGTACGGGTCTGACGGCCGGTGAAGTGACCGCGGAGTTTGACAAAAAGGTAGCGATTGCGCAGGATGTTATGAACAATG
This sequence comes from uncultured Lachnospiraceae bacterium, assembly GCA_947176065.1. Taxonomy (GTDB): domain Bacteria; phylum Bacillota; class Clostridia; order Lachnospirales; family Lachnospiraceae; genus UBA3282. The sequence continues at coordinate 30,451 of CAMWPB010000020.1, read as the reverse complement.
CGGCCAAGTGGAAGAGCGAAGCGCAGGCTACCAAGGTTGTCGGCAAGGATTCGGAGATTGAAGTGGACGGCGTTACCTACAGCTCCTACAACGACACGGTGACGGTAAACGGCATGACGATCACGGCCATGGAGACCACGGATAAAGAAGTGACGGTGGCCACCAAGGACGATACGGACGGTATCTACGAAATGATTAAGGACTTCATCAAGTCCTACAGCGAGCTGATCAATGAGATGGACTCCCTTTATAACGCGGAGGCAGCCAAGGACTATGAGCCGCTCCTTTCGGAGGAGAAGGACGCGCTGACGGATTCCGAGGTGGAGGAGTGGGAGAAGAAGATCAAGGACTCCCTGCTCAGAAGGGATTCGACCCTGAGCGATATCGGTTCCGCCATGAAAATGACCATGATGCAGGGCATCAAGATCGGCGGGGTAAACTTCTATCTCTCGGATTTCGGCATCAATACGCTCGGCTACTTCAATTCGAAGGATAATGAGAAAAACGCGTATCATATCGACGGCGACCCGGACGATGTGAAGACCAAGAACAATACCGATATGCTGCGGGAGGCGATCACGAAAAATCCCGATGCGGTGATGGAGTTCTTTACAGGACTGACGAATAATCTGCACGACACGCTGGCGGAGAAGATGTCTGCGACGAAGATGAGCAGCGCGCTGACCTTCTACAACGATAAGAAGATGAAAGAGGACTATGACGACTATACCGATAAGATTAAGAAGCAGGAAGAAAAACTGAATGCTTATATTGACAAGTGGTATGCGAAGTTCTCGGCGATGGAGACGGCGCTTGCGAAGCTGGAATCCAAAAACAGTTCGCTTTCGAGCCTGTTCGGCGGTTGACGGTTATAAATAAGGCAGGTAGGATCAAGGAGGAGAAAAACTATGCCGGCACGTAATCCCTTCGCGGAATACACGACGAATAAAATATTAACGGCTTCCCCGGCGGAAGTGACATTGATGCTTTATGAAGGCGCGATCAAGTTTTGTAATATCGCTATTGCGGCCATAGAGCACGGTGAGGTTGAAAAGGCGCATGTGAATATCAAAAAGACCCAGCGGATTATCGAGGAGTTCCGCAATACGCTGGATCACAAATATCCGGTAGCGGAGGATTTTGACCGCATCTATGTCTATCTGCTTCAGCGGCTGCTGCAGGCAAATATCAAAAAGGATACGGCAATTTTGGAAGAGGTTAACATGCATCTCCGCAGTGTCAGGGATACCTGGAAGCAAGTTATGAGGATCAACAACCAGCATGTGTAGAGAGGTGTAGGCATGAGTTTGAGCAGCGCGCAGGTTCTGTTGGAAAGTCTGGAGAAAAAAAGCCGGATTCTCGATGCGGTCATAAAGGAGAATGAGGCGCAGGAAGCACTGTTTAAGCAGGAGGAGCTGAATATAGAGGCTTTGGACGCTTCCACGGAAAGAATGGGTGAGCTTGCGGAGAAGCTGGAGCTTCTGGACGAGGGCTTTGAGGCTGTGTACGACAGGATCAGGGAGGAACTGATTCAGAATAAGTCGGCCTATCGGACGGAGATCAAGCGGATGCAGGAGCTGATCGCGGAAATAACAGAGAAGGTGGTTGGCATCAATGCGGCCAGAATGCGGAATAAACTGCAGGCTGAGACATATTTCAAAAAGAGCAGGCAGCAGATCGGCAGGGCAGCCTCCAAGATGAAGGTGAGCCAAAACTACTATAATAATATGAACCGCTTAAACTATGTAGATCCGCAGTTCTACGATAACAAAAAGTAAAAAAGTCCCTGAGAAAAAAATTGAAAAATTTTTTCTCAGGGGCTAAAGTATATCGGATTCCCACCGATATATAATACAAGTAAAGTAAAACATTTACTTGAAGGCAGTGGCGAAGCCGATGTCAGCGGACGGGACGGAGGAAGAGCCACACAAACAAAAAGGCGGCATGGATGCCGCAAAAAATTCAAGGAGGAATATAGTATGATAGTAAAACACAACATTACAGCGATGAACTCTAACAGAATGTTAGGTCTGACCACTTCTTCTCAGGCTAAGTCTACAGAGAAGTTATCTTCCGGTTATAAGATCAACCGCGCAGCAGACGATGCAGCAGGCCTTTCCATTTCCGAGAAGATGAGAAGACAGGTTAGAGGTCTTACACAGGCTTCTGCTAACGCACAGGATGGTATCAGCGTAGTACAGACCGCTGAGGGCGCTCTGAACGAAGTTGAAGATATGCTTCAGAGAATGAACGAGCTGGCAGTTAAGGGTGAGAATGGTACCCTGACAACTTCTGACCGTGCATCCATCCAGGCTGAGATTGCTCAGCTGATGAGCGAAGTTGACCGTGTACAGAGCACCACAACCTTCAACGAGATGAACCTCTTAGACGGTAAGTTCGTTAAGGGTCTGCAGGTAGGCGCTGAGGCTGGTCAGCACATCGACATCTCCATCGCTAACATGTCCATTTCCGGTCTTGCTAACTACATTGGCGACTGGGGTACTGACGGCACAAGTACAAACAGTAAACTGTATGGTCCGATCACCTTCAATGCTCTGGAGAAGAGCACTTTCAACGCTACGGTTACCACGTACGGCAACCAGTCCGCTGGCGGTCTTAAGTCGGATACTGCAACCATGCAGGGTCACATCGACACCGACAAGAAGCTTACTTCCTTCTCTACGGTTAAGGATGGCAAGTACAACCTGAAGACCATGAACAAGGATATGGCTAACAGAGTTGTTACCACTTTCCAGAACCTGAAGGGCGGCGATGCTAAGACCGTTGCTACGACCAGAGATTTCAACTCCCTGAACGCATTCATCAAGGGTGCTCTGCAGATCGTATCTTCTCAGAGAAGTGATCTGGGTGCTATCCAGAACCGTCTGGAGCACACCATCAACAACCTGAACAACATCGTAGAGAATACAACCTCCGCAGAGGCTGCTATCCGCGATACAGATATTGCTACGGAGATGGTTACCTACTCCAACAACAATATCTTACAGCAGGCTGGTACATCCATGCTGTCTCAGGCAAACCAGGGCAACCAGTTGGCACTGTCCTTACTTGGCTAATCGCTGTAATAGCATTACAAGTGAAACTATCAAAAGAACCCATCCTATTGGATGGGTTCTTTTTTCGAAGATAGAAATGTGAAGTATATCAAAGCTGTCTATGCGTTGTCCAGCCGTTTCAGCGCATTTACGGCGGGCGGGAAGCCGTTGCAGTTTTCATAGTGGGTGCGGGCGATATCCCGTTTGCCGAACATTTCATAGATGAAACCGACATAATAGCTGGGGGTGCGGGGATCCTCCAGACTGTACTTAGGCGCGCTCAAAGCCTGCACGAACTCGGGAAGCGCCTTTAAGGGCTGTCCCATCTGTAAATAGATCCGCCCGGCAAGACAGAGAAAATCTTTCGAGTCTGAGAAGGATTCCCGATAGGGAAGCACGCCGGCCGCTTCATCAGTCAGATTTTCGTCTAACAGGATTCCGGCATAATTACACAGGAGCATCAGGGTATAATCCGCGCCGGGCGCCGGATGGAGCTGCATCGCGCGGCGGAAATGGGATAACGCCCCAGCGTGGTCGCGCATCAGCATATACCCCTGCCCTAACTGGAAATGCAGATAGGGGTTTTCGGGATCTGCTTCGATTTCGGAGCGGACCAGGTCTATGTCCCGCTCCGCCTTTTTCCGCAATTGTTCCTCCGTGCCCTGATAGCCCACATGGTCTGCACTGACGGGAGCCTCATAGGAGGAGGAAATTATGTTTCCCAGAGGAGCAAGAACTTCGTGAATGGGATTGACAAAATGATAATGGCGTCTGTTGAAAATGCGTTCCAGACGGCTTATCTGCTGTTTGGTTTTCCCGTCCACATCAAAGTAACTGATCAGTTCTATGGCGCCTAATGCCTTGGGATGTGCGGCTATGGCGTCCTGCAGCTTATCCCAGTCAAAGGGACGGATAAATTCGTCGGTGTCCAGAGATAAAATCATATTATGGGAAGCATGGCTGACACAGAAGTTTCTGGCGGCTGAAAAGTCGTTGATCCAAGTAAATTCATGGACGTGATCCGTGTATTTTTTTGCAATTTCTACGGATTGATCCGCAGAGCCGGTGTCTGTCACCACGATTTCAAACGGATAGGGTTTGAGCGCCTGCAGACATTTTTCCAGACGGTCAGCCTCGTTTTTGGTAATAATGCATACGGAAATTGGTATCATGGCCTGCCCTTTCTATTGTCTCAGCGGGCGCTGAGGGCGGTAAGTCTTTCGATTGCGGGCTCATATTCTTTGGCGGCGGATTTTTGATAAAAATCAATCGCAGCAGGGAAATTGCCCAGTTGTTCATTGCAAAACCCCATGCCATATAGCGCCGTCGGGCTGTAGTCCCCGCCCTCCGCAGTGGAGGGTAACTGCAGAACCTTTACAAATTCCATCATGGCCTTTAGCGGTTGACTCGGCGTGATGTTCAGGTAAAGCGTTCCCATGGCACAAAGAAAATCGGGACTGCCGGCGTAGTCGTCGTAGACCGGCGTGTAAAGCGCAAGCGCTTCCTCGGCCCGATCGGTTTGGATGCAGGCGTTTATAAAATTGCAGGCCATCACATGTACCCAGAGATTATCAAGATTTAGGGGCAGCTCAAAGGCCTTTTTGTAATAAATGTAAGCATTTTCGTAATCATCAATTAAGTTGTAGGACTGCGCCACCTGAAAAGGGAAGTAGGACTCGGTGGGGTCGCGCTCCATCTCCTTAAAGAGCAGGGCATTGTTGCGCTCTGCCTTGATGCGTTTTTCGTCCATATTGCCCACATAGCCCACATGATCCACCACCAGGGGAATTTCGTAGCGCTCATAGCGGGTGTCGTCCGTCCGTATGTTGGCGATCTGTTCGTGGATTAAAAATATGTAGTGATATTTTCGTTTGTGAAAGAGACGGTCGATTCGTTCGGGAGAAAAGCTGTCGGATTTCGATTCCCCAAGATAACTCTTTCGGAGGATTTGTCCTACACCCAATGGGTGGGCATCCATAGCGGCGAACAGTCCGTTCAGGTCAAGATCCGTCAGATATTCGTCGCAGTCTAAGACAAGCACATAATTGTGACTGGCTTTGCTCAGAGAAAAGTTTCTGGCAGCGGAAAAATCCCCGATCCACTCGAAGTCGTAAATATTATCCGTGTATTTTGTCGCCAACTCTTTTGTACGGTCCGTGGAGCCGGTATCCACATAAATAATTTCAAAAGGATAGTGGGTGAGCGGTTCCAGACATTTCTCGATATTTTTTTCTTCGTTTTTTCCTATGATACATACGGAAATCGGAATCATATGTTCAATCCTCGTTTCTACGCGGCAAATGCGCGTTTTGTGTGTAGCTGTGTTAAGGTGAATGTACCGGCTGCTGCCGGCCGGAAAGCGCTGTACCAGACGGCGCTCAGGAGCCGTTCAGGTCGGTGAGTCGTTCGATGGCGGGAGAAAAGCCAAGGTCAGCCGCCTTCTGATAAAAACCGAGGGCGGAATCCCGGCTGCCAAGCATCTCATTTACCAGACCGATATTGTAGTAGGGAATGAAACTGTTGGCGCCCTTTTCCCTCGCATCGGGGCATTGCAGCGCCTTGACATATTCCGCCATGGCCTTCAGGGGCTGGGGCGGCTCCAGGTTCAGATAGACATTGCCCATGCTGCAATAAAAATTGGCGTCTCCCGAAAAGTGTCCGTAGAGCGGTTCGAAAAAAGTCTGCGCCTCCCCGGATCGCCCGGTATGGTTCATGGCATTGATGTATGCAGTTGCCATGATCTGCACCCATGGCTCCGAGAAATGCAGCGGGAGCGCAAAGGATTTTTTATAGTAAGTATAAGCGTTCTCGTAATCAAAGATGCCATTGTAGGACTGTCCTACCTGAAAATAGAGATAGGGGTCCGAGGGATTTTTTTTGATTTCCCGGAAGAGAAGGGCATTGTTGCGCACGGCTTTTTGGCGCATGGCATCTATGCCGCCGCTGTAGCCCGCATGATCCACGGTAAGAGGGATTTCGTAACGCTCGTAGAGCGGACTGTCACCGCCGCGCGTTACCACCTGCTCGTGGATGATGCCCTTGTAATGAAAGCGCTTTTTCGAAAAAAGCCGTTCCACCCGGTCGGGATAGTTGGTCTGTGTACCGTTGGCCTCGTAATAGTTATTGCGAAGCAGCAGGCCGACGCCCTGCGGATGCGCTTCGAGCAGGGCGGCAAGCCCTGCCGGATCAAGCTCCGTCACATATTCGTCACAGTCCAAAAAAAGCACATATTCGTGGGACGCCTTTTCCAGCGCGAAATTTCTGGCGGCTGAAAAATCGTCAATCCATTTGAAATCATATATTTTGGCCCCATGCTTCGCGGCCAGCTCCTTCGTGCGGTCTGTGGAACCGGTGTCCACATAGACGACCTCGAAGGGAAAGGGCGCGAGGGGAGCCAGACAGTTCTCAATATGCCGTTCTTCGTTTTTGCCGATGATACACAGGGATATGGGGGTCATGCTTCCTCCGGTTTTATGATTGTCTTTGTATGGATGATGCTGATTGCGGGACGTATTCTCCGATGATATTACGGCTGTATTATGCCAAGACGCTGCAGCGCAGGAGCAAAATCCCCGCATTGTTCATAGAGCCCGCGGGCGGTGTCCCTGTCTCCGCACTGCTCAAATATCAGTCCGCACTGGTAGAGGGGCAGGAAGGAGTTGGCGCCGCTCTGTCTGCCGTCGGGCATCTGCAGGGCTTTCTGGTACTGTTCCAGAGCCTGCTCCAGCATGCCGTTGTCTTTATAAATATTGCCCATCAGATAGACGAAGTCCGTAACGGAAGAAAATTCGTCGTAGATGCCTTCGAAACCGAGGGCGGCCCCGGACTGTTCCGTGCGCAGCAGCGCGTTGCCGTAGGAGACCACCATGGCCTGTACATAGGCAAGCTCCGGGTCCAGGTCAAACGTAAGTCCCTTGTCATAGTAAGTGCAGGCGCGGGAAAAGTCCTCCAGAATCTCACAGGTTTTCCCGAGCTGATAATAGAGATACGGATTTTCAGGGTCCGTTTTGGCCTGCTTTTCGAGTAACGTAAAATTACGTCTGTATTTTGCTTCCTGCTCCTTTGGAGTCATGTCGTAGCCCGTGTGGAGCAGGGTCGTGTGGAGCAGTAAATTCGGTATTTCGGTTCCGCGGATGGGCGTGAGCTGCTCATGGATCAGCCCCGTATAGCGGTAAAGCTTTTTGTTAAAGAAACGCTCCGTGTAATCCACATTATTCAGCGTAAGTATGCCGTTTTCCGTCACCAGATTTTCACGGGAGACGCTGCCGACTTTGTCCGAAAGATGCTTGCGGAAATAGTTCAGTTCTTCCACATCGATTTCTTTGACGGTTTCGTCACAGTCGATCATAAAGATCCAGTTATTGGAGGCTTCCCGCAGGGAAAAGTTTCTGGCTGCGGAGAAGTCGTCGCACCACGTAAAATCAAGCAGTTTATCCGCATATCTGGCAGCGATTTCTTTCGTCCCGTCCGTAGAACCCGTGTCTACGACCACAATCTCAAATCCGCAGGGCTTGATGGACGCAAGGCACTGTTCGATTCGCGATTCTTCATTTTTGGCAATAATGCATACAGATATGGGATGCATGGAAGACTCCTTGTGATAGTTTGTTTTATTGTGAAACTGCGCGGTGCATACTCGGAAAACCTGCGGTTTTCATTGCTTACGTGGACATTTTATCATATTTGCGGGTGACAGGCAAATTTTTGGAGCAATCGGAGATGTTTTGTGGTACACTAAATGTAGCCTGCAGATTGCGTTACAGGAAAGCCGGCAGGCACTGAGGAGAGAATAGAGGAGAAAGAAAATGAAATATGCATTAATCGGCTGTGGCCGGATTTCGCCAAACCATATAGCGGCGGCACAAAATAATGAATTGGAGCTGGTGGCGATCTGTGATATTGATCCGTCATGCATGGAGGATAAAGTACGGAAATTTAAACTGGGTGAGAGCGTGAAGCAGTACACGGATTACCGGGAAATGATAGAGACAGAGAAGCCAGAGCTGGTGGCGATCTGTACGGAGAGCGGCAAACATGCGCAGATTGCGCTGTTTTGTATCGAGCATGGCTGTAACTGTATCATTGAAAAACCGATCGCGCTCTCGATTGCGGACGCTGATGCGATTATCGGGGCGGCGATCACGCATCATGTAAAGGTGTGTGCGTGCCATCAGAACCGTTTCAATAAATCGGTGCAGATTATTCGGGAAGCCATTGACATGAACCGTTTCGGGAGGCTGTTTTACGGGACTGCCCACATCAGATGGTGCCGGAACCATGAATACTATGACAGGGCGGCCTGGCGCGGTACGTGGGAGCAGGACGGTGGCGCGCTGATGAACCAGTGTATTCACAACATTGATCTTCTGCGCTGGATGATGGGCGGCGAGATCGACGAGGTGGTGGGCATGACGGACAGGCTGAACCACGATTATATTGAAGCGGAGGATATGGGGATTGCCCTGATTAAATTTAAGAACGGCAGTTACGGCATTGTGGAGGGTACGACTGACGTCTATCCGAGCAATCTGGAAGAGACGCTGTATATTTTCGGTGAGAAGGGAACGGTTAAGGCGGGCGGACAGTCCGTGAACGTGATAGAGGAGTGGCGGTTTTCCGATCTTCTGGACAACCCGGAGGAGGTTAAGGCGAAATTCCATGAGAACCCGCCGAATGTATACGGTTACGGGCATACGCCGCTGTATGCGGATATGATCAACGCCATCACACAGGACAGGCAGCCCTATGTCACGGCCATGGACGGAAAGCGGGCGCTGGAGCTTGTGCTGGCGATCTATAAATCCGCGGCGGAAGGGTGCCGGGTAAAGTTCCCGCTGGAGGATTGTGCGACCATTGATTTTAAGGGGAGGTTTTAGCAGACGTACTTTGGCGGGCAGAGAAATATGGATAAGATACAGGGGGACAGTTTGTGGAATACAATGTGCATGAGATGGACAGTCGTTATGACTTTATGGTGCAGGGCGTTTCCTATATAGGAAGCCCAAAGCCCTATACGGCAATGTATGTGACAAAAAAGGTAGCCCATCTGCTGGAGAATGTGAGAGGGCTTACGGGATGTCTCGTGTTTGCCGAGGAGGGCATAGAAGCGGCTCCTGAACTGCAGAATGAAAACTGTATTATGTTTTCCGAAAATCCGCAGCTTGCTTATGTAAGTTTTGTGAGCAGCCTTGCAAAACAGAAGGAAGCGCTTGAGAGGAAGAGAGCATACACGCTCACGGAGGAAGGCTATTATCTGGGAGAGAATGTGCAGATCGGGGAGAACGCGCATATTGAGCCGATGGCCCTGATCGGACATGATGTGGTGATTGGCAAAAATGCCTTTATCGGGGCGGGTGCGGTCATCAAAAATGCGGTGATCGGAGATGACTTTGTGTGTAATGCGCACGCGGTGATCGGGTCGCCGGGATTTACCATGTGTGAGGACGAAGCGGGGAACAAGCTGCGCATTCCTTCTATGGGCAGAGTTGTGATCGGTAATTTCGTGGAAGTCGGTGTGGGGGATAATATATCTGTGGGCAGCAGCGGCGATACGATTTTAGAGGATTATGTGAAGCTGGATGTTCTGATCCATATCGGGCATGATGTGCATATTCAGAAAAATGCTGAACTGACGGCGGGCGCTATTGTCGGAGGTTTCGATCAGATTGGTGAACGGGCGTACTGCGGACTGAATGCGGTCATCCGCAACCGGGTGTCGGTGGGCGATGACGGGTTTATCGGTATGGGCGCTGTCGTGACGAAAAGTGTGGAGCCGGGTATGACGGTGGTCGGAAATCCGGCGCGGAAATTTGAGCGTTCAAAATAGGAGAGGGCGGTTTATAAACCGCTCAGCATCTCCTTTACACGGTCCCGATAAGTGTGGGCAGCGGCCACCTGATCGTGGCCGTTTTTTGCGATTGCGATTCTTTCCTCCTCGTGGGTCAGATAGTAATCTATTTTCTGCAGCAGATCTTTTTCGCTTTCATAGTACACATAGTCTACCTCCGGGGTAAAGTGTTCGAGAAAATCTTCCTGATAATTACTTAACAGAAAGCCGCCGCTGCCCATGATATCGAAGGCGCGCAGCGGCATGCCGCTCTTAATGCTGCGCAGGGAGATATTCAGGTTAATCCGGCTTTTCTTAAAGACCAGCGGCATTTCGGAGTAGTAGTCCGCAGTCCCATGATTGCGCAGATTGGGGAGGGAAAAGGCGGGGTCCAGGGTAAAGAGATCCAGCGTGTGTTTCTGCGTGACCGCTGTCAGCAGGCGCAGCCGCTCCAGTCCCGTGAGCTTGCGGTTGATCACATATTGGGCGTAGAGGTATTCCCTTGTCTCCACGCCGTCCGGGTTGGGATCCATGGGAAGCGCCCGGTACAACTCTTCCATCACGGGAGACAATGACTCCTGAATAAAGTTACAGCCCTGCACATTCATCTGGGCATGCATCAGCCCTTCCAGATATCCTTTCGCGTATGCGGAAAGGTTCTCCATGCGGTCAAAAAAATTGTGGGATTCGGTGTAAAGGGAGCCTACGAAAGAAACGTCGTAGGCGGGATCGGGGAAGCCGAGGGCGTCCAGCCGCTGCGTATTTGCCGCCATAGGCATATAGTGCACGGTTTTTATGCCCGCCTCATTAAATTCCCGGCACAGCGCCCGGTCGAATACATAGATGGTATTGCAGGGGTTGATGGCCGTGTAGGAATAGAGCATGACGTAGGGGCTGTCATAGATCCATGAGATATAAGGCAGATCCTCGCGCTTACATACATTGGAGACGAGAGGAAAATAATTAAAGGAAAAGACCGCGTCGGGAACTGTCTCGCGGAGTTTCTTCGTGAGAGCCGATTCAATCTCGGCGTCCCTGCGGGCGTCCTTATTGGAAAAAGGAAAACAGACGACCTGATGGCCCTCTTTGGCAAAGGCGTCTTTGATATCGGCGTTGCCGAAGCTCGCCCATTCAATAAAAAGTATTTTCATGGAGATACCCTCTGGATCGCCGCTGTCTGGCGGCGGTTTTCTATTGTAACAGCAAATTGCGTCAATAATCTGTGTCGAGTATACCACAAATCAGCTCTCGGGAACATCCATGTTTTTTGTTCAGAAAATTCGAAAATTATATTGCGAATTTTGATAAATTATAATATGATAATTATAAATTATAATTTTGAAAATAAATATTAAGTTTTGAATGGAGGGCGTATGTCGTTTACAGAACAGAAGAGAGAAGAGATAGAGAGATACATTCTCCGCAAAATTGCGCTGGATGATAAGAAGTTTATAGAAAAGGCTATGGACAGCTTCGGTATTTCCGTAACTTCTGCGAAGCGTTATCTGAAAAAAGCTGTGGATGAGGGAAGCGTTGTGAAACGGGAGGACTGTGCCTGTGGCTATGCACTGTGTGAGAAAGTGACCGAGGAGTGCGTTGCGATTGAAGCGGAAGGACCGCAGGAGGATAAAATTTATGACTTGCTGCTCAGGGAGAAGCTGTCCGTATGCGGAAAGGCGGCACAGCGGATCTGGCAGTATGCCTGTGCGGAGATGCTGAATAATGCACTGGAGCATTCAAGGGGGACTCAGATCAGAATTATTCTGAGAAGGAATGTCTTATATACTACCGTTGTCATAATGGATGACGGTGTGGGCGTATTTCGGACGCTTACGGAATATATGGCAGGGCATGGCTGGAAGGAGCCGGACGAGGAGGATGCGCTCGTGGAGCTGTACAAGGGAAAGATTACGAGCGACGCCTCCGCCCATTCTGGGGAAGGCATCTTTTTCTCTTCAAAGGCGGTGGATATGTTTGCAATCTGGTCCGGAGGCAAAATATACCGGTGCTATGGCGGAAGGGAGCATACGGTGATGGAAAACCGGCTGCTGACATATGCTGCGCGGCTGGAGAATATAGGCACAATGGTTATGATGACACTGGAAAATGAGACGGCAAGGAATCTGGCGGAGGTATTTGATATGTACGCTGATGAGGAGGAAGGATTTATCCGCACCATCATTCCCGTAAAGGAAGCCTGCATTTCGGGGGAACCTGTGGCCCGGTCGCAGGCCAGACGGATCTGTAATCGTTTGGAGGAGTTTCGGGAAGTGATCCTCGATTTTGACGGGGTGGAGGTTATGGGACAGGGATTTGCCGATGAACTGTTCCGTGTGTATGCGGCGGCACATCCACAGATCTTGCTGTGCCCGGTTCATATGAAAAAGGAAGTGCGGCGGATGGTACGGCATGTCGGCAGGGGACAGCCTGCAGACAATGTACGTCTGGAGTAGCAGGGAAGGTTTCTGAACGGCTGCTGTTTGGAAACGGCTGATATAACTGTTTATGAAAATAACGGTTGACACAGGCAAAAAATGGGTGTATCATCATTTCATATTAATCATACTAAAAAGGTATGAAAAGAGTAAAAGGGAGGAATAGGAAAATGGCTAACATTAAAAAGAGCGCAGCGGAACTGATCGGGCATACACCGCTTTTGGAGGTGACCCACTATGAAGAGAAAAACGGCATCGCGGACGCAACGATTCTGGTGAAACTGGAGTATTTCAATCCGGCGGGTTCCGTGAAGGACCGTATCGCCCTGCATATGATTGAGGTGGCGGAGCAGGAAGGGAAACTCGCGCCCGGCGGCACGATCATTGAGCCGACCAGCGGCAATACGGGTATCGGTCTGGCATCTGTGGCGGCGGCCAGGGGATACAAGGCAGTGTTGACGCTGCCGGAGACGATGAGTGTGGAACGGCGCAAGCTCCTGCAGGCGTACGGCGCGCAGCTCGTGCTGACGGACGGCGCACAGGGAATGAAGGGAGCCATTGCCAAGGCGGAGGAGCTGCAGGCCCAGACGCCCGGTTCCGTTATTCTGGGACAGTTTGAAAATCCTGCCAACCCGGAGATCCATAAGATGACCACGGGGCCGGAGATCTGGGAGGACACGGACGGAAAGGTAGATATTTTCGTGGCGGGCGTAGGCACCGGCGGCACCATATCCGGCGTGGGCGCTTACTTAAAGGAAAAGAACCCTGCGGTGAAGGTTGTGGCGGTGGAGCCGGACAGCAGTCCGGTTCTCTCGGGAGGACAGCCGGGGGCGCATAAGATTCAGGGAATCGGCGCGGGCTTTGTTCCGGGGACGCTTGATACGGATATTTACGATGAGATCATAAAGGTTTCGGGCGAGGACGCTTTTGCGGCCGGCAGGGCGATTGCCACGCAGGAGGGCGTGCTGGTGGGGATTTCCTCGGGAGCGGCGCTCCATGCGGCGGCGCTGCTTGCGAAGCGGCCGGAGAATAAAGGGAAGGTGATCGTGGCGCTTCTGCCCGATTCGGGAGACAGATATTTGTCCACGCCGATGTTCGCGTAGACTGTTCAGCGCGCGCCCATTCGCAAAATCGCGCCTTCGGCGCTCTCCGCTGCTTCGCAAGTTCAGATTGAGCAAAGCTCAATCGGCTCATTAAAATGGGCGCTCCCTCAGGCCTTCATCTGCATGTCAAATTCATGCGAGCATGATTTGCCACACAGATGAGGTCTGGCTGAACTGTTGGATTACCTTGACATTTTGCCGGATTCATACTATAGTGAGCAAGGATGTAAAAACGGAAGAAAAGTGCGGAAAATCACGAAGATATAATGAGGATGAATGAGATGGCGGAAATGATCGAAGTGCGGGATTTAAGCAAGACCTTTGAGACCGACGACGGGAAAGTGGAGGCTTTGCATAATATTACATTGTCCATTCAGGCGGGCGACATTTATGGCATTATCGGTATGTCGGGGGCGGGTAAGAGTACGCTGGTGCGGTGCTTAAACTTTCTGGAGCGTCCTACGTCCGGTACGGTGGAGATCGAGGGGAAGGATCTGGGGGCTATGTCCGGGGCGCAGCTTCGGGCGATCCGCAGGGAAATTTCCATGATTTTCCAGCATTTTAACCTGCTGATGCAGAAGAACGTGATTGACAATATCTGTTTTCCGCTGGTGATCGGCGGCATGAAGAAAAAGGATGCGAAGGAACGTGCGAGGGAGCTTTTGGAGATCGTGGAGCTTTCGGATAAGGCGTTAAGCTACCCGTCGCAGCTTTCCGGCGGTCAGAAGCAGCGGGTGGCGATTGCCAGAGCGCTGGCAGCCAATCCTAAGATTCTGCTCTGCGACGAGGCCACGAGCGCGTTGGATCCACGGACGACACAGTCCATTTTACAGCTTTTGAAAGAAATCAATAAGAAATATGGCATTACCATAGTGATCATTACCCATGAAATGTCGGTGGTGCGGGAAATCTGTTCCCACGTGGCGATTATCGGTGAAGGACATCTGGTGGAGCAGGGGCGTGTTTCGGATATTTTTGCCCACCCGAAGACGGCGGAGGCGAAGGAGCTGATCTTAAAGGGCAGCGGCACTGACCGCCGTACACTGGAAGATCGGCAGAAGGAGCTGATGAAAGGTAAATGCTGTGTGCGCATTGTATTTTCCGTCAATTCTTCCTTCGAACCGGTGATTGCCAATATGGTGTTAAAGTTCGGACAGCCCATCAACATTCTGCGGGCGGATACGAAGAATGTGGAGGGAATCGCCAGAGGCGAGATGATTTTAAGCCTGCCGGATGACACACAGATGCAAAAGGAAATGAAGGCTTATCTCACAGAGAGGGGTCTGGCGGTGGAGGAGGTGAACGGCTATGTGGACTAGTGATCTGACACTGATGATGCTGGAGGGCGTACGGGACACCTTGCTTATGACACTGATGTCAACTTTGTTTGGCTATCTGCTGGGACTTCCCTGGGGCATTGTCCTTGCCGTGACGGACAAGACTGGAATCCGTCCGAATGCCGTAATCTACAAGGCGCTGGATGTGCTGGCCAATATTTTGCGCAGCGTCCCGTTCCTGATTCTTCTGATTCTGGTGATGCCCCTGACGAGGGCGATTGTAGGCAAAACCACCGGTTCAGCTGCCACCATTGTACCGCTTACCATTGCGGCGGCTCCCTTTATCGGGCGTATGATCGAATCTTCCATCAAGGAAGTGGATCACGGCGTTGTGGAGGCGGCGCAGAGTATGGGTGCAGGCACGTTTACGATTATATGGAAGGTGCTTCTGGTGGAGGCGCGGACGTCCATACTGGTGGGCGTGACCATTGCCATTGGCACGATCCTCGGCTATTCCGCCATGGCGGGTGTGGTCGGCGGAGGCGGACTTGGCGATATCGCCATGCGTTACGGCTATTACCGCTATGAGACGCTGATTATGATTGTCTCGGTGGTGCTTTTGGTGGTGCTGGTGCAGATTTTCCAGACGCTGGGGATGCGGCTGTCTGTGAAGCTGGATAAGAGGAAGTGAAATAAGCGATTGCGAAACTTTATGATGTTCATTGAAAGTGTACAAATGACATAATCAACGCAGACGCGCTTTCGCTCCATTCCAAACGCAATGGTACTAAGCTCGAAAAGACCTCGCTAAGTACCAGCGTTTTCCAAGGGTCTGCTTATGATTATGTCATTTGCACTATTATGGTAACACTGGGATGAGTTTTGCAAATGCTATTATAAAGAGGAGGAGAAAGTTATGAAAAGGAAAATTGTGGTAACGATTGTGACGGCGGCTCTTGCGCTTGGCGTGCTGACGGGCTGCGGCGGAAAGAAGGATGACGGCACGATCAAGGTGGCGGCTTCCGCTACGCCCCATGCGGAGATTCTGGAGCAGGTGAAACCGATTCTGGCAGAGCAGGGCTACACCTTGGATGTGACGGTCTTTAACGACTATGTACAGCCGAATCAGGTGGTGGAGAGCGGCGAGTATGACGCAAACTACTTCCAGCACATTCCCTATCTGGATTCCTTTAACGAGGAGCAGGGGACGCACCTGGTGAATGCGGGCGGTATCCATTACGAGCCTTTCGGTATCTATCCCGGAACCAAGGGTGACCTCAGTGAGATTGCGGAGGGGGATGTGATTGCGGTTCCCAACGACACCACCAACGAGGCGAGGGCGCTTCTGCTTTTACAGGATAACGGCATTCTGACCTTGAAGGCCGGTGTTGGCTTGGAGGCGACCGTGCGGGATATCGAGGATAACCCGTACAATGTGGAGATTCAGGAGCTGGAGGCGGCGCAGGTGCCCCGCGTGAAGGATGAGGTGGCGTTTGTGGTGCTGAACGGCAACTACGCCATGGAGGCGGGCTTCTCGGTGGCGAAGGACGCGGTTTCCTATGAGCAGTCCGATTCCGAGGCGGCACAGACTTACGTGAATGTGATTGCGGTGAAGGAAGGCAATGAGAGCAGCGCCGGGATCAAGGCGCTGGTGGAGGCATTGAAGTCCGATGCGGTGAAGGAGTACATTAACAATACATATGACGGCGGTGTGATTCCGTTTACAGAGTGAGAAAAGTGAGAAGTACATCTAAAGACGTCCCGCCATAGGACGGGACGCCAAGATGTACTAAGTCTGCTGTGCAGACTTTTCTCACTTGGGAGAATGCCTGAAAAGCGGCATTCTCCGCATCACGTTATTCTTTGATTTTATCAATGTCAGTAAGATTAACGCCGGAAACCTGCAGTATGGCTTTCAGCGAGAGGTATTCATCCTTTAGTTCAGCATACGTTTTTACGGCGTTTTCTTCTTTTGCTAATAACATGTATTTCTGGATTTTCTTAAAATCATCAATAGCTGCTTTTATTACTTCAAGACTGGTTGGCATATAATCACCTACTTTCTTTATAATTTGTCTCCATGTTATAATATAATTATAAAAGCTTTTTCATAAAGGGTAAAGCCTGTTTGAGTGTATGATATCCGTGTGTTTTGATGAAAGGAAAGCCATGTCCTTACAATTTTATTTCGGCGCGTCAGGCGCCGGCAAGAGTCGGAAACTGCATGACTATATGATAGAGGAATCCCGGCGCCATCCGAAGAAAAATTATCTTTTAATCGTGCCGGATCAGTTTACCATGCAGACGCAGATGGATCTGGTGGTGGAGCATCCGCGTCATGCGATTATGAATATCGACGTGTTGAGCTTTGGAAGACTGACCCACCGTGTCATTGAAGAGGTGGGCGGGGAGGAGCTGCCGGTTCTGGATGACACGGGAAAAAGTCTGGTGCTGCGCAAGGTGGCCGGACAGGAGCGGGAGAAGCTGACGGTTCTCGGCAGCCATCTTCATAAGATCGGCTATATCCACGAGGTGAAGTCGGCTCTCTCCGAGTTTATGCAGTACGGCGTCGGTGAGAAGGAGCTGGAGACGCTGATCGACTACGCAAAGGAGCGGGGAGCGCTCTACTATAAGCTGCAGGATCTGCGGCATTTATACCGGGCGTTCGGGGCATATATACAGGACCGCTTTATCACCACGGAGGGGACGCTTGACAGATTAAGGGCGGCGCTGCCGGAATCGGAAATTGTAAGGGGCAGTGTGATCGCGTTTGACGGGTTCACCGGGTTTACACCGATCCAGAACCGCGTGATTCAGGATCTGCTAAAATTGACTGATAGGGTCATTGTCACGCTCACGATGGACGAGAGGGAAAATCCCTACCGTGTGGAGGGGGAGCAGAAGCTCTTTTATCTGAGCCAGAAGACGGCTGCGGTTCTCAGAAAGCTTGCCGGGGAGGCAGGCGTTGTGGAAGAAAAGGCCGTTTGGTGCACGGAGAAAAAGGATGGGCGGCCACCCCGCTTCGCGGAAAATCCGGAGCTTGCCCATCTGGAGCGGAATCTGTTCCGCTATCCGCCCTGTGCCTATGAAGGGACGGCGGAAAGGATTCATCTGATCGAGGCGTCCACGCCCGCAGAAGAGCTGCGGCAGACCTGTATCGCCATCCGCAGGATGCTTCTGGAATCGGAGGCGCTTTGTTATCGTGATATCGCAGTGGTGACAGGCAACATGGGTGTGTACGGGAAAGAGGCGCAGGAGGTCTTCGACCGCTTTGATATACCCATTTATATTGATCAGACCAGAGGTATTCTGGGAAATCCCTTTACTTCTTATGTGCGGAGCGCTTTGCAGATCCTTCTGCAGGATTTCAGTTTTGACGCGGTCTTTCACTATCTGCGCACGGGGCTTGCGGGCTTTACCGGGGAGGAAGTGGACAGGCTCGAAAATTATGTCCGCCGTTTCGGGATCAGGGGACGGAAACGCTGGAGTGAAGCCTTCACTTACCGGGAAGAGGATCCGGAGGGGGAGGAGGCGTCCCTTTTGTCGCTTGCGGCCTGCAATGCCATGCGTGAACGGCTGATGGAGCAGCTTGCGCCTTTTTTTACGCCCCTTAAGACGGCGGGGGACATGGTGCGCGCGCTTTATGATTTTCTGGTGGCTAACGAGGTGCAGCAGAAGCTTTCGGATTTCGAGAAGGCATTTCAGGAAAAGGGAGAGCTGGCCAGAGCCAAGGAGTACGGACAGATTTATCCTCTGGTGATCGACCTGCTGGATCAGATCGAGGGGCTGCTTGCGGAGGAGGAGCTGACGCTTAAGGAGTTCGCGGATATTTTGGATTCGGGGTTTGCGGAGATCACGGTGGGAACGATTCCCCAGAATGTGGATCGGATTGTGGTGGGTGATATCGAGCGGACCCGGTTAAAGCAGGTCAGGGCGCTCTTTTTTCTGGGGGTGAACGACGGCAATATTCCGAAAGGTTCAGGCGGCGGGATCATTTCGGATCTTGACCGGGAGTTTTTGCGGGAGTCGGACATTGAGCTGGCCCCTTCGCCCAGAGAACAGATGTATATTCAGCGGCTCTATCTGTATCTGAATATGACGAAGCCCTCGGATATGCTTACCCTGTCCTACGCCAGAGTGGGGGAGGACGGCAGGACGCTTCGCCCGGCTTATCTGGTGGAGCTTCTGCAGGGGCTGTTTCCCGGTCTTACCGCGGAAATGCCGGAGCGGGAGGCGGTGGAGGAGCAGCTCATGAGCGGCGCGGACGGCGTGGGATTTTTCACGGATATACTGCGGGAGTATGCGGCGGGGCGGCTTTCCGTGGAGGAGCGCAGGACGCTTGTCACGTTCTACCGCTGCTACGAAAAGAATCCGCAGTACCGGGCGCAGATCGGGAATTTGGTGGAGACGGCGTTTGCAAGGCATGAGGACAGGCCGCTTTCCCGGGCGGCGGCCACGGCCCTTTACGGCGCGTCCCTTTTAAACAGCGTCAGCCGTCTTGAAAAATATGCCGCCTGCGCATACGCGCATTTTCTGCAGTACGGCCTTCGCCTGCGGGAGCGGGGGGAGTACAGCTTCGAGGCGGTGGATATGGGGAATCTGTTCCACGGTGTGCTGGAGGAATTTGCCAGACGGTTGAAGGAACGCGGCTACACCTGGTTTGATTTTCCGAAGGAAGAGGGACGTAAGCTCGTGGAGGAGGCGCTTACCGCCTGTGCGGCGGCCTACGGGGAGACGATCCTTTACAGCAGCGCGAGGAACAGGCATTTGCTGACAAGGATACAGCGGATTTTAAACCGCACGGTAGATACGCTGCAGACACAGCTTCGAAAGGGACAGTTCCTGCCGGAGGCTTTTGAGGTTTCCTTCGATATGCTGGAAGATCTGGACTCCTTAAATATCGCTCTCAGTGAAAAAGAAAAGATGCGTCTGCGGGGCAGGATTGACCGGGTGGATATCGGAGAGACGAAAGACCGGGTTTATGTGAAAATCATTGACTATAAGTCAGGGGAGAGACGGTTTGATCTGGCGGCGCTTTACTACGGGCTGCAGTTACAGCTCGTGGTCTATATGAATGCGGCGGTGGAGCTTGTGCAGAAGAAATATCCTGATAAGGAGACTGTCCCGGCGGCTATGCTTTACTACCGGGTGGCAGACCCTGTTGTGGAGGGCGGGGAACTTTCGCCGGAGGAGATCAACGGGCGTATTTTACAGGAATTAAAGATGACCGGAATGGTCAATAAAAATGACGAAGCCGTCAGAATGCTGGACAGCGAATTTACGGATAAGTCCGATATCCTGCCGTTAGAGCGGAAAAAGGACGGCAGCCTTTCGGCTGTCTCCAGTGTCATGTCGGAGGAGGACATGCAGACGGTTTCGAATTATGTAAACCATAAGATCCGCAGTCTGGGAAGGGAGATTCTGGATGGAACCATATCGGTCAATCCCTGTGAACTGGGCGCAGAGAAAGCCTGTACCTACTGTGTCTACAGGCATGTCTGCGGGTTTGAGGCCGGGGCGGCCGGTTATCAGCCGAGGAAGCTTTCGAAGTTGAAGGCGGAGGAGGCGTTGGAGAAGATGCGGGAGGAGACAGGGAGCTCGTGTGAAAAATCACACTGATGTACTGATTATTCACACGCGAATTTGTGCCGGGGCGTCACAAATTCTGCTGATGGCACACGAACTTGTTCGTGTTACGCAATATTTGAGATTTGCGTCGCCCCGTCGCGTAAACGCTTAGGAATGGAGATAACATGGGAATCACATTTACAGACACACAGAGACAGGTGATAGAGAAGAGAGGCTGCAATCTTCTTGTCTCCGCGGCGGCGGGTTCCGGCAAAACGGCGGTTCTGGTGGAGCGGATCGTGGAGATGGTATGCGGCGGGGAGAAGCCGGTGGATATCGACAGACTTCTGGTGGTGACTTTCACCAACGCGGCGGCCGCCCAGATGAGAGAGCGGGTCAGCCGCGCCCTGAATGACAGGCTTGCCAGAGATCCGGCCAACGAGCATTTGCAGCGGCAGACCACGCTTCTCTATAATGCCCAGATCACAACCATAGACAGCTTTTGTCTCTTTGTCCTGCGGAATCAGTTTCATACCATCGGGCTGGACCCCGGTTTCCGAATTGCGGAGGAAGGGGAGCTGAAACTTCTGCGCTCGGATGTGCTGGCGGCTGTGATCGAGGAGGCTTACGGGAAAGAAGATCCGGCTTTCCTGCATTGTATGGAATATTTCAGTGTCGGAAACAGGGACGAGGCGGTGGAAAAAGAGGTGCTGAAGCTCTATGATTTCGCCATGAGTATGCCTTTCCCGGAAGAATGGCTGACCGGGAGGAAGGAGGATTACCGTCTTCCGGCGTCTGAGGAGTTCGGGCGGGGGGCGGTGCCGGACGGAGCGGAGGAGCGTGACGGAGCGGTATGGGATCCGCTGGACCTTCCGTGGGCGGCGTTGTTTATGGAGCATGTGCGCTTTGTTCTGCAGGGCTGCGCGGACAGGCTGGAGGAGGCGCTGCGCCTGTGCGAGGAGCCGGACGGGCCGTATTTTTACGGGGAACTTCTGGAGAAGGAGCGGGAGATGATGGCGCGCCTGCTCCGGCTGTGCGGTGGCGCGAAGAAGGAAGACGGAGGATCGGTGGATGCGGAGAGCCGGGCAGGCGGTTGGCAGACAGAGGAAGACGGCCAGAGCACGGCAGGCAGAAAACAAGACTCTGCGGTGCGGGTAGCCATGACTGACTATGACGGTCTGTGCGCGGCCTTTGGCGCGGTGGTCTTTGACAGATTGCCTTCCAAGCGGGACGCCTCTGTTTCGCCCGCGAAGCGGGAGGCGGCAAAGAGCCTGCGGGACAGTGTGAAGGAGGCGGTTTCCGAGCTGCGGACATTGTTTTTCACAGGCTCGGCCGGGCAGGTGCGCAGGCAGATGGAAAGCTGTCAGGAGGCGGTTTCGTCGCTTGTGGACCTGACGCTTGCTTTTAAGGCGGCTTTTGACGGGGCCAAGAGAGAAAAAAACATTCTGGATTTTGACGATATCGAGCATTTTGCCCTGCAGGCGCTTCTGCGCAGGGAGGGGGACGGCTATGCGCCTACGGAGACTGCGCTCGCTTACAGGAGCCGTTTTCATGAAATCCTGATCGACGAGTATCAGGACAGCAATCTGGTGCAGGAGTATCTGCTCTCCTGCATCAGCGGGGAATCCGAGGGACGCTACAACCGCTTTATGGTGGGGGATGTGAAGCAGAGCATCTATAAGTTCCGTCTGGCAAGGCCAGAGCTGTTTCTGGAAAAGCAGGAGGCTTACGGCGGTGCGGAGGAAAACACGCAGCGGATCGATCTGCACCAGAATTTCAGGAGCCGCAGAGAGGTCATTGACAGCGTGAATGCCGTTTTTGAACGGATTATGGGAAAGGAAATGGGCGGCATCGTCTATGACGGGAAGGCGGCGCTGCACGCGGGGGC
This sequence comes from uncultured Lachnospiraceae bacterium, assembly GCA_947176065.1. Lineage (GTDB taxonomy): Bacteria > Bacillota > Clostridia > Lachnospirales > Lachnospiraceae > UBA3282. The sequence goes on along the minus strand of CAMWPB010000020.1, from coordinate 8,298 downwards.
TTCTTATCCCAGACGGGAGGGCAGTCTGTCAGAGGACGATTCCAACATAACCCAGCTTCTCCTGTTTCAGGAGGAGAAAATTGCCGCGGAATCTTCTGCGGAGGCGCTCTCCGTGAAGGAGCAGGAGGCGTACGGCGTGGCGGCGCAGATCAAGACGCTTCTTCGGGAGTTTCAGGTCACGGACAAGGAGACGGGAACCTTGCGGCGGGCTTCTTACCGTGACATGGTGATTCTGCTGCGCACGCTTTCCGGCTGGGACGAGGTCTTTAAGCGGGTGCTGGAGGAGGAGGGGATTCCCGTCCATGTAACTTCCAGAACCGGGTATTTTGCGGCAACGGAGGTACAGGAGCTTCTGCATTTTCTGCGGATTCTCGATAATCCCCTGCAGGACATTCCCCTTTACGGGGTGCTGCACACTTATCTGGGCGGTTTTTCGGAGGAGGAGATCGCGCTGGTGCGGGCGGCCTGTCCGAAGAAAAAATACCTGTACGATGCGCTTGCGGAGTGCGCCGGACAGGAAATCGACGAGGAGTTGCGCGTCAAAATTACGGCTTTTCTTGATAAAATTGCCGCATACAGAGAAATGGCTGTCTACCTATCGGTTCACGAGCTTTTGCAGATCATTCTGCGGGAGACAGGGTATCTGTACTATGTGGCGGCAAGACCCGAGGGGGGCAGGCGGCGCGCCAATGTGGAGATGCTTCTGGTGAAGGCGGCGGATTACGAGAAGACAAGTTATTTCGGACTCTATCATTTTCTGCGCTACATGGAGCAGCTGGAGAAGTACGAGGTGGATTACGGCGAGGCCGCCATGCAGGACGAGAACGCGGATGTGGTGCGGATCATGAGCATCCATAAAAGTAAGGGACTGGAATTTCCGGTCTGCTTTGTGTCGGGACTGGCGGCGGGATTCCGCAAAAAAGAGGGCAGCGGGATTCTGGCGGTGGATGTGGACGCCGGGATAGGCGTAGACTATGTGGACCCGGAAAGGAGGGTGAAAGGAAAGAATCTGCGCAAAAACGCCATCGCGCTTAAGCTGAGGCGGGACAGTCTGGCGGAGGAGCTTCGCATCCTGTATGTGGCCATGACCAGAGCGGAGGAGAAGCTGATTCTGACCGGAGTAGTCAAGAACCCGGAAAAGACGGCGGCGGCGCTTCTTCCGCTGCGGCGCCGGAAAAACAGCCTGCTTTCCTATGATGTGCTTCTGGGGCAGGACAGCTTTTTGTCTCTGCTGCTTAGCGCGCTTTCCGGCAGCCGGTGTCTTGACGGTTTTTATGAAGCCTGCGGGATGGAGACAGCGCCGGATGCCCCGGAATATGACGTGGATATGGCGTTTGCGGTAAAATTGACCGGCTGGGATCATGTAGTGGAGAAAAAGATCGAGGAGACGGTTCTGGGGATGGAGGCGAAAAATAAGCTTCTTTTTGCCGATCCCGGAGAGGCTGTGGACGAAAGCCTTATGACAGAGCTGTCGGGACGGTTTTCCTATGTGTATCCCCACGGGAATCTGCGTGATCTCTATACAAAAACGACCGTATCGGAATTGAAGATGGCCGGAATGCAGGAGACGGACGAGGCTGCGGCAAAGCTCTTTGAGGAGAAACCGGCGGTTCCCTATCTGCCGAAATTCTTAAAAACCGACGAGAGCGTCAGCGGTCCCATGCGGGGAAGCGCCTTCCATAAGGTGATGGAGCTGTTTGATTTCAGGGAGCTGACCGGTGAGGTCAATAAAAGCCGGCAGGCTGCGGAGGCGCTTCTTAAGGAGCAGATGGAGCGGATGCGGCAGAAGGGCAGACTGGCGTCTGCGTACTACGAGGCGGTATCCGTGCCCAAGCTTGTGGATTTTCTGACGGGAAGGGCGGCCTTCCGCATGGCGGAGGCGGCCCGGGCGGGAAAGCTTTTTAAGGAGCAGCCTTTTGTGATGGGGATCCCGGCAAGCCGTCTGGGCAGCGGGTTCCCGGCGGAGGAGACGGTGCTGGTTCAGGGTATTATCGACGTGTTTTTTGAGGAGGAGGACGGCTTCGTGGTGCTGGACTACAAGACGGACGCCGTGTCGGCGGCGGAAGAGCTTGTGAAGCGCTATCAGGTGCAGCTTGCCTATTACAGCGAGGCGCTTGCGCAGATCTACGGTTATGAGCCGGGAGCGGCAGGTAAACCCGTGAAGGAGCGGATCATTTATTCCTTTAAACTGGGGGAGGAGATTTGGCTTTGATCGGACAATGGTTCATGCGTTTGTCGTGGGCCATGGCGGTTTCTGCCTTTACATCTTTGCCGGAATTCGTTATAATAAAGTGGTAACAGTCAATATAGCAGATTGGAAAGCAGGTGATTGTATGCCGTCTGGTATCGAAGTGACAAAAGCAGCTCTTGATGATTTTCAAAAGATACAGGAGTATATGTTGTTAGCCAGAAAGGAAAATGCGACGGAAACCTATGCGAGATTAAAAAGGGAATATCTGACATTAAAGGCGTTGCTTACCGTTTCCGGAGTGAACTTTGCGGACATTGACGAGATCAAAGAATAGTGCGGCGGGTAGAAAAAGGGACTAGAAGAGTAAAGGGAGAAAAGCGATGAGATTAGTGACACGATCTGATTTTGACGGGCTGGCATGCGGCGCTCTATTAAAGGAGGTTGGCCTGATTGACAGTTGGAAGTTTGCACATCCGAAGGATTTACAGGACGGTCTTGTGGAGATTACGGAGAACGATGTGCTGGCGAATGTGCCTTTTGTGGAAGGGTGCGGACTTTGGTTTGACCATCATTCCAGCGAGCATGAGCGCAATGAATTAAAGGGCAAGTATAAGGGGGAGAGCCGTATCACACCTTCCTGCGCGCGTATTATTTATGAATATTACGGCGGCCAGGAGCGTTTTTCCCATTTTGATGATATGATGGTGGCTGTGGATAAAGTGGATTCCGGCAATCTGACCATAGATGAGATCCAGAACCCGGAGGGCTGGATTCTTGTGGGATTTCTGATGGATCCCCGCACGGGGCTTGGCAGATGGCGCAACTTTACGATCTCGAACTATCAGCTGATGGAGAAGCTGATGGAGTGCTGCCGCACCATGAGTACGGAGGAAATTCTGGAGCTGCCTGACGTGCAGGAGCGTATTGCCATTTACCGTGAACAGGATCAGAAGTTCAGGGAGATGGTGAAGGCGCACACGCGGGTGGAAAAGGATGTTATCATTTCGGATCTGCGGGGTGTTGACCCGATTTATTCCGGCAACCGTTTCCTGATTTACAGCATGTACCCGGAGCAGAATATTTCTGCCTGGATCGTGAACGGGCGCGGCGGCAAGGGCTGTTCCGCGGCGGTGGGCTACAGTGTCTTGAACCGCACCTCCCATGTCAATGTGGGAAGCCTGATGCTTAAGTACGGCGGCGGCGGACACAAGGCGGTAGGAACCTGCCAGTTTTCGGATGAAACCATGGACGAGCAGCTTCCGAAGCTTCTGGATGAGCTTGTGAATTATGATACATACTACAACAAATAAGGAATACGAAAAAGCGTCGCAAATGACGGAAAAACTGATTGATGACACGCAGAAAGGCATGGAAGACAATTAAGAAAAAGAAACAATTACATGCAAGGACAGAGGCCCCGGAAAGGAAATTTTCGGGGCTTACGTTTCTTCCACTGTTTCTGACTGCGGCCTGTATCCTGTTTACGGTGGTGATGGCGGGCTATATCCTGTGGTTTTACAAAGGGAGCTTTCAGGAGGAGACGGCGGGAGAAACCTACGACAGATATTATATTATGATTACGCAGGACGGGAAATCCGCTTTCTGGCAGTCCGTGTATCAGGGCGCATACGAGCGTGCGCTTCAGGAAAACGTCTATGTGGACTGGCTCGGAAATGATCATTTTCAGGATTACAGCGTGGAGGAGCAGATGGAGATCGCCATTGCCGCCGGTGTGGACGGCATCATTGTGACCGCCAGCGAAGAGGAGGAAATGACCACCCTGATTGACCGGGCGGATGCGGTGGGGATTCCCGTGGTGACGCTTTACGGGGACAATACCCAGAGCGCCCGCTGCAGTTTTGTGGGGGTGGGCAGCTACAATCTGGGCAGGGAGTACGGCAGGCAGGCGCTTAAAATAATGCGGGAAAGACTTGTCGGCGCGGAGGAAACACGGCTTGTCATAAAACAGGGGGAGGATACCGGTGAGACGGGAGACGCGATAGCCTTGGGGGAAGCGCCCGGCGGGACGGAAATGGTGTTGGAAACGGAAGAGACAGAGATTGGGACATCGGCGCGTCCTATCCGGGTGACTCTTCTGGTCAATCCTTTCGCGAACAGTCTGGACCAGAATATCCTCTATTCCGGCATTCAGGAGACGATCGAGCAGGAGCGGGGAAATACGGTGGTGGAGCTTTCCCAGAAGTCGGTGGATGATACCAACGCCTTTTCGGTGGAGGAGTCTGTCCGGGATATTTTTATGGGCGGGGACATTCCGGATATCCTGATCTGCCTGAACGAGCTGAATACCACCTGTGCCTATCAGGCGGTGGTGGACTATAATAAGGTAGGCGAAGTCAGCATTTTGGGGCACTATGTTTCCGATACGATTCTCAATGCCATTGACAGGAGCGTGATCTATGCCACCGTGGATATCGACACGGCACAGATGGGGGCTTTCTGCATCGACGCTTTGCAGGAGTACCACGATCTGGGTTATACCAGCCAGTATTTTACGGCGGATATCAGTCTCGTGACCAGAGATAATGTGGACGAGTATCTGCGGGGGGAGGAGGCGGAAAATGCTGAGTAGGTTAAGGGACGTCTCCCTACAGTTTAAGATCAGCAGTATCTACATTGTGACGAACATCCTCGTTGTGATGGTGAATATTTTCCTGATTATCGGCATCAACAGTATGTCCGGGAGGCTTGATATGGTTTATCAGGACAACCGGCACCTGAATGAGTTTTCCGACGCCGTAAATGCGCTACAGGACGACATGACGGATTATCTGAATGTGAAGACAAGCGACTCCCTGGAAAATTACTATCGGAGCGAGGCCCTATGCAGGGATATGGCGGCGGATTTAAACGAGGAGGTCACGGGGCGGTCATTTGACCGGATGGAGCGGAACATCCGGCATATGACCGAGCGCTATCTGGATGAGGTGGCACAGACCATCGAGGCCAAGCGCGGGCGGAATGTGGAAAAATACCGTGCGCATTATGAGAACGCCACCAGAATGTATGACTATATCGGCACTTATATTTCCAATCTGAATATGGAGCAGTTTCGCAGCAACTCCGAGCGTTACAGCGAATTGCAGCAGCGTTTCCGGCTCTTTGAGGCGGTGTCGGTCATCGCCATCGTTCTGGTGATGTTCAGCAATGTCTTCCTCATCATCCGCTTTGTGGGCGCGCTGATCAGGCCGCTTAAAAAGCTGGCGGTACAGGCGGACGAAGTGGCAAAGGGCAATTTTGAGATCGAGCTTCTTCCCGTGGAGTCGCAGGACGAGGTGGGTGTGGTGACGGGAGCCTTCAATTCCATGGTGGTCAGCATCGGCAGATATATCGAGCGGATCAGGGAGAGCATGGAGGCCGAGCGGGCTTTGAAGGAGCGGGAGCTTCTCATGGAAGGCCATTTGAAGGATGCGAGACTCAAATACCTGCAGGCCCAGATCAACCCCCACTTCCTGTTCAATACGCTAAACGCGGGCGCCCAGCTTGCCATGATGGAGGGGGCGGACAGGACTTACGATTATGTCCAGAAGGTAGCCCAGTTTTACAGATATAATATGAAGAAAAGCGAGGAGACGGTGACCGTGGCCGAGGAGGTGGAGATGGTGGATTCTTACATCTACATTTTGAATGTGCGGTTCGCCGGGGATATCCATTATGAAAAGCACATCGACGAGTCTCTTCTGCATATGGAGATGCCGGGCATGATTTTGCAGCCCATCGTGGAAAACTGCGTCAACCACGGCATACGCGAGATGGGAGACCGGGGCGTGATTCTTCTTTCCCTCTATGAAAAGGAAGGCCGGGTCTGCATCAGCGTGAAGGATAACGGCGTCGGTATGAGTGCGGAAACCATTGACAAGGTGATGAGCGGCGCCTACAGGGAAGAGGATATGGCGGCGGGCGGAAACGGCGTCGGCATGGACAATGTCATTTCACGTATGCGGCTTTTTACAGGCAATGAAAATGTGATGGCCGTGAAGAGCGGGGGCCAGGGTATGGGGACGGAAGTGTGCATTTACCTGTAACGGCCGCGGGACGACGGCGCAGCATGTGCGACGGAAAAGGGAAGGGTTAAGCGGATGAGCCACTATAAGATTATGCTGGCGGACGATGAGGGAATCGTCATCGATTCTCTGAAATTTATCATTGAAAAGGAATTTGGCGAGCTGTGCACGATCGAGTTTGCAAAGACCGGCAGAAGCGTGATCGAGCTTGCGGAAAACTTTCGCCCGGATATTGCCATTATGGATATCCAGATGCCCGGCATCAACGGCATCGAGGCCATGCGGGAAATACGGGAGACGAACCAGAATGTGGTCTTTATTGTGATGAGCGCCTACGATAAGTTTGACTACGCGAAAGAAGCAATTAAGCTGGGGGTTTTGGAGTACATTACCAAGCCCATGGAAAAGACCCGGATTATCGCGGCCCTTAAGAAGGCCATGGGGCAGATCGACAAGGAGCGGAGCAAACGGAGCAACGACCTGATGATCCGGGAGAAACTGGAGACCGTGATGCCCATTATAGAGAACGGCCTCCTCTACAATCTGCTTTTTCAGGAGCACTTCACGGAGGATATTGAGAATTACAAGCAGCTTCTGGGAATCGACCAGAATTACGCCTATGTACTGGCGGTGGTCTGCGGGGAAACCCAGGAGGGGAACCACATGACCAACGCGGTGGGCAGCAGCGTGAAAATGCAGCAGTACGCGGATCTGCTCCGGGAATATTTAAAGGAGGCTTATCCCGGGATGATTCTGGGGATGTCCATGGCGAATAAGCTGCCGGGGCTGGTGCCCTGTGAGGAGACACAGATGTCCTACGAGGAGCGGATCGCCCTGATCGAGAAGTCAAGGGAGCTTGTCCGGGAGCTGAAAAAGCGGACGCAGATCAGCTTCCGCATCGGCATCAGTGCCATCGCGCCCCTCGGGGAAGCCAGGGAGGCCTATAAGGAAGCGGTTAACGCCCTGATTATGACAAACGGCAGCGTGGCCCATGCGGATGACCTGCCCATCGGCTGCGACCATGAGGAAACTTATCCCGTGGAGCTGGAGAAGAAGCTCTTTGCGGAGGTGAAAAACGGGGATGCGGATCACGCCGTGGTTACGGCGGAAACCTATTTTGACATGGTGGCAAAGCTGCACGGGGACTATCTGATGAACATCCGTCTGAAGGTGTTGGAGTTTGTGCTTTATGCGGAGCATCTGGCCTATAATTCCGGCGGTATGACTTATGAGTTCCGGGCAAGGGCGGAGTATCTGCCCACGGTCATGGGGATGGAAGACATAGCGTCTATAAAGAAATGGTTTATGGATAAAATGGAGACGGCAAGCAGGAACGTGAGCACAAAAGCATCCGAGAAGTCTCTGGGAGCCGTGGAGGCGGCGAAAGCATATATTCAGAACAATTACAGCAGGGATATTTCTCTGGACGAGGTGTCCCAGGCGGTCAATATCAGTCCTTACTATTTCAGCAAGGTATTTAAGGAGGACGTAGGGGAGGGCTTTGTGGAGTACCTGACCAAGATCCGCATGGACAAGGCCAAGGAGCTGCTCACCACCACGGAGTGTTCCATGAAGGAAATCTGCTCTATGGTAGGTTATGCGGACCCTAATTATTTCAGCCGTTCCTTTAAGAAAAATGTGGGCGTGACGCCTACGGAGTACAAACAACTATAATAACGCAAAAAGAACTAACGGGGGATGAAAAGATGAAAAAGCGAATCGGACGTCTCGTGCTTGCGCTTTTCCTGCTTTTAGCGGCGGTCGGCTGCGGGAAGGTGGAGAGCGGCAGGGAGAATGATGCCGGGGAGGAGGAAAAAATCCAGATTGGCATGAGCTTTGATTCCTTTGTCATTGAGAGGTGGCAGAGGGACAGGGACGTGTTTGTCTCGGTGGCCAAGGAGCTGGGTGCGGAGGTCAATGTGCAGAACGCCAACGGCGTGGTGGAGGAGCAGAAAAAGCAGATCGACTATTTTATCCAGAAGGGGATGGATGTGATCGTGATTATCGCCATCGACCCGGCTTCCCTGCGGGAATCGGTGAAGAAGGCGAAAGATGCGGGAATTAAGGTGCTTTCCTACGACAGAC
>CAMWPB010000019.1 GCA_947176065.1 uncultured Lachnospiraceae bacterium | reverse complement strand
CCCCCCCCCCCCCCCCCCCCCCCCCCCCCCCCCCCCCCCCCCCCCCCCCACTATAGAGGGATAAATATTTATAGAATCGATGAACTGAAAAAATACCCGGACATTAAGATTATTATTGCTTGCCGTGAATGCTATTTTGCAGAGATATTAGATGACATGAGAAATGCGAAAATTAGAAATACGGATATAGAATTTTTTACGATAAAAAGAGATATTGTGCTTTCTAATGATTTAGAGCAGGAACTCGATAAAAGGACAATTAATTTGGGTGAGCTACTATATAGATATAATGATACATTTAACTGTAAGGAATTGGCATTCTTACCGGGAAGTTCAGGAATTTTAGACTATGTTTTTATAAAAACGATTGCACAGGTATCTAAAGCCAAAGAGTATTTGGAAATAGGTACATATGTTGGAGAGAGCATCAATATCCTAACAGATTGCTGTGAAAAATTGTATAGCGTTACAGCACCGGTGGATGGTCCTTTTTCTATGAGAACATGGTGTAGGAACAACAAACTACCAGATTATTCAGAACGTCTTACATATAACGAAAAAATTATTCATTATTTTTGTGATTCTAAGCAATTTGATTTTTCTATACATGGTGATACAGTAGATCTTTATTTTATTGATGGGGATCATAGTTATCAGGGAGTGTATTGTGATACAAAAAATGTTTTTCGCAGTAAGAATAAGGATGCCATTGTAATATGGCATGATTTTAAAAAAGAGAGAAACCAATATAATAGCAGCGTAGTAAAGGCTGTACAAAATGCTTTAGGCGAAGAATTTAATAATGTATATGTATTAGATAATAATGTATGTGGAATATATATTCCAATTCACCGTAAAAAGGAGTTTAATTTGAAAATACATGAAAGAAAATATGAAGAGAATGTTCCACTATATACATATGACACCTGTTTGAAACACTTAAAAAAAATGTGAGTTTACAGATGTATTCATTTGAAAGATGAAAAAGGATTTGAAATGGAAGAAAGTATTCAGAAATATAGAAAAGAATCAGATAAGCATTTAGAAATGTTTTTAGTTATGTATTTTTGGGTGCGGAATCTGAATAATGAAAAGAAGATCGGTAATTTTTTGAAAGATCAGGGATATCGTTATATTGCAATTTATGGCGCTAGCTATATGGGTATCTGTCTTTACGAAGAATTAGTAAAGGAAGATATTAAAGTAATCTGTTTTATTGATAAAAGCAATATAGATCAGATGATGAACATTCCGGTCAAAAAAATAGAGGATGATTTGGGATCGGTAGACGCAATTATTGTAACATCAGTCTATTATTTTTATGAAATTGAGAAAGAATTAAAAAGGAAGTTGAATTGTGCAATTCTTTCACTGAGTGATATTGTTTACAAGTTATAAAGGTAATGCAGTCGGAGGAAATAACCGTTGGATTTTAGTAAACAAATTGATGATATAATTTTTGAATATAATTTAGATGTTTTATATCCCGCTTATAGAAAAATGAGGAGGGCTGAAAAGTATATACATATCTGGATGGAAGAATGTTTGAGCAGAGTGGGAGCAAGCGGAAAGATACTTTGTATAGCGTCCTGCAATGAGGAGGCTGACCGTTTCGGTTTTTATACATTACAAGACGACCATTTTGAGTATTTTATAGGTGGCAGTGGTCTTCAGAATATTGAATGGGGGAAATATCAGGAAATTTATATCATTTCCTATCGGGAAAAAGAAGAAATTTCAAAACAGCTTTTACATAATGAAGTATCTTTCATCTGGATATATGATGTTTTTGCAACATATGGAGAACAGTTTGACAAAGAATTTTATGATTTCTTAACGGAAGTTTCGTTAGGGAGAGAATACGATTATTATACCAAAGATAATAATTATTTTTTAGAGCTTTTTTTCCTAAAAAGAAAGTATCGATTGTCTGCCATAACAAAAGAAGATTTTTTAAAGAAAGTATTTTTTTTATCTATAGTTTTTAAGGATTTTTTACAGGTGGAAAAATACTTTCAGGAACTTTTGTGCTGTATGGAAACAGGAGTTAAGGCGCAATATATTCAGGCATATGCGGAAATCAAAAATGTAGTACAGGAAATGAAAAAATCTTTATTGCAAAGAAATAAAGGAAAAGACGATATAGTGATGGTTTGGCTGGATCAAATGAAATTTGGTCTTGAGAAGGATATGCCCTATTTGACAGAAGAAATAAAAGAAGGGGTTTATTTTGATCATGCGTATACTGTGATTCCTTATACAATACCGACTTTTAGGGTACTTTTTACTGATGAAAAGGATATTACAATTAGTCTGCACAGCCATAAAAATATTTGCAGGCAGGAAAGCTTGCTCGTTCAGGAAATGGAACAAAGAGGGTATGTTTTTAAAGTAATCAGTGGCTATATTAGTAATATTGAGAGGAAATGGCGGTGTGAGGAATATCTTGACAAATGGGCACCGATGTCATTGTTGTGCTGGAATTTTTTATGCTGTTTGTCAAATTCTAACGAGCCGGTTTTTGCGGTAGTGCATGAAATGAGTCATACGCACACGCCCTATTTTACCAACCAAATGAATGAAAAAATGGCGAAAAACAGTAAGGAATCTGTCCAAGAAAGACACGCCTATGCAATGCGTGAGACGGACGAATGTTTAAGATATTATATGAATTTTCTTTCAGAAGAAGTGACAAAGATTTATATGAGCGACCATGGATTGGGAGAACCATGGGAACATGTACATACATTATTTGCGGTTGTTGGCAAAAAAATTGGTAAAGGAAGGGTATTGGATGTTTTTTCCTATTTAAATTTCGATAAATTAGCGCGGCAGCTAATGGAAGGCCGATTTTCATATGCGGAGTTTGTTAGCAAAAATGCACCAATTTGTTCAATGCCTTTATATAATTATGAACTTATAAAAGCAAGACTAGAAAATAAAAGATTAGAAATAAGAGAAATTGGTTATCAGGGAATAGTAAATAAAAACTATATTTACCTCAAATATAATAACCAAAGGGAAGTATTGTTGGACCAAAATCATTTGCCTCATCAAGTGTATGTTATTCCGCATCCGTCAGATATATGCAATGTGGATAAATTGCAGTATTTTCGAAGTATCATAGATAAATATAATGTCGATTTTCAAAATGAGAAGTTCAAGTATTCCAAATATCTGTTGAAGGTATTTGATAATCTGGAGCACTGTCAGAAAAATCAACTGGATTATATAAATGCTTGGATAGCTGATTCGGGGAAAGAACGAATAGCAATAAGAATGGGAGGTGAGCACTCTTATACGTTATATGAGTGGCTGACGGTGGATAATCAAAAAAAAGTAGTGGGTTTTATAGACGGAAATTCAGAATGTATTTGTAAGGCGTTCAGAAAGAAAATTATTCCCGTGGAAACAATTTCGGAAGAAGAAATTGATTGCATTATTTTATCTTCATTTGAGCATTTAAACTTTATCAGAAAAGAAGCGGCTGCTTATCCTAAGGGGATATGCATATTTGATATGTATAGTTATTTACAGGAAAAAGGATTTCCGCTTAAGGATATACAATGTGACTTAGTTGGTATGCCAGACAATGAATATGATGTTGGTTTCCCAGAGATATAGAAAATATACAGCTTTAGAAGAAAGGCGGGATATCTATTGACTTTAAATGAAAAAATGGTAAACCACATAATACAGAATGATGGGATGAGTATAGATGGAGATGAGGCATGGTTCGTAGACCGGACAGAAAATGTTTTATATAAATGGGACTTAAAAACTGAAATCTGTAACTTTATAACGACGATACCTATTCAAAGAAAAAAAGGTTTTCGTAATAATTCGGTATGTTTGAAGTGTGACGATGAAATTTTCCTGTTTCCGGATGCTGGTACAAGTATATGGATATATAATATCGTGACAGAAAATTTCTTGAATATACCGATAAATAATCCAAGTCATCTTCGGATAGGGGCCATTGGCTGCTGGCGTGAGAAAGAGAATATCTGGGTCACTGCATTAGGATTAAAGGAAATATGGCGGATTAGCATAGCGGAAAAAATAATCACCGTATATAAAATTTTTGAAAATATGGAAATTGAATGTGGAAGTGCAATAGATTTAATTGATGATAAATTGTACATTGGTGCCGTAAACACAGGAATCTTGTGTGAATTTTGTATTTCTACGGAAGAGATACGTTATGAAAAAATAAAGGGGTTGGAGGATGGCGTCAATACAATATGTTGTGACGGTGAACGAATATGGTTTTCCGGGAAAAGTAATAAGTTAATAGGATGGAGAAGAGCGACAGAAGATTTTATTGAGATTACCATACCGCCTTGTTTTATAAAAGAGAATGAAAGCAGTGAAAGCGTTAAAGAGGTCGAGAAGACACTTTTCCACCAAAGTATATTCGATGGAGAGAGAATATGGTTTTTCCCGTGGAAATTTGAAAATTCCCGGCTCGCATGTAAAAACGTTTTATATTTTGATTGTAAAAGCTGTGAAGTAAAAACATTGGAGTTGTTCGGGCACGAAGCAGAAGGAATTGTTTCCTCGCTATATATGTTACAGGGAAAGTGCATGAATATATCTTGCTATGGCAGAAATGCAGCGTTTTTTGCAGAATTGGATTTAAAAACATTTGCTTTACATGAAAAGCACATGTATAGAACATACCAGGATGTAAGTAAGTTTTTTAGGGAAATGATTTTAAGCAGAGAGAGTGTGCAGGAATATAGTGCAATGGATTTGGAGGCTTTTATAGAAAACTGTAATGTAAAGCAAGAGCGGGCTCAGAGAGAAATGTATAATGTAGGATCTCTCATTTATGAATATAATGCACATTAAGTCGGATAGGAGGAGACTATGGAGACAGGTATTATTGTATTTGCATATAATCGTAGCTGTCATTTGAAACAGGTAATTGACGGATTAAAGGAAAACAAAGGTATATCCAAATTATATATTTTTCAGGATGGATTAAAGTGTGAACAGCATCGTAGCGAATGGGAGAAAACAAGGCAAGTTATCGATGAAATAGATTGGTGTGAGGTAGTATCCCACTATGAAGCATGCAATAAAGGACTTTCCCGATCTATTGTGGATGGAATTAATAGGGTCTTTGAAGAAAATGACACTGTAGTGGTTTTGGAAGATGATTGTGTGCCGGCGCCGCGCTTTATCGAATTTATGGAACAATGTTTTGAAAAGTATAAAGGAGACCAGAGAGTCTATTCGGTGGGAGGATATTCGTGGCCGATCAATATTCAGAGGAAAGATGAAAGCGATATATATTTTTGCAGGAGAATCTCATCCTGGGGATGGGGAACATGGAAAGACCGGTGGGAAAAATATGAACAGGATTATACCTTTTTACAGAGAATGAAGTCTGACCAGAAACTGTCAGAAGAGTTAGGAATATGGGGAAATGACTTGGAAAGGACGCTGGTGGATCGGGTAAAGGGGCTTAATGATTCCTGGGCCGTGTTCTGGGCATTAAAGACGATAGAAGATGGAGGCTTCTGCATTAATCCATATACTTCTTTTATTGAAAACATAGGCTTTGATGGGAGCGGGGTTCATTGCGGAAAGACGGATTCTTATAAAGTAGAGTTAAATACTTGTACGGGGGGAAAAATCTGTTTTCCGAAGGAGATAAGTATCCAGGAGGAAACGGAAAATGCCTTTGCCAAGTTGTATGGATGTCATACCGCAGTCAGACATGAACAGGCAATGGCGCGGGATCGGATCTTGGTGTATGGACTGGGGAACAGTTTTTTTGAAAATGAAGAGATCATTAACCGAAGCTATAATATTGTCGCATTTATTGATAAAAACAGAAAGGGCTATTATGCGGGAAGGAAGATTGTAAAGGTGGAGGATATCGCGGAGTATGATTACGATCAGATCCTGATTACCATTAAAAGTGAGACGGAACGTGCCAGGGTCGCATGCCGGCTGGCAGGAGAGTATCAGGTGCCGTCGGAGAAAATCATATCCGTGAATGATGCGGGTGTTACATGAAGGGAAACAGACTGTGAAAATAGCGTATTTCTTGGACAATCCCGTAAGTCTTGGAGGAGCGGGGAATTTGCTGATACAGCAGGCTAAACTGATGTCGGAGGTACACGGGGTACTTGTTGTCATTCCGTGCGATGAACGGGGGACACCCAATCCGGAATATGAAAAGAGATGCAGACGGCTCGACCTGGAGACGGAGAGCCTGGAATTTCCGACTTCCTATAATTTTTATAATGTGGATCTGCTCCGAGCATTGGGATGTGTGGAAAAAATCAGAGAAATGGCCATTCGTCATAAAATTGATTTCTTCCATACAGTTCAATTAAACGTGGCGGTGGAACTGGTTTCAAGGGAGCTGGGTATTCCGCATTTAATGAATATTTATCAGTTAAGGAAGGAAGAATTCAGGCTGTGTGCCGGTGATATTTTCGCTCATTATCATCTGTGTGACTCGGAATTATATTCCGGAATGTGGAGAAAAGGCCTAGGCATAGAGTCTAGATGCATCAGACCGGCAGCACCGGCCAGGCAGGCTGAGAGGAAGGAAGATTACAGGAGAACGGGATTAAAGGTGCTGATGCTGGGATCGGTTTGTGAAAGAAAGAATCAGCTGACTGCAGTTAGGGCGGCAGAGAATTGTAAGAAGAATTATGACATCGAACTGATTATCGCCGGAGACTGTGAGAATCCATACGGGGAACTGTGCAGAAAGTACATAGAGGAGAGGAAGCTGGAACAGACAGCTCGAATGATAGGGTTTGTTTCGGATATCCGGGAGCTGTTGGCCGGATGCGACTGTCTTCTGTGTGCAAGCACGGATGAATCGTTTCCGTCGTCAATCGTGGAGGCATTAACATATGATCTGACAATTGTATCAACCCCAGTGGCAGGCGTGCCGGAGCTGTTTCGTGACGGGCAGAACAGTCTGATAAGCGGGGGATATGAGGTTCATGATATAGAAGAGGTGCTGGTCAGGACCTTCCAGGCGTATCAGAGCGGCCAGATCAATTTGATCCACGAAAACGCACGGGAACTTTGGGAGCATCACTTTGCCCCGGATATCATCAGGGATCAGATGGAGGCGTATTACAGGTACATTGCCGGCAGAGGGACGCATGCGGAATTGCATACGGACATACGGAAAATGGTATCGGAAACCCGGAAGGCAGAGCGGCTGCTTGATCGGATGACTGGCGGAGAACTTTATAAAAAGAGGGCGCTTTATTATAGCATGCTGATGCCGCGGCTGCAGGGGAAACGGATCTGCATATGGGGAGCCGGAAAGCTGGGCCAGCAGGCTTATAATCTGTTGGCATGTCTGCATATCGGGGTAACAGTGGTGGCGTTCATAGATAAAAGTAAAGAAGGAAAGTACCTGGGGGTTCCGGTAATAAAATCGGAGGAAATAGATTGTCTGCACATCGAAGCAGTGATTATCGGGTTTTATCATAACACGGACGAGGCAGTATCATTCCTGGCTGAAAAAGGATGGAAATGCAATGAAAATGTATGGATATTGCCTTAAATTTGGATGGAGCGCTACAAAATGAATATAAAAGTTTCTATAATCACCCCCTGCTTAAACAGTGAAAAAACCATACGGAATACCATGGAAAGCGTTCTGGGGCAGACCTATGACAATATAGAGTACATCCTTGTGGATGGAGGTTCCACTGACCGAACGGTGGGGATTATCGAGGAATACCGCCTGATATCCGGTGGCCGCCTGCAGTACATCAGTGAAAAAGATAGTGGTATCTATGATGCTATGAACAAAGGAATCAGGGCAGCATTAGGAGATATTATAGGCATCATTAACAGTGATGACTGGTATGAACCTGATGCAGTGGAAAGGGTCGTGCAGTGCTTTTATGAGACGGATGCGGAAATCGTATATGGAGAGACATGGGTGGTTAACGGGGAGGGACAACGGGAGTATCACACCATACATTCTGTATTTCCACCACATCCAAGTACTTTTGTGAAGAAAGAAGTATATCAGAGACATGGAATGTTTGATTTGAAATACAGAATTGCGGCGGACCGGGAATTACTGCTGCGCTTTATCGCTAAAGGAGTCCGGTTTGGGCACATTGACACAATACTTGTTAATTTCAGGAGAACAGGTATTAGCAATATAAACCGTATGGAATGCGCAGGAGAAGCATATATAATTGATTTACAATATCTGGGGTTATGTCCTGACAATATATTGAGGAGGGAGGATATAGAGGAAAAATATGATAGAGAGAAGTTTGTATACATAAGCCGTAACTTGCCGGAAGTTATTAAAAATGAACTGTATAATCAATTTGATATTGCAGATAGTCTAATAATTTTTGGAGCCGGTACTTGTGGAAAAGAATTGGAGATGATTCTGAGACGATGTAGAGTCCCAGTTCACTGTTTTGTGGACAATGATGAGAAAAAGTGGGGATTAGAATTGAATGGGAATAAAATATTCTCACCGGAAATCCTAAGGTATGGCAGCGTGCATGTAATAGTTACTGCCAGCAGATTCCGGAAAGACATCTGCAGGCAGCTTCAGAACTATTCTAATCCTGGTCTTACATGGAGTGTTTTAGAAGATATACGGAAAGATGTGGTGAGTCAATGGGACAGGTTGTTCGGAGAAAATAAATCTGTAGAAACGGGAAGGTAACATGTATGGATACTCAGGAACTTCAGATAGGAAATGTGGACTTGAATCTGTGTAAATACAGTGGAAGCGATCAGTATTCCGATGGAGATATTGAGGAGGAATTACTAAAGATTGTAAAGAACACAGAAGATTATGATGCCGTTTTGTCCAACTGCGAGGATTTTGCCATATATTATCATTTGGCAAAGGAGAGAGGGTTTATTGTCGAGGCAATGGATATTTCAAAGCAGGATGAAGTTCTGGAGATTGGCGCCGGATGCGGTGCGGTGACGGGCGCACTTGCGGACAGGGCAAAGCACGTGCATTGCATAGATCTGTCTAAAAGAAGATCCCTTATTAATGCGTACAGGCATAAAAGGTATGACAACATAAGCATACAGGTATGTAATTATGAGGATTCAGTACATACGAAGAAATATGATGTTATTACACTGATAGGTGTATTGGAATACGCCGGGTATTACATTCATGCAAAAGATCCCTACGCCGCTTTTCTCATAGATGTGAGAAAGAAGCTGAAAGAGGACGGGAGGATATATATAGCGATAGAAAACCGCTTGGGGTTAAAATATTTTTCCGGTTGTAAGGAGGACCATTCGGGGGTGGAGTTTGACGGCATTGAGGGATACGTCGGTCAAAATAAGGCGAGGACGTTTTCGTATCATGAACTGAATAGCCTGTTCAAACGCTGTGGGTTTGATCAAGTGGAATTTTTTTATCCATATCCGGATTATAAATTTCCGAATGAGATTTACTCTGACGGATATTATCCCTGCAGGGGAAATGGGTTTGCGAAATCCAGTAATTATATAGCTGCGCGGAGTGAGTGTTTTGATGAGATCAAGTTTTTAAACAGTCTGCAGATGGAAGATGAATTTCGGATATTTTCCAATTCATTTCTGGTTTGTTTAAGGTAGCGGGAGAGGACTTATGAAAGTTATTTACAGCCGGATGGCACAGGGACGCAAAAGGGAGTATCAGATTATAACTAAAATTGTGTCTGCAGATGGGAACAAATATGTGCTGAAAGAGGCCGCCTGTGCGGAAGCGAAACAACACGTGGAAAACACTTTTCACAATGAGAGTGTGATAGAACCTGTTTACGGTAATTATCTGCTGTGTGGACAATGGGTGGAAGAACGGCTTGTGACTCCGTTTATTGAGGGGATGACGTTGGGAGGCAGACTGCGGGAGCAGCTGGGAGAGCAGGACGGGGAGGAAAAGGCCGGTGCCCTTTTGCGACAGTGGAGAGAACTTATTATAGGGGATGAAAAAAATATTTGTCAGTTTGTGCCCACTGAAGAATTTAAAGCGGTGTTTGGGGAGGCAGATGATCTGACAGGAGTCGATGCAACTGCGGTTTCCAACTTTGACTGTTCAGCAGAAAATATTTTTTTCCTGCAAAATGATGAAATTAAAATAATTGATTACGAGTGGGTATTTCCTTTTGCAATTCCTGTTGAGATGTCTTTTTACAGGGTGTTGAAAGCATTTTTTGAATGTAATCAGGGACTGGCAGACTGGAAAAAGCTTTTAGAACTGGCGGGGATTGCTGAAAACAATTGTGCCAGGTATGACCGGCTGATTGAGTTCTTTGCGGAATATATATCAGTGGATAAAAGGAAGAACGTGAATTATGCGCTGCTTGGCAGGAAGTTTAAGGCGGGAAAGATTCTTGAGAGAAATAAAGAGGCATTTTTGTACCGCTTTCCATATGACCTGGTCCCGGAAGGGAGAGAGATAGTCTTATATGGGGCCGGACGTGTGGGAGAAGATTTTTATAAACTGATCCGAATGACAGAGTATTGTCAGATCACGGCCTGGGTCGATAAGAGTGCGGCTCTTTATCGCAGGCAGGGACTGCCAGTGTCAGAACCCGGGGAGATATTGCACGGGTCATATAACTATATACTTATTGCCGTATATCAGGAAAATGTGGCGGAAGAGATAAAGAATGAACTGACGGCTGCCGGGGTAAGTCCGAGTAAAATTGTGTGGGAGAAGCCCAGACTACTGTAATCAGGCTGAAGAGATGAGGTGGATGATTTGGTAAAAGTGATCATATGGGGAGTTGGCAGAAGGTGTAATACGGTTTTGGATACTTTAAATTCAGACTGCTGTGAGATTGCCGGATTCATTGATAACGATCCCCAAAAAGCGGGGGGAGAATATAGAAATAAAAAGATATATACATTTCAGGAAATTTCCGATGATTTTGATTACTTGCTGGTTGCAGCGCTCTCATATAAGTCTATTATTTATGAGTTGGAGCGGTATGGCTTTGACATGGACAGATTAATCGTATTCTATGATATGTCATATATTGCGAAGAGAGAGTGCTGGGAATTTATTGATTGGAAGGCATGGAAGATTGCAGTTTTGGAGGAGAGGCTGAAGGAGCTTGAAAGTGTGGTCAGGAATGGATTATCCAACATTGGCTACGAAATTATCGATAAAAGCAGAAAGAATAAATACTGTTATCCGGTTATCGGTGGCAATGAAGAATTAGTCGATCAGATTACGACGAGGCATAAATCTTTTATTCGATTTGGGGATGGCGAGTTCGAACTCATGCGGGGAAATGAGCGGGCGCCGTTTCAAAAGGTGGATATGGAATTATCAAAAAGACTTTTGGAGATTTTTACGATATCTGATGAAAAGATTTTGACAGGTATTTCGAACACCTATGGAGATCTGGATCAGTATACGGAGGAAATAGCGCAGGGCATACGGGAATACATGACGGAGGAGACGCGCGCTTTTCATTTATCTGTCATTGATTCTGACAGGACATATTATGATGCATATCTGTTTAAATCTTATATGCCCTACAAAGATAAAGAAAATACTGAGAAGAGAATTTCGTTACTCCGAAAAATATGGGACGGCAGGGACATTGTATTTATTGAGGGAGACAAGACAAGAACAGGATACGGAAACGACCTGTTTGATAATGCAAAGTCTGTAAAGAGGATATTGTGTCCTACTTTTAATGCCTACTCAAAATACGATGAGATATTAGCCTGCGGCAAAAAAGTAGATAAGGGATGTTTGATTCTGATGGTATTGGGGCCTGCGGGAAAGGTGCTTGCCTATGATCTGGTCCAGGAAGGTTATCAGGTGGTGGACATAGGGCAGATAGATATGGATTACGACTGGTATTTAGCCGGGGCCGGTTTTAAGGTGCCAAATCCGAATAAGTATGTGTCACAGTTACCGCCATCGGCAGTCAATGAAATCACGGATGATGCCTATCGGGAGCAGATCCTGTTCAGAATTGAATAGAAAGGGCACAAATATCGGGATGAAGGTTATTTTATTTGGGTGGCAGCTAAGGTTATAATGTGGAGATATTCCAACAGCTGGATGGGATTTTCTGAGACGGGAACGTATGGGACATCCTCTGAGGATGTTTTTCTGCTGAAAAGGATGAGATTTGAGGGCGGGGAATTCTGGGCGCCTAATCATGAAGAGAGACTGCCTAATGCTGAATATGTTGATTTTATATCGTTTCCCTATGATATGGGAGCTCTTCATAGTGGTGCATGGGCAGAATAGCTTTCGCTCAGAGTATTAAAACGCGGCTGATGAAATGGGCAGTCAGAACGGGGAGTACATCTGCTATGGAACATATCAGCATAATCGTACCAATATATCACGGCACAAAATACATAGGCGGCATGATTGCACAAATTGAAAGATGTGCCGCAACAGACTTGGATAAGTATGCACTGGAACTGCTTTTCATCAATGACGATCCGGCCGAACCGATTGGTGCGCGGGTGTCTGATCAGGTTACTGTCAAGGTGATCGAAACGGACATAAACAGAGGCATTCATGGGGCAAGAATCAGGGGCTTGGAGCACTGTACAGGTGACTATGTCCTGTTTCTGGATCAGGATGACAGGATATGGCCGGAATATTTCTCCAGTCAGCTCTGTCATCTGGGTGAGGCGGATGCGGTTGTGTGTAAGCTGCTTCATGAAGGCAGGCAGTATTATGACATAAGGATGCCTTTTGCGAAGGTGATTACAAAGGAATTTATCCTTTCTGTGAGGAATCCGATTATATCTCCCGGGCAGGTGCTGCTCAGAAAAAAAGGAATCCCGGAGGTGTGGAAGGGTGCAGGATTAAAGAACAACGGGGCGGATGACTGGCTGTTATGGCTGTGTATGCTGGGAACGGGCGCAGAGTTTGCGCTCAACCCGCAGATTCTGTTTGAGCATGTGGTGGAAGGCAGCAATGAATCCATCAATGCGGTACATATGATAGCATCGGAACAGGAAATTTATGATGTGGCAGCCTCAGCAGGCATTTTTTTGCAGGAGGAGCTTGTAAAGCTGAAAGGGGCTGTACAGGCGGTGGCAGAAGACCATATCAGAGTGTTAAGTAAGTTTCAAAAGATGTTTTTTATTTATGATGACTGGATGAAACAGCAGGAACAGGGAAGATACATCCACGAATACCTGCAAAAAGCCGGAGTGGGCAGTGTGGCGATTTACGGGGACAGCTACATCGGGAAAAGGCTGTATTGCTGCCTGCAAAAAAATGGTGTAGAGGTCAGGTACTTTATTGACAGGAACGCCGCTTACCTGGAGGAAGAAATTCCGATATATCTGCCCCAGGCTGGCCTGCCGCCTGTGGATTTAATTCTGATATCCTTGGTGGAAGCGCAGGAAGCCATCAGAAAAGAGCTGGCAGTTCTGACAACGGCGCGGATTAGCAGTATTACTGAACTGCTTGCTGCCATGAAAAATGGAGAGAGGTAAAGAGACGGGTTCGGATGGGGAGAGGAAGATGAGACTTCTTGTTTTTGGTACGGGAGACTATTACCAGCGATACAAGAAATGGCTTGTAAATGAGGAAATTGTGGCGCTTCTTGACAATTCGCCGGCAAAACAGAATACCATGATGGATGGAAAAGAAGTACTTTCTCCACAGAAAGGAATATGCCGGGACTTTGATGCTGTGGTCATCATGAGTTTTTATGTGAAGGCCATGAAGGCACAGCTGAAAAGACTGGGGGTGGCAGAGGAGCAGATATATCATTTTTTCGATCTGCGTAAACTGATCGATTTGGAGAAAAACAGGCAAGATATACAGTGTTACGGTATTTCAGGACAGGAGATAAGAGACAGAGCGGATACAGGCATTGCGCTTTTATCAACGGATCTGGCGTTTGGCGGAACGGCGCTTGCACTCTTCCATATGGCAAAAGCATTAAGTGGAGCAGGATATCCGGTTCTGTTTGTTTCCATGATGGACGGGCCGCTTCGGGAACGGGTGGAAGTGTGCAGAATTCCTGTGGTCATAGATCCGAATCTTCAGCTTGCAACGCTAAAGGAGACAGAGTGGCTGTCTGATTTTCGGTTTATTTTATGTAATTCAATCAATTATTATACATTTCTGCTGGAACGTGATTCTGAAATTCCCGTGATCTGGTGGCTGCATGATTCGGCGTTCTTTTATGATGGCGTGGACAAAGAAGCACTGCGAAAAATGCCGCGGGAAAATCTTACTGTGCTTTCCGTAGGTCCGGTTCCTGAAAAGACCATCCGCGGGATAGTGCCGGAATTATCCGTAGGGCAGCTTCTATACGGGGTGGAGGATAGTGCCGGAAGGAAAGATAAATTGGGAAAGGCTGATGAAGAACGGGAAGATGCGCGGGAAAGAATGTGTTTTGTAACTATTGGCTATATAGAAGAGAGGAAAGGACAGGATATTCTGCTGCAGGCGGTCAGTATGCTGGAAAAGAGCATCCGGGAAAAAGCGGTTTTTTATCTGGTGGGGCAGGACACGTCGCTGCTGGCCGGAAAACTCAAGGAACAGGCAGAAGATATTTCGGAGATGGTCGTGACGGGACCTGTGGGAAGAGAAGCGCTTGAAACAATTTTGAACCGGGCGGATGTAATGATTTGCCCGTCCAGAGAGGATCCCATGCCCACAGTAGCAGCGGAAGCGATGATGCACAGTGTGCCCTGTATCGTATCGCATGTCGTGGGAACGGCGGCATATATAAAGGAGGAAGAGGACGGATTAATTTTCCAGAGCGAAAATGTGTCCGAACTGTCTGCAAAGATCAGATGGTGCGTGGAACACAGGGACAGGGTTGAGCGAATGGGAAAAGGGGCGAGACAAATTTTTGAGCGGCAGTTTTCTATGAATGTATTTGAAAAAAAGCTGACAGAGATTGTTGAGAAATTTATGTAGGCTGTGTTTTCAGTATCTGTAAAGACAGGAATGAAATTGAAGATAAAAGAAGAAATTAATAAGATAATAGATTATTTAGACATAGATGTGGAGGACGTAACTGCGAGAACAGCTTTGAAGAAAGGAATGACGAACCGTTCTTTTCAGCAGCGGTAAGGGAAATACATTTTACGGATACCCGGATTTTGAAAAAGGGATGAAAAGTAAGTCGGTTTTGGGAAAAGTATGCTGCAATGCCTATAATAACCGTGACGATGCATTGCGAATGGACAGATTGTGGTGCATACTGCCGATACTACTGCTGGCCGCTTTGGCATTTTAAGAGAGTTCTATGAGCAATTTACAGTCAATGAGAATTATAGCGGCGTTTCCGGCCGGATATATTTAAGGAAAGTGAGGAGACAATGTCTGATTTGCAGGAAGTATTTTCGGAATACATGGGCGGAAAAATTGCAATATATGGATTAGGGGTGGAGACGGAGCGGGTTCTCGCTGAAATAGGTGAAAAGTTTCAGGTAATCGGATTGCTGGACAGCTACCATAGTAGTGGTAGTCTGTACGGGAAACCAATTATTTCCGTGGAGAGAGCAGCAGCGGAGCCAGTCAAGATGATTCTGGTCGCGGCACGGCCGGGGTCATGCCGGGCGATTGCCAGACGGATTGGCGGATTATGCAGGGAAAAACAGATTGCCCTGTTTGATACAAGGGGCAATGACCTTAGTGATACGAGGCGGATCGCATATAACTTTAAAAATCTGCTAGGCTATACCAGGGGACAGATGATGCAGGAGGCAATGCTGTGCGATGCTGTCAGCTTTGATCTGTTTGACACACTGATTATGCGGCAGGTACTGTTTTCGGAAGATGTATTTGATCTGGTAGATGACAGGCTGAGACAGCATGGAATCATGATAGACGATTTTGCGGCCAGGAGGATGGCAAGTGAAAAGGAGCTGTCCAAAGAACGTGCGCCAAGGCTTACTGAGATTTATTCTCATATGAAACAGGCCTGTCATATACCTGAGATTGAGCCAGAGCAGATGGCGGTGCTGGAGTGGGAGATCGACTGTGGGCTGGTGGTTCCGCGCAGGGAGGTCTGCAGACTGCTTTCGGATCTGGAAGCGCGGGGGAAGAAAGTATATATCGTGACTGATTCCTACTATAATAAGAAGCAGATTGTGCGCATATTGAAAAAGTGTGGTATTACGCACTATACAAATATCTTTGTTTCCTGTGAATATGGAGTGGGAAAGACGCAGGGACTTTTTCGTGAATTTAAGGAGATGACGGATGCTTGGTCATATCTTCATATCGGAGACGACGTGACGGCGGATGTGGAGGGTGCTGAAAAAAATGGCATCAGGGCATGCCGCATTTACAGCGGCATGGATTTTCTGGAGCATGCCGGGTATATGGGGTTATGGGATTATACGCAGCATCTGTCAGACAGGATCAGGATAGGCATGTTTGTGGCTAATGTTTTTAACAGCCCGTTCCAGTTTGAGACAGAAGGGCATCGGATTGGCGTTCACACGGCGTATGATATCGGTTATGTCTTTTTTGCACCCATGATATGCGATTTTGTTTTGTGGTTTCGCGAGCAGGCAGAAAAGTATCAGCTTGAAAATATTCTTTTCTGTGCCAGAGATGGCTATCTGGTTAAGCAGCTGTATGACGAATTGTGTAATCGGATTTCCTCCACATATTTACTGACATCACGGATGGCGGCAATCCGGGCCGGCATGGAGAGCGAGACGGATATTCGGTATGTGGGGAACATGAAGTTCAGCGGGAGTCTGTTTGAGCAGCTTGAGGAACGGTTTGGGATTCAAGTCAGTACAGCGCAGAGGCAGAAGGACGGACAGGCAGATATTATGGATTACGCGCAGGAAATTTTTGACCGGGCAATTGTCAGCAGGAAAAACTACTGTACATATATCGAGCGGCTGGGCTTAAAGGAGGGAGAAACCGGTTTTTTTGATTTTGTGGCTAAAGGAACAACTCAGATGTATATGGGCAGACTGATGAAACAGCATCTAAAAGGAATCTATTTCCTGCACTTGGAAAAAGAACAGATGCAGGGGAAGGGTCTGGATATCGTTTCCTTTTACAACACAGAGGAAATGAATAACAGTGTGATTTTCCAGGACTATTATATCCTTGAGACAATGCTGACGGCACCTATGCCATCGGTCAGGGAGTTCGATGAAAATGGAAATCCTATGTACGCGGAGGAAACCAGACGGGAAAGCGATATAAGATGTTTTCAGGAAGCGCAGGAGGGGATCAGGGGATACTTTAGGGAGTACCTGAAGCTGTGCCCTATATCGGTAAGAAGGACGAATAAAAGGCTGGATGAGATTTTCCTGGCCCTGGTTCATGGAATAGAAATCACCGATAATGATTTTCTTAACTTAAAGGTGGAGGATCCGTTTTTCAATCGCATGACGGATATGACTGACATGTTGTAGCTTAAGAACTAAAATTAAAAGGTGGAAAAACGTATGAACTTTGAGTTAATCACATCCATGATGTGTGCCAATTATGGCAACAAGGAGCAGAGTTCCGATATCCGCATTCCGGTGGCAAATAAAAGTTCTATTGCGGAAGCGATTTTGCGTTTGGTGGTTTTGGGTTTATATTGTCGATGAAGTTCCGCGATATATGTCTCCAGTTCCGCAGGGGTGATCTGAGAAGGTGCAGAGACAACAAGATATTCCGTGAATTGTTTTAAGTCAATTCGATAAGCTTTGAGTGTCTTTTCAGTTAGACGTTTCTGTGCACCACAGTAATTCAGGTAATTGGTAATATGTGTTTGTAGCCCGTTCATGATAGGAGTTCTCCTTTGTAATTTTGATATTAATTATCTCGCAAAGATTTAAAAAATACCTATTGGAAGCCGCCCCTTGTCATGTTACACTAAGAACATAGCAGGGGCGGTTTTCTGTCGCTGTTTATACCGAATCACTGCAGAATGGAGGAGTATAGCATGACAGCAGAAAAAATCAAAGAGATCGTTTCACAGATGACACTGGAGGAAAAAGCTTCTATGTGCTCAGGCGCGGATTTCTGGCATACGGAGGCAGTGGAGCGGTTGGGGATTCCCGCCAGCATGGTGTCGGACGGGCCGCACGGTCTGCGCAAGCAGGATCAGGAGGGCGACCACCTGGGGGTGAATGACAGTATCAAGGCGGTATGTTTTCCGGCGGGATGCGGTACGGCGGCTTCTTTTAACAGGGAGTTGATTCAGCAGATGGGGGAGACGTTAGGCGAGGAGTGTCAGGCGGAGGGAGTGAGCGTGATTCTCGGACCGGCGGTGAATATTAAGAGATCTCCTCTTTGCGGGCGAAACTTTGAATACTATTCCGAGGACCCTTTTGTGGCGAGCGAGATGGCCGGAGCGCTGATTCACGGTGTACAGAGTAAAAATGTGGGAACCAGCATCAAGCATTTTCTGGCAAATAATCAGGAGACCAGAAGGATGACCTCGGATTCAAAAATCGGAGAGAGATCCCTTCATGAGATTTATCTGGCAGCTTTTGAGGGCGCGGTGAAAAGGGAAAAACCATGGACGGTAATGTGTTCCTACAATAAAATTAATGGCACTTATGCGGCGGAGAACCATAAATATCTGACAGAAGTGCTTCGTGACGAGTGGGGCTTTGACGGTTATGTGATGAGCGACTGGGGTGCGGTCAACAGCCGGGTGAAGGATCTGCAGGCCGGACTGGATCTGGAGATGCCTTCCTCGAACGGGTTCAACGACAGGCTGATCGTGGGCGCTGTACAAAGCGGCGAGCTTCCGGAAAAAGTTTTGGACGCGGCGGTGGCGCGTATTTTGAACATTGTTTTCCGTTTTGAGGAAAACAGGGATAAGAATGCGGTGTTTGACAGGGATAAAGACCACGAGATGGCGCGGAAAGTGGCGCAGGAAACGATTGTCCTTCTGAAAAATGAGGACGTATTGCCGTTGTCGGAACAGGATGAGATTGCTTTTATCGGAAAGTATGCGGAGAAGCCCCGTTACCAGGGCGGCGGCAGCTCCCATATCAACAGCCATAAGGTTACCTCGGCATTAGAAATGGTTCGCGGTATGGCGAATGTGACTTATGCGCAGGGTTTTGATGACAAAGAGGATAAAACGGACGAAAAGCTTCTGGCAGAGGCTGTTGAGGCGGCGAAAAAGGCGAAGGCCGCAGTTATTTTTGCGGGGCTTCCCGATGCCTTTGAGTCGGAAGGCTTTGACCGTGCGCATATGCGGATGCCGGACTGCCAGAATGAGCTGATTTCCAAGGTGGCGGCGGTCCAGCCGAATACCATCGTGGTGCTGCACAACGGTTCTCCTGTGGAAATGCCCTGGGTGAACGAGGTGAAGGGCATTGTGGAGGCGTATCTTAGCGGTCAGGCGGTGGGCGGCGCGGTCTGCGATATTCTGTTCGGCAGGGTGAATCCCAGCGCGAAACTGCCGGAGACATTCCCGCTTAAGCTGGAGGATAATCCGTCTTACCTTTTCTACATCGGAGAAAGAGATAAGGTAGAATACCGTGAAGGTATTTTTGTGGGATACCGCTATTATGATAAGAAGAAAATGGATGTGCTTTTCCCCTTTGGGCATGGGCTTTCCTACACGACTTTTGCGTATTCCAATCTGACCACCGACAAGGATCAGATGAAGGACACCGATTGTATGACGGTGTCGGTAGATGTGACCAACACGGGTAAGATGGCCGGTAAAGAGGTGGTGCAGCTCTATGTGGCGGATAAGGAGAGTACCGTGATCCGGCCGTTGAAGGAGCTGAAGGGCTTTGAGAAAGTGGAGCTGGCGCCGGGGGAGACGAAGACGGTAACCTTTACTCTGGATAAGAGGGCGTTTGCTTATTACAGTGTGAAGCTTCAGGACTGGCATGTGGAGACGGGAGCATTTGACATTATGATCGGTAAATCTTCCCGGGATATTGTATTGACAAAAGAGGTTTCGGTGGAATCCACAGTGACGATTCCTTTCGTGTATACAACGGATACCACTATGGGCGACGTGCTTAGGGACCCGCGCGCGAGGGAGATTGTGAAAGATCTTCTCAAGCTTGATATTTTCGGCGGTGAACAGGGGAAGGCGGAGAGCAGTGCCGCCAACGAAGCTATCTCGGCAGAGATGAACAGGGCCATGGCGGAATTTACGCCGTTGCGGTGTGCGCTCAGCTTTGGCGGCAATATGAATATGGCGGATATACAGGAGATTGTGGAACAACTGAACGCGCTGGAAGAAAGTTGAGGGCTTTGCGCCGTATGATGCGTTTGCATCGGGACGAAAAGCGCGGGATGATATGGAAGGAAGAACAGGAAGGAAAAGGTGTCTGGCATGAGGGTTTCAGACATAAGGGGAAAGTGGCTGCCGGGGGCAGCGGCGCTGACTTTGGGCGTCCTGCTTGTGCTGTGCGGATCTTTCCCCGGAGAGGGAATTGTCTGTGAGGCGAAGGAGGCAGGCGCGGCAGCCACAGCGAAGCAGGAGAATCGTACGGCCGCCGGAGACGAAGAAGAGGTCATTGCGTTTGTCACCGCATATCGGAAAGCGGCTTCGCCGGAAGGACTTGACACACTGGCGGATTATGTGGATGATCCGGAGGATGAGGATTTTCAGGAAGACCTTTTGCGGAATCAGGCGATGTTTAAGCTGGGCATTGTAGGATGGGAAAACATCAGGGTCGTTGCCTGTCCGATGTCTGACGGGAACCACTGGGTTGCTTCGGTGAGCGCCGATTTGTTGACCGAGAATTTTGATTTCGGGATACCGGGTCTGCGAGTAGTGCTGGTCGGCAGAAATGAAAAGGGAGAACTGAAAATTATGTCAGATAATACATCGGAGCATTCAGACACATTCCTTGCGGAAGTGCGGGAGCTTTATCTGTCAGATGAAATGCAGGAGCATTCCATTGAGATCGCTGCGGCGTACAATGAGCTGCTTGTGGAGCATCCGGAAGTGATCGAGTGGGCGGAGAGTACCAACATGGCGGTCGAGGCAGAGTTGGGAAAGATGCTGGAAGAGAGGCTTCCCGCGAAGACGGACGCCAAAGAGAAAAACACCGATACGAAGAAAGACACTTATACTGTCCAAAAAGGCGACTGCCTCTGGAATATCGCCCAGGAACACCTGGGCGACGGGATGCTCTGGAGCAGCCTCTACGAGCAGAATAAAACCGTAATCGGAGAAAACCCGGATTTGCTGTATGTAGGGATTACACTACAACTCAACTAGCAGGCTGCGAAACGCAGCTCAAAGACTGTATTAATTATTTATTACGAAAATAGCGAAACTCATCACAACTGTGTATTAATTGTACGAAGGGCATAACCATAAGCAGATTCTTGCGTGTCTGCGTTGATTATGCCCTTTGTACAATTTCAATACCTGAAAGAGTTTCACAATTACTTTAATAATTTTAACTGTTTTTATATGAGAGCGCAGCCTCCACAAACCCCTTAAAGAGCGGATGCGGTCTGTTCGGCCGGGATTTTAATTCCGGGTGCGCCTGTGTCGCCACAAAGAAGGGATGATCCGTCAGTTCGCACATCTCCACAATACGTCCGTCGGGAGAAAGTCCGGAAAGCCGCATCCCCTTTTCCGTAAGTACGGCGCGGTAGTCATTATTGACCTCATAACGGTGCCTGTGTCTTTCGTGGATGGTTTCCTCGCCGTAAAGCGCATATGCCCTTGACGACTTGTCCAGTACACAGGGATAGGAGCCGAGACGAAGGGTGCCTCCGATATCCTCCACACCATTCTGGTCGGGCATCAGCGCGATTACGGGATGGGTGGTGGAGGGCGCAAGCTCAATGCTGTGCGCGTCGTTATAGCCAATCACATTTCTGGCAAATTCCACAATGGCTAACTGCATACCGAGACACAGTCCCAGAAAAGGAATGTTATGCTCTCTGGCATAGGTGATGGCTTCGATCTTGCCCTCAATACCCCGGTCGCCGAAGCCGCCGGGCACCAGAACGCCGTTTACATCGTGAAAGAGGGAGTCCAGATTGTCTTTTGTGACAGTCTCAGAATCCACCCACTTAATATCTACCACGCAGCGGTGGGAAATACCGCCGTGCTTCAACGCTTCCACCACGCTGATATAAGCGTCGTGAAGCTGCGTGTATTTGCCTACAAGGGCAACGGTGACAGAATCGGTGGGAGTGCGCAGGGACTCCACCATAGCCTTCCAGTCGGTCAGATCCGGCTCCGGGCAGTCCAGTTTCAGACACTCGCAGGCTACCTGTGCCAGATGCTCTTTTTCCATGGCAAGGGGCGCTTCATACAAGTGCTCCACATCCAGATTTTGTAACACACGGTTGTTCGGTACATTACAAAACAGCGCGATCTTGTCCTTGATGCCCTGATCCAGCGGATGTTCGCTTCGGCAGACGATAATGTCGGGCTGGATACCCATGCCCTGCAAATCCTTGACGCTGGCCTGGGTCGGCTTGGTCTTCAATTCCTGAGAGGCGCTCAGGTAAGGGATCAGCGTCACGTGAATCAGAATTGCGTTCTCCCGCCCTACCTCATGCTGGAACTGCCGGATGGACTCTAAAAAGGGCTGGCTTTCGATATCGCCCACGGTGCCGCCAACCTCGATAATGGCGATACGGGTCTCCTGATCCGTAAAGTTCCGATAAAATCTACTCTTTATTTCGTTTGTTATATGGGGGATAACCTGTACGGTTCCGCCGCCGTAATCACCCCGCCGTTCCTTCTGCAGCACAGACCAGTACACCTTGCCTGTGGTCACATTGGAGTTTTTATCCAGATTTTCGTCGATGAAACGCTCGTAATGACCCAGATCCAGGTCTGTCTCGGTGCCGTCCTCGGTGACGAATACTTCGCCGTGCTGAATCGGGTTCATGGTTCCCGGATCAATATTAATGTAGGGATCAAATTTCTGCATGGTCACCTTGTAACCGCGCGCCTTTAAGAGCCTTCCCAGAGATGCCGCCGTGATACCCTTGCCGAGACCCGAAACAACGCCTCCTGTGACGAATACATATTTTACTGCCATCTGTCTTTTCCTTTCTAAAATACGAAAAGGAACTGCTCAGTGCCTTCGCAGTTCCCATGCAAAATTCATTTAAAAATCTTCGCTCCGCTTCGGTCCGTTCTAATCAAGCGCCACTGGCGCTTAGAACCGTCTTCGACGATGGAATTTTGCATTATTTAATCATGTCCTTATGGTCTCAGCAGTAAATGCTTCGACCTGCGCTGAATAGTTACCGTCAAAAACAACACACTGTTTATTATACAATGAAAAGGGAGTAAAAATCTACTCCAAAGGTCAAAAATTGTAAAAAAATTTATAATTCTTTTACACATGTGTTCAGAATTTCATAATTCCCTCATTGATTTATGATTTTTACTATTCTATAATGAGAGTATTGTATAAAGACGAAAGCGAGGATGCCTCTTTTATGGCAAATACGGATAATGTAAATCAATATGATAACGGCGGAGGTCCGGGTTCTGGCGGGCCGGGCGGCCCCGGAAATGGCGGAGGTCCGGGCGGGCCGGGAGGAAGTGGCGGCGACCCGCGCAAGCAGAGCCTGATTATGCTGGTGGTTGCGGCGCTGATTACCCTGCTCTGTGTCAGCGTTTTCATGAAGATGCTGACGGGAGCCACCAATCAGGAAATTTCGTACAATGAGTTTGTGAAGATGGTGGAGGACGGAAAGGTAAAAAGCGTGCAGGTAGGTTCTGACCGCATTACGATCTATCCGAAAGCGCAGCAGAAGGATTCTGCGTTCCTCTATGCTTACGGTATGGGTGTGAATACCTACTACACCGGCAAGATGGAGGATGATGATAAGCTGGCGGAGCGGCTTTTGCAGCATAATGTGGAGATGAAGAAAGAAGTGTCCGACAGCTCCAGCGTGATTATGACGGTGCTTCTGTATTACATTCTCCCGGTGCTTCTGATGTGGGGGCTTTTGAGCCTGCTTTTCCGGCGCATGGGCGGCAAGGGCGGACCTATGGGCGTGGGTAAGAGTACGGCCAAGGCCTATGTGCAGAAGGAGACGGGCATCACCTTTCAGGATGTGGCAGGAGAGGACGAGGCGAAGGAGTCTCTGGTGGAAGTGGTAGACTTTCTGCATAATCCCGGTAAATATTCCAAGATCGGCGCAAGACTTCCCAAGGGTGCGCTTCTGGTGGGGCCTCCCGGTACGGGTAAGACGCTTCTGGCGAAGGCGGTGGCAGGCGAGGCGCATGTGCCTTTCTTTTCCCTGTCCGGCTCGGATTTTATTGAATTGTATGTGGGCGTAGGCGCGTCCCGTGTCCGTGACCTTTTTAAGGAGGCGGAGAAGAACGCCCCCTGTATTGTGTTTATCGACGAAATTGACGCCATCGGCAGGAGCCGTGACTCGAAGTACGGCGGCGGCAACGAGGAGCGGGAGCAGACGCTCAACCAGCTTCTCTCAGAGATGGACGGTTTCGATGGGAAAAAGGGGATTATCATTCTGGCGGCTACCAACAGACCGGAAATTCTGGACAAAGCGCTGCTTCGTCCGGGGCGTTTCGACAGGCGTATCATTGTGGATAAGCCGGATTTAAAAGGGCGCGTTGAGATTTTAAAGGTGCATTCCAAAGACGTGCTGATGGATGATTCGGTGGATTTGAACGAGATTGCGCTGGCGACTTCCGGGGCAGTCGGTTCCGATCTGGCAAATATGATTAATGAAGCGGCTATCAATGCCGTGAAGCTTGGCAGGGAGTATGTGAGCCAGAAGGATCTTTTTGACGCGGTGGAACAGGTGCTTGTAGGCAAGGAAAAGAAAGACCGCGTAATGAGCAAGGAGGAGCGCAAGATCGTCTCCTATCACGAGGTAGGCCATGCGCTTCTGAGCGCACTGCAGAAAAATTCAGAGCCGGTGCAGAAGATTACCATTGTGCCCCGTACCATGGGTGCGCTCGGTTATGTCATGCATGTGCCGGAGGAAGAGAAGTATCTGGACACGGAGGCGGAGCTTCGCGACAGGCTTGTGAGTCTGCTCGGCGGGCGCGCGGCGGAGGAGATTGTTTTCGATACGGTTACCACGGGTGCCGCCAACGATATTGAGCAGGCAACGAGCATTGCAAGAAACATGATTACCCGTTTTGGTATGAGCAAAAAATTCGGGTTGATGGGTCTGGCCACGGTGGAAAGCCAGTATCTGGACGGCAGGGCGTCTCTGACCTGCTCCGATGTGACGGCGGCGGATATTGATTCCGAGGTGATGAAGCTGCTTCATGAGAGTTATAAGAAGGCGAAGAAGCTTCTGAAAGAAAACCGGGAGATCATGGATAAGCTGGCGGCGCATCTGATTGAGAAAGAAACCATTACGGGTAAAGAGTTTATGAAGATTTACCGCAAGGAGAAGGGTATCCCGGAGCCGGAGGAGGAAGAAGGCGGGGAAGAAAAGACACCGCAGAAGGCGGAGCAGGCGCAGGAAAATACCCCTAAGCCGGAGATGCAGCAGGTGGCGGAGCCTGTGGGGCAGGTGCAGAGCCAGCCGGCAGGGAATTTCCAGATGCCGCCGACGGCAGGAGCAGTGCAGCAGGGCGGCACACCGATGCAGGGACAGCCGTGGCAGAGCGGAATGCCGAATGACGTGCAGGGTCAGCCGGCAGCGCAGAACGGAGCCAATGCATCGGGGCAGGATGACATGCAGAACGGTGAACAGGGGCAGCAGTCCGCAGGGCCCAGAGGTCTGTTTTCGCAGGCGCCCGATCCCGGACATACTGCCGACGAAAGATAGTGTGGATTTGCTATGACAAGGCATAGTCTGTGAAAGACTTTGCCTTGTTTTCTTTACCCGCCTCCTGTACAATAATGGGAGAACAATGGTGAGGAATTTTGTATGTTTGATTTCGATGAGGAATTAAAGAAGCTGCCCAACTCTCCGGGCGTATATCTGATGCATGATGATAATGATGCGATCATCTATGTGGGAAAGGCCATAAATCTGCATAACCGTGTGCGCTCCTATTTCCGCAAGATCGTTGGACGCGGGCCGCAGATCGACAGGATGGTGCAGCAGATCGCACGGTTTGAATATATCGTCACGGACTCGGAGCTGGAGGCTCTCGTTTTAGAGAATAATCTGATTAAGGAATACAGTCCGAAATATAATACCATGTTAAAGGATGACAAGACCTATCCTTATATCAAGGTAACGGTGGGCGAGGAATATCCGCGCATTTTTATTTCCCGTGAAATGAAGAAGGATAAGTCAAGGTATTTCGGCCCGTATACAAGTGCGGGGGCGGTGAAAGACACCATTGACCTGATGAACAAGCTCTATCAGCTCAAAACCTGTAACCGTAAGCTGCCGCGGGATATCGGTCTGGAGCGTCCCTGCCTGAATTATCATATCAAACAGTGCGCCGCTCCCTGTCAGGGTTATATCAGCAAGGAAGAATACCGGGCGCGGATCGATCAGGCGCTTGATTTTTTGAATGGAAATTATAAACCCATGCTCCGGGAATTGGAGCAGAAAATGACAGCGGCGTCAGAAAAAATGGAATTTGAGGAGGCGGCGGGATATCGGGATCTGTATAACAGCGTAAAAAGCGTGGCGCAGAAGCAGAAGATTACGGATTCCGACGGTGAGGACAAGGATATCATTGCGCTGGCATTGGAGGAGCATGACGCCGTAGTGCAGGTGTTTTTTGTGCGTGACGGCAAGCTGATTGGCCGGGATCATTTTTATATGACCCATGTGGAGGACTGTGACAGCGCGCAGATTCTCCTCGATTTTGTGAAACAGTTCTACGCGGGGACGCCTTATATCCCGAAGGAGCTGATGCTGCAGGAGGAAATCGCGGATACGGAGATTCTGGAGAAATGGCTCAGTGCGAGAAAAGGCGGCCGGGTTTATATCCGTGTGCCGAAAAAAGGCGCGAAGGAAAAGCTGGTGGAACTGGCGGCCCAGAACGCCAGGCTTATCTTAAGTCAGGATAAGGAGCGCATCCGCAGGGAGGAAGGGCGGACGATCGGCGCAATGAAGGAGATCGCGGCGCTGCTGGATCTGGAGGATGTGAGCCGCATGGAGGCCTTTGACATTTCCAATATAAGCGGCTTCGCCAATGTGGGCTCCATGGTGGTTTTTGAGAAGGGCAAGGCGAAGCGCAGCGACTACCGTAAGTTCCGCATTCAGTCCGTGTCGGGGCCGGACGATTATGCCTGCATGAGAGAGGTGCTGACCAGACGTTTCGTTCACGGCATGGAGGAGAAAGAGGATCTGAACCGCAGACAGATGGACCACACGTTTGGGAGCTTTACCAAATTTCCTGATCTGCTTCTCATGGATGGCGGTAAGGGACAGGTCAATATTGCTTTGCAGGTATTAGAGGAACTGCATCTGGATATTCCCGTCTGCGGCATGGTGAAGGACGACAACCACCGGACAAGGGGGCTGTATTATCAGAATGTGGAGATTCCCATAGACACGCGCTCGGAAGGGTTTAAGCTGGTGACAAGGATTCAGGATGAGGCGCACCGCTTTGCCATTGAGTATCATCGTTCGCTGCGTTCAAAGGCACAGGTAAAATCGGTGCTTGACGAGATCCCCGGCGTGGGTCCGGCGAGGAGAAAGGCGTTGATGCGCCATTTCGGGTCAATCAATGAGATTAAGGAGGCCTCGGTGGAACGGCTCTGCGAGGTGCCCGAGATCCCGGAGCATATCGCCGGACAGATTTATGAGTTTTTTCGGGCGGAGGAAAAATAGGAGGGAAGGGATTCGTAGCAGAAAGGATTATGGTTCGTGAATGAAGGCAATATTGGTAGATGATGACTTTGCTTTTTGCGAAATGTTTTTGGTGCGCTTGCAGGAGGGAGCCCAAAATCGGGGCATTGCAATAGAATGCGATGTCTGCCACAATCCGAAAGAAGTTTTACAACAGCATATTGTTTATGATGTATATTTTATCGATATTGAAATGGCGGGGATGAACGGTTTAGAGTTGGCTGAGGAGATGAGAGCGCGGTATGTCAACGCGGAAATTATTTTTCTCAGCTTTCATGAACAGTATGTATGGCATTCTTTTCATGTGAGGCCGGGAGCCTTTATTAGGAAAGCGTGGCTGGATACTGATTTGCCGGAAGCGCTTGAGGCAGTGAAGAAGCAGGAGGAAAAAATAGGGTCGGTGATTGAGGTGACGGCAAGAGGCAATGTGATTGAGAGAATCCGGCCGATGGAAATTCTGTACTGCAAGAGTGAGGAACATTATGTAAGGTTTGTGTGGGAGGATAGAGAAAGCAGGCTGTATCGCATGAAGTTGGATCAGGCAGAGGAAAAACTGCTGAAATTTCAGTTTTTGAGAACGCATTCCAGATATTTAGTCAATACGGAATATATTTGCGGTCTGTCTGTTGATAAGGTCATGTTGGCTGATAATCTTGCCATTCCTGTGAGCCGTACATATAAAAGAAAAGTACAAATGGCAGTTATGAATTTGAGGGAACAAAAGAGGAAGAAATAGTGAGTGAAATTACGGCAAGTCTTTTTGAATCGGTTCTTTTTCCCATATTTATGGCGATTTTTTTAGAAGCGAAAAGGGAAAGAGTACGGACTTGGTTTGGCATTGTTATAACAGCGGTTCTACTGTTTCTAAATATTTATATTTTTGACATGTATGGGTTTTATAATGTTTATGCAATGCTTATTGATCTGGCGGTTACGGCCATGTTTTGGAAAATATTTTTAAAGGGTACCCTGATAAATTATCTGCTTGGGTTTGCGATGTACTATTTTGGACTATATTTTAGTGTGTACTTTTCAGCTTTTCTATTTTCGTTTGCTGAGCCGGGAGTAGTTTTAGCTTCACAGCTGATTGGCACTGGTTATCGAGTGGGATTTCTTGTGCTGACAAAATTATTGCTGCTGGTTTATGTGGTGATAATTTTGTGCTTCAGGGAAAAAATTCGATGCCGCAAACGGGGTATGTCTACACTGTTTTATAGCATTTTCCCAATTATTGTTTTCTTTTTCTTTGTCCTGTTTGTGAATTCATTTACTGAGCTTTGCCATATTGAGCCATCGCTTGGCGTCAAAATGATTGGTGCAATGGCGGGAATGCATTTTGTCGTAATTGCTTCCATTTATTTATCCGTTCATGCAGCTGCCAAAGCAGAGGAAGAATATGATGTCAAGAGATTAAACTTTATGTTGGTTTTACAGAGGGAATCCTTGGAGAAGTATATCAGCCAGGAGAGGGAGTTGTATCAGCTTCGGCATGAGTTGGAGCACAAGCTGTTTACCATACGGTATCTGCTGGAGAAGGACAAAAAGGAAGAAGGGCTCCGTGTTATGGGACAAATGATTGAGGAGCTTTGTGGTGACGCCAAGGATATCTCTGTCTCACAGAATATCGTGGAAACAGTGATTGTGAATATAGAGCGGAAACACGAGGAGGCTGGAGTGAGGGTCGAGAAAGAGATTCTTTTTTCTGATGAAACCATCATGGATATGGTTGATTTGTGTATTCTTCTTGGGAATCTATTGGACAATGCAATTGAGGCTGCCGTTGAAAGCCTGGAGAAAATGGTGGTGATCAGCGTTAGGGAGGAACTCGGGTGTCTCTTAATCAGGGTTTCCAATACCTTTTCCGAAGAAAATAGCGATGTGAGGAGTTTTATAAGCCTCAAAGAGGGAACTGGAAGGCATGGATTTGGTATGTTGCATATCCGCGAAATGGTGAGACGGTATGATGGAGAAATTACGACTCATGTTGAGGGAAGCTGGTTCTACTCGGATGTTATTATTTATGACAGAAAATGACAAATAATTGCTAAAATTGACAAAGACATTTTATTGATTGGCAAGAAAGAGTACAGTACATACTGTGGAAAGCATATGCGTCTGAACGGGGGAATGCTTTGGATGAGTATTAGACTGGCACACTTTCTTGCCGATTTTTTTGCAACGCGGAGATGGATCGATGAGGATGCAAAAATTGTATATGTAGTAGGGCTGGATGTTTTATTTACCACAGCCTTGGACTGGACTGTGGTAGGAATGCTGGGGCTGATACGGGGAAGATTTCTGGAAACGGTTGTTTATTTATTGTTTTTCATGACTGTACGCAGATATTCAGGGGGATACCACGCTTCTACTCGGATTGGCTGTCTGGCCATTTTTGTGGGATTTTATCTGCTGGCGGATATAGTTATGATGGCAATTTATAAAAGCGGTGGGGAATGGTTCCGATTGGTATTTAGTGTTAGTAGTATGGTTGCGGGGGAGTTAGTATTCTACTCATTGACACCAATTGCAAACGACAGAAAGAGATATACTCATGAGGAACTAAACGGTGTAAAAAAGAAAGCCTTTATCTGCTTAAATATATGGTATTGTCTTGCTCTGTTAATGGTGGCTTTTGGATTGGAGCTGTCTGGCCAGATTGTTGTAGCGAGTAATATAGTGGTTTTACTGATCATGATGACGAAGGAGGGAAGTGAAGAGATGAATTGTGTATTGAAAGCTGTTTTAAACAGTATATTTACGGTGGGAATGTCCACAACAAATGCAATATCGAGGTTTGATGCTTATGAGCCTGAAGAGGATGTACAGCTGGCGAAATGGGTTGAGCAAAAGCGGAGAGCTGAGAATGAGGAGAAGTGATTTAAAGGAAAGTGTTTTTTGGCTTGATGGGGTGTGCAGGATACTGTCCAGTGAGCTGTTAAGGCAAAGGGGAAAATTAAACATGCTGAAGGAGAGAACCATTGTTTTGAACAATGGTTCTCTCTATAACTAAGAAAACTGAAAAAAGTAAAAACCAGGGGGAAATGTAAGATGAACATAATTAATAATAAAGATGGAATTGCAAAATTGATTCAGCAGCTTACGGAGGAGCGGCTAATACCTATTTTTGGCGCTGGTTTTAGCGCTAACGCAGAGGCGTTGAAGGGTAGCGTTCCCGACGGGAATTTGGCAAATGAAATGATGAAAAAAATAATAGTACAATGTGTAGATTTTATAACAAAAGAGGAATTGGCAGATAAGGGGTTTAGTGATACTGCAAAACTTTTTAATCAGCTTAATAGAAAAGGCCTGCTTAAGGGTCGATATAAGGATTTTTTTAGGGACAACTTTACGGAAGTGCGGCTGGACAATATAAAAAAGGATTTTTTACAAATAGCATGGCCATATGCATTGACGCTTAATGTAGATGATGCCATTGAGCGGACAGGCAGCTTTGAACCGATATTACCATATTTGAATGCAGAAAATAGAAATGAAAGTAGTAAAACTGTGTACAAGCTACATGGTGATGCAGGGTTTGAATGTAAGTATTGCCATAAGGAAGCTACCATTGTATTTGATATGGATCAGTATACAAAGAGCTTAAATGATGAGCATAATCAGTCTTTTAGAGACTGCGTTTGTAATACATATCGCGACTTTAACATGCTTTTTATAGGCTGCAGCTTATCAAATGAGCCTGATTTAAAATATTTATATAATCAGGTCAAAGGGGAAGAAAAAGACACTGCGCGTTTTATACTAAGAGAAAAAGCTCCCGATAAGTGGGAGGAAATAACATTAGAAGATTATGGTATTACGGACGTTATCTTAGTAGAAGATTATGAAAGATTTTATGTGGATTTCTTAAAAGAATATCGGGCTGCTGCTGTGGGGATAAGAATTAAGGAATATCCTTTTAAGAATCCTAAATCTATAATTGAGGATGACGTTGATTTGAAATATTTTGGTGGATATCGTCTTTTTGATGAGAAGAACAATTGTTTCCATAGATCAACATTACTTGTTATGCGGGATTGTGTCAGCGAGATTCAGGATGTTTTAAAAAACAATAATCTGGTTATGCTGGTAGGGCGTCGTTTTAGTGGAAAAACAGCCATACTGAGCTTTATTTGCGATCAGGAAGTACGAAATAATGTTTTCTTCTTTCCTTCTACGGCTCTGGAAAGTCCGGATGTAATTCAGCGTCTGCTGAATCAGGTTGAGAATGCATTATTAGTTTTTGATACCAATGCCTTATCTTCAGAAAGCTATTTTTTGATTCGTGACAGTGAAGAAATTTTAACCCAAAGACATAACAAAATTATTATGGCAGTGAATCAAAGTGATAATTATTTGTCCGAGGTCATCGATTGCAAGGAGGTACATATCAAAAATCAATTTTCAGATAGAGAAATCCAATATTTTAAAGAGCAATCGGCTGCGTTTGGTTTTGTGAAAAGGGATACGTTGTCTACAAATTTGGACTATTTGGAAAAACTGCATAAAGAGCAAAAATTGCCTGTATTAAACGCAATACAACTGCCCAAAAGCTATACGGAGAATGAAAAAATTTTATTGCTGATATTATGCGTCAAAGATAAGATATACACAAAAGATATCTATTCTTTAGGCATCAGCCAAAGTGAACTGAAGTGTTTTTTGGATAGGGCACAAAAATTGATTGAATTAATCCAGAATTCTAGAGGGGAAAATTCAAACAGCAAGTCCTCACATAAATTAGTGCATAATAGTAAATTGATTCTTTTAAAAGAAATTCAAAATTTCCAGAGTCAGGATACACTAAATGCAATTGTTAGGATTGTCAAGGTTTTTCTCAATGGTGACAGTGATCAGAGACGTATTTATAAAGAGGTAATGCAATTTGATACTCTGAATCAACTCTTTGGAAGAAAAAGTGGTGCAGGCAGGTTGATTTTTAAGGTATATGAAAAGCTTCAGCCTGTTTTAAAGGAAGATTTGCACTATTGGTTACAGCGTGCAAAAAGTATATATCGTTTAGTCTCAGATAATCAGTATTTTAAATTGAAGGAAGCATACGGATATGCGAAAAAGGTTTATATGGATAGTAATCAAAAGAGTTTGACGGCTAAGGCTGCTTTAACCACATCTTTGATTTGCTGTTTATTATATCGCCTTGAGCGTAGTCCAAAGGAAAGGCAGGAATATCAAAAAGAAGCAATACGGCTGGGGCATGAAGCGATCCGATCAGAATATTATCGTTTTGAAGATCGATTAAATAATGAATTAGATTCAAGCTATAAAGGCTACCGCAAAAACTTAATAGATACTTGTAAAGACTTTTTAATGAAGGATAATGACAGGAATATGCGCGATAAGGCAAGTGAGATAGTGCGAAAATTTGATACAGTATAATATTAAGGAGGCAGAACTGTCCTTAATAGGGATTATTTAATATTAAGATAAGCTGGCGAAAGAATGTGCCTTGGCACATTCTTTTTTATATGCTACAATGTCCACGTAGGCAATGAGTAGCGCGCAGACGGAAGATGGGCGGGGAGGGGGATTGTGTATCTACTTTGTTTA
This sequence comes from uncultured Lachnospiraceae bacterium, assembly GCA_947176065.1. GTDB lineage: Bacteria > Bacillota > Clostridia > Lachnospirales > Lachnospiraceae > UBA3282. The sequence continues at coordinate 30,331 of CAMWPB010000019.1, read as the reverse complement.
TCTGAATGGATGCATAGAGCGGTGCCGGGCGTCAGCGGCGCTTGTTTAGCACAGCCTAAAGCGGAATCGAACGTGCGCTGCAATAATATAGATTACAGCAATACATAACGTGAATGCGCGGAGAGGCGCGGAAATGGGGGAACTATGGCAAGCATCAACTTGACAAAGGTAATTGAAAAATTTAAGTGGGAGAATCTGACGCCGGAAATCGATATCTCGAAGATCAAGGTGACGCAGCCGGATATCAACAGACCGGCGCTGCAGCTGGCCGGGTATTTCGAGCATTTTGAAACGACTCGTCTACAGATCGTCGGATTTGTGGAATACTCCTATATGAACGGTCTGGACGAGGACAGGCAGCGGGAGATTTTTGAAAAGCTTCTGAATAATCCCCTGCCGGGCATTCTGTTCTGCAGAGAGCTGCATCCGAATGAAATTTTCAGGGAGGTTGCAGTGAAATACGGCGTACCGCTTCTGATGAGCAGGAAGGCCACATCGGCCTGCATGGCGGAAGTGATCCGATGGCTGAACGTGAAGCTGGCTCCCTGTATTTCCGTGCACGGCGTACTGGTGGACGTATACGGTGAGGGTGTCCTGATCACGGGTGAGAGCGGCATCGGAAAATCCGAGGCGGCCCTCGAACTGATTAAGAGGGGACACCGTCTGGTGACAGATGATGTGGTAGAGATCAGACGTGTCAGCGAGGATACCCTGATCGGTTCCGCGCCGGATATCACGAAGCACTTCATCGAGCTGCGGGGTATCGGTATCGTGGATGTGAAAGCGCTCTTCGGTGCGTCAAGCGTCAGGGATACCCAGAATATTGATCTGGTCATCCGTCTGGAGGATTGGGACAAGGATAAGGAGTATGACCGCCTGGGTCTGGAAGAAGAGTATACCGAGTATCTGGGCAACCGTGTGGTCTGCCACAGCATTCCGATCAGACCGGGACGTAATCTGGCAATCATCTGCGAGTCCGCGGCGGTTAACCACCGTCAGAAGAAAATGGGCTACAATGCGGCGCAGGAGTTGTACAAACGCGTGCAGAATTCCCTTGCGCACGGCAGAGATGACGAGGATGAATAAAGTGAAAAGAATGGTAAACTGTGCATGAGGGAGGTTAAGGCATGGCAAAATATGTATTTGGGGTAGACGTAGGCGGCACCACCGTTAAAATGGGGCTGTTCGACATGGAGGGAAATGTCCTGGAGAAGTGGGAAATTCCCACAAGAACGGAAAACCACGGAGAAAAAATTCTTCCCGACATCGCGGCAAGCATCAGGGAAAAGATGGCGCAGAAGTCTATTTCAGAAGAGGACGTGGCAGGCGTCGGCATCGGTGCACCGGGACCCGTGGAGAAAAGCGGCATTGTGCATAAGGCCGTTAATCTGGGCTGGGAAGAGATCAATATGAAGGAGGAGCTTACCGCGCTGCTTGACGGGATGCGCGTGGAGGGCGGCAACGATGCGAATGTGGCGGCGCTCGGCGAAATGTGGAAGGGCGGCGGCCAGGGGCATAAGAATCTGGTGGCGGTTACCCTTGGCACAGGCGTGGGCGGCGGCATCATCATAAACGGCGAGATTATGGCGGGCGCGACGGGCGCGGGCGGCGAGATTGGCCATATTCATGTGGAGGACAACGAGACGGAAGCCTGCGGCTGCGGTAACTTTGGCTGCTTGGAAGAGTATGCGTCCGCTACGGGAATCACCAGACTTGCGAACCGTGCGCTGCAGGCGAGCGATAAGGACAGCGTTCTGAGAAAGGGAGAGGTGTCCGCCAAGTCCGTGTTCGACGCAGTCAAGGCCGGGGATGAGCTGGCGATAGAGGTTGCCAGACAGTTTGGCAATTATCTGGGCAAGGGCCTCGGCGTGATCGCAGGCATCATCAACCCGGAGATTTTCGTGATCGGAGGCGGTGTATCCAAGGCGGGCGAGATACTGTTCGACTATATTAAGCCGTCGTTTGAAAAGACGGTCTTCCATGGCAGTAAGAATGTGATTTTCGCACTGGCGACTCTGGGAAACGATGCAGGAATTTACGGGGCGGCGCGCCTGCTTTTGTGAAGCATTGAGCCATGCAGCCTTATGCTGAGACAGACGGAAGAAAGCTTGCTTTCGGACGAATGTATCGGCAGAAGGCTATAGGGCGAAAGCCCGTAAATGAGCCGATTGTACGTAGTTCAATCCAGGAAAGCTGCGAAGCAGCGATTTTGCGAATTGGCATGGCGTATATGCATGGCGGTACAGGCATGATTCCTGTGAGGCTGGATATATTATATAAATAAATATGAAAAAGGTAACTGTGAAGGGAATGAACAGTTACTGGAGCGGGAGTATATTTTGAGTACATCAATGTATGAACATATCAGGACGATTGTGCCGGAGGAGAGACTGCTGTTTCATGAGCCTATGAGCAGGCATACCACCTTCCGGGTAGGCGGTGAGGCGGAATGCATGGCTGTCGTGGAGACGAAGGAGGAGCTGTCGCAGCTCGTCTCCTATCTGGGACGGATCGAGCAGGATTATTTTGTTTTGGGAAACGGCAGTAATCTTCTGGTGGGAGATAAGGGTTACCGGGGGATTATTTTAAAAATGGGACCACGCCTGAGTGCAGTCGGTGTGGAGAAGGATCATATCGCGGCGGGCGCGGGAGCGCTGCTTTCACGTGTTGCGTCTGCGGCAAGGGACGCGGGCTTAAGCGGGCTGGAATTTGCGGCGGGGATTCCCGGCAGCATTGGCGGCGCTATTGTGATGAATGCCGGCGCTTACGGCGGAGAGATGAAGCAGGTCGTGAAGATGGTCCGTGTGATGGACAAAGAAGGAGAAATCCTGACGCTGGACAATGATACGATGGAGTTCGGTTACCGCACCAGTATTATCAGAGACAGGCCGTTCATTGTATTGGGCGTGGTGCTCAAACTGGCGCCCGGCAATAAAGATGAGATCAGCGCGAAAATGGAAGAGCTGATGAAGCAGCGAAAGAGCAAGCAGCCACTGGAATATCCAAGTGCGGGCAGCACCTTTAAGCGGCCGGAAGGGTATTACGCGGGCAAGCTTATCATGGATGCGGGGCTTCGGGGCTACCGCATTGGCGGGGCGCAGGTGTCCGAGAAGCACTGCGGTTTTGTGATTAATGCGGGCGGCGCATCGGCGGCGGATATCAGGGAAGTGATCGAGGAAGTACAGGAGCGTGTGCGGGATCGGTTTCATGTCCGGCTTGAGCCGGAGGTTATTTTTTTAGGAGATTTTTAACATGAGATTTGTGATCGTGACAGGAATGAGCGGTTCGGGAAAACGGACCGCTATGAAAATGCTGGAGGACGTGGGGTTTTACTGTGTGGATAATCTGCCGGTGGCGCTGATTGAAAAGTTTGTGGAGCTGATTACGACGCCTGCAAGCGAGGTAAATAAGGTGGCGCTTGGGCTTGATGTGCGCGCGGACCAGTCCTTTGGCGGGGTGCGCCGTATTCTGGACCAGTTGAAGGAAAACGGTTATCTGTTTGAAATGCTCTTTTTGGAAGCGGGCGACGATGTTCTTTTGAAACGGTACAAGGAGACAAGGAGGATGCACCCGCTTTCCCCGGAAGGCCGGGTGGAGGAGGGAATCCACAGGGAGCGGGAAATCCTGAAGGAGATCCGGGAAAAGGCGGATTATATCATTGATACCTCCCAGCTTCTGACAAGAGAGCTCAAAGAAGAGATTGATAATATTTTTGTGAGGAATAAGGAATATAATTCACTGATCGTTACCATACTGTCCTTTGGATTTAAGAAGGGGATTCCGGCGGATGCCGATCTGGTTTTTGACGTGCGGTTTCTTCCGAATCCCTTCTACATTGACGAGCTGAAATATAAGACAGGCAATGACAAAGAGGTGCAGGACTATGTGATGTCCTTTTCGGAGGCAGGCGCTTTTTTGCAAAAGCTGACGGACATGCTGGACTTTCTGATACCCAATTATGTGAAGGAGGGCAAGCACCAGCTTGTGATCGGTATCGGCTGTACCGGGGGCAAACACAGAAGTGTGACGCTTGCCAATGCGCTTTATACAGGGCTTAAGGATCATGGCACCTACGGCGTTAAGCTGTATCATCGGGATGTAAATAAATAGAGGAAGAGGTATGTCTTTTTCGGGAACGGTAAAAGAGGAACTTGCAGCCCATGTAAGCCCGGCCAGACATTGCCAGCTTGCGGAGCTGGCGGCGCTTCTGCTGTATAACGGCGGCGTCTGCGACAGTGGACGGCATCTTTGTCTGGATACGGAAAATGAGGCAGTTGCGAGAAAATGCTTTACATTACTTAAAAAAACATTTAATATAGAAACTGTTATGCGGGGCAGAAGGCGGCTGATTCCCGATGACGAGACGGAGCGCAGGGTAATAGAGGCGTTATATCTTGCCAGGGAAGAGGATGGGAAGATAATATTAACCAAATCAGTCAATTCTCTTCTGATTAAAAATTCCTGCTGTGCAAGAGCCTGGCTGCGCGGCGCTTTTTTGAGTGTGGGCTCCATGAGCGATCCGAGAAAGGGATATCATCTGGAGTTTGTCTGTGACGAGAAGGCGCAGGCGGTGCAGCTTCGGGAGGTGCTTTCGGAATTTCAGATTGAGGCCAGAATTATAGGACGGAAGAAATATCAGGTGGTCTATCTGAAAGAGGGCGCAGGCATTGTGGATCTCTTAAATGTAATGGGAGCGCATGTGGCTCTGATGGATCTGGAAAATATGAGAATCCTGAAAGAGATGCGCAATTCGATTAACAGAAGGGTAAACTGCGAGACGGCCAACATCTCGAAGACGGTGACGGCTGCGGGCAGGCAGATTGAGGATATCCTTCTGATCAGAGACAGGTATGGATTTGAAAATTTACCGGATAATCTGCGGCAGATGGCGGAAGTCCGGCTGGAATATCCCGACGCGGCGTTAAAGGAGCTGGGCGGGTATCTGGAACCGGTTGTGGGGAAATCGGGGGTGAATCACAGGTTACGCAGGCTGAGTGAAATTGCTGACAAAATCAGGTCATAATAAGGGGCAGTACGCCTTGAAAAGAAAAAGAGGAGGAAAATATTATGATTCAGAAGTCAATCCAGATCAAACTGGAGACGGGACTTGAGGCAAGGCCGGTAGCGATGCTTGTTCAGGTTGCCAGTCAGTTTGAGAGCACCGTCTATCTTGGCTCCGACAACAAGAAGGTGAACGCAAAGAGTATCATGGGTATGATGAGCATGGGACTCGAGAGCGGTGCAGAGGTTACGGTAACCGCAGACGGGGCCGACGAGGAGACGGCTGTTGCGGAGATCGAGAAGTTCCTGACCACCAGATAAGAATGGGTGTGACAGGGTTGACATTTGATAAGGCATAATGTGTGGGCTGTTCGGAATCCTGTGGCGTGATGTGCGGATGAGATTCTGGGCAGCTTTCTTTATTATTCAGGGAGGGAACCTATGGCTAAACAGATGCTTTTTGTCTATAATCCCAGAGCGGGCAAGGCGCAGATCAGAAGTAATCTTTTGGACATCATTGATACTTTTGTAAAGGCTGGCTATGAGGTGACGGCCTATCCGACCCAGGCGGCGGGTGACGCGGTGAAGGCTGTGCAGGAAAGGCGCGCCGGGTACGATATGGTGGTTTGCAGCGGCGGGGACGGTACTCTTGATGAAGTGGTGACAGGGATGATGAAATCGGAGGAGCGCCTTCCTGTCGGCTATGTTCCGGCGGGCAGCACCAACGATTTTGCCAACAGCCTGAAGATTCCAAAGAATATGCTGCAGGCCGCGGACGTTGTGGTAAACGGCAGGACTTTTGCCTGTGACGTGGGTAAATTTAATTACGGTATCTTTATCTATGTGGCGGCGTTCGGCATTTTTACGGATGTATCCTACGGGACGCCGCAGGACACAAAGAATGTGCTGGGCCATGCGGCTTATCTGATAGAAGGCGTCAAGCGTCTGCCCTCCGTGCGTTCCTATCCTCTGAAAATTACCTGCAACGGCGAGGTGATCGAGGGAGAGTTTCTCTACGGTATGGTGACCAATTCCCATTCCGTGGGAGGGTTCCGCGGCATCACGGGGCAGAATGTGGCGCTTGACGACGGACTCTTTGAGGTGACGCTGATCCGCAAGCCTACAAATCCGCTGGATATCAATAATATTATCAGGGCGCTTGTGGATAAGCGCGTGAAGTCGGAGCATATTTATACCTTTACGACCGAAAAGCTGAAAGTGGAGTCGGAAGATCCTGTGGCATGGACGCTGGACGGGGAGTTTGGCGGAGAACACCGCGCGGTGGACATCGAAAGCTGGCACCGGGCGCTCGAAATCCGTGTTCCCGATGAGGCGGAATAAGCGTGCGCGAAAGGGCGGCAAAGCCGGGCATATCAAGGGAAGATGTCGCAAACTGTCTTTTACGGAAACGGCGGAGTTGTTGACTTTCTGGGGACTGGCTGTTAAAATAAACTAGGATTCCAGATGATGCAAAGTAATAAAAAATTTTAATAGAAAGGAAGAAAATAGTATGGCATTAGTAACAACAACCGAAATGTTTAAGAAAGCTTATGACGGCGGTTACGCAGTCGGCGCTTTCAACGTAAACAACATGGAGATCGTTCAGGGTATTACCGAGGCTGCCGGCGAGCTGAACAGCCCCGTTATCCTGCAGGTTTCCAAAGGTGCCCGCGCTTATGCGAACCACACCTATCTGGTGAAGCTGGTTGAGGCGGCTGTAGCGGAGAATCCGCAGATCCCGATCGCGCTTCATCTGGATCACGGCGATACCTTCGAGCTTTGTAAGTCCTGTATCGACGGCGGCTTTACTTCCGTTATGATCGATGCTTCCTCCAAGTCCTTCGAGGATAATATCGCACTGACCAAGCAGGTAGTTGAGTACGCGCATGACAAGGGCGTAGTGGTTGAGGCTGAGCTTGGTACATTGGCAGGCGTTGAGGACGAGGTCGTTGTAGAGGCCGGCAAAGAGTCTTATACCCGTCCTGAGGAGGTTGAGGAGTTCGTAGATAAGACAGGCTGTGACTCTCTCGCTATCGCTATCGGTACTTCCCATGGCGCATACAAGTTTACGGCTGCACAGTGCACAAGAAATGAGGAAGGTATCCTCGTTCCCCCTCCGCTTCGTTTTGACGTTCTGGAGGAGTGCATCAAGAGACTGCCCGGCTTCCCGATCGTACTTCACGGTTCCTCTTCTGTTCCGCAGGAGTTCGTAAAGATGGTGAACCAGTACGGCGGAAACATGCCTGACGCGGTAGGTATCCCGGAGGAGCAGCTTCGTAAGGCAGCAGAGCTTGCCGTATGTAAGATCAACATTGATTCCGATATCCGTCTGGCTATGACCGGTAACATCCGCCAGTACTTTGCGGAGCATCCCGATCACTTTGATCCCCGTCAGTACCTCAAGCCCGCAAGACAGGCTGTGAAGGATATGGTGGCACACAAGATTAAGAACGTGCTCGGTTCCGACGGTAAGGCGTAAGATGCAATAAAGTAGTATCAAATAGGAAATAAGAAATAAGGACAGAGATTGCGGATGTTCCAAAGGGCTTGGATCATCCGCAATCTCTGTCTTTGTACGTTATTCCTATGTTTATTTATATCACTTATACATCTCTTTCAGTTCCTCCGCATGCGTATCTTCAATATCCGGGAATGCGGAGAGCATCGGCTTTACATTCTCTTTTTTCAGTACCCTTGCCACATAGTTCTTCGTAATTTTCATAACAATGGGCGACAGGCTCAGGACGCCGATCAGGTTCGGGATTGCCATCAGGCCGTTAAAGGTATCGGAGAGATCCCATGCCAGGCCCAGATTCATCGTTGCGCCCACATAGATCATCAGGACGAACACAATCTTGTAGGCGATCATGGATTTCGTGCCGAACAGATATTCCCATGCTTTAGAACCGTAATGGCTCCAGCCCAGTACCGTGGAAAAGGCGAATAACAGAATCGCGACCGCGATAAACATGGGGCCGATGTTTCCGAATTTGGTAGCAAAGGCTTCTCCTACCAGAGCGGAACCTTCGGAAGAGCTTAAAACCGCGCCGGTCTCCAGATCAACCAGACCGGAGGAGAGCACAACAAAGGCAGTCAGCGTGCAGACGATAATCGTGTCCGCAAACACCTCGAAGATACCCCACATACCCTGACGGACAGGCTCTTTGACATTGGAGCTGGAATGCACCATAACGGAGGAGCCGAGGCCGGCCTCGTTGGAGAACACGCCGCGTTTCATACCCCAGGTGATTGCCATTTTTACGCCGCTGCCGACGATACCGCCTCCCACCGCGCGGAGTCCGAATGCGCCCTTGAAGATGGCGGAAAAAATAGCGCCGCACTGGCTGATATTCATGAAGAAGATAACCAGAGCGCCCAGTACATAGATAATGGCCATGAAAGGCACCAGCTTTTCTGTAACGGAGGCAATACGTTTCAGGCCGCCTACGATCACAAGCGCCGCGAGAATCAGGAGGGCGATACCCGTCACATAGGTCGGGATGCCGAAAGCGGATTTCATGTTGCCGGAAATGGAGTTAATCTGGCTCATGTTGCCGATACCAAAGGACGCCATGACACAGAAGACGGAAAACAGGACAGCCAGCACTGCGCCGATCTGTTTAAAGCCCTTGTAGGAACCAAGCCCGTCCTTTAAGTAGTACATGGCGCCGCCGCACCATTCATTTTTTTCATTTTTGCGGCGGTAGTAGATGCCCAGCACATTTTCGGAGTAGTTGGTCATCATACCGAAGAAAGCCACAATCCACATCCAGAAGATTGCGCCGGGGCCGCCGGCAATCAGCGCGCTGGCCACGCCGACAATATTACCCGTGCCAATTGTAGCGGCGAGAGCCGTACACAGAGACTGGAACTGGGAGATGGACTGATCATCCTTGTCGGTGTGTTTGGTGATATGTTTGTCATGAAAAATACCACCGATGGTATTTTTAAACCAGTGCCCGATATGGGATAGCTGGAAAAATTTGGTAAGGGCCGTCATCAGAATACCCGTACCGACGAGCAGCACCAGCATGGGAATACCCCAGACGAAGCTGTTGACGGCGCTGTTCACATTTGTAATCATTTCTACCATAATACATTTCCTCCTCACTTTTTACACACATGCATTTCTTTCGTATCCAATAAGAAGCTGCTTGTGCCGCAGTCTCTTATCCATAAGCAAAAAAGCGTAGACATCCGATCTAAATGTCTACGTCGACAGTTAAGGAGCAGCTTATTCCCGCTGTAAAACTGAAAGGTGCTTACGGTATTCAAGTATACCATAAGACCAGATATATGACAAGAGGGAATTGTATACATGGATAACGGTGGAGAAGCGCCGTAAGCGTATTTGTGTACGGCGGAGCCAAACTGTATGGAGAAGCTGTGGTTAACGGGAAATTTCCCCGAAAAAGGGAGGATGCCAAGTAAGGTCACCCCTACTTGGCATTTATTATGAAAAAGTTTTAAATTAATCAGCTAACTTTGCTATCAGCTTGCTGTGTTGTATCTTATGGTCTTAGTATACGTTGCAGAAATGTCTAAATCATGATTCTAAAATGAAGTTTTTTAAAATTAAATGTGAATAAATTATGAACGGGGTGCATTATTGGATGCAGTTTGGTCATTTGGAAAGACGGATCACGTTCCAGCTCTTTTTCCCGAGGACTGTCTGCAGTACCCCGCCGTCCACTTTGGCATTTCCGCCGGCCTTCGGAACAACGTTATCCGGGTTTTGCTCCGTATTTACTGCTTTCAGGTCATCATTCTGCATAACAATGTGTTCCTGTACCCGGTAGCCTGCGTACTGGCGCAGATCCATGGTTACTTCCATGTCCTCGTCCAGATCCTTGTTTACCGCGAAGACAACCAGCTCCTCCTTTTCCGGGTTTTCCACGACCACACAGTCGAGGTAGGGCGCCTCACCATATTGCTTCGCCTCATAGACAGGAGATTTCACGATTGTGTTTAAAACGGTTCCCTGTCCCAGCGTAGCCGCATGCATATAAGGATAGAAGATGGTTTGTCTCCACGCGCCGGTATCGGATGTCATAATCGGTGCGATCACGTTTACAAGCTGCGCGAGACAGCCGATTTTTACGCGGTCCGCGTGGCGCAGAATCGTGATCAGCATACTGCCCACTAACAGCGCGTCCTCGAAATTATAGATATCCTCAAGCTGGTGGGGCTTCTGTACCCATTTCTCGAGCTGCTTGTCCGCTTCCTCGGAATGGTACCATACATTCCACTCGTCCAGAGAAATGTTGATGTTCTTTTTGCCGTGGTGCTTGCCCTTGACATAATCGCAGATGGAGGACACCGTCGAGATAAACTGATCCAGGTCCACGCTGCTTGCAAGGAAGTTGGCGGAATCATTGTCCCGGTTGCCGTAGTACTGATGCATGGAGACATAATCAACCGTGTCGTAGCACTCGTCCAGCACGGTCGCTTCCCACTCGCCGAAGGTAGGCATCTGGGAATTGGAGCTGCCGCATGCTACCAGTTCGATGGAGGGGTCTAAGATTTTCATGGCTATTCCTGTCTCATGGGCGATTCTTGCGTACTCCGCAGCCGTTTTGTGGCCGGTCTGCCACGGTCCGTCCATCTCGTTGCCAAGGCACCATGTTTTGATGTTGTGGGGCTGTTCATAGCCGTGGGATCTGCGCAGATCGCTCATCTGGGTACCACCCTTAAAGTTACAGTACTCCAGCAGCTCCTTCGCCTCCATAAGACCTCTCGTTCCCAGATTGACTGCCATCATAATGTCGCTCCCGGCCTTCTTTGACCAATCCGCGAACTCATTGAGACCAAACTGGTTGGACTCCACAACCTGCCATGCGAGGTCAACCTGAGCGGGTCTCTGCTCCTTGGGTCCCACGCTGTCCTCCCAGCGGAAGCCGGATACAAAATTTCCGCCGGGGTAACGCACGATGGGTACGTTGCACTCTTTCACCAGCTCCAGCGTGTCCTTGCGGAATCCCTGCTCATCCGCAAAAGGACTTTCCGGCTGATAAATTCCCTCATAGACCGCCCGCCCCAGATGCTCGATAAACGACCCATAGACCCTCTTATCAATCTCACTCACGATATACTCTTTGTCAATAATAACCTGCGCTTTCTTCATACTGATCTGTACCTTTTCCTTTCTTTCATTAATCAATGTTTTCGTGGATTATTGTGCAAATAACATAATTATAAGCAGACCCTTGGAAAACGTCTGTACCTGGCGAGGTTCTTTCGAGCCTGGTACCGTTACGTTTGGAACGGAGCGAAAGCGTGTCTGCGTTGATTATGTTATTTGCACAATTTCATAAATTCATTCTAACAAAAGGTACAGAAATAACCATATCTTTTCTTGCGCCATATTTGACTTTTCTTCCGATATTGAAATACAATATAAGGGTCAAAAATACAGACGGCATAGGAATGGCGGCGATCAAAGACAGGAAAGGAGTTTCCATGTTTCACACAGGCTACTGCGACTACAACCGGTTCAATCCGGACTGCGATATCATCAACCGCCCCGAGGGCAGCGGAGATTATCTCTTTCTCTATTTTATGACGCCTATGAAAGTACAGATGGGCGGCAGAACGCACATGACAAGGGAAGGGGCGTATCTCTTGTATACACCCGGAGAACCGCAGATTTATGAGGCGGTCAGACAGTTTAAAAACAGCTTCGTGCACTTTACCTGTGATGACGACGGCTTCCTGACGGCATACGACATTCCCGCCAATCAGATTGTGTATCCGCCCTATCCCGACGCGATGAATACTTTTTTCAAATCTATCTATGTGGAGAGCGTGACAAAGCAGGACTATTATCAGGAACAGATTGATAAACTGATGCACCAGTTGTTTATTCTTTTTTCCAGACAGCTTCACACATTCCCGGAGGGAAGCGGGATTCAGGCCGGTCTTTTCGAGGAGTTTAAGAAAGCACGGATCGAGATTCTGACCCACATCGACAGGAAGTGGGATGCAGACAGTATGGCGGCCCTGACGAATCTGGGGACGAGCCAGTTTTACAGTTACTACAGGCTGTTTTTTAACCGCTCGCCCAAATCCGAACTGTTGGACGCCCGCATAGAGCGTTCCAAATATCTGCTGCGGGTGGAAAAGCTCCCGGTTGCGCAGGCGGCCGCACAGGCGGGGTTTGACAGTCTGCCGCATTTTACCCGCTATTTTAAAAAGGCGTGTGGGGTGACACCCTCGGAATACAGATTGTAAACGTGGTGCCCTCTCCTTCCTTAGAGTCCACGTCTATCTGCCCGGCATGTTCCAAAACGATGGCGCGGGTAATGGCGAGTCCCAAGCCCTGGCCGCCCTTGTCGCTGCGGGTAGTATAGGAGCGGTGGAAAATATTTGGCAGGTCTTTTTCCGATATTCCGCAGCCGGTATCAGAGATGGCAATATAGGCGTAAGATGCATCCGCCGTAAGGGTTAGCGTTATCTGACCGTCCGGCGGCGTAAAGTCGGCGGCATTGTATAAGATATTTTCCAGGGCACGGAAAAGCTGCTCCCGGTTTGCCATAATATGGCAGGGCTGCGGGGAGATATTTTCAAGGAAATTCGGCCCGTAAAGTTCGATAATCGGACGGCAGTTGTGATAAAAGTCCGACAGAAAGCCGTTTAATGACAGCAGCTCCATTTTGACAGGGGCACTTGTCTGTGCGGCGATCTCCTGAATGGATTTCAGACGGTCGGATAAAATATTACACTGTTCCTCAATGTGCTGTATCCGCCTGTGCGTATTCTCGTCCAGCATGATATCGTTCAGACGTATAATCTGCGCCATGTTTGAGAGGGAGGTCAGAGGAGACTTCATATCATGTCCAAGCTCGGCGATCAACTGCCCTCTTTCTGTGAGGAGTCTGCGCAGATGTTCTGTCTTTTCCGTAACCTCCTCCTGCAGATGCAGATTAAGCTGTCTGTTTTCAGCGGTCATTTTCCTGCTGCGCTGTACCATCAGGAAGCCGAAGGCAGCCACCATACAAAAAGCTCCATATTCTTCTGCGTAAGCGCCCACAAACGGCTCATAGTATCCGATTGACAGGACACTGTAAATCAGGCAGATGCCGTTTATAATCGCGGCGGCAAGTATGATTTTGATATGAAGCAGTCCCATAAAACCGCCATAGACGCTCAGACTGATCAGCAGGAAAGCCATGACCGCTTTGTACCATGAAACGAGAGAGCCATACCACAGCACCAGACCGGGAGCCACGGGGAATATAAATAAAGGGGCAATGATAACAACGCCGCAGGCGCCTAAGGAGACAAGACGGAGCGCCTTTTTCAGTCGTGTACAACCCTCCGGTAAAAACAAAAGGAGGGCGATCCGCATGGAAAAATAAATACCGGCGACAGCGGCCACATCCTCTATGGCATACAGCGCGCGTACGAACGGTACGCCGATCAGTCTCAAGAAAGGATAACAGATCCGCAGGGCGAAGGACAGGCTCAACATGCCGAAGTAGAATGTGGCAGTCCGTCCGCCGCTTTCCCGGCGTTCCCAGAGAGCGATGCAAAATAGGGAGAGGGTGAGCGGGGAAAAAAACAGCAGCCCGTAAATGAGCATACGGGAGGCGATAAGGCGGGTTACGCTGTCTGCATCTCCGATGACAGGCGGATACCAGAGCCCTCCGTAGTAGTGGGAATAATTGGCTGTCTGGATAATCAGTTCCGTATCATCGTCAAGTGAAAAGGAATAAACGCTGTCTTTGATCAGCGGGGCGTAGCTGTCGGAAGCTACGCTGCCGGTTTCACCCAGACAGTGTCCGTTTACATAGACTTTGGCGGCGCAGAGCGGTTCCTGCAGGTAGAGCAGGACATTGCCGCTTCCCTGTAGGCGCAGCCGCCATGTTGCAGCCCCGTATGGGTTATGATCTTCGTGGAACAAGGCCATATTTGGATATTCGCCTGCCCACGTGCTGTAATAAGGCAGGGGTTCCGAAGAGAAATCGTTCGGAAAGAGCAGGGAATCGGGATAGAATTCCCAGCCGTCAACAAGAGAACAATAGCCTTTTTCTGGAATAACATAAAGATGGCCTTGTGCGGAAGCCGCCTTTGTTATATATTTATTATCATATTGGGTAACTGCAGACAACCCGAGCAGGCATAAAACGATGGTGCCTGTGATTACCAGCATTGTCTGAAACGCAGATTTTGTAAGCAGAGTCTGTTTCATGTTAATGGCTGCTCCTTCCGGGACAAATGATAAAAGGAATATTTAATATGAAAAATAAGCGTATATTTCTATTGGCACTGATACTGATTGTTACAACGGCATTTTCATTTTACAGGGTTGATCTCTCTGTTGCAATGGCGGCGGAGCCGAATGAGGAGTCCGCAGCCGGCCTGAAAGCGGAAACAGAACCAAACGAAAAGTCGTCGGTTGATCCGAAAGCGGAGCCGGACGAAGAGGCGGCGGCTGACACGGAAACAGAGCAGGGCGAAAAGGCGACGGCTGATCCGAAAGCGGAGCCGGACGAAGAGCCGGCGGCTGATACGGAGTCGGAGTCAGGCGAAGAACCGGCGGCTGGCACGGAAACAGAGCCGGATGAAGAACCGGCGGCTGACGCCGAAGCAGAGCCAATGACAAAAGGGGCCGCTGTCCTGTCGGAACCGCAAGAAAGTATATCCACCGGCCCGGCGCTGATAGCGTGGCTGGAGTCACACAAGAATACCGGCGGTATGGTAAAACTGACGGACCATGTGGTTTTGGACGGGGACTACAGCTTTTATCCTTACGGGGCGGACATGCCTTCTCTTTTTGTCGATACAGGTGAATATACCATCACTGTAGCCGGAGCGGTTGAGCTTACGAGCGACAGTCATCTCGCCTTTTCGGGACAGCCGGATGGCAGAGCTGTCTTCTATGTGGCGGAAAAGGGGCAGCTTTCCATGCAGGGCATTACAGTGGAGAGCGGTGGGTGTGCCCTGTGGCAGGAGGAGGGCGCCGGACTGGTCGTTTCTGACTGTCGGATATCCGGGGATGTTCACTATGCGGACAAGCCGTTCGTGATGTATTTTAGGGACTCTGTTTGCGTCGTTGTGGAAAAAGGACAGACGGTAAACGATGCGCTTCCGACGCAAATGAGCTGTACGGTCAACCGGCAGGGACGGCTCAGTCATGATGAGAAGATCCCCGTCTTATGGGAGCTGGAAGGAACCGACAAGCAGCAGACGGAAAGGCGGCGCTTCAGGCTGCAGGGCTCTTTCCTGCATGCGGCTTCCGCAGAACCGGCGGTGTGTACGGTAGTTTATAATGACTATCCGCTGACCTTCACGGATGTGCAGGCAACGGCAAGAGGATGTCTGTACACGTTCCTTGGCGGGTTCACGGTGCGGGAGGAGGATCTGCCGTTTACGGTAATGGCGGAGTATTCCTTTGACGGTGAAAACTGGGTGCTGTACGAGGAACAACGCGCAACAAGTGTTAACACGGGCTTCTATATTGCCTGTAAGCGTGAACAGAGTGACGCGGAGACCTCTTCCGACATATATATCCGGCTGCAGTGTGATCATAACGGAGAGGAATATTTTTCCAATGTGCTCCGCTATGAGGCGGACGATTTAGACAATGAGGAGGACATTGGCGGCAGCCGGGGCGGCGGCACTGCCATTATAAATCCGCCGGATGAGCCGGAGCAGGGTGACGGCGATGTATCTTCGGAGGAAGAACCTGACACAAAAGCGGACGGCGATGCCGGTTCGGACAATGGCGGCTCGGGGAGTCCGACAGGCAAAAGCCGGACGGGAAAGGATAAAAATAATGCCGACGCTTTCAACAACGATGCCGGGCAGCCGTTCGGGACAGAGTCCTTAAATAAAGATACAGAGCTTCCGAATGAAGATGCGAAGCCCCTGGACGGGACTGCAGAGCAGGCGCCGTATACGGAGAACGCAAATGGGAGTGCAGAACAGGCGTCGTGTGCGGAGTCCGCAAATGAAAGTGCGCAGCAGGCGCTGTATGCGGACTCTTCGAACGGAAGCGCGGATCAGCAGTTATATGCGGAGGATGCCGATCATAATCCCTTATTGTACGCAGAATCAGATGACGATTACAGGGAAAACGGCGCCGACCTTTCCCGGACAGAGGAACGAACGTTTCGACCTGACAACCGCCGGGTCAATTATATGGCTGCCGCAGCCGTATTTGTCCTGTTTTCGGCTGCGGCCGGGATAGCGGGCTTCTATGCTCACTCCCGGTCAGGGACAAACAGATAACCTTTGTAACGCTTGGTCTGTATATAATCGTGGCCGGGGCAGATATCATAAAGTTTTTTTCGGACGCGTCCCATAATAACCTGCAGGGATTTCTGCCCTTTGTTGATCGGCGCTTTCCACACCGAATCATAAATCTGCTCCGGCGTAAAAATTTCATTGGGATGCCTGGCAAGGAAATAGAGCACGTCAAATTCATAGGAAGAAAAATCCACGGAGTATGCCCCGTAACTTGCGCTGCAGGAGGAAGGACAGATGGAGAGCAGACCGTAAGTGAGCGTTTGCGGCGGTTTGGCGGCCCTGCCGGAACGGATGCGCGCCTGCACCCGGAGTTCCAGTTCCTTTAAGCTGTAAGGCTTGCATACATAATCGTCTCCGCCGATCGCCAATCCGTGGATTCTGTTTTCTTCTTCGGTATAGCCGGAAAGAAATACAATGGGAAGACCGGTCTTTGAACGTATTTTTTCGCATAGTGCGAAGCCGCTCATATCAGGCAGATCAACATCCAGAATGACGCAGTCGAGGGCGTTGGATAAAATGATTTTTTCGGCTGCTTCGGCAGTATCTGCACAGACAACCGCATATCCCATTGCGCTGAAATACGTCTTATTATCTTCCAATATCATTGGGTCGTCATCCACCACCAGAATATTGTACATAGTTATCTCCCATACAGAAAAATTCCCGGTTACAAAGTGATTATTTTTATCTAGTATAGCATAAAAATATACCCCCGATAGTCTTTTTCATTCCAAAAATGAGTATGAAAATAAACGTCAGGTAACAATCCTTTTCGGACACTTTTTAAAATAAAAAAATATTGTAGAATAGTGCTATCAAAGTTGAAAAACTGTTAAAAACAGGTCGGGCAGGAAAAGAGGAATTGAGATGCTGGGAGGCTCCGTATACATAGCATTTATTCGTTTTGCGATCAGTCTGGCAGGGACGATTTTACTGTTTTCCCAGTTGGCAAAGTCAAGGTTTGGCAGAAAAAAGACGATCGTCTGTTACAGTTGTTTTTCTCTGGTGCTGATTTTGTTGGCATGTATCTGGTATGTGGTGGATTGGGAAAGCTGTACGCGTATGGTGGCGTTTTCCATGTATGTCTGCTTTGCCGTTTTTGCCATTTTTATGAGCAGAGACTCCATTTATGTAATTTTCTACAAGCTGGCTCTGGTCTTCTATTTTATTGCCGTTTTTCTGGTTGGCGCGCTGGAGGTTTCCATCCTGTTCTTTAACCGCAATGTATGGGTGGATATTATCGTACGCATCCTGCTGATCGGACTGATTGCTTTTCTGCTTAATAAGTTTGTCGGGAAATCGGTAAAGAGCTTTGGAGATTATGTGGAGAGCGAGGCCGACAAGTTCAGTGTTGTGGTGATGATTCTCTGTATTCTGCTTGGAATCGGCTATATACTGAACCCGCACCTGAACAAGGAAATGACGCCCCAGAGAATCTATCAGATTCTGATGAATTTTTTCCTGACGGGAACCCTGCAGCTTCTCGTTTTTCGTTTTTATCTGCATGTCGGGAGAGAAAAAGAATTTGAGAGGGAAAACCAGTTAATACAGATGAACTACAGGCTCCTGGAACGGCAGATAGAGATTCTGGAAGAATCTGTAGAGTCCGGCAGACGGCTCAGGCATGATATCAGGCATCACAACGCTGTGCTTGCCGAGTGCGCACGCAGAGGACAGACGGAGGAGCTTTTGCAGTATCTGCAGGAATATGACCGGGAAACGGATCAGGGAATACCGAAAGTGATATGCGCCAATGCGGTGGTCAACAATATGCTGTCCGCCTACACACGCAAGGCGGAGCGGGAACAGATAAAGGTTACGCTGGATGTGGAGCTTGGAAAGAATCTGGAAATGCCGGGTATTGATCTGGTGGCGATTCTTGCCAATGCTTACGAAAATGCAATTTATGCATGCATGGAAGTAAAAAGATACGCAAAAGAGCAGGAGTGCTTTATTAACCTGATGCTCAAAAAGAGAAAAAATAAGCTGATTATATCCTGCAGCAACACCTGTAGAAAAGAAATGGTATTGAAAGACGGGAAACCGAAAAGCGAATTTACGGGAGGCGTCGGGGTTTCCAGTATCATCAGGACAGCGGAAAAGTACGGCGGAGAATACGATTTTAAAAACGATAACGGTGTATTTGTATTCAGGCTGATCATGAATATGAACCCGGAAAATAAGCAGCTTGCGGCGGAGGAACAATGACTTATCTGACAGCGATTTGCGACGACGAGAAGGCGGAGCTTAAGAAAACAGAAAAAATATTGACTGCGTATGGGCGGGAACACAGCGGCGTGCATTTTGTGGTTGAGCGTTTTGAGAATGTAGAAGATCTGTTGTATCGGATCGGGGACAAAACTTATGCGCCGGATCTGGTTATTATGGATATCTTTATGCCGGGGAAAGAGGGAGAACTGGCATCCTGTGGAATGGAGGCGGCAAAAAGGCTGCGGGATATGGGAAGCCGGGCGAAGCTGTTTTTTCTCACCACATCCAAAGAGTATGCGCTGGACGCTTTTGATGTGGACGCGTCACAGTACCTCTTAAAACCTGTTACGCGGGAACGGCTGTTTTATGCGCTTGACAGGTTTGTGGAGAAGGAAGAGGAAGAGCAGAAAAGCTGCCTGTTACTCAAAGTGGAGGGCAGGATTGTAAAGGTGGCGGTAAACGATATTGTATACTGCGAGGCACAGGGGAAAACACAGTGCCTGTATCTGACGGATGATGAGGAATGCCGACAGCGCATGACCATGTCGGAGCTTAACGAACTGCTTTCTCCTTATTGCAAATTTGTGCGGATCGGAGCGGCTTTTATCGTAAATCTGGAGCATATTGACAGTCTGAGCTCGCAGGAGATCTGTCTGACAGGGGGCAAAAAGATCTATCCGCCGCGAGGCGCATACAAGGGGCTGCGGGAGCAGTATTTTAATTATTACTGTAAAGCTTTTTGAGAAATAGAAAGAGGCAGCCTTCGCAGGATGCCTCCGTCTCATTCTATGGGAAATTGCGACAGTGTAAACCATTCAAGGAGAATGCGGATGCGCTTACAGCTTTTCCGGTTCCGGATAATCCACACCAAACGTATCGACGGTAACCGTCTGCATTACCTGGTCTTCCAACGGCCTGTCATCATAATCGGTCGCTGTCCCGGCAATTTTGTCCACGTTTTCCAACCCTTCGATCACTTTTCCAAACGCCGCGTAAGCGCCGTCCAAGTGAGGGCTTGTCTTGTGCATGATGAAGAACTGGCTGCCTGCGGAGTCGGGCTGCATGCTTCTTGCCATGGAGAGAACGCCTTCGGTATGCTTTAAGTCGTTTTCAAAGCCGTTCTGCTTAAATTCCCCTTTGATGGAGTAGCCGGGGCCGCCCATGCCTGTGCCCTCAGGGTCACCGCCCTGAATCATAAAGCCTTTGATGACTCTGTGGAAAATCAGGCCGTCATAAAAATTTTTCTTAATCAGGCTGATAAAGTTGTTGACGGAAACCGGCGCAATTTCAGGATACAGTTCTGCCTTGATGACGTCGCCGTTTGCCATGGTAAAAGTTACGATCGGATTTTGTGCCATATAAAAATTCCTTTCCTCTTTTCTGATTGCTGAATTAATAGTAAACTTAAATTCTACTATACAAAATACCACAGAAATTTGGACAAGTCAAAATTTTGCCAGAGACGGCAGAGCTTCAGAATGAGACGGGGAAAAGAAGCTTTATGTTGAAAGAAATATGTTATCCGACATGGGAGCAGCCTTTATATGTCACGGATCAGGGGGAAGTATACGTTGCCCTGCGGCAGCAGGGATGCTATGTGCTGCCCTGTCTGCACGAAAACAACCGTGGAGAATCCTTCCCCGGCGCGCTATATGCGGTGGAAAAGCCGGAGGAGATGGACGAGGAATCTTTTGATCTGGCGTACCGCCGCCTTGCCGGTCTGCCGTGGGAGATTCTCACAACAAAACGCTGTGCCGTGCGGGAGACGACGGTGGAGGACGTAGACAGTTTTTACCGGATTTACGCGGAACCTTCCATTACGGAATACATGGAAAATCTTTTTCGGGACAGGGACGAGGAAATTGCTTACACAAAAGATTATATAGAGAAGGTATACGCCTTTTACGGATATGGCATGTGGACGGTGCTGGAAAAGGAGAGCGGGGCGGTGATCGGCAGAGCGGGGATAAGCTGGCGGGAAGGATATGATATGCCGGAGCTGGGCTTTGTGTTCGGTGTGCCGTGGCAGGGGCAGGGGTACGCTTACGAGGTGTGCAGCGCGATTCTTGCCTATGCGGGAGAGGAGCTTTTGATGGAGCGTGTGCAGGCTCTTGTGCGGCCGGGAAACAGGAGGTCTCTGAGACTGTGTGAAAAGCTGGGATTTGTGCGCGGCGGGGAGACGCAGCAGGATGGGGAAGCGCATCTTCTTTTGGTGAAAGATTTGTGAGTCCGGGGCGGTTCCCCGAAAAGTCTGTATTGACGAAAGCCTCCGGGAAGGGGTAAACTGTTTTGGGCGCCGAAGGGCAGATGCATTTGGTTCCCGATAGGGAGATTACTGATTATTAATGGAGAACATGATGAAAAAACAAGCGATAAATTTAAAAGCCCGCAATTCCATGCTGCTGGTTCTCACCGCTCTTGTATGGGGTATCGCTTTTGTGGCGCAGAGACAGGGCGGCGCGTCGGCGGGTCCCTATACCTTTAACTGTATCCGATCCTTTTTGGGCGGGCTGGTGCTCCTGCCGGTGATTCCTTTTCTGGACAGATATACGGGCGGCAAGAAACCGCAGTCAGCGCAGGATAAGCGAAGGCTGGTGATCGGCGGCGCCCTGTGCGGGCTGGTGCTTTTTGTGGCCAGCACTTTTCAGCAGATGGGCATGTATTACGGCACGACTGCAGGAAAAGCGGGATTCCTGACGGCATGTTATATTCTTCTTGTGCCGGTATTGGGAATCTTTTTCGGAAAAAAATGCGGCTGGAATGTCTGGATCAGCATTCTTGTGGCGGTGGTGGGACTCTATTTTCTCTGCCTGACCGACGGCATTTCCTTTCAGTTCAGCGACGGGCTGGTGCTTTTGTGTGCAGTCTGTTTTTCCGTACATATTATGGTGATAGACCATTTTTCCCCGCTGGTGGACGGGGTGCGCATGGCGTGCATCCAGTTTTTTGTTTGCGGGGCGTGGGGGCTTATCCCGATGCTGGCAGTGGAGATACCTCAGACCGGCGCGTCGGCGTGGCTGCAGTCGCTGGGGAGCATCGACGTGTGGATTCCGATTTTATATGCGGGCGTTATGTCCTGCGGTGTGGGCTATACGCTGCAGATCGTTGGGCAGAATGGGATTAATCCTGCCATCGCGTCCCTGCTGATGAGTCTGGAGTCGGTTTTCTCCGTGCTGGCGGGCATGCTGCTCTTGCACGAGACGATGACCGGGCGGGAAATTCTCGGGTGTGTGCTGGTGTTTGCGGCGGTGATTTTTGCGCAGATGAATTTGGGGAAACGGCGGACGGAATTGTAGAAAATTGAAAATCTGCAAAGCAGCATAGAAGATTAAGTTAATATACGGGCATGGTATACAAAAATACAATTATACAAAAATGCTTGACAAGGTAATGCGACAGTGCTACAATCCAAGACATAAGAGCAAAGGCGCTTTGAGGAAACTCAAGGCGCTTTTCTTTTGCGCTCTTATGTAGAATGATCGACGAGGAGGAAAAATTATGGAAGAGATGATGGAGGTTTTAAACGGACAGATTTTCGGTGTCTGGTTTCTGATCGGTGCGGCGCTGGTGTTCTGGATGCAGGCCGGATTTGCGATGGTGGAGACGGGATTTACCAGAGCGAAGAATGCGGGAAATATCATTATGAAAAATCTGATGGATTTCTGTATCGGCACGGTGATGTTTATCCTGATCGGCTTCGGCCTTCTGCTTGGCGAGGACATGGCAGGTCTGATCGGTAAGCCCGGGTTCGACATTTTTACAGCCTATGAGAGCTTTGACTGGTCGAACTTTGTGTTCAATCTGGTGTTCTGCGCGACTACGGCGACCATTGTATCCGGCGCGATGGCGGAGCGGACGAAATTTTTGAGTTACTGTATTTACTCCGGTGTGATTTCGGCGTTAATATATCCGATCGAGGCGCACTGGATCTGGGGCGGCGGCTGGCTTTCGCAGATTGGTTTCCACGATTTTGCGGGTTCCTGTGCGATTCATATGGTGGGCGGTATTTCCGCTTTGGTAGGGGCAAAGATTTTAGGGCCCCGCATCGGTAAGTTTAATGCGGATAAGAACGGTAAGATCACAAAGGTTAATGCGTTCCCCGGACACAGCCTTCCGCTGGGCGCGTTGGGCGTGTTTATTCTCTGGCTCGGCTGGTACGGCTTTAACGGCGCGGCAGCAGCCAGCGTGGAGCAGCTCGGTTCTATCTTTGTGACGACGACAATCGCGC
This sequence comes from uncultured Lachnospiraceae bacterium, assembly GCA_947176065.1. Lineage (GTDB taxonomy): Bacteria > Bacillota > Clostridia > Lachnospirales > Lachnospiraceae > UBA3282. The sequence continues at coordinate 7,641 of CAMWPB010000019.1, read as the reverse complement.
CCGCGGTGGCGACGGTAGTGTGCATGGTATTTACCTGGATCAAGTATGGAAAACCCGATGTTTCCATGAGCCTGAACGCATCTCTTGCGGGGCTGGTGGCGATCACCGCGCCCTGTGACGTGACAGATGCTTTCGGCGCGATCGTGATCGGTGCGGTTGCGGGTCTTCTGGTGGTGTTCGGTGTCTGGCTGCTGGACTATAAGCTGCGGATCGACGATCCCGTGGGTGCGGTTGCGGTACATATGATGAACGGTATCTGGGGTACGCTTGCGGTAGGCCTGTTTGCCACAAATTCCGCGCCGGGCTACTCCATAGCGGATGCTTCGGGCACGGAGCTGACGGGTCTGTTTTACGGCGGCGGTCTGAAACTTATGGGATTACAGTTGATCGGTTTTGCTTCGGTGGCGGTATGGACGCTAGTGACAATTACAGTTGTATTTCTGGTGATTAAGGCGACAGTGGGATTGCGGGCTTCCCAGGAGGAAGAGATCGTAGGTCTGGACGTCACGGAGCATGGTCTGGCTTCCGCATATTCCGGTTTCAGCATTATGGATGTGTCGGGGGCGATGGTTATGGATGTAAATGAAAATACAAGCCTTGGCGTGGAGGATTACGATGAGGCTTCCGCGGTGCAGAAGGACGCGGCGGTGAAGGTGGCGCAGGTGCCGATGGCTTCCGCTACGGGTATATATAAGGTGGCAATCATTGCGAAGCTGTCCAGATACGATAAACTGCGCAAGGCCATGAATGATCTGGGCGTGACCGGCATGACGGTGACACAGGTAATGGGCTGCGGTATCCAGAAGGGCGCGGGTGAAAAATACCGTGGCGTAGAGATGGATGCAACCTTGCTGCCAAAAGTAAAGGTTGAGGTGGTAGTCAGCAAGATCCCTGTCGATACGGTAGTAGAGGCGGCCAAGAAGGCGCTTTATACGGGCCATATCGGAGACGGCAAGATTTTCGTTTACAACGTGGATAAGGTTGTTAAAATCCGCACCGGCGAGGAGGATTTTGCTGCCCTGCAGGACGTGGAGTAAGCTTATACCCATATCCCTTGTTAACATATATTTGTGTCTGGATGTCCCCCGGCGCTCCACCGCCGGGGGATGTCCTGTTTCATGGCTTTACACCCTGTTTATATTTTGCTATACTTACTTTTTGTAGAAGGGGGAGAGTGCATATGGCGGCAAAAAAGAAGCAGGAAATTGAATTTCGATACTATGAGATTCCGCAGAACGAGCCCTGTATTGCACTTCTGGGAGAAGCGTGGATTCGTCCGTATGGCATGGATTCTCTGCATTTTCATAATTATATGGAAATCGGGTTCTGCTATGATGGGATCGGTGAAGTGGTGTTGGACGAGCGGGCGATACCATATAAGGCGGATATGTTTACCGTAATTCCGAAGAATTTCCCCCATAATACAGCCAGTGATAATTTTTCCCTGAGCCGCTGGGAATATCTGTTTATTGACGTGGAGGCTTTTCTGCGGGAGGTTTACAGAGAGGATTACCTCTATGCGGATGATTTGAGCGCGTTTATTAACAATCGCGCATGGGCATTGGAGGCGTCCGGGTATCCGGTAATGACGGAACTCATCAAGGGTATTATGGACGAGATGCGCTATAAGAAAGAATTTTACGTGGAAAGCGTGAAAGGGCTGATGCTTTCACTTCTTATAAATATCGCGCGTATGAATCAGGGAAAGCAGATTAGGATCAGGAAGCAGAGCAGGGGCGTTTCCCAGATTTCTTTTGCCCAGCATTATATCGGCGCACACTATGCGGAAGAACTGACGATCGGGGAGCTGGCGCAGGTGAGCCATATGTCCGAAACGCATTTCCGAAGGGTGTTCCAAAAAATTATGAATATGACGCCCTCCGATTATCTGAATCTGGTGCGTGTGCAGATGGCCTGCGAATACATGAAGAAACACACGGACAGTATGGAACTGGTGGCGGAACGGTGCGGCTTTCAGTCGGTGTCCACATTTAACAGAAATTTTAAGAAGGTTCTCAACATTACGCCATATCAATGGAAGATCCACCCGGAGAATTATGAGGCAAAACTGCTTGATTATAAGATTTCTGCATATAAGGGGTGGTAGATTATGGCTTGTTAAAAAACAGTGTTTTTCGATAATGAAGATAAATACAATAACGTAAACGTTTAAGCTGGATGCAGATGGTCGAATTTGCATCTTTTTTGCTTTTTAACGATAACACACAGGCAGCACACAGAGTTATAATGCATACATAATCAGTTAAAAAAGCCATATAGATGTACAAAATGACGAAATGGTTTTGGAGACTGAGGGGAAAAGAAAAAGTTAGTGCACAATGTGCACAAAAAGAAGAATGGGAGGAAATAAGAATGAAAAGAAAGATTTTAGCAGCTTTATTGGCATCTACCATGGTTCTTTCATTGGTTGGATGCGGCGGCGGTTCTGCTGAGACGCCTGCGGCTCCCGCAGCGGACAGCGGCGCGGCAGAGGAGGCTCCCGCGGCAGACAGCGGCGCAGCAGAGGAAGCCCCTGCGGCAGATGCGGCAGCAGGCGGCGACGAGACACTGACTGTATGGTGCTGGGATCCGGCCTTCAACTTGAACGCTATGTACGAGGCGGAGAAGGTTTACCAGAAAGATCATCCGAATTTCAAGCTGAATGTAGTTGAGACACCTTGGGATGATATCCAGACTAAGGTTACCACAGCGGCTACCTCCGGCGATCTGAGCACATTGCCTGATATCTTCCTGATGCAGGATAATGCGTTCCAGAAAAACGTAATTGCTTTCCCTGATGTATGCATGGATCTGACCAACAGCGGAATTGATTATTCCCAGTTTGCAGCAGGTAAGACGGCTTACTCCGTAATCGACGGCAAGAACTACGGCGTACCTTTCGATAACGGTGCAGTAGTGGCATGCTACCGTACAGATATTTTGGATCAGGCGGGTCTGACCATCGATGATTTCACAGACATTACTTTTGACCAGTATCTTGAGAATGGCAAGAAGGTTCTGGAAGCAACAGGCAAGCCCCTCATCTCCATGCAGGCAGGTGAGTGTGACCTGATTATGATGATGCTTCAGTCCGCAGGCGCTTCCCTCTTTAACGAGGATGGCACAGCGAACATCGTGAACAACGACACTTTAAAGATCGTTATGGAGACTTACAAGTCTCTCAAGGACGCAGGCGTACTTACCGAGGTTAACAGCTGGGATGAGTATGTAGGCGACTTCGTAAGCGGCAACGTTGCAGGTACGATCAACGGATGCTGGATGGCACAGCGAACATCGTGAACAACGACACTTTAAAGATCGTTATGGAGACTTACAAGTCTCTCAAGGACGCAGGCGTACTTACCGAGGTTAACAGCTGGGATGAGTATGTAGGCGACTTCGTAAGCGGCAACGTTGCAGGTACGATCAACGGATGCTGGATCATGGCTTCCATCCAGACTGCAGAGGATCAGAAGGGTAATTGGGCAATCACGAATATGCCCAGCCTGGTAGGCGCATCCGGTGCAACCAACTACTCAAACAACGGCGGTTCTTCCTGGGCAGTAACCACGAAGTGCGCAAACCCGGATCTGGCATGTGACTTCCTTGCAAGCACATTTGCAGGCAGCAATGAGCTGTATGACAACATCCTTCCCAGCGGCGCTCTTGCAACATGGGCACCCGCAGGTGACTCTGCTGCATACGGCGAGCCCAGCGAGTTCTTCGGCGGCGATGCAGTTTCCGCTAAGATCGTAGATTTCGCAACCAAGGTTCCTACCAACATCACAGGCGCTTACTACTACGAAGCACGTAACGCGGTTGCAACCGCTATCACGAACTATATCAACGGTTCCGATCTCGCAACAGAGCTCCAGACCGCCGAGCAGACCGTGAACTTCAACATGGGTCAGTAATGAGACGTGCGGATTCATGAATATTAAGTAACAAGTAACACAGGGGAATAGTTTCTGTAAGCTGTTCCCCTTTTTTACTCCAACGATAGAGAAGGAGGGGTTCTTTTGAGTAAGCAAAAAAAGATGACGCTTAGCAAAAAACAGAATCTGACGGGGTGGGTATTCCTTTTGCCGGGCGCGCTTCTGATTTTCATTATGAGCTTTGTGCCGATGTTTAGAGCCTTGCTTTTGTCATTTAAGTCGGGTGTCGGCGCGAAGATGGCATGGAGCGGCATTTCGAATTACGTTCGAATGTTTCAGGATACGGTTTTTGTCCAATCCGTTAAAAATACATTTTTCTATCTGATCATTCAGGTGCCGGTAATGCTGATTCTGGCACTGATTCTGGCGTCCATACTGAATAATAAGGACTTGAAGTTCAAGGGGCTTTTCCGAACGATGATTTTCCTGCCCTGCGCAACCTCGCTTGTGGCATACGCAATCATCTTCCGCTCCCTGTTTGCCAATAATGGTCTGATTAATCTGCTTCTGGTTAATCTGGGTATATTAGACCAGCCCTATGCGTTTCTGACACACACAACGAGCGCGCGTATTGTTATTATCATTGCGCTGCTCTGGCGGTGGACGGGATACAATATGGTATTCTATCTGTCGGGACTGCAGAATATAGAGTATTCCGTATATGAAGCGGCCAAGATCGACGGCGCGTCTGCGGTACAGTCCTTCTTTAAGATTACGGTGCCGCTTTTGAAGCCAACGATTCTGTTGACAGCGATTATGTCCACCAACGGAACGTTACAGCTCTTCGACGAGTCGGTTAACCTGACAAACGGCGGTCCGGCAAATACATCGATCACTATGTCGCACTACATATATGACATGTCCTTTAAGTATGTGCCGAACTTCGGTTATGCGGCGGCGATGTCCTTCTTAATTTTGGTTCTGGTTGCCGTTCTGGCATTCCTGCAGATGAAAGTGGGTGATAAGCGTGATTAAGTTGAGAAAATTCGGTATGTATCTGTTTTTGATTATTGTATCCTTTATCTCTGTCTTTCCGCTGTACTGGATGGTAAGCGCGGCGACGAACAAGAGCGCGGAGGTTATTTCCGGGCGGTTGATTCCGGGTACCTATTTTCTGGAAAACTGGAAAAACCTTATGGCGGCGCAGAATGTAGGGAGAGCGTTCGGCAACTCCTTCAAGTATGCGATCATACTGACAATTGTGTCACTTTTGGTCAGCTCTCTGGCCGGATACGGATTTGAGATTTTCCATGATAAAGGTAAGGATATACTGATGAGCATTATCCTGCTGGCGATGATGGTGCCCTTTGTGGCGACCATGATTCCCCTGTTTCAGATGTTTTCGAAAGCGGGATGGTTAAACACGACGATCGGATTTATTCTGCCGACGATTTCTACGCCGTTCCTGATTATGATGTTCCGGCAGAGTGCGAGATCTTTCCCGCACGATATTATGGAGGCGGCGAGAATTGACGGGTTGTCCGAGATCCGCATCTTCTTCCAGATGTTTATTCCGACCATGCGTTCCACGTATGCGGCGGCTATGACGATTACCTTTATGAATGCATGGAACAGCTATCTTTGGCCGAAGGTAATTATGACAGATAGCTTAAGCCAGACGATGCCCATGGTGGTGGCGAACCTGACCGAGGGTTATGTGACGGATTACGGTATGCTGATGCTGGCCGTACTGATCTGTACCCTGCCCACTGCAGTCGTATTCTTCTGCTTACAGAATGCATTCGCAGAGGGTATTACGGGAGCGGTCAAATAATCGGCTGCGTTCCGTTCAATCGCAAATTTGCTGCGTGAACCCGGTATGAATTGCAAAGGGGTACGGTGGCATAATGATGAAAAATAAGGTGTCAAAAACATCTCGGTATTTAGGTGCTTTTGGCACCTTTGTTATAACGAATCAGGCATAGCCTGATTGCGGGATCCGCTTTGCGGACTCGGGTAAAAACAATAGAAAGGAGAATTACAATATGTCGCAGTTTGATTACAGTAAAGTAAAAGATCCGTGTTTCTTTAAAGAAAATGTACTCCCGGCACATGCCGCGTTCCGTCTGTACGCCAACGAAAAGGAGGCTTCGCGGGGACAAAGCAGCCTGATACAACCGCTGGACGGCGTCTGGAAATTTTCTTATGCGGTGAATATGGCTTCGGCGGTGAAGGGGTTTGAGCAGGAAGCTTACGATTGCACGCCGTGGGCGGATATTCGGGTGCCGGCGCACATCCAGATGGAGGGGTATGATATTCCCCAGTATGCCAACACGCAGTATCCGTGGGATGGCAGGGAGGAAATTCTGCCGGGGGAAATCCCGGAGCGGTTTAATCCTGTGGCGAGCTATGTGAAATATTTCGAAGTTCCGGCGCATATGCGGGGACAGGAAATCCGCATCGTGTTTGAAGGCGTGGAGAGCGGGATGGCGCTCTGGTGTAACGGCGCTTATGTGGGTTACAGCGAGGACAGCTTTACACCTTCCGAATTTGATCTCACGCCCTACCTGAAAGACGGGGAAAATAAGCTGGCGGTTCAGGTATATAAATGGACTTCCTCAAGCTGGTGCGAGGACCAGGATTTTTATCGGTTTTCAGGCATTTACCGAAGCGTGTACCTGTATGCGGTTCCCGCTTCGCATGTGGAAGACCTGACAGTGAAGACGCTCTTTGAGGATGAGGGCTTTGACAGGGCAAGGCTGTCTGTAAGCTGCAGGACGAAAGGAAACGGCGTTTACAGATTCTGTTTGAAAGACGGCAGCAGGACGCTGTTTGAAAAAGAGCAGAAAATGGAATCGGGGGCGGACGGTGAATTTGCTTTCGGGGAGATGATAGAGAACCCCGAGCTCTGGAGCGCAGAGAAGCCTTATTTATATCAGCTTGAGATTAGATGCTGTGGAGAAAACGGCGAGACAGTGGAGTATGTGTCACAGCCGGTAGGCTTCCGCAAGTTTGAAATGAAAAATAACAGGATGCTTTTGAACGGAAAGCGCATTGTATTCAAAGGCACGAACCGGCACGATTTCAGTTCCGTATCGGGGAGACATGTTTCATACGAGGAGCTGGTAAAAGACATTGTGACCATGAAACGCAATAACATCAACGCCATACGCACCAGCCATTATCCTGATGACGAGCGGCTTTATGAACTTTGCGACCGTTACGGCCTGTATCTGATTGCGGAGAACAATCTGGAATCCCACGGCACATGGGACGCGTATCTGAAAGGGAAGAAGGATATGTCCTTTGTGGTGCCGGACGATAAGGCAGAGTGGAAGGAAATGATGTTTGACCGCATCCGTTCCTGCTATCACCGGGACAAAAATCATCCGGCGGTGCTGATCTGGTCGGTGGGAAATGAGTCTTTCGGCGGAGAGACGATCTATGAGATGTCTGAGCTTTTCCGCAGGCTGGATGACACCAGACTGGTGCACTACGAGGGTGTTTTCAACGACCGGCGCTACAATGATTCCTCCGATATGGAGAGCCGCATGTACGCAAAGGTGGCGGATATAGAGGAATATCTGGCTAACGGAGACGGGAAGCCCTTTGTCTGCTGCGAGTATACACACGCCATGGGCAATTCCTGCGGCGCGATGCATAAGTACACGGAGCTGGCGGATCAGGAGAACTGCGCTTATCAGGGCGGCTTTATCTGGGACTATATTGATCAGAGTATTTACAAAAAGGACCGCTATGGAAAGTG
>CAMWPB010000018.1 GCA_947176065.1 uncultured Lachnospiraceae bacterium | reverse complement strand
CCTCATAATCGTCGTCTTCGTAATCCTCGTCCCCGTAGTCCTCATCCTCATAATCGTCGTCTTCGTAATCCTCATCCTCATAATCGTCGTCTTCGTAGTCCTCGTCCTCATAGCGGACGGGGCTGGCTTTCTCAGACATGCTTTTCCCGTTTTTCGGAGGATGAGCACGCTGATAAGACTCGATCATATCGTCATCGAGACTCAAAAATTCCAGCGTGTCCTCCGTCACGCTGTCAAAATCCTCATCGTCAAACCGATCGTCCTCAAGCAGCTCTTCAAACCGGACCGGTCTGCGGCGCTTTTCCACATGTTGTCTCTTGTTTTTCTTATTTTGCATTTCTATTCCTACCTTGATTTTGTGTTGATTGCCGCCATGCTTATGTAAACCTTAAATTGAAACAATTCTTGGAAATTATAGCATAAAAACAGCGTAATATCAAGATTTTTGTCACACGCGGAGGGTCGTCAAATTATGTAAATTGGCAGATTGATCGTTATTTACGCCTTTTCCGCGATAATTGCGCGATATTTTACACCCATTTTATGGCATTTCTCGCTAATATACGCTTGACTTTGACCGCTTCAACTGACACAATATAAGGGCAACAGACAAACGGTTACCTTACAGGGGTCATTGGAAAAGGGGAATTTTCATGATGTACATGCATTACTGTAAGCGTTGCCAGCGGGTTCATATGCTGAATGGGCATAAGCAGTTTTGCCCCAAATGTCAGGGACTGATAACCGAGCTTAAACTCAGTTATCTGGACTATGCGTCTATGGATGAATCGCAGCGAGTTTCTTTCACGGTCTGCTGTGCCGACGATGAGCAGCTCAGGAAACTGAGCACTACATATCGTATGTATAAGTACAGCAAATGGTATAAGGAGCTGCAGCGGCAGCTTGCACAGCCGGCGATCCACTCCTACGCTGCACCGGAACCGGGCCCGCGGGAAAACGCCGTATCTATGGTATGATACGAAAAACAGAGAAAAAGAACGCCGTTCGAAATCTTCGGATACCGGGCAGCGTTCTTTTTCTGTTGTCCGCCATATTTTTTGTAAGTTATTAAGATTTTATGATGGGGCTTTTTTCTGTGGATTTTTAGAAAAAATCATAGTAGAATAAATACGATTATTACAGAATGGTAAATCAACGCCCGACAGCGTATAAGAACGTTCAGAAAGGATATGAATAGAACTATGGAAGAAAATAAGAAAAAAGAGATACGGCAGAAAAAGAACATGACAGAAGTGTCAGAAAAATCCCTCGAGAAAACAGGATCCGGCGGTTTTCGCATCAATATTCATCTGATCCTGTTGGCCGCCATTGTGCTGGTCATCGGATTCTCGGCTTTCCGTCTCTACAAATGGAACAAAGGGACTCCCTCCGACTACGATCCGAATTTCCAGACCACAGATTTCGATATCGAAGTTATGGACAGCCTGATTCCTCTCGCTCCCGACAAGCGCGAGGGCTACGAGGACGACGGCGTGACCACGATCCTCTGTCTGGGCGACGACCCTTTTTCTCTGGAGCAGGGCGAGAACGGTCTGGCGGAACAGATTGCCAGGAAAACAGGGGCCACGGTCTATAACGGCTCCTTTACGGGAACCACCATGGCGGCACAGTTTGCCTCTTATAATGACGGCTATATTCTGGACGCTTTCTCCTTCTCCTATGTGGCTAAGAGTCTCGCCAGCGGAGATTTCGACCTGATGAAGACGGCAGCCACCTACAGCTACGACGAGAATTTTGCAAAAACGGCGCAGATGCTTTCCGAACTTGACATGAATACCGTGGATATGATCTGTGTGATGTACGACGGCAGCGACTATATCAACAAACGTCCCTGTGACGATCCCAACGCCCCCTACGACGAGATTACCTACACGGGCGCACTGCGTTCGGGCGTGAAAGCCATTCAGGATGCCTATCCCCATATCCGCATTGTGGTCATGTCCCACACCTTCTGCCACAGCATCGGCGAGGACGGCAATTTCCAGAACGGCGACCGGGCGGACTTAGGCCACGGCACCTTAAGCCACTATCTGCAGAAGGAGCGGGACGCCACCATGGACGTCAGCGTTTCCTTTATCGACAACTTTTACGGCACCATCAACGAGGACAATTATCTGGATTATATGACGGATTATATCCACTTTAATGACGCGGGACGGGAGCTGCTTGCACAGAGATTCGCGGACTGCCTGTTCCCCGACGCGTGAAGTACTTCTACAGACGTCGCGCCATAGGGCGCGGCGCCAAGAATCACTAAGTCTGCTACGCAGACTTTTTTCACACGCGAGAATGCCGTAAATGCGGCATTCTCTGTCAATACTCTACTGAGAATAACCCCTCGAAGTCAAACCTCTCTATCATATCCCGTGTCCCCTCAAGCGCCTGCACCATTTCCTCTGCGCTCTTCACTTCACACGTCCCATCCGCAAAGCACTCCGTCATAAAGCGGTTAAACCTTGCATGATAATGGGTATAATCCGCGTAATTGTTTAAGTCCGTCACAATCTCCTCCCGGTTCGGAAAATAAAACACGCGCACATTGTCGTAGGGGAGCAGCGTGTCCGCGATATGCGCATACTCCCGCATGGTGGCCTCCATATGGTTCTCCTGCCTGACGTCGTTCCAATAGAGAATGCTGTAAGGCGGGAAAAAGATATAGAATGTGGTATCCGGGTTCTGCTCGATATAAGGGCAGAGATTGACCTGCAGGTTTTTCTCCGTGCTATCAATAAAAGCGTCTGGCAGCGTCTCCTCCTCCACCGTTTCCGGCGGCGCATAATTGTGCATCACCCACTGGATATTGTAGTATTCGTCCGTCCACCAGCTCTGATACACGGTGGCAAGATCCGTCTTGTCCGGGTCCGCCAGCGGACGCAGCACATAATTCAAAAGCACGTCCTTGTTTAACAGATACTGTATGTCATTCAAATAATTATCATCGTAGAGATAAGCCGGAACCGGGTATTTCGTCTCATCCACGCCCCCGGTGTAGGTCATCACGTCAACTCCCAGAAAAACCGACTTCACCTCGTGGCCGCTGTCGAAGATAATGTCCATAATGTTCGCCTGATCTTTCGGGTAAGCGCCGCTGTAGTTGAGCTTAATCGTCTTAAGCCCCAGCAGCTCCTCAAACCAGTGGGTGTTGAAATTCACCGTCATGGAGGATCCGAGGATCACGCTGTCGTAGTCCATGTGCTTCGCCATCCCCGGATTCTGGGTAAGCTGGTTGTCCACCAGATAGGGAAAGTCCGCAAGCGGCGCGTGATACTGGAAGAAAGGGTCCACCCAGACCACCAGCGCGGCCGACAATATAAGCAATAGTAAAGTGAGGGACACAATGGAAAGCATCCATTTTTTAAATCGCTTCATTCAGTTCCTCCTTAAAAATTAAAGTACAAAAACGTGCTGACTCCGGAAAAGCTGAGGATACACCACACCGCCAAAACCACCAGCACCGCCGCCGACACAGGACCGTATTTCAGGCGCGCCACCCGCTCCTGCGCGTTCCGCCCTATCATGGAAAAATACAGCCCCGCCGCCAGAAACAGGAGCATTATCATATAACGGCTAAAAGGCAGGTTGTCCAGATGCAGCACCTTGATCACATACCAGAATTCGTCCGGCTGCAGGCATTCCGCCAGATCCATGGAAATCTTTTTCGCTTCCCCTGCGCACGCTGTCCGAAGAAGCGTATTCGCCTGCGAGATGTTCTCCGCCCGGAAATAGACCCATGCCACGCTCACATAGAGAAAGGTTGCCACTTGTGACACCACTGTCAGAATTCTATTTTTGACACATTTGTCGTTTTTGGTTTTCACACGCCCCTGCCAGAACCGGGTAACCACATACAGCACACCGTGCAGCATCCCCCACACAATAAAATGAAAACCAGCCCCATGCCAGAGGCCGCTTAAGAAAAAGACGATCAGCAGATTAACATACATCCGTCCCCGCCCCTTGCGGTTGCCGCCCAGCGGAATATAGACATATTTGGTAAAAAAACGGTTCAGGGTAATATGCCACCGTTTCCAGAAATCCACGATATTCACCGCTTTGTAAGGAGAATTGAAATTGACGGGAATCTCTATGCCGAGCATCCTGCCGATCCCCACCGCCATATCGCAGTATCCGCTGAAATCAAAATAAAGCTGCAGGGCGTAGAACAGAATCACCAAACCTGCGTCCGCCCGGCCGAGAACAGCCAGATTGCCATAGCCGTAATCCACACCCGCCCCGAACGTGTCCGCCAGAAGCACTTTCTTGGAAAGGCCCAGCACAAAAAGCGCGAAGCCGCCCGCGATCCGCTCCCAATCCGCCTTTTTCGTACCAAACGCCCGAAACTGCGGCAGCATCTCGCCGTGATTCACGATGGGACCCGCGATCAACTGCGGGAAAAAGGAGACAAACAGCGCGTATTCGGACAGAGAACAGTCCGCCGCCTCGCCCCGGTAAGTATCCACAATAAAGGAAATCTGCTGAAAGGTAAAAAAACTGATCCCCAATGGAAGAAGAATGCCCCGCAAAATAAAGTCCGTTCCAAACACACCGTTAACGGTGTCAAGAAAGAAGTCAAAATACTTAAAGTAAAACAGCACGCCCAGATTCAGCGCCACCGCCAGGATCATAACGGCCCTGCGGGCAACTGCCCCGACCTGCGCCTCCTCCTGCCCGGCCTTTCCCTCTCCCCTCTGCCGCAGCCGGAGCCTTCCCCCGGACAGCAGTCTGTGGAACAGATAGTTTCCGGCAATGCTGCAAACCATAATCAGCAGATAGGACAGATTAAAATAGCCATAGAACCACAAAGACATGGCAGTCAGAAACACTTTTGTCCCCCCGGGTTTTCCCTTTTGCAGAAGGACGTAATAACCGAGCAGACATATGGGAAAAAACACAAATACAAAAATATAAGAATTAAATAACATGCATTATTTCTCCTGTCACGCACTCTACAGCATCATATCCTTATAAATCACATACTCCCCCACCCGGCCGTAAACCGAATAGCCGTAATCCGTCAGCGGTTCCCGGATTTCCCGGTCTTCCTTTAAGATCACATAGGCGCAGGGATATGTCCTGGCCAGTTCGGCAAAAGCGGGCGTGTCAATCACCTCCGCCTCCTCCATGGCCTCATACATGGCATTGTAATAATCCCAACGGGCAATCAGCATCTCACGGCCATATGGCAGTTCAATATCCGTGCTGTACTGTCTCACATAGTAAATCAGATCCGCCGGGACAAGCACCGTGATCCGTCCTTCCTCCGGCTCTATCATATCCACGATATCCACCGCCTCCTGCGGCAGATGGTAGGCATTCTCCGCCCGGGAAATGTGTTCGCTGTCATAGACATAATCCCCGCAGGCCACAATCGCAAGACAGGCTGCCACAAGCCCGATCCGCCTGTGCTTTCCCATCAGCCGGATCAGGCCGTAGGCGCTGACAAGGCTCATCTGCAACAGCCACAAAAGCCGGTAATAAGTCTCGGAATCCTCCATGAGTCGCACAAACACCTTGCGGAACAGGGGGCAGAAAAACAGCAGAAGAAGAAGCGTGGGCGCGTAGACAAACAGCACCCGCCTGCGCCGATCCTTCTCCGTGAGCCACAGATAGAGGAGCACCAGGACATAAATCCCGGCCAGAAAATGATTCTCGTGGTATCCCATATAATTTTTAAATATAACGACGCTCTCTAAAAAAATACCCCACATATGCCGCCCTCACTATTTTAAAAGGTAACTATACGCCATAACCACATAAACCGCCATATACACCACATTGGGTATGCAGGCCGCTCCCACCTTGAAAAGGATTTTCCAGTCGCGCTCCGCCACCGCCAGACAGAAGGCCGCCACCGCAATCAGGATACAGACGAGAAACACGGCTATGGAACTGCACACGCCCGCCGTCATATTGATGCAGACAAGCAGAATCCAGAGACCCGCATCTGTCCGCCCTTTTCTGACACTTTTGATTTGCAGTAACACCCAGAAAAGCGCCGGGATCACAAGCGCGCCCGCCACCGCCTTGCCCTGCCATGTGCGGGTCAGAAAAAAGGTTTCGTTGGTGTAAATGGACACATTCCCGAAAATCTGGAACATTGCCATAATGATCATAAACGCGGGCAGATTCTCCCTTTGGAGGACATGTCTGCCCACCCCCTGCGCCTCGTTTGCTCCGCCCTGTTTTCCGTCTGACTGCGGACTTTTCACAAAAAGTCTGCGCCCGATTTCGTAATACAGCAGATACGTCAGCGGAATCAGCACAAGGGGCATCACCACATGGGAGACAATGGTGGCATGCACCCCCGCTCTCACCGAAACAAAGGCTGTCCACATGGGAAAAACCGCCATCGCATGTCTTACGTCAAGCCCCGTGGAGCCGCCCGTAAGCGGCAGAATACGGTACATCACACCCGCCTCCTGGGCGATCAAAGACTCCACCACATAGTAGGCATCGTCGCCGTCAAAGGAGGCAAAAGCCGCCGCCTTGTAGAGCTGGAACCCCAGCAGCACAAAAAATAGCAGCCACTCGACGCCCGTTCCGCTCTCCTTCTGTCTTTCCGGAAATTTCCCGGTTGTTCCTGCCACAAGCCCCGGGTTTCCCGACTTTGTGTTCCGATACAGAAGCCATACGCCCGCCGCCGCGCAAAGAAGCGTCAGTACCGTAAACGCCACGGAAGCCGCCTTGAAATTATCGTATTCCACCCAAAGAACCGCCGGCATCGCCGAAAGCGCAAAGAGCGCCCACATACCAAAATACCCGGAAAGCAGCACAAATCCCGGGCTTCTTTTTTCCGCCGATATGAAATTCGCCGGGATCAGCCCGATGCAGAACGGGACTGCCAAAAGCCAGAAAACCAAACTGATTACAGCCAGCATAATTACGCCTCTTTCTTTTCCTTACACAAGACAACAGTCAGTACTACTATAGCATATACCGTCTTATTTTTCCATAATTCCCGTATACATCCTTGTCCAAACATGGTAAACTGATATCAGTCGGGCCTTTGTACAGGCTGTTTTTCTCTGTCGCAAATCTTATAAAGTAAAATAAACAGAACAAGTGAGGGCTGCATGAAAAAAGTATACGTGATCGGCGCAGGACCGGCGGGCCTGACCGCCGCCTATGAACTGCTCAGACAGGATAAGAATAAAGAATACAAAGTCACGGTGCTGGAAGAATCCGATGCCATGGGCGGCATATCCAAGACCGTCAACTATAAAGGAAACCGCATGGACATGGGCGGACACCGCTTTTTCTCCAAGGTGCCGGAGGTCAATGCCTGGTGGGAGCACATGCTGCCAACTCAGGGATCTCCCACCTATGACGATATCGTGCTGCACCGCAAGATGACGCTCTCTCCCGGCGGCCCGGACCCGGAGAAGGAAAACCGTGTCATGCTGCGGAGGAACCGGGTATCGCGGATCTACTTTAACCGGAAATTTTTTGACTACCCGATCTCCCTAAAGCCGGAAACCTTTATCAATATGGGCTTTTTGACCACGCTTCAGGTAGGTTTCAGTTATCTGGCTGCCATGATCCGTAAGCGGCCGGAAAAATCTCTGGAGGATTTTTATGTAAACCGTTTCGGCAAAAAACTTTACTCCATGTTTTTTGAGAATTATACGGAAAACTTATGGGGGAGGCATCCTTCCGAAATTGCGCCGGACTGGGGCGCGCAGCGGGTAAAAGGCCTGTCCATCACCGCCATATTAAAGGACGTGTTCTCAAAAATGCTGCCCGGCAGGAAAAACCGTGAGGTGGAGACATCCCTGATCGAAGAGTTCAGCTACCCCAAGCTCGGCCCCGGCCAGCTCTGGGAGGTAACGGCGGACAAAATCCGGGAGCTGGGCGGAGAAATCCTCTGCCACAGCAAGGCTGTCCGGCTCCACAGGGACGGAAGCGGCCGCATTACCGCCGTCACCTACGAGACGCCGGAGGGCGAAGTGGCCGCCGAGGGCGACATTTTCATCTCCTCCATGCCCGTGAAGGATCTGGTGGCCGGCATGAACGACGTGCCGGAGGATATGGCGGCCATCGCCGCAGGACTTCCCTACCGCGATTATATGACCGTAGGACTCCTGCTGCCGAAGCTGAACCTGAAAAATAAAACAAAGCTGAAAACCATCGGCAATATTGTCCCCGACTGCTGGGTGTATGTCCATGACAGGAGCGTCCGTCTGGGGCGTTTCCAGATCTACAACAACTGGTCACCTTACATGGTGCGCGACCTGGAGCATACCGTCTGGATCGGGCTGGAATATTTTGTTTTCGAGGGGGACAAGTACTGGACCATGTCGGACGAGGATTTCACCCGCTTTGCGGTGGACGAGATCGTCAGCATGGGACTGATCGACAGCCCCTCCGACGTGATGGATTCCCATGTGGAGCGGGTTAAAAAGGCCTACCCCGCCTACTTTGATACCTATAAGGATATGGACAGGCTGACCGGTTACCTGAAATCCATCGACAATCTCTACTGCGTTGGCAGAAACGGCCAGCACCGCTACAACAACATCGACCACTCCATGATGACCTCCTTTGAGACCGTAAAAAATATTTTAGGCGGTATTTCCTCCAAGGACAATATCTGGAATGTCAACACGGAAAAAACCTATCACGAGGAAGCGAAGAAAGAAAGCGTTTCCCAGACGGACCAGATCGAAATTGACTAGATCCGTACGCATTTCCGATGCGGGATTGAAAAGCCGCCCGCATCAGACGCTGCGGCTCTGCACCCGCTGCAATACGGCGCTCACCAGAACCAAAATCGCCGTATAGACAGCCATTCCATATAGGTAACGCGTGTTATGAATAGATTGCAGATAGTACCAGGGCGGGAGCAGCAGCTTTCCCGCCCTGAAATTCTGCAGATTCAGAAAAACGGGACACAGCGCCAGCATCGCCGCCAGAAGCGGCAGAAAGATCATGCCAAGTCTCCGGGGCGTGCGGCACAGCATCCGCAGCAGATTGGTAAAAGCCAATACACAGGCCGCAAAAACCGCACAGCATATCACCTCGTTCTTCCCGTTCGTAAACACGCCCGCCAGCTTACAGGATAACAGCAGCACAAGCGCCGCGTCCAAAAGAAACGCCGCCCCCGCCGTATAAGAGGCCGAAAGCCGTCTCGTCACAGGAATGCGCCCGTAGACGCCGCGCGCTTCGTCCCGCATGAAACAGAGCGCCGCCGCCAGCCCCACAAAGGTAAACCAAATGGCCAGAATCCCCCGCAGGGGCGCCTGCACATAAGTGAAATCTTCCGCCTCACCGGGCGTCTCATCGGCATACACCATCTGAAACAGGCTCCCTTCCACCGCCACACTGTCATAAATCCGGCGCAGCGCCCCGTCGCTCATTTCCGCAAGTCCCAGCTCGTCCCGCACATAGCCCGTATAGACCGCATAGGAAAAGAAAGGGTAAATGGCAGCGCACAAAATTTCCCGCCCAAGGATCAGGGGCACACTGTCCTGCCGTTCCACCACTGTCACCACCGGCCGCACTCTGCGCTTTTTTGCAAGCTCCTCTATTCGTTCTGACAAATCCTCCGAAAAAATCCAGGCAGCGTCCGCCTCCCCGGTTTCCACCATACGCCGCGCCCTTTCCTCATCCTCACAGGACAGATAGCGCAGAACGCCCCTTTCATCCAGAAGCCTTTCCGAAATCTCCTGTGCCGCCGCATCCCCCTCTGGCAGATACAGCGCGACCGTGGCAATCCCCGCTGGCTCCCCCGAAAGCCGTCCGACGCCTGCCGAAAGCAGCGGCGCCAGACAGAGCATCAAAAGAAAGCTAACTCTTTTTAACAGCCTCTTCTGTAAGAGTAAAAACCTCACAAGCATTCTTCCCGGCATGTCCCTGTCCTCCTACGGTTTTCCACCGTCTGTCACCTCGTCCTGCTCCATCTGACCATTATAGTCAATCCAAGAAACACTGACAGCCAAACGAAAACGGCAGCCCACGCAGCCGCCGGAATTTTCCCCAATGCGCCCGCCTGTACAAAGCGCGCCGCCGCGCCGGAGGGTAAAAGCGCCCCCAACGCACGCATTTTTTCCGGGAAAAAGGCGGAAGGATAAAAGTACCCCGAAAGATACCCCATGCCGATCCCGCAAATGAGCTGGGAAAGAATCCCGTTCACAATCCCCTCCGCCGCCTCAAAGAGAAAGAACTGCATGGCCGCAAACATGACCGCCGCCGGAAAAAGAACCGGCAGAAATGCCAGAAAGGGCGCCGCTCCCATACCTTCCCATTCCGGAATCCCCAGAAGTCCCCGCTCCAGCCCGAAGCCAAGCGGCAGACATAACATCACAAGCCCCACGGACACCAGCAGCAGGTACGCCAAAAACTCTCCCAGAATCTGCCAAAACGCTCCTACGCCACGCGCCTTCAGGAAGCAGAAAACCGCGCCGTTTCCATGCGCAAAAAGGGCGCTGTTCAAAAGCCCGGAAAGCAGAAGGAACAGTAAAATCATACCGCTGAAATAGTACAGCTCCAAAGACAGGCCGTCCCCATAGCCAAGCACCTCCACGTCACCGAAACCGCCCCGGGAAAGCACCAGATTGATCAGGGCAAGATTCAGCTGATCCGTTTCCCGTCCAATCTCTTCCCCTCTGCCCTGATCTGCCAGCACACGCTGCATGGCATAGATCGCGCTCTGGGAACAGGTTACCAGCGTGGAAGCCACATCCGTGATTTCTCCCATCACCATGGTTCCCAGCCCCTGCTGCCCCTGTGTGGCCGTATACGTAATCAGACGGTCATTTTTCCCATACACCACGGATTCCATCAACCCCTCGGGCACCCGCATAACGGCATACAGCTCTCCACGCAAAAAGGCGTCCTGCGCCTCCTGCTCCGACATGGGTACAAGCTCAACCATAAAACGGGAATCATCCATCTCCTGCACGGCTGCAATCCCAAACCCCAGATAGGAATCCGACAAATCTCCCACCATGCCGATCCGGTACCTGCTTCCCTCCGCCGAGGCCGCTCCCTGCGCAATCAAAAGGCAGGCCAGCGCGCCCACGCAGACACAGACAATCATATCCGCCAGAATCTGCCCGGGCAGCAGTCGTGCCGCGCGTTTCAGTTGTGCCAGAAAATAAGCCCCCGCCTGTCTCATCCGCCCTCCCGATTCACAGGTTCGCCACCAGTTTATGAAAATCCCCGTCGTACTGCCATGGATGCAGCATGCCGTCCCTCAATATATAACACGCGTTAGACAATTCCAGATCCTGCGCGTCGTGGGTCGCCATCAACACGATACCGCCCTCTTTTCTGTAAACGTCCAGAAAGGCCCGGATATTCTCCTTGCAGACAGGATCAAGCGCAGCCGACGGCTCATCCAGCAGCAGAATCCCCGGGCGCGATACCACTGCGCAGCCGATGGAAAGCCGCTTCTTCATGCCGCCCGACATACGGCGCACAGGCGTTTTCAGAAAACTGTCGATCCCCAGCAGCCTGAGCGCGCCTTCGGAAAGCTCCCGTTTCAGCGTCTTCCTGTCATACCACATGCGCAGGTTGTCCCAGGCCGTCAGCTCCTCCAGCAGCGGATCTCCCTGCGGCACATAGCCCAACACCTTCGGAATCTGCCCGGGATGGCGCAGCAAATCGGACCCCTGATAAAAGAAAGAGCCGCTGTCCGCTCCCCGCACGCCCGCCAAAATGGAAAGCAGCGTGGACTTCCCGCTGCCGTTACTGCCAAGGATCGCCACGCAGCTCCCGGCCTCCGCTGAAAATGTGATATCCGTAAGCACTTTCTTCCGAAAATATGCCTTCCTGATCCCGGTCACTTCTATTTCCATGAATACCTCCACCCGCCGCGCCCGAACCGCTACTGCCCGGCAAACGCATCCTCCACCGCCTCCGCGATACAGCGCATACCCGCCGCCGTGGGATGCACCCCGTCGCTGGTCATCTCAGGCAGATTTTCTATGGTGACGCCGCAGTCAGACAGGTCGATCACAGGAAGCCCCCTGCTTTCGGCAATCCGTGCAATCACTTCCCCATAATCTGCGGACGTGAGCTGTTCTCCGTTGACAAATTCCACATAGGGCGTATCCGTTCCGTAATCACCCACCGGAAGCAGGGTACAGCAGTAAATTTCCGCCAGCGGATAATTGGCCTGCACCTTATCCAGCATAAGGGTGTAGGCATCGCTGAAGGTTTCGACCACGCCCTCTTCCACCAGCCCGGTTCCGTCGTTGGTTCCCAGCGGAATGGCTTTCAGCATGTCGTTGGTTCCCAGATATATGACAACCCTGTCAGGACATGCCCCCTCCGGGCCGGAAAGATCGTTGGTACGCAGCTCATTACAGCCGCACTGGGGATCTTCCGTCCCCGTGGAATCCCCCGCCACAGTCGCGCCGGAGCTGGAACCGTTCACATAGAGAGTCAGCTCCAGATCATCCGCCACCCGCTGCCACCAAGTGTCTTCCACATCCGCCACCTCGCCGTTTTCCGGGAAAAAGGCATAATATCCTACGGGATTACTGCCCTGATAGGTGGAAATGCTGTCCCCCAATACGGAAAACGAGGTGCCTGCAAGCTGCACCGACATCTCTTCGCCGCCCTGCACGCCGTCTGTCTCTGCATTCCCCTGTGCCATATCCCCACCGTCTTCCGCTGCTTCCTGCGCAGTGCCGCCGCTTTCCTGCCCTACATCCGTTTCCCTTTGACCCGACACGCCGTCATCTCCCGCCGCATCTGCGCTCTCCACGCCATTTTCCTGTATATCCGCATCTTTCGTGCCGCCCCCGCAGCCCCACAGTGCCGCTGACACCGCCATGGCACAAACCGCCGCCAAAACCGCTCTCTTCATTTGTCCGCCGTCCCCGTTTTCTCAGTTTTGTGTCACAATCGTCCTCATCAGCCGGATGGCACACTCTATTTCTTCTTGAACATAGACTGTCTCGCACCGTGCATCTGGCGATGCTTCAGCACATCGTCCACCGCATCCATGCGCAGTCCCGCGTCAATAAAATCACAATACTTACAGAAAGGATAATTGTGCCTGCCCGTGGCAATGGTCTCCCTGAGCTGCCTGTACTTATCGCTGTTCCAGCCTTCCCTGAGAGATGTGGTGTTTAAATCCGCCATCTCCGTCACCTCGAAATTGTCACAACAGCAGATCCCCAGCTTTCCAAAGGGCGTAATCCACAGATCCGTAAAAGGCATGAGACATGTCTCCTTGACGATCTTCCCCTTGGACTGCTTGTTGGGGGCGCTGCCAGCGCGGTTGGTCAGCACCTCCTTCAGATAGCGGATCTGCACAAGAATGTCCACATCCTTAAACTCCTCCGGGTGCGCCTTCACATAGTCGTGAATCACCTGAACATTGTCGTGCATCTTCATTTCCAGGCCGTAATTGTTGATGATGAGCTGATCCACATAGGGAACAATCTGCTTCACCCTGTCCACATTGAGAAGCAGGCCGTTTGTGGACATAAAGATAAAGGCGTCCGGCAGCTTTTCCCTGGCGTATTTATGGAACTCCACAATGCGCGTGTCAAGCCACGGCTCGTTGTTCCCGTAAAGAGTCAGGTGCCCCTTGTAATTCCAGTCGTGGAGCTGGTCGATGACGGAGTAGTAAAGCGCGTCGTCCATCTTTTTGTATGGACGTTTTTCCGCATGTATATTAGCGGTACAGAACTCACAGGTGCTGTTACAGCGGTTCACCGTCTCCAGATTCACCACCAGCGGATGGGGCGGCTCCTTATGGCCCATAAAATAATCAATATATCCTTTCTGGGATCTTCTGCGGCTGACAAACTGCAGCTTCAGATAGCTCTCGCTGGCCACCCAGGGCAGATACTTTTTTGCGTTCCACCCGATCACTCCCCCGAAATTGTGTACTCTGATTGGCATGATTGCATCTCCTTCTTTTTACATTACTTACACGCATAAGCGTAAACTGTCATACTTTGATCGGCCGCCGTGTACTCCCCCAGCAGGGAAAACCCGGCCTCCTCCGCGTTGGAGAGCCTGATTCTGGAAAAGAGGTACTGCCCGCCAAGCGCCCGGAACGCCTCCCCGTCCATGTAGATGTGGTCGTCCGTGGCGTAGACAGTCTTCGTGGCGCTGACAATACTTAAATCCGTCCCGGAATACAGATAGGCTCTGGCACCCCAGTCATCGTAATAGATTCTTGTAGCCTCCACCCGCTCCAGGGCCGGGGCGATGATTTTCCGAAAATCTTCCTTATACTGCTGGGAATAAAAGCCCAGATAGCCGTCCAGCGTGGCGATCCCGTTATACTCCAGCACCGCCGGGTGGAACCCGTAGGCCGCCGCCCACTCTCCCTGATAACCGATATCTTCCTTGATCTCGTCAAACAGACCGACGGCGTAAAACTGCTCATAAGAGAACTCGTCCACTTCCTGCCCGTGAAAATGCTCGTATGCCCTGTTATAACAGGTGTTATATAAATCGTTATACCGCGTCGGCGAAAGGATCACGGCAAGCACAGCGATACAGACAAGCCCGTTGGCAATCCACATCTGCCATACACCCGCGTCGTAAAGTCTGCGCAAAACCAGAAACAGCGCCGCATACCAGAGAAAAGGATTGAAAAAAATCGTCCGGTTAAACTGCCATCCCTCCAGCGGCGGAATCAGCTTTTCCACCAGAGAGCGCAGCGGCTCGAAATCATACAGGCCGTACACCACGCAGTTAAACAGAATAAAAACCATCAGCAGGTTGAATGGGTCGCGAAAAACCGCCTTTCCCTCTCTCCTGCGCAGGTACAGCACATTGTTTATCACAAAATAGAGTAGGCAGACCGGCAGTACAATTTTCCCGTGTACGCCGTCCGCGTGAAAAATACCCTCACGGAACACCTGGCCGATTTCCGTAAGGATTTCCGGCAGGGAAAGGCTTGCATTCACAATGGAAGAACGGATCGTCACCTCATCGCTAAAAAGCATCTGTCCAAACAAACGGTACTCGCAGACCACAAAGCCAGCCGCCAACACGAAAAGCGCCGCCGTAAGCCTCCACACGCCTCTTCTCTCCCGGCAGGCCATCCACACGATCACCAGCGCCAGATACCCCAGAATAAAGATGCCGTGGTAGGAAAAATAAGATACCAGCGGATAGGCAAACAGCGCCGCATACCAGCCATACCACCGTTTCCCCTGTCCCCTGTATATCTTAAGAAGCAGCCAGACGCACAGCGGAATCGAGGCAAAGGCAAATCCGAAAGCCGGAAAAAACCAGCAGATCCCGTAGGCAAAGCCCGTCATATAAACGGCGGGGCGGTATTTTTCGTACTTTCCGCCAAGCAGTTCTCCCGCCAGCAGGCGGAAGGAAAACATACCGATCAGAATCTTTCCCAAAAGCCCCAGCACATAGGCCGTGTAAGTCGGAAAAAGCATGAAAAGCAGGCTGTAGAGCGAAAGCTCCGTGGGAAGATTGTCCCGGCTGACGCCCCCGAGGAAGGGCACGTCCACGCCGTGTTTCCAGAAAGAATCCGTATTTTTGAGCATCTTAAACTGCGCCAGAAACAGATCCATATTATCGTGAACGCCGATATAACTGCGCTCCCCATAGCCGAAAAACACCGCCGCCACAAGCAGCAGGAACCCGATAATCGGAAACAAAAACCAGTATTTTGTTATCCACAGAAACCATTTCTGTTCCGCAAGTCTTTTCATACGCCCAACCTAACATCACTTTTCTCTATTTTTATGGCGCCCCGTGCGGAACACCAAAAGCTTCTGCCCGAAAAAGTTCATCACAATAAAGATTCCCATACCGAAAATCATGGCGATATTGTCGAGAAGCGCCTGTGAAAATGCGCCGCCCGCCGACAGCCCGGACACATCCAAAAGCCACCCTACAAGGGGCTGAGCCACGCTGAAGGACACCAGATAACACACAATAATATTGAGGGCGAACCGCCAGGGCAGCCATTTATCCCTGTTTTCCACCTTAAAGGTCAGCTTCGCGTTGGCGTGATAGGAAAAAACACTGCCGATAAAGTAAGAAATGCCGCTGGAAAGCCAGTAATTCATATGAATCAGGTTGTACAGCACCGCCATAATCCCCCAGCCCATCAGCGTATTAATCACGCCCACCATGCCGAAATGTATGACCTCCATGATAAAATCCTTATATTTCAAATACAGAGCTTTCATCCTTCTAAACTGATACCCTTTCTAAAAAATGCCGTCCGGCTATTTTGTAATGTTTTTTATGCCGTTATGTGTTATGATTACCCATATAAGAAATTTTGTACTGTCAGTCAAAATAAGGAGCGCCTATGACAACATTAAAAATACACCATATCGGTTATTTAGTCAAAAAAATCGAGAAAGCGAAGCAGACCTTTGAGACCCTTGGCTATCAGGTCGAGCAGGACACCGTCCGCGACGACATCCGCAAAGTGGATATCTGCTTTCTCACAAAAGACGGTTACCGGGTGGAGCTGGTATCCCCCTTCTCCGAGGACTCCGTGGTCGCGGGACTGCTAAAAAAATATAAGAACGCCCCCTACCACATCTGCTATGAAGCCGACGATCCCGAAGCGGCATTCCGGGAACTGACCGAAAACGGCTTCGCCGCCATCGACACCCCCACGCCCGCGCCCGCGCTGGGCGGCTGTAACGTGGTATTTCTGACAAGCCCCGTGACCGGCATGATCGAGTTGAAGTTCCGTTAGCAGTTTTGCAGGCACGGCTCACTTCTTTAGCATACCGATGGCAAAACCGTTAACGAATATACATCGTGATGGTCCCGCACTTCTTTTCCGTAAAATCCGTCAAATCCAGACTCGGCTCGTAGCACCAGTGCCGGTCTTCCTCGTTGTACATCACAATCACGTCAATATCTGCAAAGTCCGCCTGCTCATCCTCTCTGGGGCCGTAGGAACGGTTGATCTTCCGCTCGTCCTCCTCCCAGTAAAACACCTCGTCGTAGCCGTGGAGGCGGAACCAGTAGTACATCGTCTTATTTCCCTCCCCATTCGGCGCAAAGCAGGACAGCACTTTTTTGTCCGTCCCCTGCACCAGCGCAAGGGTTGACTCCATCATGGTTTTAATGCTCTCCCCCCGATAGGTAAAATACTGCGCCTCCCGCAGCGTCACCCTGCCGTGGGCCGCAAGCATCAGGAGCAGGCAGAGCACATAGGTAATCCGCCTCTTGCCGCTAAGGGGCCGGAAGCGGCACCCCACAATCACGAAAAAGAACGCGTATCCCAGCACACAGGGCAGAATATAGCGCTCCTCCAGGGCGGTCTTGCTGTAAGTGACGCACTGGGGCAGCACAACCGCCGCCGTAAGCAGTATTTCCCAGCCCAGCTTCTTCACATGCTCCCAGTAGGTCAGAAGAATCAGTCCCATCAGCACGCCGAACCTGACGTACCATTTCAGATTATTTCCCGCCGCGCTACGCCATACCTGCACATACTGGTCAAGGGTCACGCTCTCGTCCAGACCTACATAAGAATAGTTGTTCGTGCCGATCACAAACAGGATCAAAAACATTTCCACCGCAAAAATGACACCGATCGTCAGCAGATAGGCGAATCTGCGCCTGACCGTCTCCCACAGGTGAGGAAGCGTCACCCTTCTTCCCCGCATCCCGTCATACAGCACATAAAGCCCCACAAAGGGCAGAAGGAGGATAAAAGGCTCCTTGTATATTGACATCAGGAAAAAGGCGAAAACGCTTAGAACGGCATACCTCCTTTTGTCCGTGGAAAGCCATTTCAGCAGAAAGAAAAAGCCTGCCGCAAACAGCATCATATCATAGGATTCCTGCGGCCCCAGCTTCCACCATACCGCCGACTGGTAACCCACCATCACCGTCAGGGCAAAGAGCGCGGCGTGAACCATATGACACTTCATCAGCCTCGCACAGTAGTAGAGTGCCGCGAGGGTCACGACAATCTCCGCCGCCTTCACAACTGACATGGCTGTCAGATTAATGCCGAACACATAGGCCATGCATACCCGGTTGATATAGTACAGCGGCCGGAAACGGAGCGTCAGGTCAAAGCCGACGGCCTCCCGCAGACAGTCCCACAGACTGTAATTGTCCAGCGTCATCCAGTCCACATACTTGGCAAACTCCCAGTCATCCACCAGATGAAAACCGGAGGTCAGCGTGCCCGTAACCGTCACCACGCCGAACACCAGCGCGGCAGAGAAAGCCCATACCAGAACGGCCTCCCTCTTTTTGTCTATTGTCTCCAGTTTTTCATAAAAATTCTGTACCCTGCCCAGAAACCTGTTCACCATGCCGCGCGTTACTGCCTCTCCCCATTGATTCCGCCGTACGGAGAATGCCTGTACTTTTGGCATTCTCCCGTGTGAGACTTAGTACTTCTTAACGAAGCAGCCTCTGCTGCTGAGTTTTAGAAGTACTTCTCACACTGTGATCTGGCTGATAATGATATCCGCCATCTCGCCCACATTCTTCATGGAAACCACCTGTCCCATGTTAAATTTCATCCCGAACTCCTGCTCCACAGCCGCCAGAAGATTGATGTGCTCCAGAGAATCCCACTCCTCGATGTCATCCGCCGTGGTGGCGTCCGTGACGGTAATCTCCTCGTCGTCAAACACATCCCGGAAAACCTCGTTTAACTTTTCAAACACTTCTTCTCTGCTCATATGCCTGTCCATCCTTTCCATCTAAATGATCATAACCGTTATCTTTTTTATCAATCCCCGTTCACCGCAATCACGGTATTCTTCTTCTCATAATTCTGCGGTATGTCAAACCGCCATATTGTGACGCCCGTGTCAGTTTCTTCTGTTCGCTCAAAGCCCATGGTCTGGTAGAACTCCTTTACCATGGCGTTCTTGGCTGTGGGATAATAATATCCCATAATCGTCCCGATCCCGCATTCCCGGCACGCCTGCGCCACACTGTCCATCATGGCGTACTCCATATCCCGCTTCAATACGCGGCAGCTCATCAGCCACAGCTCCAGATGCAGCACATCGCCGCCTGTCGCTTCCGGCCGCTCTCCCCGGCTGTAAATCTCCGTGTCCGCCGTCGTCCCTTTCCTGCCGATCACCACGGAAACCACGCCGTTATCCCCGAAACGGTCCGTCAGCTTTCCATAACGGGTGATATATTGTGGATTCGCCGCAAAGGCCTCGATCTCGCCCTGCGTGAACCGCCTTGTTGTCAGATTAAACTGATTGCTCTTATTGGTAAGCTGGGCAATCCGCGCCATGTAAACCGCCTCAAAGGGGCGGATCGTCCCCTGCATTTCCAGTGACAGCAGATATTCCCGGTAATCGGCGAAACGCGCCTGCTGCACTTTCCTCTCCATGTTGGCCCGATACATCTCATTTCGCTTCCTGTCATCTTCCGACAGGCTTGTCACCTCAAAAAAGCCGCTGTGATCCAGCACACGGATATACTGCTCCGGCGTACCGATCTCGGGCACCGCCGTCCCGACCGTCTGGGCGCGCACGATCTCCCGCTCCGCCGGATTGTCGTCCGCGAATACCAGACTGTCCGGCAGAATATTCAGCTCCTGCGCAATGGCTGTGATATTCTGGCTCTTCGGCTCCCAGTTCGCCTTGATCAGCACAAAGTCCTCCGGCTTAAGCGTTCCCTCCGGGTGGTTCAACCCGGCAATCGCGTTGTCATATTCGTTTTTGGAGTTTACGGCCAGCATAACGCCAATCTCCTTCTGCGCCTTCACATAGCCCTGAAATTCCGAATAAACCTGTCCCATCGGCGTCTCCTGCCCGATTTCCAGATTTTCCGGGCCGTCGTCGCCCACAACGCCGCCCCAGAGCGTGTTGTCCAGATCCAGAACAAGCGCCTTCTTATTTCTGCCGAAAACAGACTTGATGATATTCGACAGATTGTGGGCAAAAACGGGAACCGCCTGCATACAGCAGGCATATTTGTACATATGCCAGTACAGGGAATCCGCCCATCTGTCAAGCCCGTAGGAGGCCGACAGATAATTGATGTCGTGAATGTAAAAATTCCCGTGCTCCCCCGCGTACTGGTAAAACCTCTCATTCAGTCTGTTGATAAAGCTGATCCGTCCCTGTGGATACACACCCTCCTGATTGCCAAAGAGCCGGTAAGAGGGGTACTCAAAATTATTCTGTATCACGGGACAGTGATACACTTTTGCAATTTTTTCCCACATTACCTGAAAGTGGGCGTACTGCTCCGAGAGCAGCTCCTCCACCCGCTCCGCCGAATCCGGGCCGGACGGCCATACCGTAATGTTACGGTTCGTGGTATGAATGAAAATCAGGTCCGGGGCAAAGGAAAGAAGCTCCGGGTTATCGAACATCACATCCTGCCAGTACTGCGCATACTCCGACTCGTAAAACACCGGGCGGATGCCCTGCTCCAATAAAAACAGCTCCAGTATGCGAATGATATCATGAGTGGTGCTGCCTCCCAGAACCGCAATCCGCTTCTCCAGAAAATCGGACCGCTCCTCTAAAAGCGCACGCTTCAGCTTTTTCGATTTTTTTAAAATAAGCTCCCCGTCAAAGGGGTATTCCAACTCCCGCATAATTTCTCCCTGTGTGTATCCTGTCCGTGCCATCTCCCAACTCCGTCCATCAGGCATGACCCCTAAACCAAAAGTCTTCCACCCCTGCTTATATGGGCAAAGGGCAGGTTTTGGCACCTGCCCTTTATCATACCATATTTTACCTGCTCTATGCAATCACTCCTCCGGCGCATAGTCATTGTAGATTATTTTTGCTATCTTCTCCGCGTATACTCTCGCTCCCAGAGGCGTCATGTGAATGCCGTCCGCCAGATACTGATCCGCGGTGCCCGCATCGATGCCGCTGTCCTCAAAAGCGTTGAAGAAGAACACGCCGTCCTCCTCAAACAGTCCTGCCACATAGCCGGCTCCCCTTGCATAAGTAATCAGCGGGCCGTAACCGTAGTCCAGAGAATAGCCGTCACCGATAAAGGTGCTGCCGTTAAAGACCTGACAGTAATGGGGTGCAACCAGCAGAATCCCCGCGTCCGGGAAGCGTTCCCTGAGCCTGCCGACCGCGTCCTCAAGGGCTCCCGTATAGGTATGGGTGCCATCCACCGCCAGCGTATCCCCTCCCTCCAGATATCTGCTGTTGGGAATCTGTCCTGTCAGAAAATCGTTCACCCCGTACTCTATGATAAAGTAATCCGTCTTGTCAAAATCACAGGTTTTCAGCACTTCTCCCGCCGCATAGCCGTCAAAGATATCCGTGTTGATATTGCCCAGAATCCCGTTCACCACTCCCAAAAGGCAGCGGGAATCCCAGGTCGCAAAATTGTACTGATCGTTGGGCAGAAGCGCCGCCGTGGTGCCGCCCATGGACATATTATATATCTTCGCGTTCAGCTGCTCGCCTATGATGTCCGCCGCACCACTCTCCGTCCGGTCTCCGTCCATAATGCTGTCGCCCAGAATAACAATCTGCATATCATACTGCCTGTCATCCTCCTCTTCGGCGGCGGCATCCTCTTTATTTTCCTCTGTCTTATCCTTATTCTTATTCGCCATTTCCTGCTTCGTTATCCTGGCCGGCGCCTCCTCCTGATCCGCCTCACTGGCGGCCGGAGCGGCTTCACTCTCGGCAGTCACCACGCTGGAACCTTCCTTCAGGCTTCGCCATTCCTCCTTCAGCTCCTCCACGGCCTGACGGTTCTGCTCCTCCAGTTCCAGGCGTTCCCGCTCCACTTTCATCTGCGCCTGTCCGTATACGATCTCAATAATCGCCAGAACGCAGAAACCGATCAAAACCACCAGAAGCATATTTATATTCTGTCTGCCACGTCTCGTATTTCCCATCTTCTCCGACCTTTCCCCGCATGGAACGGCTTTCTTCCTCTGTTCCATGCTTCCATAACGCCCAGTTCCCTCTGCTGTCCCTATCTACTTTACCACATTTTCCCCGATTTTCCTATCATATACATACGGAATTAAAAAAATCTTCCGTAAATCTTAATATGTTATGATATAATAAACGCAAATTTGGCAGCCTGATTTTCTGCTGACATGTTATATTATAATAGAGACAACTGAAAAATATGCGAAACAATTCACTTACGAAAGGATAAGCCGATGCCGTTAGTCAATCCGGGGGCGCAGCCTGAAGCGCCTTCTTTTGGACATAAATACAACCGAAATTCCCACAAAAAAATATCCCCCTCTTTTCAGGGAAATCTTCTTTTCCTGATACTCCTTATCGCATTTTACGCTTTACTGCTGTTTTTTATCAAGCCGGTGGACGGCATCAACGACGACTGGGGCATGTACAGCATTCTCTCGGGCGCATACACGGGAACACCTGACGCTCATGTCATGTTTTTCCTCTATCCGCTCTCCTGGCTGCTCTCAAAGCTCTATACGCTGTGGAGTTTTGTCCCCTGGTACGGACTGTTCCAACACGCCGTGCAAGTCCTCTGTCTTTATGCGGTTTACCGGCGCATTCTGCGTATCCGGCAAAGGCATAATCCACAGACCGTGCTCCGGCTTCCCGCGCTGACCGCTTTTCTGCTTTTGTTTTTTATCATCAACCTGAATGTCATTGCAGAAGCGCAGTACACCACCACGGCAGGACTTGCGGCAGCCGCGGCGCTGTTTTGTTTTATCACTTCCCGCATCAACCAGTCGCACGCCGGCTTTTTTCTGGATAATATACCGACCCTGCTTTTTTCCTGGGTTTCCTTCAGCATGCGCCAGAATATTTTCTATCTGATGCTGCCCATGGCCGGCATGCTCTGGCTCTGCAAATGGATTTCGGCGGCCAGAAACGAATATGAAGGCGCAGCAGCCAAGCTTCTTGGCTTTGCCCTGCTTTTAGTCCTGGGCATGGGGCTGCTCTGGGGCATAAACGCCTCCGCCTATTCCTCCGACGAATGGTCCGACTTTCGTAAAATCAATCACTACCGGGAACGGGTAGGCGATTTTTACGGCTGGCCCGAATACGAGGAATGCCGGGACGATTTACAGGCGCTCGGTCTGGATGAGGAGGCTTACATGTACCGCAGAAGCGGCGCGCCGCACATCGGATACGACATGTCGGTTTCCGACTGGAAACAGATGCACGATCTTGCCAGACGCTGTTATCTGGCCCGCACGAGTCTGAAGGACAGACTGAAAAACATGGCGGTTTCCGCCGTAAATGTCTTTTTCTATCAGGACGGTATGCAGCCCGCCAACCTGTTTGCAGGACTCCTGCTGCTCCTGACTCCCATACTGATTTTTGTCGAGCGCAATGCCAGCGCCCTCTTCGTGTACCTGATGTACCTGTTCGGCAGGAGTGTGAGCTGGGGCTATGTACTCTACGAAGGCCGTTTCCCCAAACGTATCGTCCAGCCTCTGATTACCGTGGATTTCATGATCCTTCTGGGCATCATTCTGGCCTTTAATCTGCTGCCTTCCGAAAACCGCAGGCAGTATTACATACTTCTCCCCCTGCTTTGCTGTCTCAGCCTTTTTTCGGTGTATGCCACGCACAGGGATGTTGCGGAAAACTACCGCGTTCATGAAGAGACATGGCAGGAGCTGCGGGAATACTGCCGCTCGCACCCGGACAATTTTTATATATGGACTTACGGCTCCGGAACATTGGAGCACTTCTATGAAACGCCCTTTGGCCGCGGGCAGGATACTTACCAGAATTTCATCTACACCAACTGGGGCGTGATCTGCAATCCCAACACACAAAAAAAGCTCGCTGACCAGGGTATCGGCAGCTTCGGCCGGGACGTGGTGGACAGCGGGCATGTATACTTTATTCTTCAGGAAGCCCCTTACAACGAGGAGCACCCGGTCATCATGTATTTCAGGCATACCTATCAGGCGGGCCTTACCGTTGCGGATACCTTTACCGCCGGGGATACCAACTACTTCGTGTATCAGCTCATCCCCCGCTGACCCCGTCCAAGCCGGACGGCACAGCAGTTCCGCGGCAATCCGACACACGTGTCATTTCCGTTGCCTGCCGCGCCCGAACAGCAGAAGCGCCAGCACCGTAACCGACAGCATCAGCGGATACACATAGCGGGTCAGCACACAGGGGCCAAGGAGCAGCGTCCCCGCAAGCGCCAGCAGATACACCGCCGGAAGCAGCAGCGCTTTCTTTTTCAGCCCGATACAGCACAGACAGTAAAATAGCAGCAGATAGCAGTAAAAGGCCGGCTGCATCACGAGCGCGGCGGGCGGGCAGTACCGCCACAGTTCATCTCCTGCCGCAAAATACCGGTAAAGTGACTGCAAAGGCTGCAGCTTCTGATGCCTCACATACCCCGGCGCAAGCGCCTCCATATAGGGCTGCTGGTCGCTGGGATAGGTAATCTGCAGATATCCTTTCGCATAGGAATACACATCGTTCAAATATGACACATCCGTCAGATCCCACATGCCCTTATTTTTCAAGAGAAAAGCCTGTAAATACTCACCCGGATAACGGAGCCCCAGAGAAATCCACTCTCCTGCAAAGATCCGAAGTGTCTCTTTGTCGCCCGCAATGTCCTTCTTGCTCCTGTCCGCAATGGCAGACACATATTCCGGCAGATTCTCCCCCCATACCGCGGCAATCGCCTCCCGATCCTCCTGCGTCAGCTCCTCCTCATGATACTGCACCACCCTCGCAATCTGCTGGGCGGGAACGCTCAGCATCTCTCTGGCGTAAGTGTCGCTGGTGGCCGAAACCGCCTGCACCATCAGCGTATTGAGAACCAGATACAGCAGAAAAGCCGCCCCGTGGAAAACACAGGCCTTCCGGAAAAAGGGTTTCCCCCGCAGGATAAAGAAAGTAGCAGCAATCACATATAAAACCCACGCATAAACGCTGTTGTTACGGAACAAAAGCAATAACGCCGTCAGAATCCCGTAACGGACAAACCACCCGGTTCCCGGGCTTTCCTCACCCGTCGCCAGCTCATAGGCAAACACGGTAAACACCATGGTAAGCGCCGCATATATGGTATCCTTCGTGATGGAGACAGCCAGCATCCCGTGGGTGGGGAAGACTGCCGCACACAGGACAAAGGCATAGCAGAGCCATTTCCACACGCCGCGCCTGCAAAGGAAACAATAGACACAGGCGAAACAGGCCGCCGCCACAGCCATCTGGATCAGAGAATACGCCGCCAGTCCGGCCCGATCCGGGTTTGGCAGAAAAGTCAGAAGCTCTCCCGCCTTCAGACAGCCTTTCAGCAGCAGCGTATGGATCAGCGGATGGTGGGTTGTCAGACCGCTCACCCGGATCTGATCGAGCTGGGGAATCACGTCATAGGCCATAATCGCCGGGTAATAAGTGGCAAAGGGAATGCAAAATCCCCCGAAGATCAGCGCAAAAGCACCAAGGAAAGAGCCTTTCCTCCCGGACTGCGGCTCTTCCGCACCTGCCGCCGCGGCCGCCTTCCTTGCCAGAAAGAAGAGCATATTCTGCCCCGCAAAAGTAAGGGGCGTAAAACAGATCACCCACAAAACCGCCTCCGGCGTGCCGCTGATTCCCGAATGGCTGTAAACAAGCCCCAGCACCTGCAGCGCGGCAAATGCCGCCGCCAGAAACACCCGCACAGGCAAGGGAAAAAAGACCTCCGACAGAAACAAAGCCTTTTTCCACAGACAGTACAGTCCGAAGAGCAGGGCCAGCGGGAAGATTCCCATTGTATACACGCTCCCCTGCCCATGAAGGAGAAGAAAAATCCGCCCCGCACAGACTACCGCCAAAAGTGCGGAAATTCCTGTAAATGCAAGTTCCCGCGCCGATCGGTTTTTGCTTATACTTTCCATAAATTTCCCCACACCCTACTGGATTTATTCCCGCAGACGCCTTGTCACAAGGGTCAGCCGATACTCGAAATCGCGTCTGTTTTTTAAGGCCATATTGGATAACATTAATCCGGCAAACAAAGACTGCAGCGCCGCCATCCCTATAAACCCGCAGACAATAAGCGTGGGGAACCTGTCCACCAGCCCCGTCTCAATGTAAGTAATCAGAATGGGAATAAAGAGCACCACCGCAAGTAGCAGAAGAATAACCGAGCACAGACCGAAAAAACCGAATGGTTTGTAATCCCGGTAAAGCTTCATAATCGTGTGGAGCACTTTGTAGCCATCCGAAAAAGTATTTAATTTCGACTCGCTGCCCTCGGGCCTGTCCCGGTAGTCCACAATCACATTTTCGATCTGCATATTATTGTAGACCGCATGGATGGTCATTTCCGTCTCAATCTCAAAGCCTGTGGAAAGCACAGGAAAGGTTTTTACAAAGCCGTAGCTGAACGCCCGGTATCCTGTCATAATGTCCTTGATATCACAGTGGAAAAGCCTGTTGATACTGCCGCGCACGATAGAATTGCCGAAATTGTGGAAAGGTCTTTTATTCTCCGTAAAGTAAGTGGAGGAAAGCCTGTCCCCTACCACCATATCCGCGCTGTGGAGAAGCACCTTGTCCGCCATTTCCCTGGCGTACTCCATGGGGTAGGTGTCGTCGCCGTCCACCATGATATAGCACTCCGCCTCTACCTCCCGGAACATTCTGCGAATCACATTGCCCTTACCCTGCATATGCTCATACCGGATCACCGCGCCTGCGTCTCTCGCAAGCTCCACCGTACGGTCCGTGGAATTATTGTCATAGACGTAAACCACCGCCTCGGGCAGCGCTTCTCTGGCATCTCCCACCACCTTCGCAATGGTTTTCTCTTCATTATAACAGGGAATTAATACCGCTATTTTATCCATCATCCGTCTCCCATAGACATACTCGCAAACCTGCGGATATTATATCATAGATTTCCAGTCTTTACTATCCGATTTTCTAAAAACCCTGATAGATAAACTCCGCCGCACTGTACCCCGGCCCGTAATACCCTAACAATATAACCGCAAACAAAAGCGCATACCATAAAATCCAGCGCAGCGGCAGCGGCCTCTTGGCTATACAGTCCCGCACCGGTTCCTTTCTCTGCTTCAAAGACACCGTCCACAGGAGAAGGAGGGAAAAAACGGTCACCGCCGTCTCGATCCCGTCAAGGCCGAGCTGTAAAAGGGAGCCGTTCACAAGAACCCACGGATTCCACACACGAACCGCTTCTCTCAGCATGGCCAGCGCATCGCCCACTGAGGCGGCGCGGAAAAACAGATCGCCGATACATACCAGAAAGAAGGTGCGCAGGATACGGACACCGTTTAAAAGCCTTCCGTTCTCTTTTATATGAAGCCGCTCATTCAGACGGGCGAAGGGCGGCGCGAGAAGCTCCTCCATCACAATATAGAACCAGTGCAAAAGCCCGGAACCGATCACAAACTTCCAGTCGCCGCCGTGCCAGACGCCAACCGTGAGCCACAGAACAAACATGGCCCCAAAGGTAGCATACTGTTTTCCCCGCTTTTTGCCGAATTTCTTTTTAAAGGACCGATTCAGGTCCGTAAAGAGTTTTGACCGGAGAAGCGGATAAAAAACATAGTCTTTCATCCACACGCCCAACGTAATATGCCATCTGCGCCAGTATTCCGCCACGCTCTTCGCAAAAAACGGCGTCTGAAAGTTCTCCGGCAGAATGATACCCAGACTTTGCGACAGTCCCAGCACGATATCCATACAGCCGGAAAAATCCGTGTAGAGCTGAAACGCGTAACAGACGGTGGCCACCCAGATATACGCGCCCGGATACCCTTCATAATCCCCATAAACCGTATTCACCAGAACGCCCAGCCGCTCGGAAATCACCAGCTTCTTAAAAAAACCCCAGACCATGCGCTGTAAGCCCTGCGTCACCCGTCTGTAGTCAAAGTCATGGGGCGCAAAGAACTGCTCCGCATGTTCCCTGTACTTTAAAATCGGCCCGGAAATCAGGTTCGGGAAATACAGCCCGTAAAGCGCAAGTTTACCGAAATTCTCCTGCGGCCCGGCAAGTCCGTAATACACGTCGATCACATATCCAAGCAGGGAAAACGTATAGAAGCTCACCCCCAGAGGCACCAGAAAATCCACGCCGGGAACCAGCTCATCCGGCCCTCCAAAAAGATAAACGATGCCGTCCACGGTATTAATCAGAAAATTCACGTATTTCAGGGAAAAAAGAATACCGATATTAACCAGTATAGTCAATATAAGAATGCCCCTGCGTTTCTTTTCCGCCTCCGCAGACGTTTTGGCAAGCAGTTTTGCCCCCGTGTAACAGGCGCCTACCGACACAAGCGGATAGATCAACAGTGCCCCCTGTCCCGCAAGCAGACAGTACGACACGCTGCACAGCAAAAGAAAACCCCACTGACACTTACGGGGAATACAGTAATATACAAGTAATAAAACGGTGAAAAAACACAAAAAATAGAAGGAAGTGATACCCATATTTTTCATCGGCCTCCGTTTTCACTATAGCATATGGTTGTAAATATTTCCACAATACAGTAAAATAATTAGCAGAAATAAAGGCTCGGAGGCAGCTATGCTTTTTAATTCCATCACTTTTGCCGCCTTTTTACTGGCGGCATTTATCCTGTACCATATCGTACCTGTCAGATTCCGGTGGGTTTTCCTGCTGGCGGCAAGCTACGCCTTTTACATGAACCTGCATGCGGCCTACGGCCTATTGCTCCTGTTTACCACGGCTCTCACCTACCTTCTGGCTCTTTCGCTGGAAAGGGCGCCGGATCAGGCCAAAAGAAAACTCTGCCTGTTTTGCGGTATTTTGCCCCTTGTGGGTATTCTTCTGCTCTTTAAGCTGGGGGCTCCCGTCATCGACAGACTCAACGCCCTGATCGGCGCCGGACGGCTTGCCCTGCAGCCCCTTACCTTAAGAATCCTGCTGCCCGCAGGCGTTTCCTTCTATTTTTTCCAGTCCATGGGATATCTGATCGACGTCTATAAAGGAAAAATACGCGCAGAACGGCACTTCGGTTATTACGCCCTCTTCGTCTCCTTTTTCCCGCAGCTTCTGGCAGGCCCCATAGGCCGGGCGGACGCACTGCTGCCGCAGTTGAAAAGGGAGCGTCGTTTTGATTACGAACAGGTAACCTGCGGGCTAAAGCTGATGGCCTGGGGGTATTTTAAAAAGCTGGTGATCGCGGATGTTTTCGCCGTCACCGTAAACAAAGTGTATGACAATGCGCACAGCTATGTGGGACTGGTTTTCATCATCGTCACGGTGATGTTTGCCATCGAAATATACTGTGATTTTTCAGGTTATTCAGATATTGCCATCGGCTGCGCAAAGCTCTTTGGCATAGAGCTTGCCACAAACTTTAAAAGCCCGTACCTCTCCTTTTCCATAAAGGAGTTTTGGAGCCGCTGGCACATTTCGCTGTCCACCTGGTTCCGGGATTATGTATATATTCCGCTGGGCGGCAACCGGGTTCCCAAGTGGCGTAACTGTCTGAATCTCCTTCTCACTTTTCTGGTGAGCGGATTCTGGCACGGCAGTAACCTGACCTATATTCTCTGGGGAGCCATCCACGGCCTTTTACAGATCGCGGAAACCTTTCTCCACCCGAAGACCAGGCGGGGCGTTCCCGTCACCCGAAAAAAGCGCTGGTGGCAGCTTCCTTTCACCTTTATCCTGCTCTGCTTTACCTGGATCTTTTTCCGGGCGAACACCATTCAGGATGCATTCTGGGTTATCTCAAGGCTGTTCTGGGATATCGGAAGGCCCCTGAATTATCTGAAAACTGCCGTGATCTGTCTGGACATGCCCTATTTATCCATGCTTGGCATGATGCTTTCGGCGGCTGTGCTCTTCCTTTATGATGCGATTGCCCTAAAACAGGATGTGATCGGGCTGATCTCCCGGCAGAAGGCGCCTGTGCGCTTTGGTATTTATGTACTGCTTCTGGTGGTGATTGCGCTGTTTTCTTATAAGGGGATTGCGACGGAGTTTATTTATTTTCAGTTTTAAGAAGTGATGATTCTAATCTATAGAAATTGTGCGAGTGAAATAATCATCGCAGACACGCTTTCGCTCCGTTCCAAACGTAATGGTACTAGGTTCGAAAATACCTCACCAAGTACCAACGTTTTTCAAGGGTCTGCTTATGTTTATTTCACCCACACAATTAGTACAGGTTGAGAAATATTGCTATTATAAAAAGGGCTAACAAAATGAACAGAAAAAAAACAATCCTCGTATTTATTATAAAGTGTATTGCCATCCCTGGGGCGGCGGTTTTGATTTTATTTCTCCTGAACATTCCTTATCGCAGGATCGACGATGAAAAATATATGGATATGTGGAATCTGCGGATGTTGGGAAACCAGATAGATGAGGTGGAGATCGCCAATGTGGGCAGCTCCCACGGGGCATATGACTTTATCTATGACGGTCTGACGGAAGAGGGGTTTTCCTGCTTTAACTTCGGCAGTGTGAGCCAGACTTACCAGTACGATCTGGCTCTGTTAAAGGAGTATGGCGCGTATCTGGACGAAGGATGCGT
The DNA here is from genome assembly GCA_947176065.1 of uncultured Lachnospiraceae bacterium. Lineage (GTDB taxonomy): Bacteria > Bacillota > Clostridia > Lachnospirales > Lachnospiraceae > UBA3282. The sequence goes on along the minus strand of CAMWPB010000018.1, from coordinate 34,037 downwards.
GGTGTTTATCCCCGTCTCCTACTTTTCCTTCAACAACGAGACGGTGAACGAAACCGAGACGCAGGCGTTGTCCGTGAAATACTACCACTGTCTCTCCCCCAAAAATGTGCCCGATTACGACCTCTATACGGATATCGTAACCACCAGACTTCCCATCCTCTCCGCCGGGGAGGATCTCCTGAAGCTGCTGCCCGATTTTTCCCCTTCCCTCAAGGTATTTGCCGCGGAAGGAGATTCGGAGCCGTCCGGGATGGATGAGGCCGCCGTCGCGGAATTTGCCAGCCGGGCAGCGGCCCGCTATGACCGCCATTTTAACAATAAGGATAATCTGTTTTTACCGGAACGGGAAGAGCAGCTCCTCTCCCTGATCGACTACTGCAAAAAGCACGAGCTTACGCCCGTGCTCATCACCACGCCATTTTCTGTTTACTATAACGACCCGGTGTCCGAGGAGTTTTTAGACCGCTTTTACGGCACAGTCAACCGCATTGCATCTGACACAGGTGTCAGTTATTATGACTACTCCCACGATGCCCGATTCAGTGAAAATCTGACTTATTTTTCGGACTCGGATCATTTAAATGCGGAAGGGGCCGCGTATTTTATGGAAATGATAGCGGAAGAAGTGCCGGAGCTGCGGGAAGTAATCCGCGAGTGACATACGTGTATCAAAGCAGTTCCTTTGTTCTCCTCGCAAGGTATAGGGGAAGGTTGGTAATTTGTCCATCTTTCCGATAACCTCTTTTTGAGAAACGGAGCGCGTATTCGGGGCGCTGGTCAGCAATATATTTTTTGAAAGACGGGGCAGATTTGTCCTCCCCGCCCTTTACTTCAACGGGAATAATCTCTGTGCCATGCTGCAGTGCAAAATCAATTTCATGATTCTTATCAGAAAAATAGCGGGGTGCAATCTCAAACTGCCCCCGAAGCTGCTGTAAACAATAATTCTCTGTCAAAGGTCCTTTGAACTGGTAGTCAGTTTTTAAAAGAATGGCACTGTTGTCAATACCCGCCATGTGCTTGAGAAGCCCGGTGTCAAATACAAAAAGTTTAAACTGATCCAGTTTGTCAAAAGCAGAAAGAGGATGTTCCATTTTGGAGACATTGTAAACACGATTTAACATCCCGGCAGATACAAGCCACTCGATCGCCTCCTCAAAATCACGCGCCCTGCCGCCCTCGCGGACAGCGCCGTACATGAATTTCTCATTGGGCTTGGCGAGCTGTGTGACTATGCTGCGGAACACCATAAGAATACGTCCGCTGTTCACTTTGCCGTTGTGTTTTGAGAAATCATTTTCGTAAACTTCTATCAGTTCATGCTGTATCTGCGATATTTTCATCGGATCCCTGTACCTGACCCAGGAAGCGACACATTCGGGCATACCGCCGATGATAAGATAATAGTTGTATGCCTCAAGCAGACGATTGTGGAAAATATCTTCGATCTGCTGGTTTTTCTGAATACCGGCATAATAGTCATAGAGTGCCGGGTCGACCGCACAGAGAAATTCGTCAAAGGTCAGCGGGAAGATATCAAGCAGATTTACCATACCGACCGGATAAGATTTCGGCTTTGCAAGGAGCGTTCCAAGCAGACTGCCGGCGGCAATGACATGATAATCATTGGCTTTCTCCCTGAAATATTTCAAGGCATTCAGTGCCTCCGGGCATTCCTGTATCTCATCGAAAATAACAAGTGTTTCACCCGGAAGAATTTTTTCACCCGCAATCATGGAGAGGAGTTCAATAATCCGATGCGGATTCTTATTTGCTTCAAAGATGGACTTCAGTTCATCCTCTTCGTCAAAATTGAAATAGACAAAGCTGTCGTAACAGTTCTGTCCAAATTCCTTCATAAGCCATGTTTTGCCAACCTGACGTGCACCCTTTAATACCATGGGCTTTCGGTCTTCGCTGGATTTCCAGTCTATCAGATTCTGAATAGTGCTGCGTTTCAACGGAATACCCCCTTTTATGTGCTCAAAATCAGTATTGCACATTTTTCCGGGGTTTTCAATCATTTTTGCACATTTTTCCAACATTTTTAACCTGATAATTCACCTTTTTCCAAATCCGTGTCACACACCCTTTTCCTCACAAACACAGCATAAGACACGCACCGCCGTCACCACTCCACGCCCAGCACCGCCTTCTTCTCCACATGCCTGTCTTCCCGGAGATAAAAATCCTCCGCCGCCTCCTTCGCGATCTCAGGCGTCACTTCCTCCGGCAGGGTAATGCCCGGATGAAATAAAACTTCAAGCGTCCTTTTGTCCCGCTCTGCCTTTCGCTTCATTTTCCCGTAAAGCCGCTCGATTCTCTCTGTATCCATCCGTCCGCTCATCACAAGTCCCCAGAGATACATCTGCTTCATTCCGTTGGCTTTGCAAAAGCGGTCCGCCTTGTGGGAGTATAGAGCCAAAAGCCTGTTTTTCACAAAATTCACAGGCCGGTACGTCTTGTAAAGTGACACATCTGTCAGAAATATCCCCAGCACTTCTTTGGAATTGCGGATATACTCTAACGCATACCCTTCCTCGCGCACCACTTCCAGAACAGCCTCCCACACCACGGGAATCATGTGGGCATGCTGGTGGCTGTCCACCCGAAGCCCCTTCTGTCCACAGGGAACCCCGCTTGCGGCCGCGATTTCCATACACTTTTTTATCGCCCCCTGCACTTTTGCAAGCTGGGCTTTGATCTCGCACTTTAACTGTGCCTTGATCTTCTTTCTCTTATTTGGCAGATAAGACGCCGCAAAAAGGCCGCCCCAGCCAAGTCCCATCAGATCGCTGTCAGGCTTTGTCAGATCGGGGGTATTCGCTCTTCCCGCCAGACTTCTTCCCTCCACAAAATCCAGATGCACCGACATCAGCGGCAAAAAGGGGAGCTTCGGTATCTCCCCGCAAAACAGATCCATGCATTCTTCAAAGCAGCTCATATTCGGTACAATACTGATGCTGTCAAGCCGCCCCTTCCGCATGCATTCCAGCATATCCCTTGAAGTATTTAAGGTAAGCGCGTAATCATCCGCGTGAATATCCGGTTTACTCATGTCGAAATCCCTTACTGCTCCTCTCCTTCATTTTCACGCCATACCAGCGTATCAATAATATATCTGGGTCTGTGCTTGGTTTCCATATAAATCTTGCCCACATATTCCCCGATAATTCCCAGCGATAAAAGGGTGATCCCGCCGATCACCAGAGACACAATCAGGGTCGTGGTATAGCCCGGCACATTGTTCCCCATGGCCCAATCCACAAGGCCGATCACACACATCACCACGCTGAACAGAAACATTAAAAATCCGAGGCCGCCGATCAGTCTGAGCGGGCGTACGCTCATGGAAGTAATGCCGTCAAGCGCCAGCGTCATCATTTTACTCAGCGTATATTTGGAATGTCCCGCCTCTCTTGCCTTTACGTCAAAGTACACCACATCGGAGGGAAAGCCCATGGTAGGGATCAGCCCGCGCAGAAAAAGATTGGCTTCGCCATACTCCGACAGCGCGTCCAGCGCTTTCTTCGACATCAGGCGGTAGTCCGCATGGTTCGTCATCACCGTGCTGCCCAGCATATGCATCAGCTTATAGTAAGCAGTCGCCGTAGCTTTCTTAAAAAGGCCGTCGGAATGCCTGTCGTTGCGCACACCGTAGACTACCTCGCATCCCTCCATATAGCATTTTAAAAAGGAATCCAGCGCCTCGATATCCTGCTGTAAATCCGCGTCAATGGTAACGACCACATCCGCATATTTTCTCGCCGTCATCATCCCGGCTAAAATCGCGCTCTGGTGGCCATAATTCCCTGCCAGACTCACCACGGAAAACCGCCTGTCTTTCGCGGCGATCCCGTGCAGAAGCTGCAGGGTTTTATCCCTGCTCCCGTCATTGACAAACATGACTTTGGAGCCTTTCGCTATCTTCTCTTCCCGCTCAAGACGGGACAGCTTTTCCCCCATAACGGCGGCGGTCTTCTCCACCACTTCCTCCTCGTTATAGCAGGGTACTACCAAATATAAAATGGGGATTTCTCTCATTGTTTTCTTCCTCGATATCATACGCTCTGGCTGAACTGTTTAGCGGTAGTATTCCCGGTACCAGTCCACGAATTTCTGCAGCCCTTCCTCAATGGAAGTTTCCGGCTTAAAGTCATAATCCCGCATCAGATCCGTGACGTCCGCATAGGTCTGGTACACGTCGCCGGGCTGCATGGGCAGATACTCCTTCTTCGCCTCCATCCCAAGACACCGCTCCAGCGTCTCTATATAATCCATCAGCTTCACAGGCTTATTATTGCCGATATTGTAGAGCTTATAGAACGCGCCCTTTTCGTTCTTTTCGGGCGGATTGCAGAGAATGTTTTCCACACCCCGCACAATATCGTCGATATAAGTGAAATCCCGCATCATATCGCCGCGGTTATAAACCTGAATCGGCTCTCCCGCAAGGATTTTTTTCGTAAACTTAAAATACGCCATATCCGGCCTGCCAAACGGCCCGTAGACCGTGAAAAAGCGCAGCCCCGTCACGGGAATCGCAAAAAGCTTGCTGTAAGCATGGGCCATCAGCTCATTGGATTTCTTCGTGGCCGCATAGAGACTTACCGGCTCATCCACCTTATCCTCCGTGGAAAAGGGCACTTTCTCATTGCCCCCGTAAACGGAACTGGACGACGCGTACACCAGATGCTCCACGGGAAAATACCGACAGCCCTCTAAGATATGGAAAAAACCCATCATATTGGACTCCATGTAAGCTGACGGATTGTCAATGCTGTAACGGACGCCCGCCTGCGCCCCAAGATTCACTACGATATTCGGGTGATATTCCTGAAACACCCGGAACACATCCGCATTATCTGCCAGATCGCCCTTGACGAAGCTGTAATTGTCATAGTAATACAGCTTGGCCAGCCGGTCCTCCTTCAGCCTTACGTCATAGTAATCATTCATATTGTCAAAACCGATCACCCGCGCGCCTTTCTCCAGAAGGCTTTTGGATAAATGAAATCCGATAAAGCCCGCGCCGCCGGTAATCAGATATGTCTTAGAGGGATCTAACTCTTTCACCGCCGCTCCTTTCCGCCGCTTACCGCCCTATGCTGTAATATTCGATTCCCGCTTCCTTCATACCTTTCACGTCAAAGACGTTGCGCCCGTCATACACGAGCGGTATCCGCATCCGCTCCTTAAAGGTTTCCGGCGACAGGGAGCGGATCTGCTCCCACTCCGTAAACACAAAACAGATGTTAGCGTCCGCAAGCGTTTCCTCGGGCGTGTCCGCGTAGGAAATAGAGCCTCTGCCAACTGCCCCCTCGGGATAAACCTTGCGGAAATTATCCGCCGCCACCGGATCATAGGCCACAATCTGCGCGCCGTTTTCCAAAAGCAGCTTCACATTGTCGAGGGCAGGCGCTTCTCGTAGATCATCTGTCCCCGGCTTGAAGGCAAGCCCCAGCACCGCCACCTTCAGTCCTTCAAAGGTAATCATCCGCTTGCATGCCTTCTGGTAAAGCCTCGTTTTCTGCATGGCATTCACATCAACAGCGGCTTCCACGGTCTTAAGCTGATAACCGTACTGCTTGGCCAGATATTTAAGCGCCTTCGTATCCTTGGGGAAACAGCTTCCGCCGTAACCGATCCCGGCCTTTAAGAAATTCGCGCCGATACGCGCGTCATAGCTCATGCCCTCCGCCACCGCGTCAATATCCGCTCCCACCAGTTCACAGAGATTGGCGATATCGTTCATATAGGAAATTTTCAGCGCCAGAAAATCATTCGACGCATACTTGATCATCTCTGCGGAGCGTCTGTTCACGGACACAATGGGCAGCCCAAACGGCTCGTAAATTTTCTTTAAAAGAGCCTCCGCCTCCTTGCTCTCCGTACCTATGATAATGCGGGCGGCGTGCAGGGTATCGTGCACCGCGGAGCCCTGCGCCAGAAACTCCGGGTTGGAGGCCACCTCCACCTTCACATCCCGCGTCAGAAAATCGTGGATAAACTGCTCTACTTTATCATTCGTGCCGACGGGCACCGTGGATTTCACAACCACCAGACAATCGCGCTCCACAGATTCCGCGATCTGTCTTGAAACCGTCGCGATATAATTCAGGTTGGCGGAGCCGTCCGGCTGCTCCGGCGTGCCAACCCCGATAAAAATGGCGTCCTTATCACGGTAAGCTTCGGCATAATCCGTGGTATAGTGAAGCCTTCCCGCAGCGTTATTCTTCTGCATCAGCTCCTCCAGCCCTTCCTCGAAGATAGGACTGTTTCCGGCCTCCATCATTTTCACTTTCTTTTCATCCACATCCACACAGGTGACGTCATGTCCCTTTTCCGCAAAGCACACACCCGCTACCAGACCTACATATCCCGTTCCCGCTACCGCAATTTTCATACTCCGTTACCGTATCCCTTTCCTGTTTTTCCACATGGAAAATGCTGCTTTTCAAGCATTCTCCTACGCGAAACTTAGTGCTTCAGAAGTACTGTTCGCGTTTCTATATCTTCTCCCTGCCAAACACTTTCTTCATTTTTCTCACTGCCCGCTGTGCCAGAGTCGGACCGTGATACCGGCGCGCTTTTTCCTCGTCAAACAAATCCTTCAAATCCGGCTGTGTATTGATATAGTCCCACCACAGATTCCCCAGATTCGTGTCGTAGCGTTTCCATGGCTTGTCCCCCGCATAATGGATAATGGCCGGGGACTGCAGCGCCTCCCGCTTCTCCTCCTGCGTATAAATGCCCTCCGTCACAAATCGGTCAAAATCCCGATCTTCCAGATAGGCAAGCCTGTTATATTTCGGGGTAAGGTAGGCGATCGCTCCCTGACAGGTAATATTCAAAATGTCCTGATCCTGATAGTAGAACCGCTCTCCCGTCATCTCATGCCAACGTGCGGCAAGCCTCCGTTTCCTCACCTCGGCCAGATTAAGAAGGGTAACGCCTGCATTGATATAGCCGCCCTTCGCCTCCGAAAGCAGATGCCAGTAAGGCCTGTCGCTGTTCCACTCCCACTTGTCCGAGAGGTTCACCGCACCCTTTACGGCCGCAAGCGCTTTTCCCTCCAAAGGCGTTTCCCAGAGCGGTGACAGACTATCCCGCACCAGCACATCCGCATCCATATAAAGAATCCGGTCCACCTCCGGCAAAAGACCCGGCAGTGCCAGCCGCAGATAGGTGCCCGCCGAAATATCCCTCACCTGATATGCTTTCTCATAAGGGTTGTCCACACAGTGCATCACGAGCCCGGAGGCCGGATCCCTTCTTTTTATAACCAGCTCCAGCGGCTTTGCCGCAATCCCTGCCGCCTTTGTACAGACACAATGTATCTCAAAATGGTCGTCCGGGCCGCGGGCATCCAGAAGCGAAGCCGCCGCCGCCTGCACCTGCGCCACTAAATTTTCGTCAAAACAAAAAACTATTCTCAGTATTTCCATACCCACTATTGTACCGTGATACGCTGTAAAAAGCAAGTAAACCTCTCACTTGACAAATGCAAGAAACCGTTTCGCACAGGCTGCATTGGAAAGCTTCTCCCTGTAGGCCAGACAATTCGCCACATACCTGTCGTTTTCCGCTGTAATCCGCGCAAGCGCATCCGCGGACCAGTCATCCTCCACGATCCCCAGCTCCTCCCGCCTGATATAGGCGGCGTTATAGGGTACGGAGGTGGTCACCACCGGGGTTCCCAGCGCAATGCTCTCCACAATGGACACCATATTGTTATCTTTCTCCGTGGAAACCAGAAGCGCCTTTGACGCCGCGACGACAGGCAGAAGCTTCTCGTGGGACAGCTTTCCGTGAAACGTTACCTTTTCTTCCAACCCTAATTTTTTCACAAGCTGTCTGAGAGAATCTTCCTCCTCCCCCGCACCGATGATGTCCAAAGAATATGCCTCATGTCCCGCTTTCACAAATCTGTCATAAGCTTCTATTGTATGAGAAATCCGTTTCCGGGGAATTAACTGCGACACCACCACGAAGCGGTCTTCCCTCACATTTTCCCCGGAAAGCGGGAATTTTTCCAGATCGACGCCGTGGTCTATGGGTTCCGTCTCCACCCGCGGCATAAACTGCCCGATAAAAGCGCCCGCCTGCTCCGAACGGGGAACCACCCGCGCGCGCCGCATCAGAAATCGGGCCACAAGCCGATACCAGAGCTTCGCCGGGATTTTGTGCAGCATGTTGTTATAAGCCGCCAGCTCATGCCAGATCACCGTTTTCCCCGGGGCCACCCTTGCCGCCGTGTACGACCAGCTGGCAAACGCCTCGCTTGTGACAATCATGTCATATTCCTTGTGTTCTTTCAGATACCTGCGAATACCGGGCATGTAGGGAAAGCAGCGGGGCATAAACAGCCTGCGGCAGACCGTATGGAACCAGAGCACGGGAAAATCATACCGCTCCTCATGAACCGGCCTGTAATCCTCCGCGGCAATCAGCGTCACCTCATGGCCCGCCCGCAAAAAGCCAAGACACATCGTATAAATCATGGTGTCCTTTATGGAATCCACCCGGGGAATCCGGTTCGTCTCCGCCGTGTACAATATGGGATTTATTACCAGCACCTTACACATTTTTATCTCCCTGTCCTCCGCCCCGGACTCCTCTCTTCCCTGACGCGGCATTCCCGCCCCCGGTTGTCAGGGCGAGAAATCTGTCGGCAATCTTCCCTGTCGCCAGTTCCTCCCTCAGCTTCACCGCCTCTTTGCCAAGCCTTTCGCCGAGACCGGGGTCGTCAGCCAGCCGCCCCATAGCGCCTGCAAGCGCAGATACGTCTCCCACCGGCACAAGGAAACCGTTCACACCGTCCTGAATATACATGCGGGAACCGCCGATGGGACAGTCCGTCGCAATCACGGGGAGTCCCAGCGCCATCGCCTCCAGCATGGAATTGGAAATTCCCTCATAATCCGAGGAAAGCACATACATGGCCGCCGTCCTGATATCGGCAAGCACATGATCGGAAAAGCCTTTAAATATGACACTACCGTCAATTTTCAATTTCCCCGCCAGCGTCTTAAGCTCTGTCTCCAGCTCTCCCTGCCCATAAAGCTCCAATATATAGTCTCCGTGCTTTTCAGAAAAAGCGGCAAATGCCTTAAGCAGCAGCTTATGGTTTTTCTGGGCATTCAGCCGCCCCACCGCCACGATCCGCTTCTGCCTTTCTCCCCCATAGGGCTCTTCTCCCGGTTCCAGCGGATTGGGGATCACAACGCTCTTTTTTCGGATTCCCGCCGGAAAACTTCTGACCGCATCCTCAGTCTGGCACACCACCACCTTCGCCCGCCGGTAACACAGATCGCGAATCCGCCTGTGATCATAGCGGGTGGGGTCGTTGCGCTCGGAGACGAGAAAAAAATGCCTCTGCCCAACCGCCGCCACCGCGGAAAACACGGTTCCCATAGCGCTGAAAGCCCATATCTGACTGTTTTTATTCTCCCGGTAAAACCGCCGCATCCTGCGCAGTCTTCCGAGTCTTGCCGAAAGGCTGCCGCCGGAAGGGCCTCCCACGCTCACCACTTCAATCCGGGAATCCAGCGGGTACGCCCTCTCACTGCCCGCAAAAAGAAGGATCGCCGTCGGTATGCCCCGTCTGCTGTACTCGTTTGCCAAAAGCGCCACAACCCGTTCCGTGCCGCCTCCCGGCATATCGGGTATGACAAATACAATTTTTTCCAACTCCACCCCTCCGTTTTATGTTATACTGGACGCAGGCTCAAACGGCCTGCGATAGATGATGCATGTGTGAAAGGAGTCCGCGCCATGCCCTTTTTAAGTATCATTGTACCTGTATATAATGTGGAACCCTATCTGCCCAAATGTCTGGACAGCATTCTCGCCCAGACGTTCACGGACTTTGAGGTTCTTCTCATAGACGACGGCTCCACAGACGGCTCGCCCGCGCTTGCCGACTCTTACGCCGCAAAAGACGCCCGCATCCGCTCTTTCCACAAGAAAAACGGCGGCCACATGTCGGCCAGACAGGCGGGCTTTGAAAAGGCAGTCGGGGAATATATCGCCTTCGTGGACAGCGACGACTGGATCGATCCGGCCATGTATGAACGCATGTGCGCAGCTGCCGACGAATACGGCGCAGACATGGTATGCTGCAATTACACCGCAGTCACGCCGACGAAACAGATCGAACGGCGGGATTTCTGTGATCCCGGCTTCTACGATAAGCCGCGGCTCGAAACCGACATCTATCCCCGCCTGCTGTTTTCCGGCCGCTTTTTTCACTACGGCGTCTCTCCCAGCCTGTGTAACAAGCTGTTTCGCCGCACGCTTCTGGAAAAGCATCTGTTTCATGTTCCCCTGACCATCAAGCTGGGGGAAGACGGTCTGGCGGCCTATCCCTGCCTTCTGGGAGCCTCCTCCGTTTATTTCCTCCCGGAATCCTTCTATTATTATAGAAGTAACGGAAATTCGCTGACCCACACGATGGATTACGGACGGCTTGCGGAAAACCGCCTGCTCTTCGATACCTATGACAGGCTGATCGACCTTACCGTGTATCCCTGTATGGAAAAACAGCTTTTATATTACTATGCTTACCAGTGTCTCCTGACCCTCCCGCCCGTATTCCGCGCGGAACGGGAATCCGTCCGGGGCAGCCGGAGTGCCTTTCTTGCGGAATGCAGCTATCCGCCTGTCAGACGCGCTTTTCGCGCCGTCAAAACAGGCGACGTTTCCGGGCTTCATAACAAGGCGTATGTGTTCTGTATCCGCCATAAGCTGTACCGCCTGTTTCGCTTCGTTCTTGGGCATTGATCTTCCGGCTCAGTACGGTTTCTCCCAGATTCCCGTCTGATAGAACTGCGCACTCGCGTCAATGCCCTGCTTATCGTCATCCAGCGCGATCGTCCGATCAAAGAGGTTTGTCCGTGTAAAGGCAAAGACAACCAGACAAAGGGCAAGAAGCGCGCCAAGCGCTGCCACGCCGTTTCTCCCAATCCCGCGAAGCCTGACCGCCCTTTCCAGAAACGCGGTCCATTCTGCCATCCCGCAGACCGCATAGGGAATCAGCAGCACAAAATATGGTATGGTATAGGAAGCGCTGGATTCCCAAAACAGGTGGAACAGATAACCGCCCAGAAAAATCACGGCCCCCATCAGCTCATAGAGATTCCCCTTCCGCCACCGCAAAAACAGATAGAGCAGCATCCCAAGATAAACCCCCGTCTGCATATAATTGAGGAGAACCGAAAGCCGCACGCCGCCTCTGCCGTCAATCACGCTCTTAAGCCACCCCGGGATCTGAGTCATCGCTTTCCTTCCCCGGGTGCGGTCCAGACAGATAAAGGTGGGATCGTTCCACTGAAAAGCCGTCTTCCGCGCCAGAAAAGGCAGACCCTCGTCCAGCGGGTTTTCTGACATTCTTGTCATTATTTCCTGCAGATCCTCCCGGGACGCCTGCGTAACCAGTTCCGTGTCGTAATGGTACTCCGTAAACACATTGCCTATATACCCGTTGTAACCGCCCGGCCCCAGCGGCGCCTCCTGCATTCCCATAACCACCCAGGAAAGCATAACCTCTCCCTCCGGCAGCTCCCGGCCCGCAATCTGCTCCACAACGGCGTTGGAAATCTGCGTGCATATTACGACACTTATTCCCATACATACAATGAAAATAAGAGAGACCACGCCTTCCCTCCACTTTTTCCTCTCGGAGAAAAAGAAAAGGGAAACCGCATCGTAAACCAGAAAGCATGCAATGGCAATCAGATAGATCAGACAGTTCATCTTTATCACCGTGGCCAGTCCCATGCAGAGGGAAGCCGCCGCAATATAGCGGTAACGCCTGACTGCCAGATACCGCTGCGCAAAATAGACCGCTCCCAGAGACAGCGCCATGCCCGGCAGAATGCCATACAGATACGTCACATAAAAGGATAACGGCACCCAGACTAAAAGCCCCAGATACACCGCCGCCTGTAAGCCTCTCCTCTTCTTTCCAAAACCCTCTGCACTCTCTCCCGCAGCCACCCCGAAAAGCCCGGAAAGCTTCGCCAGCAGCGCGTAAATCACCGCCAGAAAAGCCACGTTCACCAACTGAGGCCCAACAAAGTTCCCCTCTCCGAAGAGAAAACTCAAAAGATAGAAAAACAGGACAATCCCTGACTGAAACGGATAACGGAACAGATACGCCCCCTCATCAAAGGAAGAGAAGTCTCCCTGCCGCCACTGCATGGCAACCTCATACACCTTCGCCGGATCAGAGCCCGGATAAAGCTGCGTCATCCCCACATAAGAAGCGGCCAGAACCACTGTGAGCAGGGTCAGTCCCCAGAATACCATATCATTCCGAGCTGCCCGGCTTTTGCCGCCGTGCGCATCAGCGTAAACGTTCCTGCGCACACCAAAAACACCCCACAGTTTCTGTCCTGCAAGCAATACCGCAGTCAGCAGGATAAATACCAGCAGATGGCGCAGCGGGCTATCCGCTATGTTCAGGGTTCTCTCCTGATGCTTCCCGTCCTCCAGAATCAGTTTTCCTACAAAACTTGTACTGAATATACTGTGCAAAAGCAGGAGGAACACCGCTCCCGCAAGCAACAGCCGGATCATGCCATTGACGATCCGGTAAAATATGTGATCCTGCTTCATATAATTCATCATTTTCCCGCGTCTTTTTCCTCCGCTTCCATCTTTTGTATATTATAGCAAAACTTCCCATGATTTACACGCTAAACTTTATCCGCCTTTCCACTCGCCTTTGTTGTTTTATGTCGCATTTCTTTTCATTTTGTAGTTTCTTCATTACAACCTCTCGTTGTGTGATAGCATTTATAACAACAATTTTATCAATATGGATACGGAAAGGAATTTGATCGGTAAATGAAAGAGCTTCACGCCATTATCCGTGATTTACGGGAAGACCGGGATATCAAACAAAAAACTGTCGCCGAATATCTGGGCGTTTCTCAACAGACATACTCTAACTACGAAAACGGCCGCCGCGATATTCCGCTTTGGGCCGTTTTAAAACTTTCAAAATATTTTAAAGTCAGCACCGACTATCTTTTAGGTACAGACTGCGGCTATCTTGGCAGTCCTAATCTGAGCCGTAAGTATCTGGGCGACGTTACCATGCACGATGTGCTGATTCACATCCAGAAGCTGGATGCCGGAAAGCGCCGCGAGCTGCTGCGGTTTATCCGGTTTTTGGGCGATACGGAGTGAAACTCAATGCGTTTCCTCCGCCTCACCCGTCAGCTTCGTGCCGTCCTCAAAAGCATCTTCTCCCAAAGTTACCGCTGTCTGCGGAAGTGATATCTCCTGTAAGACCTGACATCCCTCAAAAGCGTGCGCGCCGACAGAAATCAGTTCACTTTCCTCCGCATCCCTGATCTGCACAGTCTGCAGCTTCGCATTCCCTTTAAAGGCGTTGTCGCCGATAGCCGTCACAGATTTCGGCAGTGAAATCTGCGTCATATCCGTGCAGCCCTCAAAAGCGCCTGCTTCGATTCTGTTTACCGTGGAGGGCAGATAAACGCTCTTTAAACCAGTGCATCCCTTAAAGCACCCTTCCGCGATCACTGTCACCCCTGCGGGCAGTTTCACATAGGTAATGTTTCGGTTACCTCCAAAAACATCCGCGGCTACAGAGGTATACTTTTCTCCCTCCTCCGGCTGCTTCAGTTCCACATTGCCCTCAAATACAGCATCAGCCGGTGCTTTTCCTTCATCCGCATCCGCCGTCTTCATTTTTACGCCCTTAAGAATCCCTTTTTCGACTTCATAGACATACTGCTGGGAAATATGGGCATCATAAGTCACCCGCATACCTGTATAGTCCGTGAAGCTGACGATTCTGCTCATGTCAGCCTCCGTCTCCGCAGATACGGATTCTGATGCCGGTTCGCTCTTTTCCAATGTCCCGGAATCCTGTGGCGTCTCCGCCATCGGCGTTTCCCCGACCGGTTCCGCCGCAAAAACCACCATCCCGTTTCCGCCGACAGCCAGCCCCAGTGTCAGCAGCAACGCCGCTGCATTTTTTCTTTTCATAAATTTCACCCTCTCCTCACCCCTTACTTACCGGGAATAACACGGCGGCCGAAAACCGGCCGCCGCATTGCTTTACTTGTTGATCTTTACGTTCATAGTGATTGGCGTTCCAGCCGTATTCGTTCCCTGTCCGGTAAACTGAATATACATTTTAATCTTATTCGTTGTGTTGCACCCATAGGTTACGCCGTTTTTCAGCTTCAGATGAACCTTCAGGGAACCGTCCTCCTGAGTCTCGCCCCAGACCTCAAAGGAATCGTTCGCCTTCTCATCCTTCTCACCGAATGCAATTTTCTCTATCGCACCGATGGACTTCTCGTCGCTCTTCTGCACGATGAAGGTTGCCTCGTATGCCTTACTGGATAAGTACAGGTTCGCCGTAGTCTGGTCTGTCTTCACCTTGGGAAGGATTTCCGCGGTGCTGATCTTGATCGGTGCTGCCGTATAAATCCCGTTACCCGTGTCACTGCCAAATTTGTAGCCATCCATCAATAGCCATACATACATTTTATATGTCTTTTTGTTTTCCAGCAGGGCGCCTTCCTTCGGTACAATGTAGAAGGACTTTTTATCCTCTGTGATCCGCGCCTCAAACAGCTTGTTATACTTTGACTCATCTGCGTAATCACTGATATCCGGATAATCATCTGTAAGCAGCCTTACTTCTTTCAGGGTATCTGTCAAATTGGCAATCTTCGGCGTATAGCGGATACCGTTCTTCTCCGTATACTGAAAATCCTCAGGCGCAACGTCTGCAGACCGCCGGTCCAGAAGATTTATTTTTCCTTTCGCGCTCAGCTTAACAGATGAAATCGCGCTGTTATATACCCTTATGTTGAAGCTGACGGGTTTAGCCGTCCTAATTACATTTTTCTTACCGTCCTTCATATTGCTGTAAGCCGGTGTCATCTTCAAGGTATAGGTCTTAATATCCATCAATTTCTTCAAAGAAATCCTGAGTTTACCGCCAGCTCCGTTCTCATCTTCAACCCACTCAAACCCAAAGCAATCCTGCGGGTTTAAGGATTCATACTTCTTTGTTGTAATTTGGAGGCTTTTAAAAGTTTCTGCCGTATCAAGCCTGTAAAACTCTTCATTAATCTTTTTAGTCGTTTCTGCCAGTGACATTGCGGAAACAAATGTTGGCTGCTGAGGCTGACCATCACTGCCTCCTGTGCCGCTTCCACCCTGATCTCCGCCCTCACCAGTGTCAGGCTGCTCAGGCGTCACCGGATCCGTAGTCTCAGTCTCCAAGTACTTCGGGTTATCGGGAAGATTTTTTACAGTCATCGTCATTTCTGAAACTTCCACATATGTCTCCCCGTCTTTTGCCGTCAGGTTAAAGGCATTTGCACCCTTTAAGGTAACCGTCGGCGTCACCCTGTTAACTTTGACCGTCAGCGTAACTTTGTTTTCCTTGCCTTCCGCATCTTTATATTTGTAGACATATCTATAACTACCCGCCTTGATATCCTGTCCCCCGGATTTCAGGGATACGCTTCCTTCCCCGTCCGTACAGGCCACATCCAGCTTCCGATACTCGGCCTCATTTTTTGCCGTGAACTGTGGCTCGAACAGCTGTGTTCCTGTAATTACCACATCCCGATGATTAGATACCACTGAAAAAGCTTCTGTCCTCTCAGGATAATTCGCGTTAAGCGTAACCGTTGCCTTCTTCAGGCTCAGTTTCTGGGATTTAGTGTCAATCTTGATGTTATAGGTATACTTAAACTCCTTACCCTCAGCCCACTTACTGTTGCGGATCTTCATCACCAGCTTACCCGTCTTGTTCGAGGCGTTGGCCGGAACCGTAACCTGAATACCTACATACTTTTTAATCGTGCCGTCCACCTTCTGCTCGACAGGTACCAATTCTGCCTTCGCAAACATGAACGTAGTTGCATCCGTATCTACCTTCAGTCCCTCTTCAAAGCCCTCATCCCACTCAACCGGCTTTTTCGTCTTCTTGTCCAGAAGCTGCAGATCGACAATCTGTGCTTTAGTGAACCCGCTGCCAAAGGTATCTGTCGTCCTGTCCAGCACATAAGATGGTGCAACCGTCTGTGTCGGGATCGTGATCTTATACTTTTGTTTCAGATCCCCGTAGCCTTCGAATTTAAGTACCAGATAACCTGTCAGCACCGGCTTTCCTGCACTATTCTTAAGCAGATTAGGCGCCTTCTGGGTTATAATACCCATCTTCGGATCGATCTGGAAATTCTCCGTAAACTTTTTGTCATCTTCATAGTTCTTGTGACCACTCTCCGTCAGCGGTTCCAAGCTAAACTCCGATACGACGTCGTCTCCCAGCTTCCCAATGACCGGCTTAATCTCCACTCCATCATTGGCAAGAAACAGATTAATCTTTTCCGCTTTCTTGTCAAAGCTCACTGTCGGCTTCGGCTGAGATTCCTTGACCACAATTGTAAGCGGGGTCTCATATATCTTTGACGCACTGCCCACATGAACATAAACTCTCAACTTCACATTATAAGTCTTCTGCTCCTTGCCCTGAGTTTCTATCCGATAGGTGGAAACTCCTGTCACGCTGTTCTTCTCTATAAATGTGAAAGTAAAACCGGGAACTGGGTTTCCATCTGCATAGGCATCCACGATCTTGGTATTATCGACCGCATGCCCATATGCATCAATGATGCCTATGGTTGTAGCGCCATTATTCTGTTTCGGATTAAGCGTGACCTTAGAAAACGTCAGGCGGGGCGCATAGTTCTGTACACTGACAACAAACTTTTTAGTCGTCTTTCTCTTATACGCATCTGTCGCCGTAATCGTGATGGTCGCTTCGCCATCTGCACCCTTTGGAATGATTATCTCATTTTCAGATGATCCCGCTGCTGTAGACGCTTTCTTCACCTTAGCCACCTTCGTGTCACTGCTGGCCCAGGTGAACGCTACCTTCATCTCGCTGTCATCCTCCGCGCTGAATGCATTCGCCTCAACGTCAAAGTCATATTCTCTTCCAACCAGCTCATCCGTCGGGAGGGAAACTCCATTTATTTCGTCTCCGTCCTTGTCAACTGTCAGAAGCTTGTAATCCCCCTTCAGCTGCACTCTAATACGCTCAATGCCCGCCGCCTTGCTTACTGTTATGGTTACGTTTTTAATGACCTCTCCGCTATTTGTATTGACCACAGCCTCCACAATAACGGTGCCTTCCTTAAGCGCCTTGACCTCACCGTCGGCATCAACGGATACCACTCCCTTTTTTGAGTTTTTCTCTATACGGTAGGTGACCTTTGATGCGGGAATTCTGGTCGTCTTTCCATCCGAATTGTTCGTCAGGTAAAACTTCGCCGTCTGTCCCTCCTGCATATAAGCTATATTTCTTTCAAAGTCATAATTCACATCAGACGAAAGGCGTCCTTCAATCGTAGTCGCATCACCCTGAACAATGTTCGCTGTGATATATTCAAATGCCGCTGTGATCGCCGCTCCACCGTTCGGCATCTCAAAGCAGTACACACCGCGTTTTCTATCGTAGTCAATCTCCTCTCCGTTGCATCTGAGGGAGCCGGGCACCAGACGTACATTGTTCTGATATTGACCCTTATCAATCATGACAAAGCATTCTGTACCGGCCTTCACACCTTTATTGTAGGGTGACACACCATCCGTATTGACAATCTCATTGATATCTTTTGCCGAGGCGTTGTTCTCCTTAGTGACAATAAGCTTGATCATACCCGTCGGATCTGTCAGATTTTTGGTATAAGTATAATAATCCAGCCTCTTCTTCGCATCAACGGGAATAAAACGAATATTTCCGTTTCTCACTGCATAATCATGAGCCGCCGAATCCTCTGACCCTAAGATACACAGTTCCTCATTGTCATTCGGAAATGCACCATCCTCAAGCTCTGCATTATCATCCCTGACATGAACTCTCTGAAGCGCCGTACATCCCTTAAAGGCATCCGCCCTGATAACTGTAACCTTCTGCGGAAACTCCACGCTCACCAGTTTTCTACAGTTTTCAAAAGCCAATGTTTCTATCGTTGTTTTTACACCGCGCACCCCGCTGTTGAATTCCAGCTCAATCAGATTAAAACAGTCTGCAAAAGCTTTCTCCGGTACTGCCGTGAGTTTGGAAGATATCTCCACCTCCAGAATCCCCGTGCATCCCTGATACGCAGACACACCTAGGGAAGTGATTCCATCGGGCATATCCACTTCCACGATGCTGGTACAATTTTTAAATGCACCCGCCCCGATGGTCGTAAGGCTGTCCGGCAGATCATAGTCATCATCCGAGCAGAAAAATTCTAATGCTGAGCAGCCCTCGAACGCACTGTCGCCAATGGACGTAAGCCTAGCATAGTCTGCGCTCGCCATATTGACCATAAACAGTCTGCTGTCCCCTTTAAAGGCGTTTGCACCAATAGAAACAACACTGTTAGGAACCGCCAACTGGGTCAGCCTCGCGCAATCCTGAAACGCGGCCTCTCCTATCGTCACCAGTCTGGACGGAATAGATATACCCTTCAAGGCTGCACAGCCTAAGAATCCGTTTTTCCCGATGTTTGTAACGGTCTTGGGAAGCATCACATACGTTACCTTCGCTTTTCCCTGAAAAGCGCCTTCCCCGATCTCCGTAAAACTCTCTTTCCGCAGATCGACAACACCCTCTACATTCTCATCGATCCCTGTCAGCACTCCGTCTACAATTGTTGCCTTCTCCGCATTTTCTTCCGCCGCATTGGCATCAAAAGTAATCCGCAGTCCGGAAGCATCCGTGAAGGTCATCATCCTGACTTCGCCTGTCTTTACTTCTGCCTCTTCTTCCGGCTCCTCCGTCTCATCCACATCATTCCCGGAAACGGAAGGCTCCTGCACATCTGTCGTCGGTTCCTGTTCTTCTACATCAGGCTCCTCATCCTGCGTTCCGTCCTCTGTGGAAGGCTGCTCTTCGTTTTGTTCGTCATCCCCGGCAGAGGGCTGGTCGCCGCCCTGCTCGGTATCATCTTCCTTCGGCGCGGAAGAGTCACTTTCATCGGGGTTCTCAGGCGTTTCCTCTTCCCCTGTCTCACCTTCTTCAGTAGTGGTATCCCCCTCTTCCGGGGTTTCCGCCCCGTCAGATTTATCTTCAGTCTCCGGCACATCTTCCACAGATGTATTTTCCGTCCCGTCAGAAGTATCCTCCTCGGGCGCAGTCTCCTCTGTATCTTCCTGAGACGCTAAAACAGACATGTCCGCTCCCTGCTCCGCCGCAAGAACCGTCATGCCGTTTCCGCTCACCACAAGACTGAGCGCCAACAATAATGCCAATACTCTTCTCTTTCTCATTACTTACCACCTTTTCCCATGCGTACATTAACTGTTTTCTGCCGTGTTCTATCATGTCATCTGCACAGTGAGTTGCATAATATTTTATTATGTCACCCTATGATGGTTTTGATTATAACATCTGTAATTGTATTATGCAAGCGAAAAATCCACTACATCTTGTGTTTTTAAGAAAATCTTAATCTACTCCGTGAGCCTTTCCGGCACATTAAGCTGGCTGAGTTCGTTATGGGAAAACAGTGGCCCGGAGTCCATAAATTTAAACTAAATAAAACCGAGCCACAGATTTCACTCTGTGACTCAGTCTGCCGTTTACTGCCCGATCCACCACAACAACTTCTTCGCTCCTATGGTGTAAGTGATGGTCTTTTCCCCTCCGTAGTTTCCGATCCCCCGCAGGGTTACCTTTGCTTTGCCCTTCTTTATGTGGTTTACATAAGTTTCCTCTTTTGTGATATAGTCCTGTCCGAGCACCAGCGGCTCCGCCGCACCGCTCACCGTCACGGTCAGATCATCCGCCGTCAAAGTTACGGGCCTGCCGTCCTGATAGCTCTTCGTAGCAGCCTTCACCTTCACTTTGGTAAAATCCGCCGATACAATGCGGTAGACCGCAGAGATTTCCGGGCGCACTCCGCCTTTTCCGGCATAAGCGCCGATTCCCTGCGCGGTCACGCGGATTGCCGTACCGGCCTGCGGAATATCCTCCTCTCCCACAGGATCACCGGCCCCTCGCTTCACCTTCGAAAGCTCTCCTTCTCCCGGAACCAGCACCTCCGCCGCCGTCTCATAGGTATACTGGAGCGCTTTCTCATAATCCTTCCCCGCCACAAGTGCGGAACCGCTCACATCCTTAAGCGTCGCCTTTGTCTTATAGGCTCCTTTTTTCTCCCGGTAGACCACATCCTTCAAGGTCATGGTAATCTTGCTCTGCCCATCGCCGTTTATTTTGTCAAACTCTCCGTCGGTAATGGTAAAAGTTCCCGCGAGCTTCCCCTTGAAGTTCCCTCTGCCGGTAATCGTGAATGCAGGCAGCTTATTCTCCTCCATTTCCTCTGTGGTCAGCGCGTTGTTATTTTTGTATGTGATCCGGTAATCCTTATTCACTTCCAGCGGTGTTCCCTGAAATTCCAGAAGGATCACAGGCTTGCTGCCGCCCTTCACATAGGGCGCTTTCATCCCACTCAAGCCCCCGTCAAGCGCCTTCAGCTCCTCGACCTTCCCCGGCTCATCCTGCGTATAGTAGAAAATGGTAAAATCGCGCCCGCTGCCGATCTTCTCTTCGCTCAATTCACAGGGCAGAATTTTGTAGGTTTTCTTAATCTGCCCGCTGTATTCATTAATGCCCTGAAATACGATCGTCGCCGTCCCCGCCTTTACCGCGCCTTTTTTCGCCGCGCCCGCATAGGACACTATATAGTCGCCGTTCACACCGTCTTTACTCTCCGTAAGAACCCGGTCATTCAGTGTCAGGCTGTATGCGCCGGGCGTCTGCAGCATCTTTTGATATGCTGTCTCATACAATGCGCCCTCCGTATCCCACTCCTTATCGATTGTCACATATTCTTTATTTTCCAGTCCTTCCACTTTCGCTCTCGCAATGGAAGTTCCCGCGATCTGATACGTTACGCTCCTGCTTCCCGCATAACCGCTTCCCTCCACCGCTGTCAACGTAACCGTGGCTTTTCCGATGCTCTGATCGTTGCTGTAAGAAAGCGTATAATGCTCGCCCTCCACAAGAGGCTGTTTTTTGTATGTCACCGTCAGGGACTCCGGTCTGATGCCGCCCTCTTTTGCCATCTGCTCATTGGTATAAGTCTGTTTTGGTATTTTAGCCACACTGACCTTACTGAGCAGCACGTCCGAAGTGATTGTCTCATAAATGGTAAATGTTCCCGTATAACCGCCTTTGCCCGTAATGACAATGGGATAAACGCCAGTCTTGCAATAGGCCCCCGTACCGGTCTGGGGGTAACTCCGGGTATAATCCCTGTTCACCACAAGTTTCTTTCCGTCGCGGTACACGACTGGCGCGCTCTTGATGATCCTGCCGCTGTATGCCACCGTAATATCCGCCGCCGTAATATCATGATCGGTAAGCGCCTTTGGCAGAATATCGAAATACACATACTCAGTCCCCGTGTAATTCCCCTTACCCTTCACGGTGATGGTGGGACGCGCCTTGCCCTCGGCGTTCACGTTCTTGTTGTTCTTGTACGACAGGGTATAGTCCCTGCCCTCCACAAGCTCCAATACCTCCCCCTGATCTCCGGCCAAACCGCCGCCCACAGCGAGCAGGCTGCCATCGGGCGCAACCGTACTGTCAAATACATGCACCTTTGGCTTGATCGCGCTGCCGGTGTAGATCTGGTCTCCCACAGGAATTACATAGAAGCCCTTTTCCGCGCCGGTTTCCTGATAGTGGGGATACACGTGGGTTTCTCTCGCATAGACAGGCTGACTGGCCGTAAACACGCTTCCCTGCCCATCGGCCCCGGTATACCAGCCCCGGAAAATCTTACCGGCAAGCAGTTTCTCCTCCGGCATTCTTTCCTCTCCCACACTGTCCCCATAGCCCAGGGACAGCTTCTGTCCCAGAGCGCCTTTCTCGTCGTGGAAAATAACATTGCAGGACTCTGCCGCCACCTCGTAGGAGGCTGTATATCCGGCCACTGACGCCGTAATCTTTGCCGTCCCCTCACCCACAGCTGTCACCCTGCCGTTTTTCACCGTCGCCGCCTTTTCATTGGAACTGATCCAGACGATGGTTTTATCCGACGTGGTATCCTTCGGCCAATATTCCGCATTCAGACTGACGCTCTGCCCTTTAAACAGGTTCGTCATACCGGTGCCCTCATCCGCTCCGGGATCGGACAATTCCAACTTATAAATGGGCGCAATCACCCTGACAACACAAATTGCGGTCTTGTTTCCTGCTTTGGATGCCTTCGCCGTGATCTTCACCTCACCCGTGCCCACGGCAGTGACTACCGCTTTGGAGGAATCCGTCGGGTCCGCCTTAACTGTGGCAATCCTGGCATTGGCGGAAGACCACACAATCGTCCGGTCCACCGTGGTGTCCGCCGGGTCAAAGCTCACCTGCAAAACCGCTGTGGAGATATTCTCCGCCTTATCCTGCCCGCTTAAATTCGTCGTATCCTCTACCACCGTGTCGGGCCGACGCAGGGTGACCGTTTCCTTATTCAGGGAAATCGCCTGCAGCGGGATTTTAACCGTGACCTTACAGGTTACCTGCACGTCCTTATAGGTCGCTGTGATAACCGCCTCGCCCTTATCTACCGCCGTGATCAGCCCTTCATCCACAGTGGCCACTTTCGGATCGCTGCTCGTCCACTCGGCCTCCGCCGGGTCAGCCTCTACACCGTCCACATAAAACCTGAGCTGCTGTGTCGCCGGATTCTGCGGGTCATAGGCTTTATTCATGGTAATACTCGTCTTATCCAGATTCAGTGCGGGATAATAGGTGTCATTCGGCATATTGTCAAATACCGGGATTTTGAATACAAAAGCGTTGTTCAAAGAACCAGCATTCGTGTACATTTTCTTCGTGGTAGTGGCTTCACTTCGGGGCGCCTGGATATTCTGCATGTACTGATGTTCATACACGCCGTAAGGACTGTTCTTATTGACATTGAATTTCTCCAGATAAAGGGTGTCCTGTCCCTTTAAAATATAATTATTGCCTATGGTAGCCGCGCCGCCCTCCAAAGACTTATAGCGCGTATTCCAGCCTTTTTCCTTTGCGTAGGTCAGACCCTTCACAATCTTTTCCGCCGTGGAAGAGCCGTTCACCCCTACATTAAAGAAATTATAATACCCTTCATAGCCCGGGTATGTGCCGGAAATCAGGCCGGACGTTCCCTGCCCCTGCTCCTGATAGACGCGGGATGCCAGATGGATTGGACTCAGCTTCCTGCCTTTACCGATCTCAAAAAATGCTTTTGCATAAGTGCGTCCAGCGGAATCATCCGGAAGTGTTCCCTTCATAAAAGTGCCGTTTAAGAAAGTCTGTACCGCCGACTCCGTGTGATAGGACGCATTAAATGTCAACTGTTCAAACTGGAAAATATAGGTTTCTGTCAGGGAATTGCGGGGATCCATATGGTAAGCCACCGCCGGCTGCGTCGCATAATACCACCCACTCTCGGTAGGACACGCCGCACCCACCCAGTTTTTCTCAGTATTGGAGGCTGTCTTTTGTATCAGGCTCTTGGCCCCCATCTCCTTAGATACCGACGTATTAAAATCCAGCCCCGTCTTCATCGGCACGAACGTCCAGTTCGGATGGGCGTTTTTCAGGTTTCTCAGATCCGCCTGATAAGATCCCGGAAACGCGCTGATATCCGAGGTATCCACCGCATAAGTCATCATGGAATACGTCCGCATTCCATAAGCCGTTTCTTCGTATGTCTCCTCTCCCAGTTCCAGAATCGGAAGCAGATACTCCTCCTCCCATGCCAGCCAGTCCTCATCGGAGTACGCCAGATAATAGCTCTGCACATACCCTGTTCCTTCTGTGCCGTCCAGCAGATATTGCGCCCGATACCAGACATCGTCCTCCGTGATCTCCACGCCCTGCATATATAATGTCTGTCCGATTTCCAACTTGGCTGCCGTCCTGCTGCCCTCATCCGCATCCCTGCGGGCGTCATAGCTGTCCGCATGATAAAGCAGAGCCATCAGCGGTTTCTCCGAAAGTAATTCCTCAAAGGCCGCCTGCGCCTGCTTGATCATCTCCTCCCGCTCTGCATCCAGACTGTTTTCAGAGACAGAAGACAGATCATTGTCCGAAACCGAAGATAAATCGTTCTCCGAAACCGTGTCTGAGTCGTTCCCGGATTCCTGTTCCGGTTCTTCCTCCTCATTCTCATCTCCACCGGATTCCTCCTCACCGGGAATCTGCGGCTCCCCGGGTTCTTCCGGCTCCTGCCCTTCCCCGGATTCGCCGCTTCCATCCGGGTTTTCAGTCACACTTCCCCCGGACTCACCGCTCTCTCCCGGATTCCCGGGCTCATTCCCCCCGGACTCACCGCTCTCCTCCGGGCTCCCGGATATATCGCCCTCTTCGGACTCGCTGCTCCCGCCCGGACTCTGTTCTTCTCCCTCCGAATCACCGGCTCCGCTCGGGTTCTGCTCCGGCTCCTCCATATTGCCGCTTCCGCCAGAATCCTGTTCATCATTCTCTGCGCCTTCGCCTTGTCCCGACGTATCGGTTCCCGTCCCGGAAGGCTCCTGTGCCATGCGCTCGTCGGCCTCCTCCACAGAAACCGCCGATTCCGGCTGCGCGGCCAGAACCGTCAGGGGCGCACTCTCCGCGCAAAGCGCAAAACTAAGCAGCAGCGCAAAGACTCTGCCGACGCTCTTTTTCCGTGCCGGTATACCTTTTATCCCTTGTATCATCACATGAAACGTCATATGCCTCATCTCCTATTGCTTCCCGTTATCTGTTTTACATTTGCAGGCAATCGAATTTCCACACGCTCACAACAAATGACTGCAATGTTATGTCTACCAATTTGCTTTTAATCATAACATAAAAAAGAGAACCGACACAAGTAAATAATTGTCAGTTCTCCAATAAATACTGTTTATTTCCAAATTCCGTGCTTTTATTATAAATTCTGTCCCCGATCTTTACCGGCTCCTCCGGGAGACTCCCAAACCAGATAATGCATTCGGGCACAAAGCTTTCATCCGCATAAACCGCCGTCTCGTTGCTCACCAATACATGCTCCAGACGGCAGCCGTCCAGCATTTCCCAGAACGGATACTCAAAATCGTCCGCTTTAAACAAATGCAGACCCACATTTTCATACTCCCGAGCCTTAATCTCATCCACCAGAGGCGCGTAGACAGCCAGTTCGTCCCACCTTGCCGCAAAATAGCTGTAAGGTCTGGTCCTTGCACGGTTGTTCCAGATATCAAAGTGATGCCCGGAAAGACTCACGGCCTCCGCAACGCACAGCAGACTCACAATACCTGCAATTCCCCAGCGGAACGGTTTCCCCCGCTTTCCTGATGTCCCCATCTGAATAGCGGCGGCTATCATGGGACACAGGAGTGCCAGATAGGCGATCATGTATCTGCTCACAAACGGCTCCCAGCGGAGCACCGTGCAGAAAGCAGCAAAGGAGACAGCCGCCGCCACGAAATACCCCCGGCAGCACCCTTCCCATTTCTTTCTTCCGAATCCCAGAACCGCCCACAGGACACAGAAGAGGAAAAGCCAGAGCACGATCGGATTCACCGCCGTGTCACAGCCGTAATTTCCGGCCTCATGCAGCATGTACGCCCTGCCCCTCTCCGAAATGGACTCTGCGTCCAGCTCTACCCGCAAAAGCGCCGCTGTCTTCTCCGCTATCTTCGCAAAAATTTCATGCCCGTTCTTTACAAACGGCGTCGGCATGTTAAAGGAAAGATTCTTGATCATATTGACAAAGAGATAGGCGGGCTTCGTCGTTCCCACAAGCTGGGCCGCACCCGCGGCAGGACTGGCATATGCCCCGAAGCTCCTAAAGTTCCTCAGAATTTCCGGAACCAGCGGAAGCGCCACACAGGGCAGGGCGCTGAAAAAAATGCAGGCCAGATCGCGCAGTCTGTCCCTTCTCCTGATGCACACCAGTAAGAGCCACAGGGCAAAAACCACCATCCCCACGCAGACCGAGGGCTTTGCCAGATACCCCCATGCCACGCACAGTCCCATCGCTCCCACCCGGCAGACCGTAATTTTGTCAAACCGCATGGATTTTTTGACATCCACATAATCAAGCAGCCTGTAAACAAAAAATAACAGCCAGACCGCCGCAAAATTATCCACCTGCGTTGTCAGCGCCTCCGCATAGGCGATTGGCATGGACATAAACAAAAGCGCCGCCAGAAAACAAAAAAACCTGTTACAGGAAAGCCTGCGCGCAATGGCTCCCGCCATAACCGCACAGGTGATATACGACATGCCCTGCAAAAGATTAAAAAACAGGTCATGCCCCCGGCACAGAATGTAGACATGCAGATTCACAAATTCCGCCAGCACGGGACTGCATACCTGCCTGATGGAATTGGTGGCATAATGCGCCACCGAACGGTTCTGCGCCCAGTAGGCAATCCTTGGCAGATGGTACGTCATGGAATCCCAGTTATACGGCGTGGTAATCAGGGACAGGCCGAGCGCCACCATGCCGATTACCAGCAGAATGCCGTAATACGGCGCTTCCCTGAACGCTCTGCATGTGCCCAGAGCAGCCTCCTTCGCGCGCTCCAAAACCGATTTCGCCGTACATCCCATCTTCTTAAGCTGCACCGCCAGAAAGAGCAAAAGCAGTATGTCCAGCGATCCCCATGCCGCCAACAGGAACCGGAAACGCAGGGCATGTCCCACCGACAGCGCCTCCGTAAGCGCAAAAAGAAAAAGCATCCACAGACAGCATGCCTCCATATAGGAACCGAGACATGTGTCCTCTATGCTTTTCCTGTTTTTAAATACATGAATATTGCCATACAGCGCTACCACCGCAAGCAGCATATTTCTTCCTTTCCTGCAGACCCGGCTTTCGCCTTATCCGAACCATCCTCCATGCATACCGGCCCTATACCCGGCACTCCCCGTCATGGGAAATACAGTTAATCTGCGTCATGCACTTTATTTTGGAAATCGCACCCAGAAGTTCTTCCTTCTTAGCAGTCTTAATCTCAATAATCAGCTCCGCCTCACCGTTTTTGATGCATCTGGACTTCTCCTTATGATACTTGCAGTTTCCCTTCAAAAGCTTCTCCAGCTCTTCATAGTCAATCTCCGTCGCCACCGCCCGAAGCACCAGCAGATCGGGGGCTTTCGCATTCGGCACCAGATCCAGCGCCAAAAGCAGGATTGTCATCACAATACACAATACAAAAGAAAGCAGATACAGCCCGACGCCCACGATAATACCCGCGCTGATCGACCAGAACAGATACAAAAGATCCATCGGGTTCTTTACCGCATTACGGAAACGTACAATGGACAGCGCGCCCACCATACCCAGCGATACAAGCAGATTCGACTGCATGGCAATCATAATCGCCGCCACGATGATCGGCATCCCCGCCAGCGTAATGTTCAGATCCTTGGAGTAAAAAGCCGACTTGGAGGCCAGCTTGTACACCGCAAAAATATAAAGACCCACCAGCGCCGCAATGACAATGAGCAGCAAAATGCTTTTCGCAGACAGATTCGTGCCGCCGCCCAGACTTTCATATACACTGTTTTTGATTACATCCTTAATTGACATGGTCATTCTCCTTTATGTATGTTTAATATAGTACAATATTAGTCAGCCTGTAAGTCGACACATTCCCGGCACAGCTGATACTTGGAATATGCTGACTGCTGCATACTGCCCGTTTCCAAAAGCTGCAGCAGGAAATCAGGTATAAACTCATCATACTTCACCTCTAACACTTTATCATACTCCCGCAAAAAATCATAGCTCCTATTTTTTTTGCCAAAGTCTTCTACACGACCGCTCGCACGCACATTGCGGTCAAAGGTAATCCGCACGTTGCCCGGCTCATACACATAAGCCTTGCGTTCATAGGCCACAATTACCTTAGGCCGGAGTCCCTGCGTACGGACTGCCAGATTAAAAAGCGTCGCCGGATCTTCCGCAGACGCGCTGTCCTCAATGCACTCTCCCCGCATCAGGCTCTCCATCTGCGCACTCGTGATCGTCTTAGACCGTTTTAAAATACGGTTGTCACGCTTGGTTTTTACCTCCAGCTTAATCACGTCCAGCGAATCGTTATAAATCCTGATGCGGTATTTATTCCGCCGGTTCACGCCGTCCATCGTGTCCTGCAGACAGGAATCGCAAAGATCATCAAAGTACAGGCTCGTGATCCGATACCCCTCCGGGCCGCCCTCATTGACGTCCGGCCTTAACGCCGCCTCCATACGCGCCTGAAGCATGACAAGCTGCGATTCCGTGCAATTGTATTTATCTTCCACCCGATACATTGTTTACTCTTCCTCCGCCAATGGTTCTTCATCAAAATAGGGCGCCTCAAAATAGGCATCCAGAAAGTTCAGCCGGTTCTCTACATACTCGTAAATATAGGTATCCTCCCAATGCTCGCGCCCATGCTCCTCCCAGCGCACATAATTCCTGTCATACGCCCCGGAGGCATGCAGATAATCAAAATCCTCATCCAGCATACCATATAATCTGTCTTTTGACAAAATATCTTCCCGAAGCTGCCTCCAGCGCACCAGCGTCAGCTCCTGTATCTCTTCCGGCCTGCACTGGTACATCTGTTTCATGTCGTCACTCCACACCCAGGCGCAGTACGCCCAGCTTGCATTGTACAGCTTCCTGTCCAGATTCCCCTTATACAGACCGTCGCCCCAGGTGGCATTGCAGTCCCACGGCACCTTGGACATGACATACCTGCCGGACGCCTTGTCATACTCCGCCACAAAGATGGTGTTTTTTCTGGTATAATTGTCGCATGCTCTGGTGAGTATGATGAAAATATTATAGTCAATGGCGTTTTCCATATTTAACAGCGCCCTCGCCTCATCATAGTCCTCTATCTCACCCGCCGCGAAAATATCCAGATACTCCTTGATCGGCAGCCATGTATCCCTGCCCTGTTCCTTCGGATATTTGATATCATAGTCCGCACCCAGTCCGAAATCCTCCTGTACCGACTCGTCGGGCGTTGCAAATCCCCGGCATTTGTAAAGAATATCGTTTTTCTCCAGCGACAGCTCCTTCGCGTCTATGCGCTCGGTCAGCCCGTATACACCCATATATACGTTATTATTGAACAGCTCCACGTACTCCATCGTCGTCCCGCTGTCCTTAGGGTCGGAATTGTCCGAGGCGATCGCCCGCCAGACGTCGTAGGATAATTTATTATGAATCAGTCCGTCGTCATCGTAAAGCGCCGTCAGAATCCAGTCCTCGTCCCGCCGCATACCCAACAATGACATTTTTCGATCCAGCTCCAGCTTGTAGCTCTGTTTCGGAAACCTTCTGGAGCTTTGTCCCCGGACAGATACCTGACAGTCCGTGCTCTGATACTCCTTCCCCGCAAAAACCATATCGGAAACCCCTACTTTCGCCGCCTGTAATTCATCTCCGATTTCCGCGCCCGACATTGTATCAATCATCATAACCGGCATGCCTGTAAACACAATATGATAGGTGCAGTAGCTTCCCTTCTCCCTGTCAATGCCATACAGTAAAAAGCTGTGCCCTCCGGCAATCGCCCCCTCATAGTCCTCAAAGCAGGCATCCTCCTGCCAATACAGCTCCCCGGCAGATGCGGTAAGCACGCCGTCCCATAACCCATTTCCCATATTCTGGGTCACAAAATACCTGTCGGAATACATGTCGTAGGC
This sequence comes from uncultured Lachnospiraceae bacterium, assembly GCA_947176065.1. Lineage (GTDB taxonomy): Bacteria > Bacillota > Clostridia > Lachnospirales > Lachnospiraceae > UBA3282. Next base: position 4,315 of record CAMWPB010000018.1, on the reverse strand, counting down.
AACCGTATGATCGTTGAAAGCGAGCGACGGTCTCTCTCCCGTCTCCTGTAATCCCGCGAGAAGCATCTGCAGCCCGTCGCTGTCGACAATCCTGACTGACAGATACCCCGGCTGTAAATAGTTTACAATATCAGTCCACCAGACCAGAATACCCAGCGCCGCCGCAAGTATCACTATTGCGAATAACTTTTTTTGTCTGGACGTTTTTATCATTTTGATCTGTCCCTCAAAACCCTGGCCGGAACACCCGCCGCGATCTTATTCGGCGCAACATCCGCGAGAACTGCCGATCCGATGCCGATCAGGGAATTGTCCCCCACACAACACTGATTCTTGACAATACTTCCCGCGATCCATGCATTATCCCCCACAGACACGCTGCCGTACAGATGGGAGCAGATCAGGACAGCGTCCTCCCCCACTCTGGAATTGTGCGCCACCAGCGTGCAGGGCGCAATTTTCGTTCCGTTTCCGATATAAGTATCGTCGATCGTGCCCCGCTGGATACTCACGTGACTGCTGATAAATACATCGTCACCGATCGTCACCCCGCCATAATGCCGGATCATGACCCTGTGATGGTTCTCCTCCTCATAAGCCCCAAAACCGTCCTCCCCGATCATGGAAAGCGCCTGCACCGTGCATCGCTTTCCTATTTTCACCCGGTTTTTAATCACCACATTATCCGAGATCACCGTATCGTCCCCGATCTCCACGTCCCCTGTGATCGAGCAGTTGTGCCCTATCCTGACATTCTTCCCAAGTCTCACATGCTTGCCGATCACCGTGTTCTGTCCGATAAGCGCTTCCTCCTCATCCCGCACCGTAAAAAACCGTTCAATCAGAGAAAAAAAGACCGCTTTGGAGTTTTTGCATATAATCTGGTTCGGAAGCGGCAGTTCCACCCCCTCCTGCACGACGCAGAGCGTAATTCCCCGGAGGCCGTCGTGCCATCTCTCCGCTGATTTGATCCAGGTGAGCGTTCCCTCACGGTAATGCTCCGACGAAGAAAACCCTTCCACCGCCACATCCGCATCCGTCTGCATTCGAAATTCCTGTTTCTCCTGTATCAAATAAGCCTCTATCTGCGCCGCAGTCGTCATAATTCTTCCCTTCTCAAAAATTCCTCAATATCACGGACATTGTCTTTCATATCACCGTAGCATACGTCTATCCGGCTTTCACAGAACCATTTCAGCTCTTCCTTCGCGCTCCGCTCCTCCTCGTCATACCAGAAAGGATGAGTCAGCACGTGCAGCCTGTCATATGCGCCGCTCTCCACAATACGGAGCACGTCCTCCCGCCAGTTTCTCCGGGAATCCGACACATATTTGTGATTGTGAAAGAACTCTCTGCCGTAGCTGTTTACGACCCTGCCGCCCCTGATCCTATAATCGGCATCCAGCGTAGCGGCGGACGGACGGTGCATGGATACGCTCGTCACCTCGCGCCCCAGACAATGCTCCAGAAGTACCGCTTCCCGCTCCATCGCCTGTACCAGATCATCCTGCGCCGCGTCATATTTGGCCTCATCGAAATGCAGCCCCACTTCATGCCCCAGCGCGATAAGCCTGCACAGCATATCCTGACTGCGCCCTGAAAAAATATTGTAGAAATTACTCGTAACCAGCACAAAATAAGTGGAGCTGACACCCATACGCGCTTCCAGCTCCCCCATCTTCACAGCCTTGCCGATGTCCATGTCGATGTCATGGCGCAGGATAACGCTGCGGCCTGTCTGTGTGTAATTATGATAGTTACAGAAGGTGTAACCTTTTTCCCGTAATAATCCGATCAGATTTTGATATGCGTTGTAGGTGAATTCCATTGTTTACGCGCTTTCTTTGTAATGTAATTGGATGAATATTCTCCAAAAGACTTTGCCTGTCTCTATTGACTAATAGTATCATAGCGCGGAAATGTTAGCAATTCATTTTTACATTCTAAAAGTTTTGCTTCACCCACATTTTATTCATCAACCATCGGAACGCGCATAAAAATTCATACCGCCTATTAGTTTCCTGACAGCAGATATACATCCGTATACCTCGATCCTTCTCCAAGTTTTTCGCACAAATCAATCTGCGGGCAATATTCTTTAATTTCTCTGACAATCTCCTCGACATTGACATCATCTGTTACATACAGTATAAACATGTCGTTATCCCGTAAATGCTCCATGTTTTCTAATTCATTTACATTTTTTTCAAAAAAGGTGATACTTTTTAACTTGCAGATCTCTAAAAACCGTTCACGGATTTTATTCTGATGTTTCACAGAATCAACCACACACAAAGCGTTTAAATGTCCATACTGCATACCTATCGTTTCAACCAATTGATCACTATTGTAAAAGCAGTAATCCCACCCGCAATTTTTGATGCTTAAAAACAACATGACCGTCATCAAAAGTATCGTTATTTTTTGCAATTCTTTCTTATTTTGGGATATATACCGGCCCATCACCACCACTACCCCATGTAACACTCCAACAATCATTACGCCAAAAACGGGATATACATATCGTTCATTGTGTCCTACCGATATCTTAGCCGTCAGCAGAAAATAACATATAACAGCTAATCCATATATTAAATTACTATTCAAATTCCGACATTTCCCTATAAGTTCTATAATTCCCTCTTTCCTCACCATGTAAATTATTACACATAGTGCCCATACACATAAAAGAAATATTATCCCGCCAAACAACAGACTGTTTATTTTATTATAAAAAAATTTTATCTTGTCCCAAAGTTGCGCAATATCGCCATGTAAATTGTCAAAACTTTCCTTCCCTCTGGACTCTCCTCCAAATATGTGGCTGAGTATTGCCGGGAAAATTGCACAGACCGCTCCTCCCGCACACGCCATAGTTATAATATATTTAAATAAAGAAGCAATCTTCCTGTTAAATACCAAATATAAACAATAAAAGGCACTGATAAAGAACAGATATATCAAAAAATAGTAATGTGTCAATCCTCCAGCCACACACAACATTCCAATTAACACATAATATTTATCTGATTCCTGCTGTTTATTTTTTATAATCAGATAGGTGAGCCATGTCACTTCACACATCGCCATCACATACATGCGCATAAAAGCTACCTGCATTAAAATTCCCGGAGACAGCACAAAGAAAATGCTGATAAGTCTTGTCTCCCACTCAGAATGTCCTAATATAGCTGAAAGCTTTCTTACTGCAATCAATGCAAGCAATATGCATATAATATTTATCCCTCCTCCTATCCATTTTGTAAATACGCCCTTAAAACAAAATGAAATAACATAAAGGCACAAATAATATAGTGGCGGATGAACGTCACTTGCCTGATTTTCCCAAACATGCGCTATTTGAAAAGGATCTTCCTCCTGAACCGTTAAATATTCATAAAATACATCCCCGGCCGGTGTATAAGTGTATGGCGCCGGTTTTACATTCAATCTACCAACCCCATCATCAGATATATAATTCGCAGAGCCATAAGAAAAGATTTCATCATTATGATAATTTTTTTTAAACATAATTACCACACATGACATTACGAGCAAAATCAAGCAAAAAATAATTTCCGCATTATGCGGCGCGATATACTTTTGATATATTTCTCTAATGTTCATGATAAGTACTTTCCTTTCAGATTGGCCTGATTGTATCGCCCAATAATCTAATCAATGAAATTTCTTTTCGATTTTTAATCTGCCAAAGTGCTCCTTATCCCTGTACTTAAAGACGCCTGCCGGATTTCCTCCCGCAATGGCACACGGCGGAATATCCCGCACCACCACCGCACCAGCCTGAATAATCGCCCCTTCCCCAATTGTCACACCCGGTAGAATCATGACACAGTCCCCAATCCAGACAAAGTCTTCTATCCTGACATCCCTGACAATGTCCGTGCCATCATAGGGAATCTCCATCCCCTCATAGTTATGGCTCGCAGTCAGAATTCGACAGTTTGTTCCGGAGTGGAAGTAACGTCCGATTATGACTTTTCCTGCACCCGTTATTTTTATTCCATTAAAATTTGCATGGTCATGAATATATGTTTTCTTTGTAACCTTTGAATAGTGATTGACGCGGCAGCCTTCATCCGTCTGCGCCGCGGTATGCCGCACCACCGCGGTAAAAACAGCGGTACGCATGTGCCTAATCCATCTCTTAATAAAATTGCTCTTTGAATTATGCTGGGGGGGGGGGGGGGGGGGAGGGGGGGGGGGGGGGGGGGGGGGCGGGGGGGGGGGGGGGAGAGGAGGGGGGGGGGGGGGCGGGGCGGGGAGGTGGTGAGGGGGGGGGGGGGGGGGGGGT
>CAMWPB010000017.1 GCA_947176065.1 uncultured Lachnospiraceae bacterium | reverse complement strand
AGTATTCATCGAGTATTGTGGCACTTATTTGATACCCAAAGTGTCAAAAACGAGAGTATATCACTCCCACTCAAATTCTACAAGAAAAACCAATTAAATCACATAGTCATAATCCCTTATAATCCTGCGGAGAAACTGTCTTGTTCTCTCTTCCTTCGGCGCCGTAAATATTTCACTGGCGGAACCTTCCTCCACAATCACACCGCCGTCCATAAAGACGATCCTGCTTGCCACCTCCTGTGCAAAACTCATCTCATGGGTCACAACAATCATGGTCGCCCCTTCCTCCGCCAGTGATTTCATAACCGCAAGCACTTCTCCGATCAGCTCCGGGTCCAATGCGCTGGTAGGCTCGTCAAACAGAAGGATATCAGGGTTTACCACAACTGCCCTTGCAATGCCGACCCGCTGCTGTTGCCCGCCTGAAAGCTGATAAGGGTAATAATCGTATCTGCCTGACAGACCCACTTTATCCAGCGCCTTTTTTGCCCTCTCCTCCGATTCTTTCCGGGGAACCCTGCGTGCCGTCACCAGCCCTTCCATCACATTCTGCAGGGCTGTTTTGTTCTGGAACAGATTATAGTTCTGAAATACAAAGGCTGTCTTTTTTCTTACTTTATTTATTACCTTCCCGGACGCGTTTGAAAACTCCGTGTGAATTTCATCAAAATCCATTGTCCCGCTATCCGCTTTTTCCAAAAAATTCAGGCTTCTTAAGAAGGTGGTCTTCCCGGAACCGCTCGGCCCCAGAATTACAATGATATCCCCTTTATCCACCTTCAGGTCGATTCCCTTAAGCACCTGATTATCACCAAATGATTTTTTTAAGTTTTTTACTTCCAACATACCGCTGCCTCCCTGTCGAATCCACTCACTATACTGCCGCACGCCTGCGTACCGACATTGCATTTTCCAAAAGACGGAAGATACCCTGCACCGCGCTGCATAAAATGACATACATCAGCAGAATGACCAGATACGCTTCTATGTAATTGTAACCGTAAGCCGCCTTTACTTTCGCAATTGCCGTAATATCCTTGACCGTCATCATAAATGCCAGTGAAGAATTTTTTAACAGACTGACTGTCGTATTACAGATGTTTGGCAGCGCGGACACAAGCGCCTGCGGAATGATGATCCGCACATACGCCTGCCTGCGGGAAAGCCCTATGGACAGCGCTGCTTCCAACTGCCCTCCGTCCACCGCCAGAAGCGCCGAGCGGAACACCTCCGACAGTACAGCTGTGGTATTTAAGATAAAAACAATATAAGCATACCAGATTGCATCTATCTTAAATATATTAAAATCAAGCCGGAAAACGCTCTTAATGAGATAATTTAACATCGTTGGCAATAAGCTGTACAAAAACAATATCTGCACCACCATCGGAGTTCCCCTGACAATGGAAACATATATCCCGGATATTTTTCCACCGTTCTTACCGCCTTCTGTTTTGCCGTGGGCTATCCAAAAGGCCGGTGGGGCGGAAAGCAGAAGAGTTATAAACGTCAGCTTCAGGGTCACCGGGACGCCTGCCAGGACATCTATCAATGTCTGCCGCATAAATTCCGTATTCAACTGCATTTTTTCCGCCTCCTTTCCCCGATATTTAAATTCGGTACCTTTCTTCCTTTGGACAGGGTTGTTTCCACTCCCGCACAAAACTTTTCCACCAAAATCGTGATGACCCAGTAAATGCCTGCCAGAGCCAGATAGATTTCCAACCCGTAGGAACCCTGATTTTTCCCAATCAACAGTTGTCCTTTTCCCATAATATCAATCAGGCCGATGGTATAGGCAAGCGCCCCCTCCTTCATCAGATTGATCAACGCATTGGTGAAATTAGGAATCGCCACGACAACACACTGCGGTAATATGATCCGCCTGAATGCCTGCCACTTAGACAAACCGATACTCAGCGCCGCTTCCCTTTGTCCCCGGTCTACAGCTTCATAGGCTGCGCGGAACACCTCGGCTATGTTTGCCGCAAAGAGAACAGAGAACGTAACGATGACAAAAAATCCCGTTCCCACACGGTTAATATCTATTCCGAAAGTAAGCAGCAGTTCCGGCAAACCATAGTAAACAATGAACAGCATAACTATGGAGGGCACACACCTCACCGTATAGATATAAATATTGGAAATCGTCTTTGCTATCCTGCCTTTTCTGATCTTTCCCGCCGCCAGGAAAAATCCCAGCAGTCCGCCGAAGAAAAGCGTCCCGGCCACCATTGCAAAAGTCACCCATAATGCGGAAAGCAGCTTAGGCAGTACATAAATAATATACGCAGGGTGAAATGGGCGCATTGCCGTCACCTCCTCTTTCTCATGTTATGCCGTTGCGGTTTTTGCCTTCTCCCGCACCCATTCTAAGTGTGCAAGGTCAATATCCGAAGGAACCGTGCAGTCCGCTCCGAGAACAACGCCCGTTTTTCCCGCATCGCGGATCAGCTCTGCCGTGTATGCCTCAATCTCTTCTCTTGTTCCCTTATAAAGCACACCCTTTTTTGTATTATTAAAGCCGCCGATCACTGCCCTGCCTCCAAACAGCTTCTTACCCTCGCTCAGACTGACATGCTCCGTTGTAACAGCCCAGTTAACTGCCTTTGCCGGATAGTCCACATAGTAGGACAGATCGTTTCTTGCACCCTCATAACCGCAGATATGCAAAATATTATAATCGCTCACCCGGTTTGCCGCCTCCAGTACCTTAAGCTCGGAGGGCGCGACATTCTCCAGATACGCCTCCTTCCCCACCTCGCTGTCCTGTATATTCTGGGCGCTCAGATAAATGCCATCCGCACCACCTTCCCGGATCACCTTTTCCGCAAGCACCGCAATATCCTTCCCGATCTCATTCAGGGCATGTCTGACACCTGCCGGATTTTCCGCAAGCAGTTTTCCCAGAGCCAGCCCGCCCTCCTGCGGTACCAGAAACTTAAAGAAAGTAGCCGGTGCAAAAATATTATAGAATGCTGCCACCTCGCTCTTAAAACGCCCAGTCAGCTCCCGTACCAGAGCCACCTGCTTATCAATCCATTCTGTCGGTTCAGATGCCTTCACCTGATCCAAGTCTGCCGCGCTTTCAATCCGGGACACCGTCTCATTTAGATATGTAAAATAGCCGTCGCTCATCAGCTTCAGGAAATCCGGCGCAAACCCGTCAAAAAATTTCTGATGTCCTTCGATGTTTTTCTCGATTACTTCAGGTCTCTCATCATACAATTCCTCCGGTGCAAAGTGAAACCAGAAACCTACCGGAATCCTCTCTGTTGCCTTATTATCAAACGTATCGAATATCAATTCTCTCTTTCCCATTGTCGTCTCCTCCTTTTATAAGTCATCACCTTTTACATACCCTTCCGGGATTTTCTCAAACAGACTGTAACCGAAATATTTCTGTGAAAGCTCTTCTAAAACGCCTTCGCTTTGAAGCTGCTCCCATACGCTGTCGTAAGCGTCCGCCAGTTCCTGGTTGTTTTTGTTGAACAGCGCCCATGTTGGAATCGCCTCATAAGTCGCATAAGTCAACTGATCCGCAAACTGGTGGTATTCTCCCGACTCTGATACGACATTGGCCTCAAAGGAAGTTTTGATCGTCACATATGCATCGTACCTTCCTTCCAGCACCCACTGGTAAGCATCCGCCAAGGTAAACTGATCGGCAGGCGTCAGTGTCACCTGCTTATCGGGATGCGTCTTATTATAGTTTTCCACAATAACAAACATCGCATTTTGGGGCGCAATCGGCACCAGATTACCACTAAAATCCGCAAAGGATTCCAGATCCTTGACAGAATCTGCATCTTCTGTACGGAAAGTTATCCCGATCTCGCTGGAGCCGATATAATGTTCCGGGAAAATATAGTTTTCTTCCCGCTCCTTTGTCCACCATACGCCTTTTACACCGAGATCATATTTACCGGATTCCACTCCGATCAGAAGGTCGTCATTCGTGGTCGGTACATATGCAAACTCGTACTGCGGCAACTTTTCATCAATCGCCCTCAAAACTGCGATCTCATATCCGTCCGCATTTCCCGCGTCATCCACAAAATCATAAGGCGGATATGCCTGATCAAAAGCCACAGTCACTTTTCTTACACCGTCGTTTTCCTCCGCTTCCCCATCCGATGCCGCCTGCACCTTTGCAGGCGCATTTTTTGTTCCGCAGCCGCTTAAGCCTGCCGCCGCTAATACGGCAAGTCCTACCGCTGCTGCTTTATATCTGTTCCGTAAATAAAACTTTTTCATTATCTTCTCCTCCTTTTGTTTGGTATCTTTGCATATCAGGCTTCATAAAAGCGCACAAAAAAACAGGCTCACAGGCCTGCCATATACAATCCGCACGATCTGCTTGATTCCATATTGTTCAGACACTGTCCCTTATTCTATGTAATTTCAGCATGCTAACGCACAGCATGCGGCAACACATACACACTCCTGCATATTCTTTTCTCATTTCCATTGTTCTTCTCATAGCTTCCCCTTTCTATAGTATTCCTATGTATTAACTATGAATTTATTTAACAGTATATTACATCCTATTTCCCAGTATGTCAATAGGTTTTTACTTTTTTTGTCAATTTTTAATGTCAGACCGAAAAAAGGCTCCCCGGTTCATCCCGAAAAGCCCTTTCTTCTAAATTTAAAATAATATATACTCAGCTAAACTGCAAAAAACTCCGCTCTGCACGGTTTTCGTGCCTTAAGATAATAGCCGACGTCGCAGGCAGAGTCACCCTGACTTTTCCGGCAATAACAGGATATTGCCTGGGCTCTGTGGAGTAGCCTTCCGCCGTCGTCAGCATCAGACAGTTGAGCACACACTCCTTCGGAATGCCCAGATACCACACCGACACTTCTCTCATGACTTCGTGATCGTTGTTATTGACAAGAATCACCGACTGCCCTTCTCTGGTAAATCTGCCGTAGCCAATCACATTGTAACTGGCATCCAGATACTTAAGGGAGCCTGTTAAAAACTCCTTATACGTTTTGTGAATACGGATAATTTCCTTATGGAAGGCGATCAACTCCTGATCCTCATGCCCCCAGGGATATGTCCGCCTGTTGTCAGGGTCGGTAAAACCGCAGACGCCCGCTTCATCCCCGTAATAGATGGTAGGCGCGCCAGGCCATGTCATCTGGATCACTACCGCCTCACGGAGCACCGCCTTATTGACACCCCCGTTTGCCGCTTCCGGCCCAAGAGTGTTCGTCCGGCCCACCTTATGGTTCGTTCTGGTGAGAAAACGGGAATGATCGTGGTTGGACAGCTCATTCATCGCCACCAGAAGGGACGGCATAGTAAAAGCAGCGCAGTGATGCCGCATGGCTCCCCAGAAACTGTCCGCATTGCCCCGCATATCTTCTCTGTAGTCGTCACTGTGCTTCTGCATCCCTGTCAGGAACCACGTCACAGGCTCCATAAAGGCGTCATAATTCATGACCGTATCCCACTCCTGACCCTCCAGCCAGTCTTTGGGACTGCCATAATGCTCCGCCAGAATAATGGCCTCGGGATTGGCCATCTTTACCGCTTTACGAAATTCTTTCCAAAAGGTATGGTTAAACTCAGGACTGTGTCCCAGATCCGCCGCCACGTCCAGCCGCCAGCCATCCGCATTGTAAGGAGGAGATACCCATTTTCTGCCGATATAAAGCACATAATCCAGAAGTTGTCTGGAATTTTCGTAATTCAGCTTCGGCAGCGTATCATGCCCCCACCAGCCGTCGTAAGAACCATTGTAAGGAAATTTATACTCATCATGGAACTGGAAATAGCTGTGATAAGGACTGTCCTTATCAATATAGGCGCCCTTTTCATAGCCGGGCGCATTCTCATAGATCCGTTCCCTGTCCAGCCATTTGTTGAAGGAGCCGCAATGATTAAACACACCGTCCAGAATCACCTTCATGCCTCTTCTGTGCGCTTCTTTCACCACTTCCGCAAAAAGCTCGTTACTGGCCTCCAGATTTTCTTTGTTGGAGATACGGTCAATATACCGGGTGGCAAAACGGTTCTCTGTCTGTCCGGGTTCCAGCAGATTTCCCTCATCATGCACAATCTTACCGAAATGAGGGTCAATATAGTCATAATCCTGTATGTCGTACTTATGGTTAGAGGGCGACACAAACAGCGGATTAAAATAAATCACGTCCACGCCCAGATCCTGCAGATAATCCATCTTATCAAGAACGCCCTGCAGATCGCCGCCGTAGAACTCACGCACGCCCATTGCCGCCGGATACTTATCCCAATTCTCCACCCGGACCGTCTTATCGCCGATATACTGGTACTCATTCGTCAGCACATCATTGCTGGGATCGCCGTTGTAGAAACGGTCCACGTAAATCTGGTAAAATACCGCCCCCTTCGCCCAATCAGGCGTCTTAAATCCCGGGATGACACAGAAATAATAATATTCGTTGGTGTCCTTCGTAATACCCCGCCTGTCATAAAAACAGGAGAGCTTCCCCGCATGCACCTCAAAATAATAACTCAGCTTCTCATCCTCGAGCTGAACCGTATGTGAATAGTAGTCAAAGTACGCATCCGATTCTGTCTTGAACATGAGATGCTTTTCATTCTTGTGAACAAAAAATACTTTATCAATATTATTTTTTGCAGACCGAAAACGTACAGTAACCTCACCGTAGGCGCTTGGCTCCGCCGGAGACACATAGTCCTCGGTCATATCTGTGAATAAAGCCTTCCTGTTAAAAACCGGGCGCATACCCGAAAAATACTGCTGATTCTTTTCTGCCTTCTGAAATTGATTAATATCCATTATCAGCCTTTCTCTTTAAATCAAACACTACATCATTATTTTATACTATATATTGTGGATATTCAAGAGCTTAAACGATTTCGGTTCCATATAAACTTCATACAAAGTAAAAAAGACAGTTTAATAACTGTCTTTTTTAGAGAAGGTATTTCTTTCTTATGGGGTATAGCAAAAAACTATATAATGTATTGGGGGGTTACAAGTAGTATATTAGCATACCCCCTGTCTGTCTACAATACCAAGGATTCACAAATATTACAATTTTCACTATCGCTTTTTGTGCACTATGCACAATTACTGCTCTTCTCCCACTCGCTGGCCGGGTTCTTCGGGCTGAGGATAGTAGGTATCAAAAAGCCCTTCAAACTCCGCACGGTTGATCTTTTCCTTCTCCAGAAGCAGCTTCGCGCACTTATGCAGCACGTCCTCGTGCTTCATAATGATATCCTTCGCCCTCTGATAGCAGTCGTCGATAATGGTTTTCACTTCTCTGTCAATCTCTCCGGATACAAGCTCACTGTGATTCTTTGCGTGAGCCAGATCCCTGCCGATAAACACTTCGTCGTCATCATCGTCATAGTTGATCACGCCAATGTTGTCGGACATACCGTAGCGGGTCACCATCCTGCGGGCTACCTTGGTAGCCTTCTTGATATCGCTGGACGCGCCCGTCGTAATATCATCAAAAATAATTTCCTCCGCAATACGGCCGCCCAGAGAAACCATAATATCCTCAATCATTTTGCCCTTTGTGAGGAACATCTCATCCTTCTCCGGGAGAGGCATGGTGTAGCCTGCTGCCCCGAGTCCTGTAGGAATAATGGAGACAGTGTACACCGGCCCCACGTCCGGCAGCACATGGAAAAGAATCGCATGACCCGCCTCGTGGTAAGCCGTGATCTTCTTCTCCTTCTCCGAAATGATACGGCTCTTCTTCTCCGCACCGATCCCCACCTTAATAAACGCACGCTTGATGTCTTCCTGCCGCACAAAGGCCCGCTTGTCCATTGCTGCGTTGATAGCCGCTTCGTTCAACAGATTTTCCAGATCCGCGCCCGTAAAGCCTGCCGTAGTCTGGGCGATCTGCTGCAGATCCACGTCATCGCCAAGAGGCTTATTCTTGGCATGTACCTTTAAGATATCTTCCCTGCCCCGCACATCCGGGGAAACCACGGTAATCTTTCTGTCAAAACGCCCCGGACGAAGAATCGCCGGATCTAAAATATCCACACGGTTTGTAGCCGCCATCACGATAATTCCCTCATTGACGCCGAAACCGTCCATCTCCACCAGAAGCTGGTTTAACGTCTGCTCCCTCTCATCGTGGCCGCCGCCCATGCCGGTACCGCGCCGTCTGGCCACCGCATCAATCTCATCTATAAAAATAATACAGGGCGCATGGCGTTTTGCCTCCGCAAACATATCGCGCACACGGGACGCACCCACACCCACAAACATTTCCACAAAATCCGAACCGGAAATACTGAAAAAAGGCACATTCGCCTCGCCTGCAATGGCCTTGGCAAGAAGCGTCTTACCTGTACCCGGCGCACCTTCCAAAAGCACGCCCTTGGGGATTCTCGCGCCCACCTTGGTGAACTTGCCCGGCTCCCTGAGAAACTCCACAATCTCCTGCAGCTCCTCCTTTTCCTCCTTTAAGCCCGCCACCTCGTTCAGCGTGATCTTATTTTCCCCGCCCATGGTAAGTCTGGCGCGGCTCTTCCCAAAATTCATCATCTTGCCGCCACCGCCGCCGGCATTCTGGGAATTCATCATCACAAAGAAGAAAACGCAGACCACTACCACGATCAGAATGGGCAGAACGCTGTTCAAAAACCAGCTCTCCTCCGGCACGCTTTCCACGGAACAGTCTATACCGTGCTCCCTGACAATACGCTCCATCTCCGTCACGTCCGTCACATAGAGCACTTTTTCCTCGCCGCTTTTCAAAACCACCTTCAGCGAGCCCGTAGGCGTATCCTTATTCGGGCAGATCGTCACCACCGCGACTTCATTCTTCTCCATCTGCCTCTCAAATTCGCCTCTGGTATAGCCGCTGTTTGGCACCCGCAGCGTTCCCACCCACACCGTAAACAGCAGCAGGCAGATAATGATCACAAAATACAGATAAAAGCTTCTACCACTCTTGTTCATTCAGTAATTCCTCTACTCCAATCTCAGTCAAATTTCACCATTCCGATATAAGGCAGGTTGCGGTACTTCTGGTCGTAATCCAGACCATATCCCACCACAAACTCATCGGGGATCTCAAAGCCCGTGTAATCCACCTTCACATCCACCACACGTCTGTCCGGCTTGTCCAGAAGCGTACAGAGCCTCACATCCAAAGGCCCCCTGCTCCGAAGCATATCCAACAGATAACTCAGTGTCCGCCCGGAATCCACGATATCCTCTATCACGATCACATGCTTGTCCTTCAGGGATTCATCCAGATCCTTCACAATCCTGACTACACCGCTCGACTTGGTATCCCCGCCGTAGCTGGACACCGACATAAAGTCAATAGACACCGGCACTGTAATCCGCTTGGCCAGCTCGCACATAAAAAAGCTGCCGCCCTTTAACACGCACACCAGATGCACCTGTTTTCCGGCATAATCCCTGGAAATCTGATCACCGATTTCCTGAATCCGTTTATCAACCTCTTCCTCCGTCAGCAATACCTCTATCCGTTCCGCCATCGTTTCCTCCTCTTAGACGTACCTCCAGGATACGTCTTGTATTTTTCTCCACCCGGTACTGTCTGCTCACACGGTATCCGGGCACCCAGAGAATATGGGCGCCGTCCGCCAGCAGATACATGCCGTCCCTTTGGGCCTTGGGAATTTTTTCATTAATCATGTACTGCTTTACAGACTGGGTGTGAAGTGCGTCGTCTATCGTAAGATAATCTCCCGGCTTTCTGGCCCGCAGGAATAAAGACGTAGTTATTTTATCATAATCAAACCATTTCGTATATCTATTTTCGGGAATATTTTGTTCCTTTCTGTAGAAAAAAGACGCTGCCGGAAGAAAAGCCGTCTCCCACAGAATAAACGTAAAGCTGCCGGTATCCGAGACAGGAAATTCCACGGGAACGCCCGTCTCAAGCGCGGACTCCGCAATACAGATCTCCGGCAAACTCCTATATACCGCCGCCTGCTGCCCCGGGCCGCTCTCCTCTTCCCCTGTCTGCATTCCTGCGCCATGCACCGCCTCTATCCGCCGCAGGAACAGCGTATCATATTCCTTGACGGCTCTGATCCCGTACGGCAGAAAAAGCTCCTTGCTGCCGTCTTTCTCCGTAAGCTCCAGCATTCCCGCGACATGACGTGCGGTAATGTCTTTCCGATAAGGCGTCATTCTTTCCAGCGCGCGCAGAAGTATGCGCTTTCGCATCACCACATCCTCTGCCCGGAACCCATTAAGCCCTATCTTCACTTCCCCGTACAGGTTCCCCGTCTCATCGGCCGCATCCGCTGTCCCGCGCCCGCCAGGTTTTCTCTCCAGATCCTCCTGCACATATATGTCGTAAAGCCGCTCTGTTTCCCGCGCCAGATAATTCTCTGTCTCCGCCAGAATATCCGCCAGCTCTCCCATGTGCGAAACCGCCCCGCCGCAAATCTCCCGCTGCGCAAAGGGCAGTATGTGGTGCCTGATTTTATTGCGGGCGTAAACGTCCTCGCCGTTGGTAACATCCTCCCGCCAGCCAAGCCCCGCCTCTGCAAGATAGGCTTCAATCTGCCCGCGGCTGACACTCAAAAGCGGCCGTATGACCGATTCCCTGACCGGACGGATCGACGAAAGTCCCTTTAAGCCGCTGCCCCGGAACATATGGAAGAGCATGGTTTCCGCCCTGTCGTCCGCATTATGGGCCACCGCAATCCTGCCTCTGGCCCCGGCCCTGATTTCCCCAAGCACCTCATGAAACGCCTGATAGCGGAGCAGACGCCCGGCCTCCTCCTCCGACAGTCTGTGCGCCGCCGCGTAGCCTGCCATATCCACTTCCCGCAGATGATACGGAATCCCCCACTGTCCGCACAGCTTTTCCACATAAGCGGCGTCCTCCCCGGCCTCTGGGCGCAGTCCATGATTCACATGCACCACCGCCAGCCGGAACGGAATCTCCCTTTGCAGCCGCATCAGCAAATGCAGCATACAGACCGAATCCGCACCCCCGGAAACACCGGCCACGATGCAGTCGCCCGGCTTTGCCATGCCATGAACATTCATATATTGTTTTACTTTTTCATAGAATTTTTCCTTCATCCTTCGCCTGTCCGTTCACTGCTCCCGATTACAGGGAACCTTCCTGATCCCAGATTCCCGTCACAAGCACTGTCATATCATCCCGAATCCGCCCCCGGCTCTGGCCGATCGCATAAGCCAGAATCTGATTCGCAATTTCTCCCGGATTGCTGTATTCCATCCTGCCGATAATTTCCGGCAGCGCCTCCTCACCGATGCCTTCCGAAAGCGCGTCAAGCACCCCGTCCGAGAGCATAATCACATAATCTCCGCTCTGCAGCGTCCGATTCTGTATTTCCGGCGTCATCTGCCAGAAAACCCCCAGCGGCAGATTTCTTGAGGAAAGCCTGTCCACCAGCCGCCCTCTTTTAATATAGGTGCTGGCCGCCCCCACTTTCACGAACTCACAATTTCCCGTATAAAGGTCAATGTCGCAGACATCCAGCGTGGACATAACCTGCTCCTGTCCTGCCGCCGCCATTGCCCCGTTTACCATCTGCACCGCGGGCTCCTTACCGAATCCTGCCTCCAGAAGGCGTTCCATCATCTCAACCACCCGGCCGGACTCCCGACAGGCTTTTTCCCCGGAGCCGACACCGTCCGATAGCAGTACCAGAAGCCGCCCCGTATCCGATTCAAAAAAGGAATAGCTGTCCCCAGACACCTTTTCCGTCTCCTTCACCGCCTTTGCAAAGCCTGTCAGCAGATGATAAGGCGGCTCCTCCAGAAAATAGTACGTATTATACTCCGCCGCAAGATAGGCGGGCGTATTTTTCGCTGCGCAAAGCCTGCGGTTCATAGCCACCGATATGTAATCCGCCACATCCTCCGTGGAAATATACTCCATCTCTCCGAAATGCGCGTATTTACCGCCTACCTGCCTCATTACAAGACTGATCTCCCGATGGCCGTCCTCGTGCTCCAGCTCCAGAAAATCTTTCAGCATGATGCCGGACTCCCGAAGCAGCGCCGCCATCTGCTTATACCGCCGTTCCCCCATGGGCCGGCAGCGGCAGGTTTCTCTGGCTGTCACCGCGAGAATACGCGCCATCTCCTTTAAATGCTCCGCCAGAAGCCCCTGACTTTCCTGCAGACGCCGCCTGCATAAGTATTCCTGCCTGTCCGCAGGCTCTTCCCCGGAGAGCCCATCCTCCGTCTGAATGTCCTCAAACAAATCCGCCAGATCCCGGAAAGATTCCGCATAAGCTAACAGCTTCTGTCTCCCATACTCCGGTATCACATCTATTCTGTCGTCTTCCCTTAAGTTTGTCCGTTTCTTCATCACACACCGCCTCCATATATGTCAATACTGCCTGTCCGGGCGAAGCGAAAAAAGCCCGCAAAACCCGTCTTACACATATATATGAAAAGTTGATGTGTTTTATTCCAAAAATCGAGTAGGGGAAATTTTCCCCTACTCGCCATCAAAATTTATTTATTTGCATCCTGTTTTACGGCCCTGCAGTTAATCTTTCCGGCTGCAATAAATAGGTGCCGTTACTTCTCATCTTTAAAAATAATTTCGCCTTCATACACCAGACCCAGCTTCTCCTTCGCCACTTCCTCGACGAATTTCTTAGTCTGCGTATACTTTCCATACTCTTCAATTTCCGCGGATCTCGCTTCTTCCGCTTCTATTTCCCGGATCAGCGCCTCTTCCCTATCCATGTAAAACTGGCGCTTCTCCCGCAGCTCCACACTTTTAAAGGTGACCACGAGCATCATCATCAACACTACTGTGGTAACTAAAAGCATGGCCAGCCTGTTCTGACGTCTTTTACGATATGCTGCTTTTCTTGCCATGCCGTGAAACTTTCCCCTCTCCCCACAATTAGCGTTTACATAAAACCATTCTAATGGTTTTTATAAAACCCGTCAACCGTTTTTTAATAAATTCTTTACACTTTTTCAATTTTCTTCCCAGGTAAAGAACAAACGTTTTCCCCGCATAAATCAAGCGTTTCAGGGGTTTTAGCACAAATTGTAGGAGACGAAAAACAGACCACATGATCTTGTGTAGGCACGTTGACATAACATTTATAAATGCATCCCGGACAACCAGCTTATAAAAAAACATACCGATTGCGGCACCCAGAACCGCAAACCACCGGAGCGTCCCATCGTTCTCCCTGTAGAGCATGTAGAAAACGCCGATCCCGCAGGCCAGCCAGAATAAAAAATCTTCCGCCGACATTAAGACCGTCCCATGTTTGAAAAGCCTGCGAAGCACACGGATCCAGTCATAGATAAAGGTGATGACCAGTCCCATAATGACGGAATGTGTAAAAAAAGTAAGCTCCTGCACGATCTCCCGGCTCATATCTTACCCTTCTCCCGCGTTATTACTTAAACAATCTCGCCAACAGGGACTCGCCTTTTGCCCCGTACCCTGCGGTTTCCGAGTAAGTAAAACTGTCGATCCGCCCGTCGATATCTACTTCGCCCTTATCCAGGGAAAGCCTGCTGACATGCAGCTCTCCTCCCCTGATCATCAGCATCCCCTGCTCTGTTTCCAGTAAAATCTCATTCACATCAAAGGAAAGCACATCGTTTACACCTGTCAGTGCACAGGTTCTTCTGCCCGTAAGCATCAGCTTATGCGGCCGTTTACCGCCATGATTCAAATCTTCCATACACGCCCTCCTATACCATAATTATGGTACTGGTTCAGTGTATGTCTCCTCTCTCAAAAATATGTCTCTTTCGTGCCCTATGTGAGGTAACGGAACAGCTCCTTTGCCTCCTCCTTGCGCACCGTTTCCTGCACATCGAGCACTTCCACCTTTACCTCTTTGTTGCCAAACTGTATTGTTATAATGTCTCCTGCCTTTACATTGGCGGAAGCCTTCGCGGGTCTGTCATTAATAAGAACCCTGCCCGCATCGCAGGCCTCGTTGGCCACCGTACGGCGTTTGATCAGTCTTGACACCTTTAAGTATTTGTCCAGTCGCATTTTATACCTCCTTCATAATAAAGAAAGACCCGTATGCAGTGCATACAGGCCTGATCTGTCTCCAAAAATTCAATTATGCGTTGAGCATATCCTTTAAAGCCTTACCAGCCTTAAACTTAGGAGCCTTGGATGCTGCGATCTTCATAACAGCGCCGCTCTGAGGATTTCTGCCCTCTCTGGCTGCTCTCTTGGAAACCTCGAAAGTACCGAAACCAACTAACTGCACCTTGCCATCTTTCTTTAACTCATCAGCAACCACGTCCGTGAATGCCTTTAAAGCCTTTTCTGCATCTTTCTTAGATAAGCCTGCCTGATCAGCCATTGCTGCAACTAACTCTGTTTTGTTCATTTGAACTCCTCCTCTTAAATGAGTTATCGTATTATTTTAGCTTCTCTTGGAAACCGTCTATACATATTTATATCTGCTTTTACCCGGCATGTCAAGAAAAAAATGCCTTTTTTACGGCATTTTTCGGGTTTGTCGGCAACCAGTCCGCGTTGTTAGTCCTATATTTATAAAATAATCTCCTATTGTCAGAAAATTTATTCGTATTTCTCAATTAAATCATCTATTCGATCTGCTAATGCCTGTTCCTGCGGTATTTTTGTAATTCTGGCCACGTCGCTGATCCGCAAAAGCATATCGGATAAAAGCGTTTCTATTTTTACGTTGTCCGCCTGCGGCTCACAGTTCTTTAAAGCTTCCGCCAGTTCACAGATGACAGCCGTATCCTGCTCAAAGGTACTGCCTTTCTCATAGTGTTTATCTATTTTCTTTAAGACTTTGACTGCTCTGGTCAGCGACGGGAGTTCCTTCGGAATCTCCTTTAAGGGCGATTCCACCCAGTCCTTATCCTTCTTTTCTTCCTTTTTGATTTCCTCCCAGTTTACAAGCACTTCATCGGGGGTATCCGCATCTCCCGTGCCAAAAACATGAGGATGCCGCCGTACCATTTTGCGGCTGACCTCATTCACCACATCCTTCATGGTAAAAAGGCCCTCCTCAGAAGCAATCTGAGCATGCATAACTACCTGCAGAAGAACGTCGCCAAGCTCCTCTATCATATTTTCGGGATTACCGGTCTTATTATAAATGCGGATAGAAGCAAGCAGTTCGGCCGCCTCCTCCATCATACAGGGTTTCAGGCTCTCGTGGGTCTGAACCTTATCCCAGGGACAGCCGTTCTCACTGCGAAGTGTAGCTATAATTTCCAGAAATTCCTCGTAAGTATATTGTTTTTCAGACATGTGTGCTCCTTCACCCTTTTTATGACTTACCAATTCATTTAAAGTTGATTTTCTATATCTCGGCCTGCATATATCACCCGCACTATAGTTACAGTTTGCTTTGCCTTATCAGAAATATAAATTAAGTTGTCCAACTGCATGATCCGGCGAAAGTAATTCAAAAGCAATATATTCATATATTCCTCTTAAATCCTCCTCTGCCCGTTCTGTGACAATAATTTCATAAATCATATTTTATAATCTTTGCGCATACTGGCAAATACTTCTTTCGCAGGTTTCGATTTTCCCGCTTTCATATCCGCATATCCTTTCTCTAATTCCGCATTCAGTTCGTCTTCACTCAACCGTTTCACGTTAATGGATTCTGCCATAGGTATCTTCACTTCAAATGGCAGCCCTCTGTTTAAAATAATCTGTTTATAAAACATGTTGATCGCGCTGGAAGCTGGAATTCCGAGTGCTGACAATATGCTTTCTGCCTGTTCTTTCACTTCCGGCTCTATTCTTGCATATAAATTAGCTGATTTTGTCGCCATGGTAGTCACTCCTTTAAAGCTTATTGTCCCTTCTTCATAAAATATTATACCAATATGTACGTACAATAGCAATACACTAAATTTCATTAAATAAACCAGCGCCCGATTAAGGACACATATCCCAAATCGGACGCTTTCTACTATTATTGTCGTATAATCAATTACTTAAATAGTGACGAAAACCATTTTCGGATCGGATGGGCTTCCTTGGTGATCACCACTTTTTCCGTAGTCAGTCCATCCTGTGTACCGCCTGTTCCGGAGTTGCTGCCGCCATTTTCCGTTCCATCGCTGCCTGTGCCGGTCTGGTCACCGCCGCTTGTATCATCCTTTCCTTCGTCGGGATTTGTCGGGTCTGTGGGCTTATCCGGGTTCTCAGGCTCCGGGTCCACAGGTGTTTCGGTACCTTCATCGGGAGGGTTCGCCGGGTCCTTGTCATCAGGGTTTTCAGGCTCCGGCGGATCAGGCTCCTGGCTCTCCCGCAGCGTAAAGGAATACTCCGCACTCTCCGCTGTCAGCTCAATCTCTTCCGTCATGGTCTCATAGCCGTCTGCCGAAATAACGATCTTATGTATGCCATAATCTAACTCCAGCGGCTCGCTTATATTAACTTCCTTTCCGTCTACACTGACTTTGGCTTCTGCAGGTGAAACCGTAAAGCTTACCTTCCCGGTAAGCGGCGGCGGATCGTCATCTCCCACCGTACCTCCGCCGGAATTGTTATCATCATCGTCGTCCTTATTATTGCTGTTGCCGGTATTCTCCTTTTCCAGCGCGGAGAAGGAATACGTTTCATCCTGTTTGTTATTTTCCAGATAAATGGTGTAGGTCTTCGTCTTATAACCGCTCTTTTTCAGGGTAATCTCATGCCTGCCTGCAGTCTTTGTGAACCTGACGGGCGCAATGCCCACATAATTCCCGTCCAGATATACCTCGACACCCTTCGGGGAATCAACGTACACTTTGTTATTATTGGAGCTTCCCAGCGCATTTTCACTCACGCTGGTGGTATTGTCGCTGACGCCGGGCTTGTTTTCCCTGGAAGTCTCCAAGGTATCCTGCCATGGAATCCGATCGGAAGTCGTCGTGTTGCCGCTGACGGAATTTTCACTGTCGTTCTTCCGGCTCTCCTCCAGTTTAAAGGAGATTGTAGCATACTCCGATCCCACCTGAATATGTTTGATCAAAGTATCGTATCCGTTCGCTTCCGCCTGTATCTGGTGAATCCCGTATTTTAACTCTACAGCCTTACTGATATCCACGGGCTTACCGTCCACACTGACCTTCGCGCTCTCCGGCTCCACCGTAAAAAGAATTTTTCCGACGGCGTCTTCCGCAATTTCCAGATCGCTCACGTCGAGCACCACTTCCTTGTCACGCTCCACCGTTATCTCTTTTACACAGCCTACGTTCTTGTTGGAAAGCACTACCTGATAGCTGCCCTCCGGCACCGTGAGAAGCATGTCCTCCGTAATCGGCCGGATCACGCTGTTCCCCACCTCAATCCAGCCGCCGAGAAGGGGCTGGTCGTTTTTCAGGCGCAGATACCCGTGGCCCTTATCCACGTTTACACTGTAAATCTTATGGTCAATGCCGGAGATCGTAACCACGTCCTGCGACACCACCTCGCCTGCCTCCACACGTCGGCCTTCCGATAAAACAACGGCGCTGTCAGGCAGGGAATAGGTCTGGGAGCCGATGCTGGCCGTCTTGTTCGCACCCGCCAGATCATAATTATATACCTCGTCAAACACCCAGGCCTCCGGGGAACGCTTGATGCTGGCAAGTTTTTTCTTACCCTTTAAGAAAGTGACATCCACCACATCCCCCGCCTTGATCTGGGAAATCGTCATAGGACCATCATATTTATCCTTCACATAAGTAGTCCCGTCATAATAGAGGGTATACTGCTTCCCGGTATTCATATTGATGAGGGACACCGCCTTGTTATCCGGGTCCGTAGACAGAACAACCGCTGTATCCGCAGAGTCATAGCTTCCCACGGTGGAAAGCGTAAAGCCTGTGTCCACCACATCCGGTTTTCCGTTTTTGTCCTTGGCTTTTCCTATGTTGCTGGCCTCCGAAGTACACCCTGTCAATACAAGCGCCGCCAGGGTCAACATTGTAACAGCCTCGGAAATTCTTCTGTGTATTCTGATCATTTTTTACCTCCATGATTCCGCCCGTGCGAAATCCCAACATCCGAAGACAAACAGGTTTGTCTGGAAAATGCCGTATTTCAGGCATTCTTTTACGCTATGCAGGACGGAAACGCGCTTTTTAAAAAGAGCTGTTTCTCCCTTTCCTGCGCAAACAACTTCTCCGTTTTTTCCATATTGCGCCCGGGAATCCATGCCTTGCCGCTGTTATAATAGAAGTTCACAATCTTCCAGAACTTCTCCGGGTAGGCAAAGCGGAAATACAGCTGTCTGCAATCCCGTTCGCTTAAAGGTCTCACTTCATTATACCCCGAAAGGAGCATATCACCAAGCGACTGCGACCAGTTATTTTTTTCCAGAAGCTTACGCATAAACAGATACAGGTCCCGGACAGGATAATCCCTGATGCATTTCTCGAAATTAATGAGCACACTGCCCTCTTCGGTCTGTATGATATTATGGTACTGGTAATCGCCATGGCAAACAACAGAGGCGGAAGAAGAATCCTCCTCATAGGCATAATAACTCAATTCCCCCGTAATTTGCAAGGCAATATCCATAAAATAGTCATAATGTTTCATTAAATAAATCTCAAAATCGGTCTTCTGGCTCTTTTCCCGCAAAAATTTCCGTACCTTTTTTAACTCGCGGTTATGCTTTTCATACTCATTTTCCACATGAAAAACGGGCTGATCCTCCAGAATTTCACAGCCGGAAAGATCGCAGACACCATGAAGGCGCGCCAGCGTATCCACCGCATGACGACACTCCTGTGGATTTCGGTGATCGCACTCTCTGCCCTCGCAGTACGTCTTTACAATATAGGCCGTCCTGTCCTGATCACGGACAATAAGCTCATCTTCCTTTGTCCGCAAGATCGTCTCTGCACGCACAACGCCGCTTTCCCGGATATGATTCAGCAGATACTCCTGAAAACCGACCTTTTCCGCCGGGCCGCCGTATTCTTTCATAATGAGCAGACCACGGTCTGAATCGCAGAGAATTGCCCCGCGGCCTTTCCATGTGCGACGCACCTCTATCTCATAATGCTCTAATAAATTAACAGCTCTGTCATTCACAAAAAATACCCCCCGCCTGACTCTGACTGTTACATCTTATGAAACGCAGGGGGTTTTCATTACAATTCTTTATACAGTTTGAGAAGAATCTCTCTCGTATTAAGGGAGGGATCGTCAAGCACCCTCTCTAAAAGCGCAGACAGCGTTTCTCCGATCTGCCTGCCGGGCGGCATCCCTCCGGCAATCAGGTCATTTCCCGAAATCGCCAGATCCTTCAGCGTAACCGCGTCCTTGCGGGCCAGAACTTCCTGATACAGCTTTTCTATGTAAGTTACCTTTGCCAGCTTTTCCTCCCTCATATAATCGCTCTGTGCGGCGATATCCGCGCGCCGTACCGTGAAAATCATGGAGAATATGTCTTCTCCCATGCGGTTGATGGCCCGCCTGACGCCCGCCTCCGTGGGGGCGATATCGTAATCGTGGTACAGTACCAGCTTTGACACCTTGTCGGTGGTATCGTTGTCAAATTTCAAACGCCGCATCACCTTTCGGGTAATTTTTTCTCCCTCAAAAGGATGTTTTTTATTATGGGTCGTCCCATCCGGGTCGACAGTCAGCGTCTGCGGCTTTCCGATATCATGAAAAAGCATACCCAGCCGCAGCACTTTGTCCGGCCCCACACCAAGCATAGCGTGTAAAATATGTTCCCCCACATCATAACAGTGGTGCTTATGTCTCTGGGGTGTCTCCATACAAAGATCAAATTCCGGCAGAATCTGCGCCGTAATACCGAGCTCGTAAGCCGTCCGCAGATAATCGGGGTGCGGTGAGGTCACCAGCTTTACCAGCTCTGCCTGAATCCGTTCCGCGCTGATTTTCTGTAAATTGGAGGCCAGAGCTTTTACCGCCTCCCCTGTCGCGCCGTCAATCCGAAAGCCAAGCTGGGCGGAAAAACGCACCGCCCGCAGCATGCGCAGGGCATCCTCCTCAAACCGCTCCCTGGCATCCCCCACACAGCGGATTACCCGGTTCTCCATGTCTGCAAGGCCGCCGTAGAGATCCACCAGTCCGCTCCGTTCATTGTAAGCCATGGCGTTAATCGTAAAATCACGCCGTCTTAAATCTTCTTTTAAATTGGAAGTAAAGTTTACCTCCGTTGGATGCCTTCCATCCTCATATACGCCGTCGATGCGGTAAGTGGTCACCTCAAAGCCTTCTCCTTCCAGAAGAACCGTGACGGTTCCGTGCTTAATACCCGTATCCACGGTTCTCGGGAAAAGACGTTTCATTTCCTCCGGCTTTGCCGAAGTGGTGACGTCCCAGTCGTCAGGCCTTCTTCCAAGTATGGAATCCCGGACACAGCCGCCCACCGCGTACGCTTCATACCCCGCTTCTTCCAGCGTATTTATGATTTTTTGCACTTTGTCAGGCAGCTGTATCTGCATGGGAAACTCCTTTACTATTTTCACACCTGAACCGCGATCTATCCGATACTCGGCCCCTTAAAAATCTGGTTCACATCCTCGAGATGAAGATCAGGCTCCTCGTCCTCCGTAAGTGAGCTCACCAGACTGTCCATCTCCTTTTTGGACATGACACCCCGGCTTCTCTCCACAAATTCCTTCTTCTCATCATCGGTCATATCCACAAAGCGGTCCATGGCCGCACGGTTGGTCGCAAATGCCAGCCCAAGGCCGACAGGTAACGTATTATAATCCATTTCTTCCACCCTTTCCTGCTTTTTGTCCGAACCATTTCGCCGGTATGCCTTATGCCGCGGCAATCCTTTTCCGGCCGAATCGTCCTATAGTTAACAACATTTGTTATGTCGTTTACTATTAATCAAGCATGTACAGCAGAGTGGAGAAATATTCAAATCACAGACCGTTTTCGCATCAGTTAAGCGTCGCGATGCCCCGCAGTCTGATATCTTCACAGGACGCGCCCACCAGAATTTCATAGTCGCCCGCATCTGCAATGAATTTGTGTAACTGCGTATCAAAATACATAAAATCTTCCTGTTTCAAAGTCAAAGAGACTTTTTTCGAGCGTCCCGCTCCCAGCTCTACCTTGGCAAAGGCTTTCAATTCCTTATCCGGCCTGTCCACCTGCGCCGCAATGGGCGCGATGTAAATCTGCGCAGTCTCCGCACCCGCCCGTTTTCCAATGTTCTTGACTGAAAAAGTCAATTTAACATTTCTCCCTTTCTCCGCCTTCAGCGTAAGCCCACTGTACTCGAAATCCGTGTAGGACAGCCCATGCCCGAAGCAGAAAGCCGGCGCAATATGCTGCCTGTCAAAATAACGGTAGCCGCAGTATAAACCTTCCTCCAGCGCAATCTGATCCCACACGCCAAACTGTCCGTTCTTTGCAGTCACACAGTCCTCATATTTTTCCGGGAAGGTCTCTGCCAGCTTGCCGGAAGGATTGATGCTTCCAAAAATAATCTGTGCCAGAGCCGTTCCTGTCTCCATACCCGCATAGTAGCTCCACAGAATCGCCTGCGCTTTTTCCCGCCAGGGCATCTCCACGGGAGAACCGCCCACGAAAGTGATAATGGTATCCGGCCTGACTTTTAA
This sequence comes from uncultured Lachnospiraceae bacterium, assembly GCA_947176065.1. Taxonomy (GTDB): domain Bacteria; phylum Bacillota; class Clostridia; order Lachnospirales; family Lachnospiraceae; genus UBA3282. The sequence goes on along the minus strand of CAMWPB010000017.1, from coordinate 47,067 downwards.
AAGCTCCTCAATCAAAAGATCCTGTTCATAAGGCAGTCTCATATCGGGCCGGTCGAAACCCTCGATATCATATTCGTGATTCAGTCCGCCCACAAAAATAACGGCATCCGCATCCTTTACCGTCTCCAGAGCCTCGGCAAACAGTTTCTCATTTTTCTCGTGAATCTCCACTTTTTCCCGCTCCAGCTTCGCAAGCCGTTCCTCGTCACCCCTGCGGTGGTTCTCGTTTTCATGCGCCTCATCCCGGACAGCCTTCCCCATATCCGGGTCTCTATCCTCATTCACACTTGTGGCCTGCCAGTTTTCCCCCTCATCTGTCTTATTTTGCGGCACATAATATCCCTGCGCATAGGTTACCCGGACATTGCCGCCCAGATACATTTTAAGCCCGGCCAGAGGACAGATTTCGTAAAGCGCCTTAATCTCTGCACTGCCGCCTCCGTTCGAATGCAGCGTCACAGCGTTTGCGCCGATTACCGCCAGTTTTTTCATCTTTTTCGCATCCAGAGGAAGAGTATGGTTTTCATTCTTTAACAAAATCATGGATTCCTGCGCTGCGCAAAGAGCCGCTTCCCGGTGTTCCGGCGCATTGTACACACCTGCCTTACGGGAATCCTTTTTCGGTCCGATCATTTTCAAACGGTACATCATGCGCAGAAGATTTCTTACCTTGGCATCCACTACATCCACAGAAATCTCGCCCTTTTCAATCAGCGCCTTTAAGGGATTCGCCAACTTATACTCATCAAAATCCGGGAACACAGACATCTCCAGATCCATAGAACATTCCGCCGCCTCTTTCGTCTTATGTACGCCTCCCCAGTCACTGATGACCGCACCGTCAAATCCCCATTCTTTCCTGAGGATTTCATCCAACAGTCTCTTATTCTCACAGCAATGGATGCCGTTTATTTTATTATAAGCCCCCATAATGGAATAAGCCCCGGCATCCTGAACCGCCGCCTTAAAAGCAGGCAGATAAAGCTCATAGAGTGTCCGGTCGTCAATTACCTCATCCACCATCTGCCGGCCCGTCTCCTGCACATTGGCTGCAAAATGCTTGACACAGGCCGCCGTATCATTTTCCTGCACGCCCTGTATAAAAGGTACAACCAGTGCCGTCGTAAGAGCCGGGTCTTCACTCATGTACTCAAAATTCCGGCCGCAGAGCGGATCTCTCTTGATATTGATGCCCGGCGCCAGAATCACATCCTTACCCCGTCCCCTGGCCTCCGCACCCAGCACATGTCCCATTTTCCGGGCAAGCTCCAAATTCCATGAAGAGGCAAGCGCACTGTTGCTGGGAAGATAAGACACCATATCATCCTGATTGCCCGCAGGAATCCATCTGTCATCCATAAACTCCGCACGCACGCCCATAGGTCCGTCCGAAGTCTCGATTGCCGGAATCCCCAGCCGCTCTACCGCGCCGGAACGGAAAAGGGACGCGCCGTGGATCATGGCTATTTTTTCATCCAGCGTCAGCTTTTTCACAAGCCTGTCGATTTCCTTCTCCCTCTTTTTTTCATTCTTTTTGTCGTCCTTTTTCAGCATATCCTGGTATCCTCCTGTTTGTTTCTACTTAAACATGTATAAAAGCGGCACATCCATATGGACATGCCGCCTCCTCGCTCAAATTCCATATTAAGGTAAGTATAACGGGAAATTATCTCAGTTACAATTCCCTTTTTATACTTTATTTGAGGTAATTATTTTACCAATTCCTCTCAGGGATCCACACCCGCATCTGGTTCAGACCCCGGTTGCCCCAGGTATAATACGGCACCAGCGTCACCTGACAGGGCTGCGCCTCCTGCCTTTCAAAACTGTAAAGCTCCTCGTTCACCGTCTCCCGGTACCCTTCCGCAAAAAGCTTCTGTATCCCGAACAGTTCATCCGGCAGATAGTCGCTCACCGCCACCTCTCCGTCCTTTTTCAGGCTCAGGGAGAGAATATCGTTTTCGTTATCCACACCCTCCGCACAATAGATCAGCGGTCCCCTCTGCAAGGCAGCTCTGCCTGTATTTTCGGAAACGCGGTTACTTGTATACACACGCTTTACCGTAAGATCCAGTTCCACCATAATCACATCGTCCGCAGTATACTCTCCTCTCAGATATGCATACCCATCCCGGATCTCGCAGCCCGTTTCTTTTCCGTTCAAAAGGATTTTTGTCTGCCTGCTCCACGCGGGAATACGGACTGCCAAAGGCACCTCCATGCTGTTTCTCCCCTCCTGCGGCGCAAAGCGGTATTCCAGCTTATTGTCATACGGATAATTTGTCTGTAAAGTTACCTTGCCGCCAAAACGGTCGCTCACATCCAGCGTCCCCGCAATGAACAGATTGGAAAATAAAGTGCCCGGTATCACATGCCATGCATATTCCGCCACCGATCCTAAAAGCCTTGCCACGTTGGGCGGGCAGCAGGCACAGGCAAACCACTTGGGTCTCACAGGCAGCGCGTGTTTATGGGTCTGCGCTTCCCCGGAAATGCCGGGCAGTATCTCCAGCGGATTCACATAGAAAAATTTCGTGCCGTCAAGCTGCATTCCTGCCAACACGCAGTTATATAATGCCCGCTCCATCACATCCGCATATTTGCCGTTGTGTTCCAGATACAGCATTTTATTGGAGAAAAAGATCAGACCGATGGCCGCGCATGTCTCCGCGTAGGCCGTATTGTTTGGCAAATGGTCGTCCTTTGTGAAAGCCTCCCCTTCATAGGCGGAACCGATGGCTCCCGTCACATACATTCTGTGCTGCGTGATATTGTTCCAGAGCGTCCTGCAGGCGTCGGCAAGTTCCCTGTCCACCGTCTCCATGGCCGCATCCGCCATCCCCGTGTAAAGATACACCGCACGGACAGCATGTCCTACCGCCTTGTCCTGCTGCCGCACCGGCGCATAATTTTGCGCGTATTCTTTGTCATCTGGATTATTTCCCCAGACACGCCAGGGATTTTTCTCCATCTCTTTCTTATAATAGTCAGAATCCACACCACGCACATTGATAAAGTGCAATGCCAGCTCCTTGTATTTTTCTTCCTTGGTACTGCGGTACAACCGCATCAGAGCAAGCTCGATTTCAGGATGTCCGGGATACCCTTCCGCCCCTTCCTCTATAAAATGGCGGTAAATGTGATCTGCCATATCGCACATGATTTCCAGAAGTCTCGCCTTCCCCGTGCACTCCGCATAAGCCACTGCTGCCTCAATCATGTGTCCCGCGCAGTAAAGCTCGTGGGCCTCGTGAAGATTTGTCCACCGTTTTTCCGGCTCCTTCACCGTAAAATAAGTATTGAGATAACCGTCCTTCTGCTGCGCCTCACCGATCAGTTCTATGATTTCGTCACACCGTTTCTCCAGCGCCTCATCGGGATACTGTGCCAGCGAGTACGCTGCCCCTTCTAACCATTTAGCCACATCGCTATCCTGAAATACCATGCCGTAAAACTCACCGCCACTGCTGCCCGTTTTCAGTTTTTTCGCTGCCATACGGAAATTTTCAATGCAATGGCTCTTCTCCGCACCCTCAATCTGGTCGTTTAACGCCCGCTCCTGATAGGGAAGCACCACGTCCTTCACCAGTTTCTCATATCTGCCGAAAAACCCTTCCCCCACCGTAAAATCCCTGACTAATTTTAAATCTCCCATTCTCCTATCCTCCAATTGAACAGTCTGTTTACCTTTTATATGTATTATATTCTGAAATATACCTCAATAAAATGGATAAAATTCTTCTTTATTTGTATTATTTTCCGATTCTGTATTCTGAGGGCGTACAGCCATAGACCTCCTTGAAAGACTTGGCAAAATAACTCATCTCCTGAAAGCCGCAGCTCTCCGCAATAGCGGAGATTTTATCCGAGGAAAGCTGCAGCTTTAACGCCGCCTGTTGAAGACGGTAGGATTTCAGATAAGCGATGGGTGTCGTATTGATCGTCGCACGGAAACAGCGGATACATTCACTCGTACTGATGGAGCAGGCCGATGCGATATCCTCAATGGTCAGCTCTCTGTCATAATTGGCCTGAAGAAATGCCAGCATTTCCTTGATTCTGGCATTATCCCGCTGTTCCTTGCCAAAAGATTTCTTATTCCCGGTGACCTGATGCTCCGAAAACAGGGCTGTCATCATGGAAAGCTCGTTGCGGATATACATTTCATATCCAAAGTCCTCCTGTTCCGCCAGCCGCCAGATCTCGGCAATACCTTCCAGCGCCCGTCTCTGCCATTCCGTTTCAGGGGTCAGATGAAATCCCGGATTGCCCTGATTTTCGGTGAGCGGCTTTACATATTTCTGCCAGATAACATTATCTGTGCTGCCACTGACTGCACGCGGATGAAACACTACCGAATGAATTTCGCAAAAGTCTCCGTCATCTGACGAGACGGCATGTAAGATATTACTATTGATAAAAAAACCGTCCCCGGCACGGAGCTGGTACTTTACAGACGCCAGCTCCACATCAGCCATTCCTCTTACAACCAGCCCTAATTCCAATTCATTGTGCCAATGCCAGGGAATCTCATCCCCCGGAAGCACATCAAGGTAACAGGCGACCGGGAAAAGGCGGGTTCCGTGCTCCCGCAGCTCCTCCCCCTGCATATTTGTCTGTACTGTACATGGCAGTATCATATAAGCGGCCTCCTTTTCCCGTACGCGACAACAGGCATCCTCTGATAGTTAAATTTTTTCTTTTTTGGAAATATAATCATATATTATGCCGATTTAATTCTAATAATATTAGTTTTATTGATGATATAATCATATCACAAGATAAGAAAAAAGAAAAGGGCAGACACAACGGATTATTGACACCCATATAAAAAAGAAGGGAGAGGAAATTATGTATAAGGTGAATATCAGAACAATCAAAAACACGGAAAAATTTATCCAGATGGTAGAAAGCAGCCGCGGCCATGTCTTTCTGCAGCTTCCCAACGAAATGCTCTGCGATTTAAAGCAGAATACAGAGGCGCTGCAGATGCTTCGGATGATCAGTCCGGGAGAGCTCTGGCTGGATCTTTTCCTGACAGATCTGCAGGACAGCTACAATTTCATGGCATACATGGTAGGCGCGGGGGCTTAAAGGCCCCCGTTTTTATGTACTGAACAGCAAAAGTTTGCCGTTAGCGCATTCTCCTTACTCGATTTCCGATATCAGCCCGTGCCCGACACAATAATGGTAAACCCCATCGTCCGCCGCATGACCGCATATATCATCCGCCACCGCTTTTAACTCATCCGACCCGTTTGCCATGGCAACACCGACGCCCACTGCCTGCAGCATATCAATATCATTATTGCCGTCCCCGAAAGCAAGCGCCTGCGACTTTTGCAAATGGTAGTGCGCAAGCACCTTCTCAATCCCGACCCCTTTTCCACTGTCCGCCGGAATAATATCCACCGCCCTGTCCCACCAGGCTGCTATCTTTGCATTCCCCACATCCCGCAGGAACGCCGGATATTCGTCTTCGCGCCCTCCCGACATAATCTGGTATATCTCATCGTTCTCTATCATCTCATCAAACGTATCGGATACATCCACTTCCAGTTTGGCAAGGGAAAAATAATTTACCAGATCTGCATCTTTCCCGTTCGCAGCCAGCTTTTCCGGCGTGGCGGCCGACACAGGCCTGTTGATCGCGGCGGCATTTCTGACAATTTTTTTCGCGTCCTCTGTGGAAATGGGATTTTTGTAGATAATCTGCCGCTGTCTGTTGTAACAGTACGATCCGTTAAACGTAAGAAATACATCAGGTTCCCATCCTTCAAAACGGGGTACCGTCATCGGCGCCCGCCCTGTCGAAAGACAGAGAATATAATTCCGCTCCTTCAACCGGATCAATGTCTCCAGCGTCTTTTCCGAAATCTTTCTGCTGTTGATGTCAATCAAAGTGCCGTCAATATCAAAAAAAATAATTTTTATGTTCTCCATGTTCATCTCTCAATGTCCTCCTCAAGCATCCGAATGACTCTGTGCAGATATATTCTTTACACATATCATTATAGTGCAATCCAAGTGGTAATAATATTTTATTTCCGCCTCTATATATCACAATCCTGCCATTTTCTTCGATATTCTAAGGGCGTACAGTGCGCGTATTCTCGAAAGACCTTTCCAAAATAGCTGCTACTGCCCAACCCGCAGGCATGACTGACCGCTGTGACAGACTCCTGCCCTTTTGTCAACATTTGACACGCTTTTTGCAGACGATAGCTTTTGATATATTCCACAGGAGTCATACGCAGATAATCGTGGAACACCCTGAAACATTCCCTCTCACTAAGATGCGCCGAAGACGCCAGCTCCTGAATGGAGATCTTTTCCGAATAATGCTCGTAAATATAGATCATCATCAGCTTAATCTTATCATTGTTCCTGTTAAATTCCCCACCCTGATCCAACATGGGACGAGACAGCTCAAACAGCTTTAACCAGATCTCAGACAAGGCTTCCCTCATTTTCATTTCATACCCAAATTTATCGGCCGACACACGAAACGCTTCCAAAATAAGTTTTAAGATGCTATCCTGTACTGCGCTGCCCGGAAAAATGGGAATCATTTCTATCTGAGGCGCCGTTATGATTGGAGAGATATATTGCCTTTCTATCCTGCTCCCCTGTTCTCCGGCAAGCAGAGAAGTGTCAAAAATATGGAGAATCTGGCTGTTTTTCTCCGCCCGAGATGCCGCTCTTGTCATATGAAGTACATTTGTGTTTACCATGCCGCCGCTGCCAGCCGGAAACTGGATTTTTCCACGGGGCGTACTATATTCGACACTACCACTCTCCATATAAAAGAGTTCTACCGCCCTGTGCCAATGCCAGGGCACAAAATGCCCCGGATATTTGTCAAGTTCGGCCCGGGATGCAATATAAGGAAAATCATCCGAAAAGCCTGGAAGTATTTCTTCCTTGCTTCCGGTATGGAATTCTATACTCTGCACGTTTTTCATTTTAATCTCCATTCCGGATCATATTGCCTTTTGTATCTGCTATCCTGCCATACTTATTTTTGCTGTCAGCTTTCGATGATCAGATCCCCGGAATATAGGTCCTGCGGTATTCGCTGGGCGAACAGCCCTGCTCTGCATGAAACACCTTACTGAAATAAAATACATCTGAAAATCCCGTAAGCTGCGCAATCTCTGTAACAGGCCTGTCCGTCTCCTTTAAAAGCTGCTTCGCTTTTCGTATCCTCAGCGTCCGCTGATACCCCCGGATCGTCTGTCCCGTTTCCTCTTTAAAGAGCGTACCCGCATATTTATAGGAAAGACCGCAGACTGTCTCCACCTCTTCCGCGTCAAATCCTTCTATCCCATGTATCTGTATAAACTCCCGCAGTTTTCTGACATAAATATTCTCCACGGAATCACCCGGCGCACTTTTTGCGCATTCCAGAAAAATCTGCCATAACCTTACCGAAGCCTGCGGAATATTTCCATGCACATGGGCCTCTATCATCTTCTCAAAATCCTTTTGTACCTGCCGCATACGCTCACAGTCCGTCAGTTTCGGGAGCGTAATGTATTTCTCATTGTCATGCGGATCAAGACAAACCTTCGTGTCATAATATACGTTTCGGGGAAGCTCCTGCATCCGGGTATCCGGCTCCTTGCAGTAAAAATGCGCATAATACCAGGCTGATCCCTCCTCAAAAGGCTTTTCTCCCCAATGATGCACCCCGCTTTTTAAGAAAAAGAGACGGTGCGGAAGAAGTTCGTAACGGATGCCATCCTCCACAATTTCCATAGAACCTCTGAGCAGATAAATCGCCACGTGAAACGGCACAGTCCGGTCGGCATGGATCATCTGCCCCAGCGTAACACTATAGTCCGCCTCACAGATAAACGGCATGGCATTGCATGGAATTTTAAGTGCATGTTTCTCCACCGGCTTCCTTCTCCCTGAAATCAAACCCTTTACTGCGAACAACAACACGCTAATTTCCCTGTGAAAAGAGAAAAAAGGTTATAACATACAGTCTATCATAACATAAATGGGGAATGAAACAAAATTATTCGCTCAGAAACATTGACAATACCCTTAGAAATGTTGTATTATCATAGTTGTTCATGAATCGAAGCGTGGCTCAGTTTGGTAGAGCGCTGCGTTCGGGACGCAGAGGTCGCAGGTTCAAATCCTGTCGCTTCGACTATAAGAGAAGTTGAAAACATCGGACTTACTGAAAGTTCGGTGTTTTCTTTTTGTCCTGATTTGTTAATTCTGCGTTTTCCATTCATACAGAATCTTCAAAAATTTCCTGGCTTCTTCCTCTGTTATATTTTGTTTCTCCACAATAGCAAATTTCTCCATGACAGATTCTTCGGACGGACGGAAAAAATCATGTATCATATTGCATATTTTTTGACTCATACATTTCATACTATATTCCTACTTTTTGATACTTATTACTACTTCAACATATCACACAGAAACTTCGTATACAATATAAAAGTAAGAAGAAGGGGTAAAAAGTATGAATAAACCATATAAGCAAAAAGTAAGCGTTTCTCTTGATGAGGATATAATTGTAGGAATCAAAGAACTTGCAGAAAATGACGATCGATCATTTAGCCAGTATATCAATCTGGTGTTAAAGGAACACCTTGTTAAGATTAATGATAAAGATAATTAGTAATTCATTTACAGGCTAATACAAATAATCATGTAATTCAGAGGCCGCAAAGTGGGTTTGGCTATACAATGAATTTGGGTCAGTATTTTTTAAACAACTTTTTTCCTCAACTATATCCAAAATTCATTTGCACTAACTTTTTCTTATTAGGCAGCGTATGCTCCAACGTTTTTATTTTATGGTATTCAATCTCAAACATTACCTTTTCCAATTCGCGTTCTTCCATTTGACAGTGTACTCGTTCTAATCCGTCAAATACGCGCAAATAGGGCGAATCCGATACCCAGCTATCTTCCATGTTGATTTGAATGATACAGGAAACATACTTGGGTGTTACTTTCTGGATCACTTTCTGAAAGCACTCGTAGCCAATATACTCTACAAGCAGATTTGCCATAACCATATCTGCTTCCGGCAGCTCATCCACTTTGTTTCGCAAATTTTATAGAATAATATGCATGGAATCGGACATTCTGAAACCATGAAGAAAAAATCACTGCCTCACAATTTTGACTTTTATGTACTGCTCTTCTTTATCACCGGCTTCGCGGGCTGGCTCTGGGAAGTGCTGTTATTTTTTTTCACGGAACATGCTTTTATAAACAGAGGCGTTTACGAGGGACCCTACCTCCCGATATACGGAGTTGGAGGACTTCTGCTCTGTATGCTTCTCTGGCGTATGAAAAAGAGACCCCTGCCTGTATTTTTACTGTCCATGTCTGTCTGCACTGTTCTGGAATATCTGACCAGTCTTTTTCTGGAGCAAAAATGGAGCATCCGCTGGTGGGATTACAGCGGGCATTTTCTGAACCTAAACGGTCGGGTCTGTCTATTGGGCGCAGTCGTTTTTGGCCTGGGCGGAACGGCTCTGGTCTGTCTCTTCCTCCCCTTTTATGAAAGGCTGTACGATCAAATTCCTGACAAATGGCGCAAAACTGCCAGCATTTTTCTCTTGCTGGTTTTCATAACGGACGGCGCCCGGTGCGCCATGCATCCGAACACAGGAACCGGGATTTCTTTTTCATCGGGAAGTTCCGTCTTTTTCCATTAAAAATCTTGGCAAACAGCTTCCTTTTCTCTTGTTTTTTCCCCATAAAAGGTGTATTCTTATGTAGCGAAATTTTGTGGGAGGTTTGTTATGGAAGCATATGAAGTATTAAGAGACTTGGCAATTATCATTTTTGCCGCAAAATTTTTCGGCGTATTTGCCAGAAAATGTAAAGCGCCTCAGGTAGTCGGCCAGATTGTGGCGGGACTCCTGATTGGACCCTGCGTGCTGGGCTGGGTTGCCCCTTCGGATTTTATTACACATATGGCAGAAATCGGTGTAGTTCTCCTGATGTTCGAGGTTGGATTGGAAACGGATTTAAAGGAGTTGGTCAAGACAGGTCCTATTGCCCTCCTGATCGCCTGTGCGGGCGTGTTTGTGCCGCTGGTGTTCGGCGCTCTTTTATACATGGGCTTTTATGGCGTTGCGCCCTGGGGCAGCGAAGAATTTTTCAAAGCTGTTTTCATCGGTACCATCATGACGGCCACCAGCGTGAGTATCACCGTAGCCGCTTTACAGGAATTAGGCAAAATCAAAAGTAAGGTCGGCACAACGATTGTCAGTGCCGCCATCATAGATGACGTGATCGGTATTATCGTACTTACCTTTGTCATCGGATTTAAGTCCCCGGACTCTCATCCCGGCATGGTTGTTTTAAAAACTATCATTTTCTTTGTTATTGCGGTGGCAGGCGGTTTTGTCGTATTTAAAGCTTTTCTGGCTTTGGATAAGCGCTACCCGCACACGAGGCGCATTCCCATCGTCGCCATGGCATTCTGTTTCGCGCTCTCTTACGTGGCGGAAAAATATTTCGGCATCGCAGACATCACGGGAGCCTACATAGCCGGCATTGTGCTCTGCAACTTAAGTGACAATACATACATAGAACGCAAAGTGGACGTAAGCTCCTACATGCTTTTCGGCCCACTGTTTTTTGCAAGCATTGGTCTGAAAACCAATTTCGACGCGATGGATTCCACACTGTTTATCTTCTGTATCTGTTTCGTGATTGTTGCGCTGATCGCCAAAATTATCGGCTGTGGTCTGGCCGCTAAGATCTGCCGTTATACTTTATCCGATTCCCTGAAAATCGGCGTCGGCATGATGACCCGCGGAGAGGTAGCCTTGATTGTGGCGCAGAAGGGACTGGCCGCCGGTCTGTTGACCGCAGATTATTTTATGGCCGTGATCCTGCTGATCCTGTTCTCCTCCATCGCAACGCCGATTATTCTTAAATTCTTATATAACAGGGAAGACAGAAAGGGAAAGTAATATGGTGACTGCTTTTCTGATCACTATCATAGCGCTTTTTATAATATGATAAACGCAGACCCCGGCAGTTTGTTTTAAAAAGTTACGTGCTGCAAAACATATTCAAAGTTTTGCAGCACATTTATTTTACAGCACTTTCGCAAGTTCCGCTTCCAGCTCTTCCGGCTGTACCGCTCCCACGATATTTCCGACCGCTTCACCTTTCACAAAGATTTTCATGTTAGGAATGTTCATGACGCGGTACATCCTTGCAAGGCCGTCCTCCTCGTCTATATTGCATTTTCCGATCTTTACCTTCCCATCATACTTCTCGGCAAGCTGCGCAATGATCGGCGCCATCATCTTACAGGGGCCACACCAGTCCGCATAGAAATCTACCAGAACGGGGATTTCCGAATCCAATACCTCACTCTCAAAATTTTCGCTCGTAAATTTGTACTCCATTTACTTTTCCTCCTTTTTCTTGTCTTCTTATATTTCAATTTCAATAGGCAGCCGTTTTAAATCTGTACATTACATTTATTTATCTCGCAATCACATATTTATAAATCGGATTTCCTTTCGAAGAAAACCTTTCCTCATACTCCGTCATCACGTTTCCTTCCATCATCTGCTCGTTGTTATGAAGATCCTCCGTCATCTGCACAATTTTCCATCCCGCCGGTTCCAGTTCTTCCAGCGCAAACTGAAACAGATCATGGTTGTCTGTCTTAAATTCGATCACACCGTCCGGTATTAGTATCTCATCATACCGCCGCAAAAATTCACGGGAGGGAAGTCTTCGTTTTGCGTGCCTGTCCTTCGGCCAGGGATCGGAAAAATTCAGATAAATACGTTCGACCTCACTCTCCGCAAAAACTGACGTGATTTCCTCCGCCTCCATACGGATAAAATAGAGATTCGACAAAGGCTCCGCCTCCAGCTTCTGTATGCCTCTTATCAGTACGCTGGAATATTTTTCGATCCCCACATAATTGATATTGGGATTCATTTTTGCCAGATCCATGATAAAACGGCCTTTTCCCATGCCAATCTCTATGCGGATGGGAGAATCGTTTCCGAAAATTTCATGCCATTTTCCCCGGCATTCCTGCGGATTATGTATCACATAATCACAGGCTGCAATCACTTCTCTTGATCCTGTTACATTTCGCAATCTCATAACTCTTCGTTCACCTGTTATGGTTCCATATCCTTTGCTTTTATTTTACATATAACCTTGTTAGAACTTTAACACATTTTGCTTTTTTTGTGAATACACTACAGTTTTTCTTTCAAATAGTGTATGATATGTAAGGACAGACTCATAATTTATTGCATATCTCATATATTTGTTAGCATAGAAAGGTTTTACCGCATGTTTTTTAATAAAAAGAATAAGTTTTTGCAATTCGGCCGAATCGCAGTTCTGCCACTTGCTTTTCTTCTGATCTTTGGCAGCGCTTTTCCCAATAGCCTGGCTCTGGCTGCAGAGGCGGCAAGCCTGGAAGAGCTGCAGGAAGAAGCCGAATCCCGAAAGGCACTTCCCATCCAGTCAAATGAAATAGATAACTGGCCTGTAGGTCCACAGGTAGGCGCGCAGGCCGCTATTCTGATGGATGTAAATACAGGCGTTATTCTCTATTCCAAGAATATTCATGAGCGTCTTTATCCCGCCAGCACTACAAAAATTATGACTGCTCTTCTCGCTATGGAAAAGGGGAATCTGGACGATATAGTGGAATTTAGTCATGAAGCAGTTTTCAGTGTACCCACAGACGGCTCCAATATGGGTATGGATGAAGGCGAAGCCATCCCGCTGGAAGAGTGTCTTTACGGAATCATGGTAGCTTCCGCCAATGAGGCCGCCAATGCCGCAGGAGAATATATTTCCGGTTCCATTGAGGATTTCGTGGCACTAATGAACGAACGGGCGCAGGAAATCGGCTGCACCGACACCCATTTTGTCAATCCGAACGGCCTCCATGATCCCCAGCACTATACAAGTGCATATGATCTTGCGCTTATTTCCAGTCTGTTTTTTAGAAATGAGATGCTGTGCAAAATAAGTAATACAGCCCGTTACCACTTTGAAGCCACGGATTCACAGCCTGATGATTTTTATAAAAATAACAAACATAAATTAATCAGCGGTGAAATCCCATACGAAGGTATTTTGGGAGGTAAAACAGGATATACCGATGATTCCCGGCAGACGCTCGTCACCTGCGCAGAGCAGAATGGCATGCGTCTTGTCTGCGTTGTTTTTAAGGAGGAATCCCCCGATCAGTTCACGGATACTGTGGAACTGTTTGACTATGGCTTTCATAATTTTCAAGTGCTGAATATTTCAGAACACGAAGAAAAATACAATATCGAATCCACAGGCTTTTTACAGATCGGAAATGATGTTTTCGGCAATTCCAAACCTATTCTTTCTATTGATACCGACAGCTATGTTATTATTCCAAACACGGTTTCTTTTCAGGATTTGGATTCTGAAATTGATTACAGCCAGTCTGGTGAAAACCGCATCGCCGGAATTGAATATTCTTACCATGGCATGTATGTGGGAAACGCATACCTAAACCTCATTACCGATAACGCTTCCTCTTATGAATTTGACACCAACATGACGGCCACGGACGTCAGCGTGGAAAAGACGGAATCAGGGACGGAAACAGATACCGATCCATTACAGAATACCATTTTTATCAATATCAAAAAAGTGCTGCTTATTATTTTGGTACTTGCCGCTATTGTGATTGCCATATTCATGATACACGCGCTAATCGCCAACGGCAGGACGGCCAAGCGCAGAAACAACCGCATCAAGCGCAAGCAAAAGCGGCGGTCACGTATGCGCGTGGATTTTGATGATTTTGATTTTTGATCAGAATAGGAAAAAAGTCTGATTTTAGATCATATGCATAATTTTTCTTTTTTAAATAAATCTAACCTCTTGACCTTATACTAACTATACCCCCTATACTTAGCGTAACGAACAGGGAAAGGAGGTACATTTCTATTGAACATCAATGAACTGGAACGTCTGACTGGAATCTCCAAACAGAATATCCGTTTTTATGAAAAAAAGGAATTACTACATCCATCGAGAAATCCCGGAAATAACTACCGGGAATATTCTCAGGAAGATGTAACCACGCTTAAAACAATCAAGCTGCTGCGAAAACTGGATTGTTCACTGGAAGACATCCACAGTGTTCTGTCAGAAGAAATACAGCTTCACACATTACTGGAACAGCATCTCGGAGAACTGCAGACGCGACAGCAAAAGTTAAAATCCTGTATTAACGTCTGCAATGATCTTCTCCAAACAGACACAGGGAAAATAGATCTGGACGGGACACTTACGAAAATGGACCAGATCGAACAGAATGGGGGTATGTTTATGTCAATTATTGATGATTATAAAAGATATAGTGCGGCACAGCGTAGACGAAGTTTTTCCTTCCAGCCGGATACTATGGTAATGAATCCCGGGGAATTTTTAGAAGCGCTGTTTTTATACGCCAATGAAAACAATCAGAATCTGGAAATAATCAAAGAAGGCATGTATCCTGTTTTTAAACTTGACGGCGTAGAATACAGGGCTGAGCGTATCTTTGGCCGATTTGGTGCAACGGTGCACTGTACTATGACCCATCCCGAAGAAAACAGCGATGCAGGTATTTCCGAAAAAAGAAAAATGCTGTTCTGGTTAATAAACGGGCCTTATATTTTACTGCTGGCTGTGTTTCTCTTCATGGCTGTTGACAGGCAGAGCGTGGGCTGGGCCGCCCTGGTAGCCCTCTTTACGTTCCCATATTTGATCTGGCTGTTCTGGATGTATCCGAAAAACAGATAAACCATGAAAAAAAGGTTGTAAATACAAAATTTTTGCATTTACAACCTTTTCATGTTCCCTGCGGGAATCGAACCCACAACTGGGGCTTAGGAGGCTCCTGTTATATCCATTTAACTAAGGGAACAACTGCTATTATTTATAAAGAAAAACCTACATCGGATAATTGATATATCCCTGCATCCAGACAACCCCCTTAAACCGGCGGCCAATCTGCGGTTCTCCATATAAATCCTCTTTATTGATACAGATATCAAACTCCAGATCGTTACAGCAAAGACGAAGCACATAAATTTCCTCACGGGTAATTCTGTTCACCCGCAGAGAAATATCCGTAATTTCTCCCATCACCGAATACTGATCGCATTCCACACCGTATGGCATGAAGTAGGTGTCCACCAGACTGAATACATCTTCCGTAAGAATCTTTTTGGAAATAGTGGAATAGATATCCATATCCTCCAAGGTGAGACTCTCAATCGCATCCTCATCCCCTTTGCGGGCCGCCGCTATCAACTGGTTACGGCTCATGGAGTCTTTCTGTATTCTTCGTCTATCGCTTTCGTCTTTTCCAATCGGTAATATTATATTACCACTAATTGACAATCCTGACAATGTTAAAGTTGTTCCAGTCACCGGTAACATATCCGTAGTCTGCGCTTTCACATATGGGACAATGTTTTGCAGATAAAAGATCAGGCTGACACCCACCTTAATATCATCGCATACGCCCGCATAAGATTCCTTGTCCGCATGACGTTCCACAGACACATCCTCACAGGAACTGATGCCTGTGCCACGCAGATAAGGATAAAAATAATCGTAAGTAAACTTTTCTTCCGCATCGAACTCACCGCAGACGGCAATTCCGATATCCTGTGCGAAATCCTCGCAAAACTCCGCGAGTATGGTATCATCACCGTTAGAAGTATAGGAACGGTGCGTCGCGTTCATTATAATATCAGTAATCAGACGCTGCTCTTCCCGTCTGTCTGTGAGCTTGCTGAATCCAATCGCCCGCATAAATTTATGCAAAGATTTCACCTCCTTTGTCATGATTCATTTAATACCTGTGTTTTAACGAATTTCTGTCATCCCACCCATATAAGGACGAAGCACCTCAGGAATACGGACGGAGCCGTCCTCCTGCAAATTATTTTCCAGAAAAGCGATCAGCATTCTGGGCGGCGCTACCACTGTATTATTCAGTGTATGCGCAAAATACTTGCCGTTAGCACCATTTACGCGAATGCGAAGTCTTCTTGCCTGGGCATCTCCCAGATTGGAACAGCTTCCCACCTCAAAATATTTTTTCTGTCTGGGCGACCACGCTTCCACATCATAGGACTTCACTTTCAAATCAGCCAGATCACCGGAACAGCACTCAATCGTTCTCACGGGAATATCCAGAGAACGGAACAGATCCACCGTATTCTGCCATAACTTTTCAAACCACATCGGAGACTCTTCAGGCTTACATACCACGATCATCTCCTGCTTCTCAAACTGGTGGATACGGTAAACGCCCCTCTCCTCAATACCGTGCGCCCCTTTCTCCTTACGGAAACACGGAGAATAGCTGGTAAGCGTATGAGGCAGCTCTTCCTCCGGAATAATGGTATCTATAAACTTGCCGATCATAGAATGCTCCGATGTACCGATCAGATATAAATCCTCTCCTTCGATCTTATACATCATGACATCCATTTCCGCAAAGCTCATAACGCCGTCCACCACCGCGCTTCTGATCATAAAAGGCGGCACACAGTAGGTAAAGCCTCTGCCAATCATAAAATCTCTCGCATAAGCGATAACCGCGGAATGTAATCTCGCAATATCACCCATCAGATAATAAAATCCGTTTCCGGCCACGCGCCCCGCCGCATCCATATCAATGCCGTGAAAACGCTCCATAATTTCCGTATGATAAGGAATCTCAAAATCAGGTACAACAGGGTCACCGTATTTCTGAATTTCCACATTTTCCGTATCATCCTTACCGATAGGAACGGAGGGGTCAATGATATTTGGAATCGTCATCATATCTTTTTTGATTTTTTCACGCAGATCGGTTTCCTTTGCTTCCAGCTCCGAAAGTCTCGCCGCACCTGCTGCCACCTCGGCCTTTTTTGCTTCGGCCTCCTCTTTCTTTCCCTGTCCCATCAGTGCACCGATCTCTTTGGATATTTTATTTCTTTTAGCCCGGATATCGTCGGCCTCCTGCTGCGCCGCCCTGACCTCAGCGTCCAGTGCAATCACTTCATCCACCAGCGGAAGCTTCTGCTCCTGAAATTTTTTCCTGATATTTTCTTTTACTGTCTCGGGATTCTCTCTTAAATACTTAATGTCAATCATAATATGCCGTCCTTTCTATTCCATTGTATAACAGTCCGATACCTTCACAGTTATAATGCCAGACAGTTACTCAATCACTTCTTCAATATACAGATCATCATATTCCGCAAGATCCTTCACCACATCCACGGCCATTCCGTTTCTGTCCTTCGTAATGCGGATAACCGGCCGGTCAGGATACTGCCTGTTCTGGTACAGGACGATTCCCGTTTCTCCCTCGCTCGTCTTAATAACAGTGCCGGCAGGATATACGGCAGTAAACTCTAAAAAGATATCGACAATTTTCCCGTCGAATTTTATATCTTTATTATTTCTCAAATATCTTACGGCCTCGTAGACTTTTGTTCTCTCGCATCCAATGCCGCAGATCATTTCGTCAAAAGCATCACATATTTGTATAATGCGGCATTCCTGCGGAATATCCGTCGTTTTTAATGGATAGCCGGAACCATCCAGACGCTCATGATGATATAATATCATATTTTTACTGCATTCGGATATCCAATTTTCGTCACGAAGCGCCGAATACCCATAAACCGGGTGTTTTTTGTATTCCACGGATTCCAGTTCTGTCAGTTCGTCCAGATTCCGGTTTTCATAAGGAACCTGCAGATAACGCAGTCCCAGCTCATGCAGCAAACAACTGACACCTATGTCGTGCACCATCTGCTGCGGCAGTCCCATCTTAAGCGCAACGATAGTAGCAAGGCCGCACAAATTGATCGAATGCTCATAAATATCAGAGCTTCTTTCCTTAATATCATAGATTTTTTCTACGACCTCTTCTTCTTCCAAAATATTCGTAATAATAGTATCCGCTGTCTGACATAATTCGATTAGATTTTCATTATGGCTGTAAGTATGCTTCTCTAAAATATTCTTTACTTTTGACCGAAAGCTTTCTTCCACTTCCTCCTTAAGGATCACCACTTCTTTCGTATCCGGCGCTTTCTCTTTTACATACACTTCCCGTACATTAAGCTCTTTGAGCTTTTCAATATATTCCGGTTTGAGAAGCGTGCCGGCCGAGAGCAAAATCTTATATTCCAATGTCATGGCATCCTTGGCCAAAATTTCAGTCCCTTTTAAGTCGTCTACTTTACACAGTCTCATTTTTCCCTCGTATCCTAACCTTTTCGGTTATGTCCGGCTACAAATCCATAGCCATGTCAAGAGCCTTTTTCTCTTCTTCGCCAAGCGAAATATCACATAATCCGTTTTTGATTTCCTTTGTATAAGTATAACAGCCTTCTGCACTGTGAACAGAATTCAATATAAATCCGTTATCGTTTTCATCCAGCAGCGCAAGAGAAAAACTGAGCAGCCCGCCCATCTGATTAAAAGCGTCGTATTTGACAATACCGATTTTCTGGAATGCGCCTGATAATTTCCGATAAAGATTTTCAATATCTTTTCGGTTCTTTTCCATGGATGCCTTAATCAGCTTATTATCCTCATAAAGACCCATGATATCTTTTTCCAGACTTTTGGCGTTTTTACCACCCATAAATTTTTTATATTTCTTAGATAGTCTGCCCAGATTTACACAAAGCACAATTATAACAATCAGCAAAAGAAAAATCGCCGCAAACGCACCGATAAACAGATACGTCAAATCCATATTTCCAAGTCCCATGTCATTCAGTAAATTATAGTTCATTTATCTTTAGCCTCTCTGTATTTGACGATCACAATTATTGTTTGCATATGACAATGACAAATTATCTGCCGGTCAACAGATCCGTGATTTTTTCCAAATCATCATGCGTATAAAACTCAATCTCAAGTTTTCCGGCGCCGTCTCCTTTGGACGCAATAGAAACTTTCGTTCCCAAAGACTGTTTCATCTTTTCTTCCAGATCCTGATAAACCGCTTCAAGAGCCTTATCCGTAACTGGCTCCTTCTTTATTTTCTCCGGCTTATTCAAATTTTTAACCAGCTTCTCCACATCCCGGACACTCAGTTTTTCATCAAAAACTTTCTGTGCAATCGTATACTGCTGTTCCGGGTCTTCAATGGTGATCAGGGCTCTTGCATGTCCGGTAGTAATCATATCGTCAATGATCATCTGCTGTACTTCATCACACAGCTTCAAAAGACGCATGGAGTTAGTAACCGCGGTCCTGCTCTTGGAAACTCTCTCCGCCACCTCGTCCTGTTTCAGATTAAACTCCGTCAAAAGCCTCTTATATGCCTGCGCTTCCTCGATCGGATTCAGATCCTCTCTCTGAATATTCTCAATCAGGGAAATTTCTACGATTTCCTGCTCCGTATAATTACGGACAATAACCGGCACTTCTTTCAGACCTGCCAGCTTCGCCGCACGCCAACGGCGTTCCCCGGCAATAATTTCATAATGTGTTTTTCTGTCCTGTACAATCAGAGGCTCCACAATCCCATACTGTTTAATAGAATCAGCAAGCTCCTGCAGAGCGTCCTCATCAAAATTTTTTCTGGGCTGTTCTCTGTTAGGCTCCACCTTTGTAATTTTGACATAGGTCCCCTGTGCATTATCCTCTGTCTTTACCGCTTCCTGTACAGGTTCTGCTTTTGGTACGGAAGCCGGTATCAGGGAATCCAATCCTTTACCTAAACCCCTCACTGCTTTTGCCATAATTTTTTCTCCATTTTATATTACTGCCGCCATTTTTCATCCATTACGAAGCAATTTATTCAACCTTCATCTTACAGACGTGCACCGCTCATTGCCTTTGCAGAAATCACTTCATCTGCAAGCAGCATGTATGCTTCGGCGCCTGCAGATCTTGGATCGTACATATTGATGGGCATTCCGTAACTCGGCGCCTCTGCCAATCTGATATTTCTCGGTATCAATGTTTTATATACCTTCTGTTTCAAATGACTTTTTACATTCTCAACCACCTGCATGGAGAGGTTTGTCCGGGAATCGTACATGGTGAAAACCACACCCTCCATATCAAGTTCAGGATTTAATCTCTCCTTTACAAGATTAACCGTATGTATCAGCTGACTCAGTCCCTCCAGCGCATAATACTCACACTGGATCGGAACAAGTACGCTGTCCGCTGTAGTCATGGCATTAATTGTCAAAAGATTCAGCGAAGGAGGACAGTCAATCATAATGAAATCAAATTTATCTTTCACCCAGTCAATTTCATTTTTCAAAATAAATTCTTTTTTATCTACGCCGATCAACTCAATCTCTGTAGCCGCCAGATTTACATTAGACGGTATAATGGAAACATCCGGAATCACATCTTTCAAAATACATTCATTGATAGAGCATTCGCTTAAAAACAATTCATAAATTGTATTTTCCAGATCGTTCTTCTCTACACCGAATCCACTTGTCGTATTTCCCTGCGGGTCTGTATCAATTACCAGAACTTTTTTTCCCTTGGCTGCCAATGCTGCCGACAGATTGATGGCCGTTGTCGTCTTACCGACGCCGCCCTTTTGATTCGCAATCGCAATTATTCTTCCCATTTACTTACCTTATTCCTTTATCCTTCATGTATTTTTGTGTCCGTTTACGATTATATCACTAATCTAAGTGATAATCTACATAAAAATTTTTACAGTCTGTAACAATTAAGTTTTCTTCACTATTACGAAATCAATCTATTACTACAATTTTTCTATTTCTTCCGGGTATTTCATTCCCCATGATGCACGAAGCTCATCCATAACACGCATCATTTTCAAGGTTTCTTCATGAGGCATAGACGGACATTCCAAATTTCCTTCCTGAATACAGGAGATTGTTTCTGTAATTTCATATTCATAACCGCTGATCTGTTCAGGTACTTTAATTTCACGAACCAAATTTCTGTCCTTATCATATATTTTGATTGCTTCCGGGTTATTGATGTTCTCCACGACCATGCATCCTTCCGATCCGTAAAAAACACCCTGACTGTCAGACTTGCCATGTATTCCGGAATTCAAAACTGCCATTCTTCCGTCTTCATAGAGAAGCAGCATACCATTTTCTCCATCTACTCCGGCACTCGTCATCTGTGCAGCGGAATGTATTTCCTTTACACCGTCTCCAAAATGCATATAGGCAAAATTTATGGGATAAATTCCTACATCCAAAAGTGCACCGCCCGCAAGCTCCGGTTTTACAATACGTTCTTTTTCCAAAAGCGGATAATTTAGATTTGCAGTCATTTTCATCACATCACCGACTACTTTTTCTGCAAGCAGATCATCAATGATTTTTCTGGAAGGCATATATCTTGTCCAGATTGCTTCCGTTAAAAGGAGTTTTTTCTCATTAGCGATGCGAAAAACCTCAGCTGCCTGTTTTTCATTTACCGTAAAACTTTTTTCACAGAGTACATGTTTACCCGCATCCAGACACATTTTGATATGCTGATAATGATGGGAGTGCGGTGTTGCTATATAAATAAGTTCCACATCTTTGTCCGCCAGCATATCCTCATACGAACCGAAAGCATGTTGAAAACCATGCTCCTCAGCAAAAGCTTTTGCCTTTTCGATATTTCTGGAGGCTACCCCATAGCATTCTACTTCCGGCATTTTATTCATAGTCTCCGCCAAAGTAGCAGCAATTCTTCCTGCACCCAGTATTCCAATCTTCATATTCTTTGCTCCTCTCCTTCTTTATTTTCGTAAACAGCAAAATTGACGAAATTTTTGATGTTTCACACTCATTATTCGTTCTTTTTCTTGATGTTTCACGATGATTATCACAATATCTTGGGCTGAATTGTTTCACGTGAAACATTATCTTGTGTCAATGCTCCACTTTCTTCCAAATGTTTCACGTGAAACATATCATATTCACACTTTACTACACCTATCAATAAACAATTTTACAATATCAATACAATTTTATGATATTATTTTTAATTGCAAACACTGCCGCCTGCGTTCGGTCAGAAACATCTATCTTTTTAAATATATTAGATATATGATTCTTTACAGTTCTTTCACTAATATTCAAATTGGTAGCAATTTCTTTATTAAACATGCCGTTTGCTACCTGTACAAGTACTTCCAACTCTCTATTTGTCAGTGAAGAAATTTTATCTTTGTCCGTATCTCTGCTAAGTAACTGACTATTCAATGCAGGAATCAAAGAGGGCTGTATATAATTTTCTCCATCCCGCACAGCTTTGATTGCTCTTTTTAATTCTGAAGATTCAGAATCTTTCAATATATATCCATCCACACCAATATCAACTGCCTTCATCAAATAATCCATTTCATTATGTACTGTTAAAATTAAAACTTTAATTTTTGAATCAACTGCTTTCATCTGCTTCAAAACATCTATTCCATTTTTCTCCGGCATATTGATATCAAGAAGCAGAACTTCCGGATTATATTCATTCATTCTTTTAAGGCATTCTACCCCATTAGACGCCTCACCTACAACTTCAATACTTCCATCAAATTCTAATAATTGCTTTAATCCCTCCCGAATCAGACTGTGATCATCTGCTATCATTACCCTTATTTTTTCCATTATTATACACTCCGTTTCCTATCCTAAATTATATATCATTTATTTTTGGAATTTCTATTAAAATGGAAGTTCCCCTCTGTGTATCCATATCTATTTTTCCATTTAAAAGAA
Source organism: uncultured Lachnospiraceae bacterium (assembly GCA_947176065.1). Classification (GTDB taxonomy): domain Bacteria; phylum Bacillota; class Clostridia; order Lachnospirales; family Lachnospiraceae; genus UBA3282. The sequence continues at coordinate 24,310 of CAMWPB010000017.1, read as the reverse complement.
ATACTCTCTCCTTTACAACAGTTAAACCAAAATGCCGGTCTTTTTTTTCAGCCTCCTCCTGATCAAAACCAATTCCATCATCACAAACTTTTATCTGGAAAACATCCTCCTGCTCCTTTAAAGATATCTCTATCTTATTTCCTTTGGAATGTTCAACAGCATTATAAACACACTCCTGAATAATACGATATATCATGATAAGTGAAATTTCTTTTTCTTCACCTGAAAAACTGTCATCTATATCATCTATATCCGCTATCACTTCAAATTTTCCGTCTTGATTTATCAGAGAAAAAAGATTTATCAAAGTCTGCCGCAGACCTAAATCATCAAAAGTCATCGGTCTGAGATCATAAATTCTGTTTCTGATATCATCAATTACTTTGCGTAAACCGACTTCTATCGTAGCAAGCTCCAGCTTTGCCTTCACCGGATCACGATCAATATATAGAGAACTCAACTCAACCTTATGGACAAGATGAGTTAGATTTTGAAGGGAAGTATCGTGAAGATCTCTCGCTATTCTCTGTCGCTCCTTCTCCTGCACATCTAAAACGGAAAATTGTTTCATGTGAAACTCTGAAGAATTTTCCGAAACATTATTTACATTATCCATATCTACCCCACTTCTTACTTTTCTTTACAGCTCCGCTTGTTTTCCTTTGCGGCTATTATATACCAAAATTAGGTGCAAGAAAAGAATATTTATAGAAATTGAATTGAAAAAATGATATACTTTATGCATAAGTTAAAATTCAGGAAGGAAAACAATAATATGTTTAAAAAACTTACCACAGCAGCTGTTTTAACAGGAACTTCCATCGCTGCCATACATGGAATCAACAGAATACATACATCCCTATGCACGATCAAAAATCTTCTCAGCAATTCAGAAAATTATTACTATGAATGGCGTTTCGGAAAAATCAGATATCAGAAAAAAGGAAACGGCAGCCCTCTGCTTCTGATTCACGATCTGACAGTGGGCAGCTCCAATTATGAATATCACAGACTCATTAATAATCTCACAGAAAAGCATGAAATATATTCTCTGGATCTTTTAGGATATGGCATGTCAGACAAACCTGCCATGACCTACACCAATAATCTGTACGAACAGCTTATTACAGATTTTATCAAAAATGCCATTGGCAGAAAAACATCTGTCGTAGTGACAGGAGAATCGGTACCCTTTGTGATCATGGCATGTCATAATTACCCTGATATATTTAATAAAATTATATGCATCAATCCACAGAACCTTTATTTACAAAATCAGATTCCTTCCAAACAGACAAGCCTGTTTAAGCTGCTCATTGAGTCACCCATTATCGGAACATTTATCTACCATCTGCTTTCCAACCGGACAGGCATAGAAAAAACATTTTATCAGACATATTTTTATAACCCTGAAGAAGTCAGAGAAAAATATATTTACAATTATCTGGAGGCTGCCCACCTTGGAGGCTACAATTCAAAATATGCTTTCGCCAGTTATATAGGTAAATATATGAATATGAATATTCTCAACGAATTAAAAGAAATAAATAATAGTATTCTGATGATCGGCGGTGAAAAAGAAAAAGAAATAAAAACTGTAATCGAAAATTACAAATACTATAACGCTTCTATTGAGGAAGCCTTTATTCCCAATACAAGACATCTTCCTCAACTGGAAGCGCCGGATGAAGTATTGGAACAGATCCGCATGTTCCTATAAAAAATTGTTGCCCGGCAGCGACGATTTAGAGAATGCTTCGCATTCTCCCGAAATGGTTTACGCTGTCGCAATTTTTACATTAATGGCTTCTTACTTGCCGTCCCTGCTTTCCGAGGATACTGCTTCGGAGTAGGGCGGTTTTTTTCTATCACAACCAAATTTCTGTAAATATCGGATGAGGGAAGTGTAAACTCTTTCTGCACCGCCAGCTTTCCTCCCAAAACGGATATCGCATGTTCCGCTTCCATAATCTCGGTTTTATTTCCCTCTGATTCCATATTAACTTTATCGGATTTATAAGAAATAAACTTTCCACCAACTTTTACATAAGGAAGACAATACTCCGACAATACAGATAAATTTGCCACAGCCCTTGAAACACAAAGATCAAAACTTTCCCGCATCTGATCCGGCTTTGCAAAATCTTCCGCCCTACCGTGAATTGCCTGTACATTTTGAAGCTCAAGTTTTTCAATCACTTCCTGTAAAAATCCCACTCTCTTATTCAAAGAATCCAAAAGTGTCAGATGCAAATCAGGAAACGCAATCTTAAGAGGCACACCGGGAAATCCCGCTCCTGTTCCCACGTCGATAACAGAAATACTGCCTTTCAAATCGCAAACCTTTACCAGAGAAAGACTGTCTATAAAATGTTTTTTCATCACCTCGTCAAATTCCGTGATCGCTGTCAGATTCATCACCTTATTTTTTTCCACAAGCAGATCATAGTAAGTAAGAAACTGATTGAATTGTATGTCTGACAACACAATATGTAATTCTTCCAGGTCTTTTCTAAACTGTGTTAGTTTTTCTAAATTCAAAATTTCACCTCATATTTTTCTAATTTACAATATATAAAACTCTTCGAATCGTTCACTTTCTTCTATAGTTTTCCAAATACACCAAAAGCACAGAAATATCCGCTGGTGAAACACCCGATATCCGTGAAGCCTGTCCAACGGATACAGGCTGATAGGCAATCAGCTTCTGTCTTGCCTCCAGCCGCAGGCTGCCTACCTCATTGTAATCCAGACCGGCAGGAATTTTTTTCTTTTCCATCTTTTTATAATGCTCTACCTGCTTTAACTGTCTTTCGATATACCCTTCATACTTAATTTCAATCTCCACCTGTTCCACCACATCCGCCGGAAGAGACATTCTCTCAAGGTCAATCTCTTCAATCATCTCATATGTTAGCTCAGGGCGGCAGATCAACTCCGCCATCGTAACACCTGTTTTTAATGGAGCGCTTTCATGAGCCAACAAAAATTCCTGTATATTTTTAGAAGCGCCTACCACTGTATTTTTTAATCGCAAAATCTCTTTATCAATCTGTTTTTTCTTATTTAATGTTTTCTGATAAAGCTCTTCCGAAACCAGACCAACCTCATAACCGATTTGACGAAGCCTCAGATCCGCATTGTCCTGACGGAGCAAAAGACGGTATTCCGCTCTGGAAGTCATCATACGATATGGCTCAAAATTTTCCTTCGTAACCAGATCATCAATCAAAACACCGATATAAGCCTGAGAACGATCCAGAACAATCTGCTCTTTTCCCTGAATGGAAAGCGATGCATTGATACCCGCTATCAGACCCTGCGCCGCCGCTTCCTCATAACCACTGCTGCCGTTAAACTGCCCGCCGCTGAAAAGTCCTTTGATATCCTTAAATTCCAAAGTAGGATAAAGCTGCTTCGGATCTATGCAGTCATACTCTATGGCATAGGCATTTCTCACCATCTTACAATGTTCCATTCCGGGCACCGTACGGTACATAGCAAGCTGTACATCCTCAGGCAGTGAAGAAGACATGCCGCTCACATACATTTCATTTGTATGAAGCCCTTCAGGTTCAATAAAAACCTGATGCCTGTCCTTATCCGAAAACTTAACTACTTTATCTTCAATAGAAGGACAATACCTGGGACCCGTTCCCTCTATCACTCCCGCATAGATAGGGGATCTGTCAAGATTCGCCCTGATAATATCATGGGTCTGCTCATTGGTATAAGTCAGATAACAGGACACCTGATCTATCTGCACCTCATCCGGATCTGTGGAAAAGGAAAAAGGAATAACCCTCTCATCTCCGAACTGCTCTTCCATTTTATCAAAATCAAGGGAACGCCTGTCCATTCTTGCCGGAGTTCCCGTTTTAAAACGACGAATTTCAATTCCCAAATCTAAAAGAGAATCTGTCAGATGATTGGCCGCCTGCAGACCATTCGGTCCTGTATAAGTAATTGCCTCCCCACAGAGACATCTGGCTTTCAGATAAGTACCCGTACATAAAATGACCGCCTTACATTCGTAAACAGTCCCCGTAAAAGTTTTCAATCCCACTATTTTTTTTGTTACCATTTCAGAAGAAGATTCCTCGTTTTTTTCCACAAGAAGTTCACAGACTTCTGCCTGCCTGATTGTCAGATGATCCTGATTCTCCAAAACTTTTCGCATCATTCGGGTATATTCCGCTTTATCCGCCTGCGCCCTGAGAGAATGCACTGCCGGTCCTTTGGATTTATTTAACATTTTAGACTGAATAAATGTCTTATCAATGTTTTTTCCCATTTCCCCGCCAAGCGCATCAATTTCCCTCACCAGATGTCCCTTGGAAGTTCCGCCGATATTGGGATTACAGGGCATAAGGGCTATACTGTCCACACTCACCGTAAAAATCACAGTCTCAAAGCCAAGCCGCGCACAGGCCAAAGCCGCCTCACACCCCGCATGTCCCGCACCGACCACACAAACATCGCATACTTCTCTCAATTCTGACATTACCAACACCCTCATTCCGAATAACTTTTTACTACTTACAAAAAAATATAAAAACTTACTTTCCCATACAGAATTTAGAAAATATTTCATTCACCAGATCATCTTCCACCTCTTCCCCTATAATCCTTCCGAGAGAAGCGTAAGCATTCATCAGATCAATAGAATAAAAATCCTCCGGCATATCATTTTCAAGACTGAAACGAACCTGATTCATACTGTCAAGCGCTTCCAAAAGCGCCTCCTTATGACGGGAACTGGTAATACAAACTTCATCGTCATAAGAAATCTGCCCATGAAAAAACATTTTCTTTATCAAATCAGCCAGAGTATCTAAACCTTCATTTTCTTTGGCAGAAATTCTGATCATTTGAATATTGTCATCCTGTTCCTTTTCTTCTTCACATTTTATTCCAGACAACCCATACAGACTGCCGCTCTTTTTTGTAACCTCCAACAACAAAGCATCTACCGATGATTGGTCAACCACTTCATCCAGATCTGACTTATTTAAAAGAATGATCACTTTCTTATCCTTTATCATCCACAAAATATTTTTATCATTCTCATCAACAGGAATAGAAGTATCCATCACATATAAGATCAGATCTGCGTCCTCAGAAATTGTCTTAGCCTTCTCAACGCCTATTTTTTCCACCACATCCTCTGTATTTCTGATTCCTGCGGTATCATAAACATTTAAAGTGATATCTCCTAAAGTAACTGTTTCCTCCAATGTATCTCTCGTGGTTCCCGCGACATCCGTAACGATAGCCCGGTCCTGTCCCACCAGAAGATTCAAAAGAGAAGATTTTCCCACATTCGGCTTACCCACAATAACCGTACGAATTCCTTCTTTTAACATCTTCCCATCATCCGCGGAATTTAAAAGCCTGTTGATTTCTTTCACAAGATAACATACCTGATCTGATAACCTTTCCGTATATCCATCCAGACTGATATGCTCCGGGTCATCCAAAGCCGATTCGATAAAAGCAATTTCATATAAAATTTTTTTCCGAAGCTCTTTTATCTTATCAAATACAGAACCCCGAAGCTGTCTTATGGAAGCTCTAAGGGCAAACTGGTTTTTTGCATGGATCATATCCATAACCGCTTCCGCCCTCGAAAGATCCATTCTCCCATTCAGAAAAGCCCGCTTCGTAAACTCTCCCGGCTCCGCTAATCTGGCTCCCGCCTCTATCACTGTCATAAGAATCTTTTTCATCATCAGGGCTCCGCCATGACAATTAATTTCTACCGTATTTTCCGTCGTATAACTATGAGGCGACTTCATAACGGAAACCATCACTTCGTCAATCAGGTTTCCGTTTTTTTCTATAATAAAACCATAATGGATTGTGTGCGATTTATAATCAGAAAGAACCTCCTGATTTTTTTTATTGCGATATATTTTGTGGACAATCGGAATTGCATCTTCACCGCTTACCCGTATGATTCCTATTCCCGAATCAGAAAGAGCGGTAGCGATAGCAGCGATCGTATCTGTTCTCATATTTTTCTCCCAAATATAATTGCGACGATTTTTTCTACAGTTATTCAATTTTACTACATACTTCACAAAAAATCCACTATGACAAAAACCGGCAGGCTTATTTACCCACCGGTTTTCACACATTCTATCTCTGTTTATTCATCAGCTTTGTTGTCATAGCTCTTCTCGTAATTCTTTTCGTATCTTCTTTCGCCTCTCTCATACTTCTTCAAAACTACAACCACATGACGGAAGGGTTCGTCTCCTTCGCTGTAAGTAGTCACATACTTATCATTCTGAAGAGCAGAATGAATAATTCTTCTCTCATAAGGATTCATAGGCTCCAGAGAAACAGGTCTCTTTGTTCTTTTCACCTTATAGGAAATATTCTTAGCCAGGTTTTCCAGCGTATCTTTTCTTCTCTTACGGTAATTTTCCGTATCAACCTTAACCCTGATATAATTTTCCGTATCCTTATTGACTACCAGAGATACCAGATACTGCAGGGAATCCAGCGTCTGACCTCTCTTACCGATCAGAATACCCATTTCATCCCCGGAAAGTTCGATATCCATAGAATTTTCTTCTTCTTTATAATCAATATTTGCAACAACGGTAAGATCCATCGCAGCGAAAACTTCTTTCAGGAAATCCTTTGCTTTATCTTCCACAGAAGATTTTACTCTTACCTTAATAACAGCGGGCCTTGCACCGATACCGAGTAATCCGGTCTTTCCTTCATCTACTACTTCATATTCCAGCTTATCGCTGGTTACAGTAAATTTCTGACAAGCTTCTGTAATCGCATCATCTACGGTTTTTGCGGATATTTCAATAAAGTCCATCTTTTTACCTCCTGTTTTATTTATTATTTTTTTCGTTGTATTCCTTTACCATGTTTGCCTTAGCCATCATACTGCCGGGTTTTGCATTTTTGCTGTAGTACTCTGTTGATTTTCTGACCAGCTCTTCTTTCTCTTCCTGACTCAGTTTGGAAGAAACGGAAGCCTTCGACGCCATGCCTGCATTTTTTGTGTTCATGCTCGCATAAGCAGCCATCTTCTCTGCCTTTTGGCCAGCTTTTTCCATTTTCTTTTTGGCCTTTTCTTCGTTCTTCTTAATAAGCTCATCCAGATCCATCTTATCAATATGTTTATTGATCAGAATCTGCTGGATACTTCTTACCACCGCACCGGCTACCCAGTAAAGTCCCATACCAGCAGGCAGCGTATAGCAGAAAACAGCGGACATGATCGGCATAACCATATTCATTGTTTTCATGGACTGCGCCATGGTATTCTGCTGTTCATTTTCCGTATTGGTAGGCTGCTGGGGCATCAGCTTTACATTAATCCACTGTGTCAACGCCGCAAGTACCGGAATCGAAAAAGCAGCAATCATCATCAAAACAGACCCTGTCGCTCTTGCCTCACCGAAAGTAAAGGAAGGAGAGTTGGACATGCTCAGGCCTAAGAAATTATTATACTGGTCAAGCAAAGACACAGTATGGTCAATATCTGCGGAAAGACTGGAAAAATTTTCTTTCAGACTCACCCATTCTGCACTGGAAGCTTTATTCAGTACATCTACAAAGGTATTCTGCACATAGGAAGTAACGCCGCCCACAAAATTTTCATTTTCAAACTGTTTCGTAAACATATTGGCGTTGGAGAAACCTTTTAGAAATTCCACACTGCCCTGCTCGGCAATCAGTTTATCCACCAGAGGGAAAAAGGCATCCTTTACTTTACCAACATATGCAGGAATATTATAAATTACCCGGTAAAGCGCCAGCAAAATGGGCATCTGGATCAAAAGCTGCACACAGCTTCCCGAAGGAGAAACGCCGTACTTCGCATAAACTGCCTGGGTTTCCATGTTCATGGCCATCATGGAATCATTGTCTTTTTTGTTCTTATACTTTTTCTGAATCTCCTGTAACTCGGGATTCATCTTGGCAGAAAGCTTGGAAAATTTCTGCTGTTTGATCGTGAGAGGCATCAATAACAGATAAATAACAATAGTGAACAGGATAATGGCAAGTCCGATATTAGGAATGCCGATTTTGTCTATCACATAAAAAATGCCTTCCATAATATAACCCAATAATTTTGCCACAGGTCCGATAATCTTTCCTGTATCCTGGGTCAACAAAATATTTGACAAAATGTCTTACCTCCTTACAAAAACAAGTTTCCCGTTATTCCTATTGTCAGGGAACAGGATCATAACCACCTTTTGAAAAAGGATTACATCTGCATATTCTCCAGAAAGCAAGAAGTCCCCCCTTGAAAGCGCCGTATTTTTCCACAGCCTCCAGCCCGTATTCCGAACAGGTAGGTATATAAGGGCACTTCGTGCTCTTCATGGGAGAAATATATTTTCTATAGAATTTGATAAAACAGATCACAACTTTTTTCATCATAAATTCTAATTCGTAACTGTTCAGTCCCTTCACAGTTCCGATGCAAAATTCATTCCAAAGTCTTCGCTCCGCTTCGGTCCGTTCTAACCAAGCGCCACTGGCGCTTAGAACCGTCTTCGACGATAGAATTTTGCATATCTGTGTCATATTCTTACGGTCTCAGCAGTAAATGCTTCGACCTATACTGAATAGTTATCTTTCTTCACAATCATAAAAATAAACTTTAATGATATGATGAAGCTTTGAAAGATGTAACAGTGCGCTCTCGATTTCAAAAAAACCAACCGATGCCGCACTTTTTCTCGCAACGACTACTATATCTAAACCACTATTAAATATATTTTCGTGTAGCCGGTAACTTTCTCTCACCAGTCTGGCAAAGCGGTGTCTCACTACACTGTTTCCCACTTTCTTACTGGCGGAAATACCCAGTCTGTTTATGTTTTTGTTGTTTTCCAGTACATACATTACCAAATACTTATCGGCGTAGCTTTTGCCGTTTTCATAAACATTCCGGAAATCCTGGTTTTTCTTTAATGACTCTGAAAATACCATTTTATTCGATCTCTCCCTATCTAAACAGTGCTGACTCACAAACTCATATCTAACCTTTTATACATTTTGCACTGCTCTGAGTAGTTAGAAAAATAGGCCACATAAATGCGGCCTATGCTGATAATCTCTTTCTTCCCTTTGCACGTCTTGCAGCTAAGACTTTTCTTCCACCCTTGGTACTCATTCTTTTCCGAAAACCGTGAACCTTAGACCTATGCCTTTTTTTAGGCTGAAACGTCATTTTCATTCCATCGCACCTCCTTTTCAGAACCTTACTATTTTATAAGGTAAACCTAATGTTATCATTATTTGGAAAACAACATGTTGATTATATATAATTAATAGGAAAACGTCAAGTAAAACCATGTATTTTTTTACTTTTTTTAATTTTCTTATTTCATTATATAATTTCCATTTCTAAAGATTTACATAATTAATCCACAATATGTTCATAAATATGTGGATAACTTTCATCTTTATTGTTGATAAAAAATTTTAACACACATTTTATATATGTGTAAATTGGTATCCACATACCTCTTCTTCGCGTGGATAACTTATTATTTGAATTTTTCTGATGTTTGTATTATTATATATGGTAGGGTAATTTCGATGTAGCATAAATTATCTGAAATGATAACATCATGTATTTTATATCAGAAAACAATGGGGATACAGATATTATGGATTCTATCAAAGAAAATTGGGATGAGATTAAAGATACAATCAGAAAAGAATATGAACTGACTGATGTTTCCTATGATACCTGGATTAAACCTCTCCGCTTTTATGATGTGAAGGATAACGTGGTTATCATTATGATACCTTCCGATCAGGCCCATGCTCTCAATTACATTTCTTCTAAATATAAAAACTTTTTTAAAGTCATTGTTTCTGAAATGATGAATCATACTTATGATATTTCTTTTATATTAGAAAAAGAAGCCAAAGAACAGAATAAAAATAAAGAATCCACAGTTAAACCAACCAATCATGTAAATTATGAAAATGCAAATCTGAATCCAAAATATAAATTTGATACCTTTGTTGTAGGAAGTAATAACAAATTAGCGCACTCTGCAGCTCTGGCTGCGGCGGAGTCTCCGGGAGAAGTATACAATCCTCTCTATATATATGGAGGAGCAGGACTTGGGAAAACACACCTGATGCATTCCATCGGACATTTTATATTAGAGAAAAATCCGAAAATGAAAGTTTTGTATGTCACTTCCGAAAACTTTACCAACGAAGTGATCAGCTGTATCAGAAGCGGTGACGCCCTGAAAATGAATAATATGAGGGATAAATACAGGACAGTGGATATTCTTATGATTGATGATATTCAGTTTATCATCGGTAAGGAAAGCACCCAGGAAGAATTTTTCCACACCTTCAACACTCTGCACTCTGCGGGTAAACAGATTATTTTATCCTCAGACAAGCCTCCAAAGGATATGGAAACATTGGAGGAAAGGCTGCGTTCCCGGTTTGAATGGGGTCTGATCGCAGACATCCAGCCGCCGGACTATGAGACAAGAATGGCAATTCTTCAAAAAAATACAGAAAACTATAACAAAGAAATTGACAATGAAGTTTTACAATATATTGCGGAGAACGTAAAATCCAATATCAGGGAGTTGGAGGGCGCTTTAAATAAAATTATGGCCTTCTCCAAATTAAATAAAGTAGATATCAATCTGGAATATGCGGAAGAAGCCCTGAAGGATGTGATTTATCCGAATAATAAGAAAGAGATCACCACTTCTTTTATTATAGAAGTAGTTGCGGAACACTTCGGCATCAGTCCTGAAGATATCGCATCTAAAAAAAGAACGGCAGAACTTGTCCAGGCAAGACAGGTAGTGATGTATTTTTGCAGGGAAATGACAGCAAATTCCTTACAGAACATAGCAAAAGCAGTCGGCAAAAAGGATCACACTACGGTTTTACACGGCATTAAAACAATTAATAAAGAAATGGAAGAAAATGAAGAATTAAAAAATAAGGTAGATATCATCAGAAAGAAAATCATGCCCTAATCGTTATACACAATGTTTTCAACATCCATTGTAAATTTAATGTGAATGACCATGTTATGACATTAATGTCATTTATATAGGTAAAAAAGAATTGTTTATAACTTTTGATTTATCATCAGGTTGTCCTGAATTATCAACATCATAAATTTTTTAAAAATGCTGATAAATAATGGGACAGATGGGGTTATTCACATATCTACATCTATTATTATGATTACTACGGAATATTTTTTAATTTATTAACTTAAGGCGGAACTTCAAATCACCCACAAGCAGGAAAGGAAGTTATTCACAGATGAAAATCGTATGTACAAAATCTAATTTGTTAACCGGCGTACAGACAGTATCAAAAGCTGTCCCAAATAAAACTACCATGTCTATTCTGGAATGTATTCTGGTAGATACTACTGGAGGTAGTATCAAACTGACTGCCAACGACATGGAGCTTGGAATTGAGACTGTGATTGAAGGAGAAATTATAGAGAAGGGAATGATTGCCCTTGATGCTAAGATTTTTCTTGAGATTGTGAGGAAGCTTCCTGACAATGATATCACCATTGAGACGGACCCTTCCTTTAAGACAACGATTACCTGTGAAAAGGCAAAATTCAATATTATCGGAAAATCAGGAGAGGATTTTTCTTACCTTCCTGAGATAGAGAGAAATGATTCTGTTGTTATTTCCCAGTTTACATTGAAGGAAGTGATCAGGCAGACTATTTTTTCCATAGCTGATAATGAAAATAATAAGTTGATGACAGGCGAGCTGTTTGAGATTACAGGCGATATGTTAAAGGTGGTTTCTCTGGACGGACATCGTATTTCCATCAGAAAGATTGCCCTTAAGAATTCCTATGACAGCAAAAAGGTAGTGGTTCCCGGAAAGACATTAAGTGAAATCAGTAAGATTTTATCCGGGGATATGGATAAGGATGTTTACATTTTCTTTACGGATAAACATATTTTATTTGAGTTTAACGACACAGTCGTTGTTTCCCGGTTAATTGAGGGAGAGTATTTTAAGATAGACCAGATGCTTTCCAGCGATTACGAGACAAAAATTAAAATGAATAAGAGAGAGCTTCTCGACTGTATCGACAGAGCCACCCTCCTTGTAAAGGAAGGGGATAAGAAGCCTGTCATTATCGATGTGAAGGACGCTTCCATGCAGCTTAAGATGAATTCCACTGTTGGCAGTATGGATGAAGATATAGATATCGAAAAAGAAGGAAAGGATCTGAAGATCGGATTCAATCCCAAGTTCTTGATTGATGCGCTTCGCGTAATTGAGGATGAGGAAATTCTGATTTATATGGTGAATCCGAAGGCGCCCTGTTTTATCAAGGATGAAAAAGAGAGCTATATTTATATGATTCTTCCCGTAAACTTTATCAATGTAGAATAACAATGTGAGAAGTACTTTTAAAGACGTTCCGCCATTGGACGAAACGCCAAGAACTTCTAAGTTTCGCGTAGGAGAATAAATAGGAAAAATATGGAAACAATAAGAATCAGGGATGATTTTATCAAGCTCGGACAGGTTTTGAAACTGGCGGGTCTGGTGGGATCGGGTGTGGATGCAAAGATAGAGATTCAGGAAGGATTTGTAAAAGTAAACGGCGAAGTGGAAGTACAGCGCGGTAAAAAAATACGTCCCGGTGATGTAATTGAATATAACGGACAACAAATTAAGGTAACAAACGAATGATTATTAAATCGTTGGAATTAGCGGATTTTAGAAATTACGATTCTTTACATATTGATTTCAGTAAGGGAACGAATATTTTATATGGTGACAATGCTCAGGGAAAGACAAATATATTGGAAGCCATTTTTTTATCCGCTACCACCAAATCCCATAAGGGAAGTAAAGATAAGGATATCGTAAATTTTAAAAAAGAAGAAGCACATATCAGGACTTATCTTGAAAAAGAAGAAGTCGAAATCAGGGTAGATATGCACCTTCGCAAAAATAAAACCAAGGGAATTGCGATCGACGGTCAGAAAATAAAAAAGGCGGCGGAGCTTTTGGGATTGTTAAATGTCGTATTTTTTTCACCGGAAGATCTCTCGATCATTAAAAACGGTCCCTCGGAGAGAAGAAGATTTGTGGATATGGAGCTGTGCCAGCTCGATTCGTTTTATATTTATAATCTGAATCATTATAATAAGATTGTAAATCAGAGGAACAAATTGTTAAAGGATATGTACTTTAATCCCTCTTTAAAGGAAACATTGAATATCTGGGATTCCCAGCTTGTTTCTTTCGGAAGCAAAATTATTGAGAGAAGAAAACTTTTTACAGAGCAGTTAAATGAAATTATTTTTGATATCCATAAGAAACTGTCAGGAGATAAAGAAGAGCTTATTATTAAATATGAGCCTGATGTTATCATTGAGGATTATGAAAAATCCCTTTCCTCCTGTCAGGACAGGGACGTGAAATTAAAGCAGACGACCGTCGGTCCTCACAGAGATGATTTTTCTTTTATGGTGGGAGATATCGACATCAGAAGATTCGGGTCCCAGGGTCAGCAGAGAACGGCGGCGCTTTCCTTGAAGCTGTCGGAAATCGAGCTTGTCAAGAAATTAACAAAAGATAATCCTGTTCTGCTTCTTGACGATGTATTGTCAGAGCTTGACAGCAACAGACAAAATTATCTGTTAAGTACGATCGGCGATATTCAGACGATCATTACCTGCACGGGATTGGATGAATTTGTAAATAACAGGTTTGAAATTGATAAAGTTTTCAAGATAGAAAATGGGGGTATAGTGGAGTAATTTACAATTAATGTAGGGGTTTTCGGGGTTTAAAATGGAGGGAAAAATGGAAAACAACTTTGAAGATGTGAACAGCAATGAATATGGCGCGGACCAGATTCAGATTCTGGAAGGTTTGGAAGCAGTCAGAAAAAGACCCGGTATGTATATCGGAAGCACTTCCCTGAGAGGTCTGCATCATCTCGTTTATGAGATTGTTGACAACTCTGTGGATGAAGCGCTTGCCGGTGTATGTACGGAAATTCATGTGACCATTAATCAGGATAATTCCATAACTGTGGAAGATAACGGCCGTGGTATTCCTGTGGGTATTAACCAAAAAGCAGGCATTCCCGCTGTTGAAGTGGTGTTTACGGTTCTTCATGCAGGCGGTAAATTCGGCGGCGGCGGATACAAGGTGTCAGGAGGACTGCACGGCGTGGGCGCTTCTGTGGTAAATGCGCTCTCCGACTGGCTGGAAGTGGATATCTGTCATGAGGGTAAAGTATATCATCAGCGTTATGAGAGAGGAAATGCCTGTAATAAATTGAAAATAATAGGGGACTGTTCCCCGGAGAAAACAGGTACCAGAGTTCAGTTTAAGCCTGACGGTACGATATTTGAAGATACGGTATTTGAGTATGATACCTTAAAAACAAGGCTCCGCGAGACGGCTTTTCTGACAAAAGGATTAAAAATTGTCCTGAAAGACGACAGAGGAGGACAGGAGCAGGAAAAAACATTCCATTATGAAGGTGGTATCAAGGAATTTGTTACATACCTGAACAGAAGCAAAGAATTTTTATATGAACAGATCATGTATTTCGAAGGAACAAAAAACGGTGTTTATGTGGAAGTTGCGCTGCAGCACAACGATTCTTACAATGAGAGCGTTTATACCTTCGTAAATAATATCAACACGCCTGAGGGCGGTACCCATCTGGTAGGTTTCAGAAATGCTTTGACAAAAACCTTTAATGATTACGCGAGAAATAATAAATTGTTAAAGGATAGCGAGCCGAATCTTTCCGGCGAAGATATCAGGGAAGGTTTGACGGCGATTATCAGCGTTAAGATAGAGGATCCCCAGTTTGAGGGACAGACAAAACAGAAGCTCGGAAATTCCGAGGCGAGAGGCGCTGTGGATAATATTGTAAGCGAACAGCTCACTTACTTTTTGGAGCAGAATCCTTCCGTTGCAAAAACCATCTGTGAAAAATCCATTTTGGCACAGAGAGCGAGGGAGGCTGCCAGAAAAGCGAGAGATCTGACCCGCCGTAAGACGGCTTTGGAAGGAACTTCACTTCCCGGTAAGCTTGCAGACTGTTCTGACAAAGATCCGAAAAACTGTGAAATCTATATCGTTGAGGGAGATTCCGCAGGAGGCTCCGCAAAGACGGCGAGGAGCCGCGCGACACAGGCAATCCTTCCTCTTCGCGGAAAAATCTTAAATGTGGAAAAAGCCCGTCTTGACAAAATATATGCCAACGCGGAAATCAAAGCGATGATAACGGCTTTTGGCACGGGAATCCATGAGGATTTCGATATATCAAAGCTGCGTTATGATAAAATTATCATTATGACGGATGCGGATGTGGACGGTGCCCATATAGCAACTTTGATGCTGACCTTTATTTACCGTTTTATGCCGGAGTTAATCAAACAGGGTCATGTGTATCTGGCAAAGCCGCCTTTATATAAGCTGGAAAAAAACAGACAGGTATGGTATGCCTACAGCGATGATGAGCTGGATTCCATTCTGGCGGAAGTGGGACGTGACCAGAATAATAAAATCCAGCGTTATAAGGGATTGGGGGAAATGGATGCGGATCAGCTTTGGGAAACTACCATGGACCCTGAGAGAAGAATTCTTCTTCGGGTAAATATAAATGAAGAGGAAGAGTCCGAAGTGGATCTTACTTTTAATACACTGATGGGAGATAAAGTGGAGCCCCGCAGAATCTTTATTGAAGAAAACGCAAAGTTTGTAAAGAACTTAGATATCTAATCAGAAAGGCATATAAAAATGGATGATAAGATTTTTGATAAGATAGAGGATGTCGATCTTAAGAAAAAAATGGAAGATTCTTATATCGACTACGCTATGAGCGTCATTGCCGCCCGTGCGCTGCCGGATGTAAGAGACGGTCTTAAGCCTGTACAGCGTCGTGTCCTTTATTCCATGATCGAATTGAATAACGGGCCGGATAAGCCTCATAGAAAAAGTGCCCGTATCGTCGGTGATACCATGGGTAAATATCATCCTCACGGTGACAGCTCCATTTACGGCGCATTGGTAAATATGGCGCAGGAATGGTCTACCAGATATCCTTTGGTGGACGGGCACGGAAACTTCGGTTCCATGGACGGAGACGGGGCAGCGGCGATGCGTTATACAGAGGCGCGTCTGAGTAAGATTTCCATGGAGCTTCTGGCTGATATCAACAAAAACACAGTGGATTTCGTGCCGAACTTTGACGATACGGAGAAGGAACCTGTGGTTTTACCCAGCCGTTATCCAAACCTTCTGGTAAATGGTACGACAGGTATTGCGGTAGGTATGGCTACCAATATTCCTCCTCACAATCTGCGGGAAGTAACAAACGCCGTTATTAAAATTATTGATAACCAGATTGATGGAAGCAGGGAAACGGATATGGAGGAGCTGCTTCAGATCGTCAAAGCTCCAGATTTTCCGACCGGCGGCATTATTTTGGGAACGAGAGGCGCGGAGGAAGCGTACCGTACGGGACGTGGTAAAGTAAGGGTTCGCGCGGTCACTGAAATTGAGACAATGGATAACGGGAAGAGCCGTATTATTGTGACGGAGCTTCCCTATATGGTAAATAAGGCGAATCTGATCTTAAAGATCGCCGATCTGGTGAAATTGAAAAAGGTTGACGGTATCACAGACCTGCGCGATGAGACAAACCGCGAAGGTATGAGAATCGTGATTGAGCTGAGAAAAGACGCCAACGCCAACGTGATTTTAAACCAGCTTTATAAGCATACACAGCTTCAGGATTCCTTCGGCGTTATCATGCTTGCTCTGGTGAATAACCAGCCCAAAGTCATGAACCTTAAGGATATGCTTACTTACTATCTGGATCATCAGAAGGATGTGGTGACCAGAAGAACGAAGTATGATCTGGATAAAGCGGAAGAAAGAGATCATATTTTACAGGGCTTGCTGATTGCTCTGGATCATATCGACGAAGTGATCCAGATTATCAGAAGCAGTCAGACAACCCAGATTGCAAAAGAAAGGTTAATTGAAAGATTTAAACTTTCCGATGTACAGGCTCAGGCGATCGTGGACATGCGTCTGCGTGCCCTTACAGGTCTGGAGAGAGAAAAGCTTGAGAACGAACATAATGAACTGCTTAAAAAGATTGCGGAGTTAAAGGCAATTCTGGCGGATGAAAAACTGCTTCTTGGCGTCATTAAGGATGAAATGCTGATTACGGCTGAGAAATACGGGGACGACAGAAGAAGTAAGATTGGTTATGACGTTTATGATATCAATATGGAGGATCTGATTCCCAAAGACAATACCGTAATTGCCATGACCAGCCTCGGTTATATCAAGCGCATGACGGTGGATAATTTTAAGTCCCAGAACCGCGGCGGCAAGGGCATCAAGGGGATGCAGACTATTGAGGAGGATTATATAGAAGACCTTCTTATGACGACGACCCATCATTATCTGATGTTCTTTACGAACTACGGCAGGGTGTACCGTCTGAAGGCTTATGAGATACCTGAGGCAGGACGTACTGCAAGAGGTATTGCGATTGTCAATATACTGCAGTTAAATCCGGGTGAAAAAATTTCTGCCATGATACCCATTAAGGATTATGAGGAGGATAAAAATCTTTTCATGGTGACAAAGCGGGGTATCGTAAAGAAAACCTCCATTATGGAATTTTCAAATGTCAGAAAAAATGGTCTGGCGGCTATCAATTTACGTGATGATGATGAATTGATTGAAGTAAAGGCGACTTCTAAGGAGACGGATATCTTTCTTGTCACAAAACATGGTATGTGTATCCGTTTTAAGGAGACGGATGTAAGGCCTACCGGCAGATCTTCCATGGGTGTGATCGGTATGAATTTGTCTGACAGGGATGAAATTGTGGGTATGCAGTTAGACCATCAGGGAGATTCTCTGCTCATCGTATCGGAAAATGGTATGGGTAAGCGTACTTACCTGAATGAATTTACGGTGCAGAAGCGCGGCGGTAAGGGCTTAAAATGCTATAAGATTACGGAGAAAACAGGAAATGTGGTGGGTGTAAAGGCTGTCAACGACGATCATGAGATCATGATGATCACCACAGAGGGTATTATTATACAACTTCGCATGGAAGATATTTCAACCCTCGGCAGAATCACTTCCGGCGTGAAGATGATCAATCTGGATGAAAACGTAAAGGTAGCGAAAATTGCCAAGGTGCGTGAGAAGATCAGCAACGGCGAGGAAGAGTTTGAAAATATCGATGACGCCATGGAGGAGATACCTGAGGAGGAAAAGTATAATATTCCTGAGGATTATGATGATGGCAAAGAGGTAAATCTTCCGAAGGAAGAGTAAAATTTATGAAAGATTACAAAATAGCTGTCATAGGTGATATTCACAGTAATTATGTGGGGCTTGAGAGATGCATTGAACACGCCCTGAAACAGAATCCTGACGAATTTCTCTTTCTCGGAGATTATATCAGCGATTGTCCCTATCCTCAGAAAGCAATGAAGATTGTCTATGAGATGGATCGTGATTATAATTGCCGTTTTATCCGTGGAAACAGGGAAGATTATATGTTAAACCACAGGAAAAATCCGGAGGAACGGTGGACTTATTCTTCTGCCAGCGGCAGTCTTCTCTACACTTACGAAAATCTGAAGGAACAGGATTTTATTTTCTTTGATAGTCTGGATATTAAGGGTTATTATGAAAAGGCGGGGTATCCGCCTTTTCGGTATTGTCACGGTTCTCCTGTGCGTTCCAATGAAATATTGGAGCCGGACGGGGAAAATACAGTGCAGCTTATGAAAAATCTGGACGTGGATCTTCTGGTGTCCGGGCATGTGCATTTTCAGGAAGAGAAGGTATATGAAGGCAAGAAGATATTGCATCCGGGCGCGGTGGGCGTTTCTTGGTATTTTGACGGGAGAACGCAGTATATGATGATGCACGGATCAAAAGCCGGATGGGAGGAGGAATTTTTCAGGCTGGATTATGATGTGGAGAAGCTGGTGAAGGACTTTGAAACATCAGGCCTAAACGAGAAAGCGCCGGCGTGGTCTAAAATTACGATACATACCCTCCGCACCGGCACAGATTACAATTTAGCCTGTTTAAAACGGGCAAGTAAGCTGTGCGAGGAAGCGGAGGGGACTGTCACCTGGCCGGATATTCCTGAAAAGTACTGGCAGCAGGCGTTGCAGGAATATGGAATTATTCCTCCTCATTATTCCGATTGATCACAATAGCTGCAATACCGCAGGCAATTCCAAAAACAGGATAAACAACCCATGCGGTCTGCCATAAATCACCGATAAAACCACAGGCGAGATAAATCATAGTAGCCACCATCATAATACAGCCGCAGGTTAACCCTGTCTTTTTGTCGTTTTTATAGATCTGGGAACTATGGTCATGCATCAGATTGTAACGGTTAATGTCATATTTACTTTTCTGTGTGCCTGCATAGGCAAAAAGTATGACAGCGATTGTGACAAACAGCATAAACAGGGCACCGCTTAACATATCCAAATCAATCGCATCCTGAATCATATTGTTTTCGGATATTACAGCGTCGGAAGCCACCGATAAAATCATGCCAAAAATAATGAGAACGACTCCTGTTGTGATAAATACAGTAAATTTCTTATGAAATGCTTCTTTTTCCGCATCTGAGTAAAAATTTTCTATGTACGGATTCTTTTTTTCAAAATAGCTCATCTGTAAGCCGGAGACAATGAAAATTGCTACGGCTACTATTACGAAAAGCAGAAAGATGATGCCGGAAAGCTCTTCCATATCAAAACCATGTATCTCAGGAAAAAAAGTAACTAACAGCATCATAAGAGTAACGCCGCTTAAAATCAGTCCCACACCTGTCGTTATTCTCTTACTGAACTGATTCATAAACTCGTTATAATTACATTTGTCTTCTACGTACTGCGTGCTGATATCCTTCTGTACCAGATCGTCCAAAGTACAGTGGAACAGATTGGAAAGCTGTAAAAGCTTATCCATCTCCGGATATGTCGTGTCCGATTCCCATT
Organism: uncultured Lachnospiraceae bacterium; assembly: GCA_947176065.1. Lineage (GTDB taxonomy): Bacteria > Bacillota > Clostridia > Lachnospirales > Lachnospiraceae > UBA3282. The sequence goes on along the minus strand of CAMWPB010000017.1, from coordinate 4,241 downwards.
TGGAAACGGACTGTCTTGATACCTCTAAGACTTCCGCTAACTGTTCCTGAGTGATATTGTCCCGTTTTCTTAAAAATTGTAAATTTTGTCCTAAGCTCATAATGTAATCTCCTGTTTTCTATTTTGTGCCGGCTATAGTCATATTGTAGGATGACGGGGATGTAAAGACTATCAATTTCATGTTGCTTTTGAATATTTTCATGTAAATTTGCGGTTGCATCCCCGTAAATACGGCATTTTTGACGATAGCGGAACAAAAGAAGAGATTAGACAATTTTTTCGAAATCTTCTATTCCGTGTTTACACCAGGGACAGATAAAATCAGGCGGAAGCTCTTCTCCCTCATAGACGTAGCCGCAGACTGTACAGCGCCATCCTTTGGCGGCGGAAGCTTCAGGCTTCGGTTTTACAAATTCATGATAGAAGGAATAAGTCATTGCCTTTTCGCCGGAAATTATATCACAGTCATTTACCGAGCAGATAAACAGCATATGCGTTCCCAGATCAACGGTATCGGTTACCTTACAGTCAATGAAAGCAGAGGTATGCTCCTTGAGATAAGGAAGCTCCTGAGAGGTTAATGCAAAGGGATAATTGACAAATTTATCCGTTGTTTTTCCACTTTGAAAGCCGAAATGCTGGAAAAGAGAAAACGGAGCTGTCTCAGAGAGCACCGACAGGGAGAGCATCTTAGACTTCTGTGTGATTTCACAGGTCAGATTTTCTTTATTAATTGCTACCGCAATCTGTAGCGGACTGCTTGTCACCTGCATCACCGTGTTTACGATACAGCCGTTCATTTTTTTGTCAAATTTGGATGCCGCCACATAAAGACCGTAGGATAATTGAAACAATGCTTTTGTATTCATAATATCGCTCCTTTTCTGTTTCGTTATTTTTATTATGTGAAAAGACAGGTGTATTATTCGTTTTCATTGTCTTTTCTGCATTTATTATAGAAGGAAGGAGAGCCAATGACAAGTTATATTCTGTTTACTTTTTTCATTGGGCAATCATGCATATTGCGAAATGCAGCATAATTCAGGAATATGGCAAATATATTAAAAAATAATGGCGAATGTTTTACTCAATTTGCAAATCTGAAAAAAAGAGACTAAAATAGGAGATATTGTAATATGGAAACCGAAAACAGTATTTCGGATCAGATAAAAGAAAGACAAGGTAAGAGTATGAAATTCGAAAGCGCGGAACAAAAGAGAAATTACATGTTGGAAGAGCCGGTGGAAAAGCTGGTCTGCAGACTGGCTATGCCCACTATTTTAAGTATGCTTGTCACTTCGTTTTACAATATGGCAGATACTTTTTTTGTGGGAAAACTGGATACCCAGTCTACGGCGGCTGTGGGAATTGTTTTTTCCCTGATGGCGATTATTCAGGCTGTAGGGTTCCTTTTCGGACATGGTTCCGGCAATTTTATTTCCCGAAAATTGGGCGCAGGTGAAATTGAAGAGGCGGAAAAAATGTCTGCTGTCGGGTTTTTTACTTCTTTTTTGGCCGGCGTAATTATTATGATAAGCTGTATGTTTTTTATAGAACCTCTCTCCTATCTGCTCGGTTCTACAGAAACGATTCAGCCTTATACTGTAGCTTATCTGCGGATCATTCTGATCGGCGCACCCGCCATGACGGCTTCTTTGGTATTAAATAATCAGATGCGTTTTCAGGGAAGCGCGTTTTATGCGATGATCGGTATTGTATCAGGCGCGGTTATCAATATCGTATTAGACCCGATTCTTATTTTCTGGTGCGGCATGGGTGTTGCAGGGGCGGCGCTTGCCACTACCGTAAGCCAGTATCTGAGCTTCTTTTTCCTGCTTATCATGATCAGGCGGGGAGGTAATATTCAGATCCGTTTTCAGAACTTTAAGCCAAGCCTTCATTTCTATACGGAAGTGATTCGGGGCGGCATCCCTTCCCTGTTCCGTCAGGGGCTTGCCAGCGTGGCCACGATCTGCTTAAATCACGCGGCGGGTGTGTACGGTGATGCGGCGATTGCCGGAATGTCTATTGTGTCCCGCATTATGATGTTTGCAAATTCCGCATTAATCGGTTTTGGTCAGGGCTTTCAGCCTGTGTGCGGCTTCAATTATGGCGCAAAGCGGTATGAGAGAGTTTTAAAAGCATTTTATTTCTGTGTGAAGATAGCTTTCGTCTGTCTTTTAGGGCTGGCTGTTGTTGTATATATTTTCGCGCCTCAGCTTGTGACTGTTTTCAGAAAGGATGACCCGGATGTAATTATGGTAGGTACGGCGGCGCTTCGCTATTCTGTGATTGCATTTCCTTTGAGCGCATGGATTGTTATGTGCAATATGATGCTGCAGTCCATTGGAAAGGGATTGAAAGCGTCTATCGTGGCTTCCGCCAGACAGGGTATTTTTTTCCTGCCGCTTATTGCGGTTCTTCCATATTTCTTTGGACTTACGGGAGTGGAAGTCTGTCAGGCGGTGTCGGATTTCTTTGCATTGACGGTGTCGATACCGCTTGGGGTGAGTGTGATCCGGGAGATGCGGCGGGAGGAAAATGCAAATACCTTTGCGAACTTATAGTAACTTATCGTGGTTATTTTACGGAACACGGCGTAAATAGATTGAAGCGCATATGAATGTATGAAATAATGTGAATGGAGGTGAATCCTATGTTTAAAGTAAATCCATACAGGCCAGGGGCAGGATTGATGCCGACTTATTTAGCCGGACGTGATGAAGATATAGAAAATGTAACACAGATGTTTGATGCGCTTACTATGAACATGCCTGCTCAATCCATTATCTTCAGCGGATTACGGGGCGTTGGTAAAACTGTTCTGATAAATAGTCTTCAAAAAATTGCAGAAGATAAAGATATATTTTGCAGGCATATTGAGGTGGAGGAGAGAAACGATTTTATTTCCCAAATTGCTGCCTGTTCTCAGGCTTTTTTAAGAAAGGTAAGTACGAAGGAAAAATTTAAACATTTGATACAAAAACCTCTTGAAGCAATCAAAGCATTAGTTATATCATTAGACCCAAATGACAGTACCTTTTCTTTTTCCATGCAGGAGAAAGAACTTTACAAATCCATCAATTTAACACAGGGTTTGACAGATGTGTTTACAACGGTCGGGGAGACAGCATATAAGACGGGTATTCCTGTTTGTTTCTTTATTGATGAAATCCAATATATGAAACCGAAGGAGCTTGGTTCCCTGATTTCCGCATTACATCGTACCAATCAATTAGGATATCCGGTTATGGTAATCGGAGCCGGACTGCCTAAAATATATAAGATGCTGTCGGATGAAAGGTCTTATTCCGAAAGATTATTTTTATATAAAGAAATTGGTTCGTTGACAGACGAACAGTCAAAAAATGCGATTGAAATACCCGCACAGAAATTTGGAATTACTTATACAGATGCAGCAATAGATAAAATTATTTCAATTACAAAAGGATATCCTTTTTTCATCCAGCAAATGTGTCAGGTAGTATATAAAAATGCTGTTGAAAAGGAAATAGGATGCAGCTGCGTAGAAAACAGTATGGAAGAGTTTTATAAGCTGTTGGATGTAGGATTTTTCAAAGTCAGGTACGAGAGATGCGCGGACAGTGATAAAAAATTTATATTTGCTATGGTACAGTGCGGAGAATTGCCATGTACGATTTCCAATGTGGCGAAAAATCTAAATAAGAGTGTAAATTCGGTATCTACCACAAGGGCACAATTAATCAGCAAGGGGATTATTTATCCGATCAGGTATAGGGAATTAGATTTTACAGTGCCAGAGTTCAGTGGGTATATTGAGAGGTTGGAAGAATATAAATTGTGGTGTGAGAAAAAAGAGTGATGGTTATCCATGTGGCTGACCAGAGATACATTGATGAACGGAGCGGCCAGCGGTCATTATTTTGAGAATTATGTAGTCATGGAATTATTAAAAAATTTCACTTATTCGCCGTCTAAGGCACAGTTGACTTATTACCGGGACTCCAATGCGAAAGAAATTGATGTTTTTGTAGAGGAAAACGGCGTTATTATTTGTATGTGTGAACAGGTCGTACCGATTGATGAGAAAAATTGTTTTATTCCGTGTAATTTGATTTAAAATGTTTGACAGGCCGGAAATCTGAAAAAAGGTTTCCGGCTTTGTTTTTTAAATGGCAATTGACAAAAAAATTCGGGGGGGGGGTATAATGAATCTGACTTTTGGGATAGTGTAAAGCGTTTAAAGTAAGGGTCAAATC
>CAMWPB010000016.1 GCA_947176065.1 uncultured Lachnospiraceae bacterium | reverse complement strand
GCATCGCTGCGGTGTTGTCGGTACGGGTACAGCGTGCCTTTTGGATGGCAGCGTTTGGCGTACATATACCCGAAAGCCTGCCACTGGTGATTGGTACGGCGGCAGCGCTTGTGCTATTCTGCCTGATCGTCACCTATGTCAGTGCAGGCAGTATCAGAAAAATATCCGTAACCGAGCTTATGATGGAATGAGACTGGAGTTGAATAGTGATGAAGAAAAAGATGATTGCGGCAACATCTGCCTTGTGTATGGCGGGAACTGTATACGCATCTGTTGGAAATGCGGTGAATGCTGAACCTGTACAATCGGAACATACAGCCGAAACAACTGCTTCGCAGGATAGGATATATTGCATTGCGTCTGTAAGCAAAATGTATTCCGCCTTAGCGGTTATGCAGCTTGTTGATGAGGGAAAGGTTGAACTTGACGCCCCTGTCACCATGTATCTTCCCGATTTCAAAATGAATGATGAGCGGTACAAAGACGTCACCGTGCGTATGCTAATGAATCACACATCAGGCATATCCCAGGGGCTGCCGGCAAACGACTATCTTTATGATGATGTTGACAGCTTCCTTCATGACAATACACTTGATATGGTGTCGAGGGTGCGTTTCAAAGCCGCGCCCGGGGAATATGCCTGCTATAATAATATGGGCTTTGAGCTTATGGAGCTTATCGTAGAAAACGTCAGCGGTATGAGCTATACAGAGTATGTAAGAAATAACATAGCCTCAAAGATAGGCGCAGACCATACAGGAACAGCTTGGAGTCTGTATACGGGAGATATGGGCGACACACAGGTATCTCTCTATCGCGGTTTTCTGCCAATTGAATACCCCTATGAAATGGCGGCAGGTACGGGCGGCATCTATGCCACCGCTCCTGACGTGGCAAATTTCGGCAGTGCTTTTTTTACGGGAAATGATGTCCTTCTTTCCGAGGATGCCAAAACACAGATGTCCACCCGCTGGAACGATGACACAAAATACGAGAGCTACGGTCTGGGCTGGGACTTTGTGGAACAAGTCAGGTACGAAAAAGGAAACATAAAGGTCATGGGCAAGGGCGGAGATGTGCCGCATATGCACTCGTGCCTCCTTGTCGCCCCCGATGAACAGATCAGCACTGCGGTACTGACTGCCGGAAATGACAGCAGCAGCCAATATGCAGGACTTATGGCGTTTGCCCTGATGGATGTGGTGCTTGAAGAACGGGGAAAGGCGGTAAGCGATCTGACTCCTCCAGAGCCGGAAATAACGGACATCATACCTGATCATTATAAAAAATATGAGGGTTTATACTGCATCGGCGGATTATACAGCAACGGAATATGCAGGATCACATTTGATGGTACCGCGATGTACAAGGAGGACTTGGGCACTGACAATTCATCGCCCGAAATATACAGATATACCGGGGACGGAGGCTTTGTCAGGGTCAATGACAGCGGCAGGATGACTTCAGACAGGGAAATCGTTTATTTTGAGGAAAAGGACGGCGGAATATACATCAGAACGGATAAGTTCACCGTATACCCGGGGCTTGGAATATATCAGGGACTTGTTGGAAATGCGGCGGGTATGTACACAGGAGAAAAAATGGAAGAAAATCCCGTCCCCCGCAGTGTACAGCAAAGCTGGGACGATCTTTCGCAGACATTATTCGTCATATATAACGAAAAATGGACCTCTCAGCACTATGAAAGTCCGTTTTACCAGGTCGTGACAGATGAGGAATTCCCCGGTTATATTATGGTAAAAAACAGCGCAGGGGCAAGAGCGGAAAAGTTGACCGATGAAGATCACGCCGTTTTCTTTACCTCCATACCGAGCAGTGCAAACAGAGATTTGTTTGACATAGAGATCACCCGGCAAACCTATGCGGACGGAATATTAGCAGACTCCTTTGATTTGAGCGATGGGGTGCGCTGCCGCAGTGTGGACAGCCTACCGGTGTTTTCCGCTGACATCACCGAGATATCCCTTCACAGCAGTGAAGCCGTATGGTATCGTGTCGGGAAAGATATGAGTGGAAAGAGTATTGCGGTCGAACGTCCTGACAACTCTGCTGTATTCGTCTATAACAAGTTCCGTGAGCTGCTGTACAGCACCCACATCAAGGACGCAATTAACACCATCGACCTTCCTCCGGACGGCTATATCGCGTTTATAGGTGAAACAGGTGACAGTGTGAAAATATTCAAGTAACAGTGTTTATAGTGAAAGATTGACAAACTTACATATTTAAATGGGCAAAAGAAGGAGAACAGGGTATGAGTGTACTTGTGTTAAATACTTTATCTGAGTACAATGATGAAGTTTTGGGATTGCAGGATCATATATGTGCACAATCTGAGGGCGGCGAGGTGGTTTATACAAAAGAAATGCAGAACATGCATACCTTGAAAGATGGATGGAGAGAAAGAAACTTTTTATAAAGAAGAAGTGAATGAGTTTGCTGCTCCGGAGTACTTTTCGGAAAAAGAGATTAGACAATATCAGCATACAAGGTGGATACAGAAAGCATTATTCCGTTATATTGCGAAGAAGAATGGCTGCCGGAAGCCGCTTGATGATAAGCCCTATCAGGTAAAATAGACTGAGTTTTCGTTTTTTGCTGGTTTCGGTTATTGCGAATCCGGCTTTTCGATATAATATCCGTGCTGATTCCTGGGCACTTACGGTCCACAAAAAAGCATGGGAATATTTCTTCTCACGGCAAAAGTCCAAGACCGCATTCAGTAGAGCAGTCCCAGCACCAAGTCCTCGCAATTCCGGCTCTAAAAAGAAGTACCTTAATTGGGCAATGTTATCCTCGGTATGGGTTATGGCGATACAACCGGACGGGCTGCCATTGCATTCCAAAATAAACATACAGTCCTTTGCGGGATCAGATTTGTCAACCAGTGAAAGGACACCCTATTTGATTAAGTTGAATTTGTCAACTATATTTTGCGATGGTAAGTCAGATGAGGGAATGATATAATCAAATTGGCAAAGATGTGATGGAACGGTTATAGTATTTAGTCATGCTATATATGGGAATAAATTATTTGCATAAAGAGTATTGGGGAAAATTCTGTATGAAAGTAATCATTATAAATGGTCCCATGGGAGTGGGAAAAACAACAGTAGGAAAGTATATTGCAGAAAAATGGGAAGGAACAGCTTTTATAGACGGGGATTGGTGCTTAGATCTTCATCCATTTGTGGGAAACCGTGAAACTAAAACGATGGCAATAGATAATATTTTGCATATGATTGATAACTATAGGAAATGTTCAATATGCAAAATGATTGTATTGGTATGGTTGATGGATGAACAATGGGTGTATCAAAAAATTGCAGACGGAATCTCCAAAATGGGATTAGAAGTCAAAAACACGGTTTTGGTATGCAATGAAAATAATTTGATAGATAGATGGAAAAAGGATAAGAAGTGTGAATGGAGAACACAGGAGTGGCTTGAAATAAGTCTAAAGTCATTATTATTTTTTTCATCTTTACAGGGCAGTATTGACACAAGCGATTTGGCAGTTGATATAGTAGCGGATATGGTAGTGCATTAGAACGAATGGCAAATATTTCTAGTAGCTGCAAAGAAAGTACATCGTATAAAATCTGTCTGATAATTAATCAAATATTGTCTCGAAATGGGATTGCGTGTGAAATGATAGATTTGCGGGAATTTGATCTGGCTCCGTGCACTGGGTGCGGTAAATGTTTTGAAAGCAGGCGATGTTGTAGAGACAAGGATTTTAATACTATTTATAATAAGATAGCTGATTCAAATGGCGTTTTCTTTGTTTCGCCGCATTATGCTCCAATACCGGCAAAACTGTGTATGCTTTTGGAAAAAATGGAGGAGATTACATTTCTTCATTGGTGGAAAGACAATACATATCAATCAGAGATGTATCATATACCTGCGGGGATTATTTCCCATGGCGGCGGCTCGGATTGGGCCCTGACGAGCTATAAGGCGATGGTAAATGATACGATAGCAAATGCGTTAGACACGATTCAATGTAAAGTCATTCCATATAGCGCTGAATGGAATACGGGAATTGCACTGGCTGTAAAAGATGTTATAGGAGATAAAGATATTTTCCCTGTTCAGATGTATGATTGGGAGATTATGGAGCGACAAATACAAGAATATGTGAAATATGTGGTACAACAGTTTGATATGTGAAACCACTAAACAGCTATCTTGTTGAAAGGAGACTCAAAATGGACATAAACGCCCTGCTTGACGCATCTTTCAGAGGAAACATTTATATTGTCCAAAACAACAGCGTTTTATGTGAAAGAGAGAATGGATTTGCGGATCTGCCAAACGAGATTCCCAATACGCTGGAAACGAAATTTGCCAGTGCATCGGCGGGCAAAGTATTTGTGGCGGTGGCGATTTTGCAGCTTGTGGAACAGGGGAGAATAAAGCTTGATGATACGCTGGGTACGCTGCTTGATATCCGGTTAAACGATATTGACCGGGACGTGACGGTCAGGCAGCTATTAAATCATACATCGGGCGTTCCCGATTATTTTGATGAGAGCGTCATGGAAGAATATGAGGAATTATGGGCGGATTATCCCAATTATAAGATCCGGCAGAACAGAGATCTGTTTCCGCTGTTTATTCATAGGCCGATGATGTACCCGAAGGGGGAGCGATTTCAGTATAATAATTCTGGCTATGTGCTGCTCGCTGCGATAATCGAAAAAGTCACGGGCATGGATTTTGATCGATACCTCCAGATCAATATTTTTGACAAATGCAAAATGGAGGCAACAGGCTACTATGAATTGGACAGGCTTCCGGCAAAATGCGCAAACAATTATATTTTCTGTGCGGATACCGAAGACTACCGCACAAATATTTTTTCCGTCGATGCGAAAGGTACAGAGACTATGCCTATTTTCAGGGGTGTGATCCGGGAGTCAGTTTTATCTCGGAATACAACCCGAACAACGGGATGATCTCCGTTCTTGTGAGTAACTACGGAGATAATGTCTGGAAGGAAATGCGAAAAATACGGGAAGTCCTATACTGATAAAAGGGGCGAGGAAGCCGTTTTTTAAAATATTGTGGACGCGCTCAGAAAAGACGGACATATCTATGCGCTTCCCGGCAGAATGCAGCTTCCTTATATCTGCGGAAAAAAGAGTGACCTGACGAAAATGACAGGACTGTCAGATATAGTGGACGAAATGGAACTGATCCGGGCGAAGCTGAAGTAAACGCTTTGATGGGGTGGATCAGGTCGCTGGATACCGCTTATGTGGAAGATAAAACATTGGAAAATGTGGATACGAGGAGGGCATAGCCTACATTAAGGGAGATAAGAGTCTGGAGGACGTGATGGGCGCGATTGAGACAAGAGTTGGTATATATTTAGCGGAGTAATTATCCGAAGCGCCACGAAAATTTTTGCGAAATTTTGCGAAAAAGAAAGACTTTCCTCTTTTACCGTAATTTGGTATAATATAATCACTGCAAATGAAAAACAGGCGGTATTTGTATAGGGGAAAATTATGGGGAAAAGTCTGAGCTTTGATATAGCGGCGCTCCTGATTCTGGCGCTGCTTCTGATATCGTGTATAGTGCGGAAAATGACAAGCGGTACGCCGAATCGGTTGTTTCTGGCATTTATTTCAGTCAATCTGCTTGCTACGGTTTTTGATATCTTGGCGGTAGTGCTCGACAATGCGGGCAGCACGAACCGGTTTGCGCTGTACGCGGCGCACTCGGCATATTTAATTGCGCATACTTTTACGGTGCCTGTGTACGCGCTGTTTGTCATCAGTCTTACAGACACCTGGCATAAGATCAGGAAGAGCCTGTTCATCCAAGTTGCATTGTGGGCGCCCCTTTTGGTTGTTCTTGCGGCGCTGCTCACCAATCCGGCCACGCAGAAAATGTTTCTGGTGGACGGAGGGTATCAGCGCGGGGAATGGTTCTTCCTGATTTATATTGCAGTTGCGGTTTATCTGGTCTTTGTGATTGGCTATATGATCAGGTACCGGGATCTGGTGGAACGGTCCAAAATTATTGCTGTGATGTCTTATATTCCCATCGGTATCACGGCCATGGTAGTGCAGATGGTTTCGCCGGCCACATTGGTGGAGATGTTCAGTGCGGCGGTCAGTCTGCTGCTTATGAGCATCGGCGTACAGAAGCCGGAGGAGATCGTGGACTCGGATACGGAGTTTATGAAGTACAGCGCCTACGCCACGGATATGAACAGAAATTACCGCAATGCGAAGAACGTGGATATCGTGATGCTCAATATAGGAAGCTTTTCTTCCATAAACACCATGATGGGCTATGATTTTGCCATGCTCGTGTTAAGCGATGTGGTGGCGCGGATACGCAAAATCAACAGGAAGCTGGACAATAAGGGAGAACTGTATTATCTGGACAGAGGACGGTTCCGCATGGTGTTTAATGAGAAAGACCGGGAGACGGCGGTCAAAGCGGCGGAAATGCTGGTGGAGAGCCTGAAAGAAAAATCCGATTTCAATAATCTGGATGTCAGTCTGAATCCTTTTGTCATATTGGCGCGCTGTCCTGAGGAAATTCCCGATTTTAAAACCCTTATGAGCTTTGGTATGGACTTCCATGAGAAGCTCAAGTATGAAGGACGGGTCATGCATGTGGACGAAGTCTACCATAAGGGTATGTTTGAGATCCAGAATAATATTGATGATATCATCGAGGAGGCGCTGGAGTTTAACCGGTTTCAGGTATATTACCAGCCGATCTATTCCGTGGAAAAGGGCAGGTTTGTTTCTGCGGAAGCGCTGCTTAGGCTGTTCGATCCGACCTACGGTTTTATTTCGCCGGAGATTCTGGTTACGGCGGCGGAGAGAAGCGGCGCGATTCACAGAATCGGGGATTATGTACTGGAGGAGGTCTGCCGCTTTATCGCCAGTGAGGATTTCAGGAAGCTGGGGCTTGAGTACATAGAGGTCAACCTGTCGGTGACCCAGTGTATGCGCGTCAATCTGGCGGAAAAGGTGATGTCGATCATGGGCAAACACCGTGTTTCTTCCGAATTTATCAATTTGGAGATTACGGAGACGGCGGCCAGCCATACGCAGGAGATTATGGCGGAGAATCTGAACAAGCTGACAAGAGCGGGCATTTCGTTTTCCCTGGACGATTATGGGACGGGCTATTCCAATATTAAACGGGTAATCCAGCTTCCGCTGAAAATCATTAAACTGGACAAGACATTTGTGGATGAGCAGGACAATCCCAAGATGCGGGTGGTACTTAAGAACACGGTGGCGATGCTCAAGGATATGAATATGGAGATCGTGGTGGAGGGAATCGAGACGCAGGAGATGCTGGATTTCTTTACGGATCTGCAGTGCGACTTTATTCAGGGATATTTCTTCTCCAAGCCGCTTCCGAAGCCGGAATTTATTAATTTCCTGAAATCGCAGGCGGAATAAAAACAGAGCGTTGCATTTCCTGCGCGGGGATGTTAATATATATGCGTTACGCCAACAAAGTTGTGTATGTATGAAATGGAGGAAAATTATGAAAAAGAAAGTTGTGGCAGTAATGCTTGCGGCGGCAATGGTATGTTCCCTTGCGGCCTGCGGAGGCGGCAGTAGCGATGCGGCACCTGAACCGGCGGCAGAGAGTACGGAGGAGGCGGCTCCCGAGGCGGATGCAGCGGAGACGGAGACGGCGGAGGAAGCTGCTCCGGCAGCGGAAGACGGGACGGCGGCAGGACTTAAGATTGCGATTGTGTCAAGTCCCTCCGGCGTGGATGACGGTTCCTTTAATCAGGATAATTACAACGGCATTCTCTCCTTTATCGAGAATCATCCTGACAGCACGGTGACGCCCGTGCAGGAGACGACGGGAGACGTTGCGGCTGCTGTGCAGGCTGTGGCTGATATTGTGGCGGATTATGATGTGATTGTATGCTGTGGATTCCAGTTTGCGGGTATTACCACCATTGCACAGGAGAATCCGGATGTGAAATTTGTGCTGGTGGATTCTTTCCCTTCCGGGGAGGACGGAAGCGACGCTGAGGTGGACAATATTTATGCGATGCAGTTTGCGGAGCAGGAGTCCGGTTTCTTTGCGGGTATGGCGGCAGCTCTGGAGACGAAGTCCAATAAGGTGTCTGTAGTGAACGGCATTGCTTACCCCTCGAACGTGAATTATCAGTACGGCTTCGAGTGCGGCGTGAAATATATCAATGGGACGGAAGGAAAGTCAGTTGAAATCGTGGAACTGCCCTCCTACGCGGGCACGGATGTGACCGGCGCGGATGTGGGCGGCAATTATGTCGGTTCCTTTGCGGACGAGGCGACGGGCAAGGTGGTCGGCAATGCGCTGATCGCAGAAGGCGTGGATGTCATCTTCGTGGCGGCCGGCGCATCCGGCAACGGTGTGCTCACGGCAGTGAAGGAGGCTGACGGCGTATACTTCATCGGCTGTGATGTCGATCAGTACGACGACGGTGCAAACGGGGATGCAAACGTAGTCCTCACTTCGGCGGTAAAGGTGATGCACCTGAACGTGGAACGTGCGCTGGAGGCAGTTGTGGACGGCAGCTTTAAGGGCGGAAATGTTGTGCTGCAGGCCGATACGGACTCCACGGGATATATCAATGCGGACGGCAGACATCAGCTTTCGGCGGACTCTGTTGCAAAGATGGATGCGGCATATGAGGAGATCAAAGGCGGTACGATTGTTCCGGCAGCAAACTTTAACGGTATCACGCCGGAGGATTTTAGCTGGAAAGAGGAATAATACGGCGCGATTCTGTGATTCGCTGTCTGTAGAAGTAAAAATATTCAGCATATTTTGGGCTGCAGGGGAATTTCCCTGCAGCTCTTTTGCTCGTAAGGCATTCTGAAATTGCTTATACGCGTATGGCGAGTCATATCTTGCGGGATGTCTGACTTTGCCGTATACTATAAACAGATATGTGTTTTGTCGCGGAGAAGGGCAGGAGGCGGTATATGTCTGACTATATCATTGAAATGAATCACATCACAAAACGTTTTCCGGGTATTGTCGCGAACGATGATGTTTCCATTCAGATTAAAAAGGGTGAGATCTACGCTCTTTTGGGGGAGAACGGAGCGGGAAAATCAACGCTGATGAGCATGCTGTTTGGGATGTATGAGCCGGATGAGGGTGAGATCATCATCCGGGGAGAGAAGGTGAAAATCGAGTCTCCCAATCATGCGACCAGGCTCAATATCGGCATGGTGCATCAGCATTTTAAGCTGGTGAGCAACTATACCATAGCGGAGAATATCGTTATGGGGATGGAGCCGGTCAAAAAAACACTCGGTATTTTCAAGACGCTGGATCAGAAGAAGGCAAACGAGGAAATACGGGCGTTGTCCGAGAAATTCGGTCTGGAAGTGGATCCAACCAAAGTGATTGAAAATATTAACGTCTCCATGCAGCAGCGGGTGGAAATATTAAAGATGCTGTACAGGGAGGCGGAGATCCTGATTTTCGACGAGCCTACGGCGGTGCTGACGCCTCAGGAAATCGAGTTTCTTTTGGAGATCATAGAGAGCCTGCGGCGGGATGGAAAGACGATTATTCTGATTACGCATAAGCTTGAGGAGATTAAAAAGATTGCGGACCGCTGTGCGATTCTCTGCCGGGGAAAGCTGATCGATGTGCTGGACGTGAAGGAGACGGACACGAAGACCATGGCCAATCTGATGGTTGGCAGGGAAGTGAATTTTTCCGTGGACAAGCCTGTGCCGGATTTTGGCAGGGAGGTTTTGAAGGTAGAGCATCTGACGGTACAGAATGAGGACAGGTTCGAGGTGGTGAAGGACGTCAGCTTTTCCGTGCGCGGCGGTGAAATTTTCGCGGTGGCGGGTGTTTCCGGGAACGGACAGGTGGAGCTGGCCGACGCGGTGGCCGGGCTTTTGAAACCTTCGGGCGGCAGGATTACCTTAAACGGAAAGGATATCACGCAGGCCTCGATCCGGAGCCGGAATCTGGCCGGGATTTCTTATATCCCGGAGGACCGGCAGAATGTGGGGCTGGTGATGGATCTGCCCCTGTCGGACAATCTGGCATTGAAAAATTATTTTCAGGAGCCATTTTCCAGAGGGCCGGTGATCGCGGGTGACGAGTTCACCCGTTACAGCGACGGGCTGATTGAAAAATACGACATCAGAAGCGGGCAGGGGAGCGGGACCATAGTGCGCTCCATGAGCGGCGGAAACCAGCAGAAGGCCATCATTGCCAGAGAGATTGAACTGGATTCCTCTCTTCTGATATTTGTCCAGCCTACCAGAGGACTGGATATCGGAGCCATCGAGAATATTCACCGGCAGATTGTGGAGCAGCGCAACAGGGGAAAAGCGGTTCTTCTGATTTCGCTGGAGCTGGATGAGGTTATGAATCTTGCGGACACGATCGGCGTTATTTATAACGGGAGAATTGAGAAGATTGCGGATGCGGGAACGCTGACCCCGGGCGAGGTCGGGGAATTTATGATGGGAGTGGGAGGACGCCATGAAAAAGCATGATTGGATACCTGTTTTTACGGTTCTTCTAAGTCTGATTCTGGGAATTGTGGTGATAGCTCTGCTGGGAAAGAACCCGTTTCTGGCATATTACAATCTGCTGCAGGGATCGGGTCTTGCGCCGAAGGCGTCCTACGCTGGGCATAAGGGGATGCTTACGGATTTTACCAGCTTTCTGAATGCGCTCACCCCGATGCTGCTGGCGTCGCTTTCGGTTTTGATTGCTCTGAAGGCAGGGCTGTTTAATATCGGCGTCTCGGGACAGATGCTGGCGGCGGCTTTTGTGGCCACGGTTCTGGTCGGCTATTCCGGGCTGCCGGCAGTGCTGGCGAAGCCGCTGGTGGTTCTGATCGGCATAGCGGTGGGGGCGCTTGTGGGCGGACTGGTAGGATTCTTGCGGCACAGGTTCAATATCAACGAAGTGGTGTCCACCATCATGTGCAATTATATCGTGCAGTATGTGGCCAGCTTTTTTATCAATGTATTTTTTGTAGACCCGGTATCGAGACAGTCGAAAAACATAGGTGCGGCCAGCAGGCTGACGCTTGTGGATGTGACGGTGGGCGATTACAAGATGGATATTCCGCTGGGGATTCTGGTGGCGGCGGCAGCGGTTGTGGCAGCGGTTTTCCTGCTTGGGAAAACGACGCTGGGGTTTGAGATCAAGGCGGTGGGATGCAGCAGCAGGGCGGCGGAGTACGCGGGCATCCGTGTGGGACGTACCAGAGTGCTGGCTATGATGCTCTCGGGCGGTGCGGCCGGACTTGCGGGCGTGACCTATTATCTGGGTTATTTTGCATCCATGCAGCCGAGAGTGCTCGCAAGCACGGGCTATGATGCCATAGCAGTGGCTCTGCTGGGCAACAGTTCCCCGATCGGCATTATTTTTTCGTCCTTCCTCATCACGGTGATTTCCAAGGGGAGCACATACATGAGTTCCACGGCAGGGGTGCAGGCGGAGATGGCCTCCGCCCTTACGGGAATTATTCTGTTGATCAGCGCCTGCGGCGCTTATGTGAGAGAACGGTTAGACAGATGGAAGGAGAACAGATGATATGAATACGATCATAATTGACGGTTTATCTTTTGCGCTTCCGCTGTTTATCATGGCCATAGGCGGTATTTACTGTGAGCGCAGCGGCGTGACCAATCTGGCAATAGAAGGTCTGCAGGGCTTTGGCGCTTTCTGCGGCGCGCTGTTTGCAGTCTGTATTGCGCCCTGTTTCGCGGGAAATTCGCCGGTGCCCTTTTATCTGGCGATGATATTCGCTTTTCTGGGAGGTATGCTCTTTTCCCTGCTTCACGCGATGCTGTGCATCCGTTTTAAGGCGAATCAGGTCATCAGCGGTGTGGTTATCAACATTCTGGCCATGTCGTTGACAGAGTTTATGACAAAGCAGATCAATGCCAGCATTTTTAAGGCGGCTTCCAACAAGTTTGTGCTGGGAGTGTCGACCCGCATAACCGTGCCGGGGATTTCGTCGGTTCCTGTGCTGGGAGCGGTATTTACCAATCTCTATCCCTTTGAGCCGGTGATTGCGCTGATCGCGCTGATTGCCTGGTATGTTCTTTACAGGACGCCCTTCGGTCTGCATCTGAGAGCCTGCGGCGATAACCCGCATGCGGTGGATGCGGCAGGTATTGAGGTGGGAAAGGTGCGTCTTGTTGCGGTTCTGGTTTCCGGCGCACTTTCGGGACTTGGCGGCATTTGCTTTGCCTATTCGATCTCTGCCAATTTTTCATCCAATATCTATTCCGGATATGGCTATCTGGCCATTGCGGCATTGATTTTTGGCAACTGGAAGATTCTGCCCACGCTGGGGGCATGCCTGCTGTTCGGTTTTGCGAGATCAGGCGGGTATGAGCTGGTAAAGCTTTTGGAGATGCCGAGCAGTTATCAGGATCTGGTTATGGTGCTGCCCTATGTGCTGACGCTTCTGATGCTTGTATTTTTTGGCAGGAAGAATCATTCGCCGAGGGCGCTTGGCGTCATTTATGATAAGGGCGCACGATAGGAGAGGTGAGGTATGAGTATTGCCTTTATGGGACTTCAAATCACAGGGATATTCGCGATCTTTTTTGCGCTGGCGCTTCTGCTGAGCGGAGACGGCTCCAGAGAACAGAAAATGATGGAGTATTTTCTGGTGGGTGCGCTTATACTGAATATCGGATATTTGCTGGAGCTGACGGCGCCTACGATGGAGGCGGCTCTGGTGGCGGTGAAAATGCAGCATTTGGGTACCATGACCATACCGATCTGCTACTGCTATTTCATTTATATCTATTGCTTTGAGGAAGCGCCCCTGAAGATCCTGAAGCTTTTGGGAATCATTGACGGGTGTCTTCTTCTTGCGATTCTGACCAGCGACCATTATGGCCTCTTTTACAGGCAGGTGGGATGGCAGACCACGGTTGAGGGACATTCCTATCTGTTTCTGGAATACGGACCGGGATTTGTGGTCTTCATCGTTTGCGCAACGCTGATTCCCTATGTGATGTCCCTGCGTGTGCTGATCCGTGCCTGCGCCAGAAAAGGCGAGGATGCGGTGGACCGTAAATATGGGTTGATTCTGGGATTCTCTTTTCTGCCCATTATAGCCCTGTACGCATATGTCATGAAACTGACGCGGGCGTATGATTTTACGCCGGTGGTGCTTGGACTGGTGCTGTCCTGTGTGGTGATTCTGATATGGAGCAGGAAGGTTTATGATTTTGGAAGTCTGGCGTCGGGTGCGATTTTGAACAGTATGAGCGACGGAGTGATTGCGCTGGATGAAAAGAGACGCATCGTCAGTTACAATCCGGCGGCAGCAGAGATTTTTACGGGGCTGAACAGCCGGGCCATCGGCAGAAACATTGCGGAAATACTGGATTTCCCGGAACCAAAACCGGGAGAGGAGATGCAGCACGATATTTTTATAGGGAACCGTTATTATCAGAGTCATGTGGAACCGGTGCCGGATCGTTTTGGCGTGATAAAGGGGCATGTGGTGCTTATTCTGGATATGACGGAGGTGCGGAACAATATCGAGGAGATCAAGCGCATCAGAATACAGGCAGAGCAGGCAAATGAGGCGAAAAGCGAGTTTTTGGCCAATATGTCCCACGAGATCCGCACGCCTATGAATGCGATTGTGGGTTTGAGCGATATTATCATGGAGGAGAGCAAAGGGCGGAAGGTTCACAGCTACGCCTGCGATATCAAGTCGGCGTCCAGAAATCTGCTGGCGCTCATCAACGATATTCTGGACTTGTCCAAGGTTGAGGCCGGTAAGATGGAACTGGTAAACGCGGACTATCATATTAAGAATGTGACGGACGAGGTCATTAACATGATGGACGGCGCGGCGTCAAAGCGTGGGATTCTGCTCAAGTGTGAGTACGATATGTCCATACCCTGCAAGTATTATGGCGACGAAGGCAGAATCCGGCAGATTTTTATCAATCTTCTCAACAATGGCCTGAAATTTACCAAGGAAGGGTATGTGAAGCTGTCTGTCGGCGGCAGGCCGGGAGAGGACGCGGACACAGAGATTTTGCATATCGAGGTGAGGGACACCGGCTGCGGCATTAAGGAGGAGGATCTCGGGAAAATATTCGAGAATTTCAGTCAGGTGGACGCGAAACGGAACCGGGCTGTGGAGGGGACAGGACTCGGACTCTCCATTACAAGGCATCTGGTGGAACTGATGAAGGGAACCATCCGGGTGGAGAGCGTGTATGGGGAAGGTACGGTCTTCATTTTGGAGATCCCGCAAAAGATTGTGGATCGGAGAAGTCTGACAGAGGTGCCGAAGGAGATCGTCAGAAAAGAGGATGAAATTCAGATTTTTACGGCAGAGGACTGCCGGGTGCTGGTGGTGGATGACAATCTCGTCAATCGAAAGGTGGCAAGAGGTTTCCTGCGGCCTTACGGATTTATCATCGACGAGGCGGACAGCGGTCCGAAATCGATCGAATGTGTCAGACAGACGAAATATGATATTATTTTCATGGATCATATGATGCCGGAGATGGACGGTATAGAGGCGGTACAGTTAATCCGCAGTGAATGCGGGGAGAACGGCGAGCTTCCCGTTATTATCGCGCTGACGGCAAACGCCATGGAGGGCGTCAGGGAAATGTTTTTACAAAACGGGTTTCAGGATTTTATCACCAAGCCGTTAGACAAGAAAGCGCTCAACGAGGCGCTCCAGAAATGGATTCCGGAGCAGAGGAGGAAGGAGCCGGACAGCTGGGAGCGGAGCGTGGAGAAAATGAGAAAGACGAAGCCGGCGGAATAATGGAATCAAAAAGAGACGGGAGTGCATTTGAGGCAATAGTGCTAAAAATGCACTTCTTTTTTTGTTTGGGGTTACGCGATTAACCTATTGTGTTTATCATACTTCGAGATTACAATGATTCCAGAGTTGATATGTCACGGGAAAATGAGGGAGGGACTATGGCAGAGCGGGTAAGGATCGCGGATCTGGCGGAGGAGCTTGGGTTGAGTACGGCTACGGTATCCAATGTGATCCACGGAAAGACAAAGAAGATATCGGATGAGACGGTGAAGCGCGTGCAGGCGCTTTTGGAGGAGCGTCAGTACATTCCCAATATGGCAGGAATCCTGCTTGCAAGAAACGATTCCCGTATCATCGGGGTGGTCGTGAACAATCACGAGAAATATGAGGGAAGGGTGTTGGAGGATGCTTTTGTGTCCGCCTCGCTTAACGCCCTGCTGTTTGAATTGGAGAGAGCGGGATATTTTATGATGATAAAGGCCACGCAGGACTGGGGCGAGGTGGAGCGCTTCGCCTCCATGTGGAATATGGACGGGATGGTGCTTCTGGGATTCTGCGACAGTGATTACGAGAAACTACGTGCGAAAATGCATATTCCGTTTGTAGTCTATGACGGTTTCTTTCAGGCGGATAAGGGCATCTGTAATTTGACGATAGATAACTTTGACGGCGGCCGCCAAGTGGGAGCGTATTTGAAAGAGATGGGACATCGAAAAGCGGTTCTCCTCTCGGATAATGATATTTGCGTGGACGCATTGCGGATGGCGGGCTTCCGGGAAGGATTTTCGGACGGACAGACAGATTTTCTGGAAGTGCCGATGAACAGGGAGGGACGCCGCCGTTTATATCTGGAAAATATGGAACGGATTCGGGCATGTACGGCGGCGTTTGCGGTTTCCGATGTGTATGCGGCGGAGTTCATACACTTTCTGCAGGAGCAGGGGATTTCCGTGCCGGGGGAGATTTCGGTGGTGGGATTTGATAACAATGCGCTCTGCGAGAGCTGTTTTCCCCGGCTGACAACGGTTGGACAGGATGCGGGAGAGCGGGCGCGTATGGCGGTGCATGCCCTGAGAAGACTGTGGGACGGAGATACAGACCCGATCGTGGAGCCGCTTCCTGTAAAGTTGATTGTTCGAGACAGTGTAAAACGCGAATAACTCGAAGTTTCGCATCGGAGAATGCCTGAAAAGCGGCATTCCATTTGATGGAGGTAGAGATGAAAAAGAGAGAAAACGGCTTTCGTGCCGACTTAATCAGCATAGCCCTGCCGGTTACATTACAATCCCTGCTGCAGTCCTCTTTCGGCATGGTGGATCAGATCATGATCGGACAGCTTGGCAGTGAGAGCATTGCGGGAATCGGATTGGGAGGGAAATTTGCGTCCATTTACACGGTGGTGCTGGGAGCGGTGGCGGCGGCAGCAGGCATTATGGCAGCGCAGTATGTGGGGGCAAAGGACGAGAAAGGAATGGGAAGAAGTTTCTATCTGAACCTGATTGCGGGGCTTTTGCTTGCGGGCGGCTTTTTGGCGGTATGCGGTTTTTTTCCGGAAGCGGTCATGTCTCTGTATACGCAGGATGAGGCAATGAGGGCGCAGGCGGTGGTTTATCTGCGGATCTACGCGATTTCCTTTCCATTCATGACAATATCTACCATTATGGCAGTGTTTTTGCGCTGCGTGAGAAAAGCGGCGGTTCCTCTGGCGGCAAGCTTCTTTTCTGTGCTTTTGAATACCGGCCTGAATTACCTTCTGATTTTTGGAAGGGGCGGGTTCCCGTCCATGGGTGTGCGGGGTGCGGCCATAGCCAGTGTGATTGCACAGACAGCGGCATTCGGCGTGACAGCCGTCTGCTTTTGCAGGGACGTGGTCTTCCGGTCTTATGGAGAAAGGGAGCAGATACTTGCCGTATTCCGGCTGAAGACGGAGGAGCGGAAACAGTATCTGGGGATTCTGGCGCCTATTCTTGTCTGTGAGTTTATGTGGAGCCTGGGAGAAAATATGTATGCGGTGATTTATGGGCGTCTGGGAACGGAACCATGCGCGGCAATGACGATGACGGGGCCGGTGCAGGGCTTGATGATCGGGCTTTTGAGCGGCGTTTCCCAGGCGGCGGGCATTATGATCGGCAGGCATCTGGGAAAAGGGGATGATGAAGCGGCATACAGGGATTCCGGGAAACTGATGATGTGCGGATTTGCGGGATCGGCGGCATTGTCCTTCCTTCTGCTGTGGCTGGGCCGGTATTATGTATTGCTGTACAATGTAGAGACATCCGTGCAGAACACGGCATACTTAATTTTGGCGGCTTTTGCCATAATCTCTCCCATTAAGGTACAGAATATGATTCTGGGCGGGGGCATCATCAGAAGCGGTGGTATGACGCGCTATGTGATGTGGATAGATATGATCGGTACATGGGTGTTTGGTGTGCCGCTGGGCTTTTTGGCGGCCTTTGTGTGGAGAAGGCCGATTTATCAGGTGTATTTTATCCTTTCACTGGAGGAGGTGATCCGATTCCTAATCTCTGTGGCCGTTTTTCGGAAAAAGAGTTGGATGAGGCGGCTGTAAGTCCTAAACATTTGCGCATGTCTGGTCGATATAAAATATAACGAAACTGTGGCAAACGGATTTGCCGCTTCGACAGCATCATGGAGGATCTGAGTATGGGCATAAAGGTAGGTACGAATCCTAATCCGAGTCAGACTGCGTCTGCGTCACCCGAACCCATTAAGCAGCGGACGAAGCAGGACATTAAAAACGAGTGCGCCGGCATTGCGGCTAGGCAGACAGCGAACGCGATCAGGATACAGAAGAATAAGGCGAATCAGAAAAAGAAAAAACTGAATTATAATTATAAGAAGATCTCCAGACAGATTACTATGAATAATACCTCGACGGGCGCGCGCAGGGTTATTACGAAAGCCCGCGAGGAGGTAGTTTCCCTTCTCAGAAAGCAGATGAGCGGAAAATATGACGAGACGGATCTTCGGCATGCGATCATTCACGCCAGAAAGATGGAGCGGGTTGCGCGCAGGAAAAAGAAGCATCTGGAGGAGGAAGAGAAGGCGAAAGCTACGGGAAAGGGTCTTGTCGAGCAGGGTGCCGCTTCGGACGAGGACGAGCAGATGAAAAAGCTCGAAGAGTCCATGGAGAACCTGAAGGATGAGGAACTGGAGCGGATGCAGGAGCTGATGGAAGAATATGAGCGGCTTATGCAGGAGCTGGAGGAGACCGGCGGCGTCAGCGATATCATGAAGGAGTATATGGGCGCTTCAGAGCAGGAAATGTCGCCCGAACAGGTTGAGGCGCTTCGGAAGAAGCACCGTGCCGATGAGATGAAGGACATCGTGGAGGCGGATATGAAATATCTGAAGGCGATGTTCAACAAGCTGGCGAGAGAGAAGCAGGCGGTAAGCCAGCAGGCATTTCAGCAGGAGACGAATCCGGCAGTATCGTTGGAGATTCAGGGAGTGGATATTCCGGTGTCCGCGGAGACCGGACAGTCCGGTGCGGAGTTGGTGGAGGGCGCCAATGTGGATGCGCTGGCATAGAAAAGTGGTATGTGGGGCCTTTGCTATGGAGAGATAGCAGGGGCCTCTGTTATTTGCTTGAGAATGACGGTTTGGGAGACAGAAATGACGGGCTTACAAAACAGGGAGAGGGGATATGGAATAACAGGCGCCGTGTTAAAAAACATGGCCTATGTTACGATGTTGATTGATCACTTTTTTGCGGTTCTCTTTCTGAATTATATGAAGCTGCACCTGGTGGATGGCAGATGGGATCCGCGGCTTGAGCGTATTTACCGGGTGGGCAGGGGCGTGGGAAGAGTTTCATTCGTTCTTTTCACTTTTTTAATTGTGGAGGGCTTTTTTTATACGAGGAGCAGAGCGGGATTTTTGCTGCGGCTGTTTCTGTTTGCATTGCTTTCTGAGATTCCTTTTGATCTGGCTCTTTCCGGGACAGTGTTTGACTGGAGCGGGCAGAATGTATATTGGACCTTGTTTCTGGGGGTGCTTGTGCTGACGCTGTGGGATGATCTCTCACACTACAGGAATGTTTTGGCGATGGTGGGACGCTGGACGGTATTGGCAGCAGGATGTACAGCCGCGTTCTTTTGTTCCACCGATTATCGGTTTATGGGGGTTCTTCTCATTTTCGTCATGTATCAGACGAGGGAAAAGGACGGGGGCGCTCAGTTTATGGCGGCGGGTCTGGTTATGCTGTTTGGCACCTGGGGTTCCTATTTAATGCGTTATGTGGGAAACGACCATACGGCGGACAGTCTGTTTTGGTCCTCCCTGCGGGAGATGTACGGCCTGTTCGCTTTTGTGCTGATTTTTCTCTATAACGGGAAGAAGGGGCGGCAGCTTCCAAAGCCGTTTTATTATGGATTTTATCCGGTTCATCTGCTGATTTTGTATGGGTTTGCAAAGTTGACTAGAGTTATGTAAACCATCTGCCGGATGCCCCGCACGGCAGGACCAGACCGTTTGACGATACGGGCAGCCCGATCTCCGAGGATGCTACCTGACCGCCGAATTTTGGTACAAGAGCGGTGTGCATCATGTAAGTGAGCACGGCAGGCTGCAGTCCTGTGGTGTAGGAATTGACGAGGAAAAACAGGGCGTTTTCGGACAGCAGCCCGGCAGCCAGTCCGATCAGGGGAAAGACGCTTTCCTCAATCTTCCAGATTTCGCCTTTGGGGCCGCGCCCGTAGGAGGGAGGATCCATGATAATACCGTCGTAGGTGTTTCCCCGGCGGATTTCCCGCTCTACGAATTTTACGCAGTCGTCCACCAGCCAGCGGATTGGCGCGTCGGAAAGACCCGAGGCGGCCGCGTTTTCTTTTGCCCAGATGACCATGCCCTTGGAGGCGTCCACGTGGGTGACAGCAGCGCCTGCGGATGCTGCAGCCAGTGTGGCGCCGCCTGTGTAGGCGAAAAGATTCAGAACCTTGACCGGCCTGTCGGGGGATTTTGTTTTCGCCTCTTTTATAATAGAAGAAACCCAATCCCAGTTGACGGCCTGCTCCGGGAAAAGGCCGGTATGTTTGAAGCTGAATGGTTTCAGGCGGAAGGTCAGCTCCCGGTAGCGGATGCTCCACTCCTGCGGCAGATCAAAGAACTCCCACTCCCCGCCGCCCTTCTGGCTGCGGTGGTAGTGGCCGTTTTTCTTTTTCCAGCGCCCGTCTGTTTTCGGGGTATCCCAGATGACCTGGGGATCGGGACGAACTAAGATATAATTGCCCCAGCGCTCCAGTTTTTCCCCCTTTGAACAGTCTATTACTTCATAATCTTTCCATTTATCCGCAATCCACATGTTTTTAATCTGTCCTTGTGTTATAATTAATTAGAAAATCAGGCCGCCGCGCTTATGCTACGCCTCGTGCCCGGAATTTTTGGTTGTTATGCATTAGGTAGAATCAAACGTTTGCATTGTAGTTTATTGGTTTTCTCTTAACATAATATAATGCCTGCGCGGATTTTGCAAGCATGCCTGCACGTCCCGGAGCACTGTCTGAGCGCCGGGCTCGCGCAGCGAGGTGGCGCGAGTTTGCGCGCATAAGCAGAGAAGAAAGGCTTCCAAGGCAGGCATAATGCTTGCATGAATGAATGTCTTGGAAGCCTTACGGCGAGCAACGCGAATGAGAGATGCAAAGCATCTCGAATCTGCTTATGCGTAGCAGGGCGAAAGGCATACTTGCAAAATCCGTGGCCGTTATTATATTGTATCGAAAAAAAAACAATCCTGTTTCCCACTTTTTTCTTGCATTTCCCGAAAACATCCGATATACTAGTTTGTGCTGTGACATGATAGCTATGAAGCGTGAGGTTGCTGCCCACGTGGCAGGTTTTCCGTGGAGCGAATGTCAAGTTAGGAAACTGACGACAAGTCACTGTACAGACAAAATGTCCGGTCAGCCGGAAACGACGTGTTGTAGTTTGATGTGAAAACATTTAGGACACACACGGGAGAGTGTACAGTCACCGCTTGTCGTACTTATTCTTTAAAAGTGCGAAAAGGAGGCGACTTTTTTTATGGCAAGTCAAGTAATGAGAATCACCCTGAAAGCCTATGACCATCAGTTGGTGGATGCATCGGCGAAGAAAATCATTGAAACTGTTAAGAAAAACGGATCTCAGGTGAGCGGCCCTGTGCCTCTTCCTACTAAGAAGGAAGTGATCACCATCCTGCGTGCGGTTCACAAGTACAAGGATTCCAGAGAGCAGTTCGAGCAGAGAACCCACAAGAGGCTCATTGATATCATCACCCCCACCCCCAAGACGGTGGATGCGCTCCAGAGACTGGAGATGCCCGCGGGTGTTTATATCGACATCAAGATGAAGAACAAATAAGACCCCTACTAGAAAGATTCGAAGTAAATTGCTTCGGAATTGGCTCTAAAGAAGCGGTGATGCTTCGAATCCGCTGTAGAATGACAGGAGGTAAGAAAGAAAATGAAAAAAGCGATTTTGGCAACAAAAGTCGGAATGACTCAAATCTTCAACGAAGACGGCACGCTGACGCCGGTTACCGTACTTCAGGCAGGTCCCTGCGCGGTGACGCAGATCAAGACTGTTGAGAACGACGGTTACAGTGCGGTGCAGGTTGGATTCGTGGACAAGAAGGAAAAAATCATCAATAAGGACAAGGCCGGAAATAAGGAAGTGATCCATCGCCACGGTGTAAACAAGGCACAGAAGGGCCACTTCGACAAGGCGGGCGTTTCCTGCAAGAGATTTATCAGAGAGTTTAAGTTTGAGAACGCGGACGAGTACACACTCGGCAGCGAGATCAAGGCGGATATCTTTGAGGCTGGCGACAGAGTGGACGCGACGGCGATTTCCAAAGGTAAGGGATTCCAGGGCGCGATCAAGAGACATGGCCAGCACAGAGGACCTATGACACACGGTTCTAAATTCCATCGCCATCAGGGTTCCAACGGCGCGTGCTCCTCACCCAGTAAGGTGTTTAAGGGCAAGGGGATGCCGGGACACATGGGCTGCGTTAAGGTTACGGTACAGAACCTCACGGTAGTGAGAGTTGACGCGGACAAGAACCTCATTCTGGTAAAGGGCGCGGTACCCGGACCCAGAAAAGCCTTAGTAACCATCAAAGAGACAACTAAGGTTGATGCGAAATAGTGACCCCAGTCACAGATGAAAGGAGGACCATTCAGATGGCAAACGTATCTGTTTATAATATGGAAGGTAAAGAAGTCGGCAAGATGGACTTAAATGATGCGGTGTTTGGTGTCGAGATCAATGAGCACCTGGTACACATGGCTGTAGTCCAGAACCTTGCCAATAAGCGTCAGGGCACACAGAAAGCCAAGACCCGTTCGGAGGTTTCCGGCGGCGGCAGAAAGCCCTGGAGACAGAAAGGGACAGGGCATGCAAGACAGGGTTCGACCAGATCGCCTCAGTGGAAAGGCGGCGGCGTTGTATTCGCTCCCACACCCAGAGATTATTCCTTCAAGTTAAACAAGAAGGAGAAGAAGGCGGCTCTTAAGTCGGTTCTGACAAGCAGAGTGCAGGACAACAAGCTGATCGTACTCGACGAGTTGAAGCTTGATGCGATCAAGACAAAAGATTTCAAGAAGGTTATGGATAACTTAAAGGTTGACAAGGCGATGGTAGTGATCGGCGGACAGGATGAGAACGTGATTCTTTCTGCGAGAAACCTTCCCACAGTCAACACGGCGGTGGCTGAGAATATCAATGTATATGACATTCTTAAGGGCGACACACTGGTGCTCACCAAGGATGCCGTAGCTAAGATCGAGGAGGTGTTTGCATAATGGCAGCGATTCAGTATTATGATGTGATCCTCAAACCTGTGATTACCGAGAAGAGTATGGCAGGCATGAGCGAGAAGAAGTACACCTTCTTGGTTCATCCGGAAGCGAATAAGACACAGATCAAAGAGGCTGTGGAAAAGATGTTCGAGGGCGCGAAGGTGGCAAAGGTCAACACCATGAATCAGGTAGGTAAGACCAAGAGACGCGGCATGGTTTACGGCAAGACGGCCAAGACCAAGAAAGCGGTTGTACAGCTTACCGAGGACAGCAAGGATATCGAGATTTTTGCAGGACTATAACAAGACAAAGAGTTATTCTAAGGCGATAAAGAACATCGCCCAAGAACAACTAGAGCTTTGTCTGAGAGAACCGCAAGCGGTTCTCTGTAGATCCAAATAGGAGAATCCCAAGAGATTCTTCCGGGTTGTGAAATAAATATAGAAAAGGAGAAAAGATCATGGGAATTAAGACATATAACCCATATACACCGTCAAGACGTAACATGACCGGCTCTGATTTCAACGAGATCACGAAGAAGACTCCCGAGAAGGCGCTCTGCTCTTCCCTGAAGAAGAATGCGGGCCGTAACAATCAGGGCAAGATCACGGTGAGACACCACGGCGGCGGTAACAGAAGATTATACAGAAACATTGATTTCAAGAGAAATAAAGACGGCATCAGTGCAAAGGTGATCGGTATTGAGTACGATCCCAACAGAACCGCTAACATCGCGCTGATCTGCTATGAGGACGGTGAGAAGGCATACATCCTTGCACCGGAGGGATTAAAGGATGGCATGAAGGTTATGAACGGACCCGAGGCCGAAATCAGAGTAGGTAACTGCCTGCCTCTGTCTGAGATCCCGGTAGGTACGCTGGTACACAACATTGAGTTATATCCCGGCAAGGGCGGCCAGATGGTTCGTTCCGCAGGCAACAGCGCACAGCTGATGGCTAAGGAAGGCAAGTATGCGACCTTAAGACTTCCCTCCGGCGAGATGAGAATGGTTCCGATGGTATGCAGAGCATCCATTGGTACGGTGGGCAACACAGACCACAACCTGATTAAGATCGGTAAGGCCGGACGTAAGCGCCACATGGGTATCCGTCCTACCGTCCGCGGTTCCGTTATGAACCCGAACGACCACCCGCACGGCGGCGGTGAGGGCCGCGCTCCGATCGGACGCCCGGGCCCGTGTACACCTTGGGGTAAACCGGCACTCGGTCTTAAGACCCGTAAGAAAAAGAAAGCATCTAATAAGCTGATTGTGAGAAGAAGAGACGGCAGAGCTATTAAGTAGATTAGGAGGATAGATAGATCATGGCAAGATCATTGAAAAAAGGACCGTTTGCGGATGCGAGCTTACTGAAAAAAGTAGATGCTATGAATGCGTCGGGACAGAAGCAGGTTATCAAGACCTGGTCCCGCCGGTCTACGATTTTCCCTTCTTTCGTGGGACACACCTTTGCGGTTCATGACGGAAGAAAGCACGTACCGGTATATGTTACAGAAGATATGGTTGGACACAAGCTCGGCGAGTTCGTGGCGACCAGAACTTATAGAGGACATGATAAGGACGAGAGAAAGTCCAAAGTTCGCTAATTTGAAAGGAGGCTTCAATCTATGGCTAAAGGACATAGATCCCAGATAAAGAGAGAGAGAAACGCGAACAAGGATGTCAGACCTTCAGCGAAGCTGTCTTACGCGCGTGTGTCTGTACAGAAAGCTTGTTTCGTGTTAGATGCGATCAGGGGGAAGGATGTCGAGACAGCGCTCGGAATCCTCGCATACAATCCCAGATATGCGTCCAGCATCATTAAGAAGCTGCTGGAGTCGGCTATTGCAAACGCCGAGTACAAATACAGTCAGGATCCCACGAAGTACCCGAATCCGGAGAATCTTTACGTGGCTGAGTGCTACGCGAACAAGGGCCCTACCATGAAGAGGATTCAGCCGAGAGCACAGGGTAGAGCTTACAGAATTGAGAAGAGAATGAGCCACATCACGATCGTTCTCGATGCAAGATAGGATCAGATTAGGAAGGAGAACAACATGGGACAGAAAGTGAATCCGCACGGATTGAGAGTCGGTATCATCAAGGATTGGGATTCCAAGTGGTATGCTGACGGAGAGTTTGCTGACTTTTTAGTAGAAGATTACAATATCAGAGAATATTTAAAGAAGAAGTTATACAGTGCAGGCATCTCTAAGATAGAGATCGAGAGAGCTTCTGACAGAGTGAAGGTTATCATCTACACGGCTAAGCCCGGCGTTGTAATCGGTAAGGGCGGCGCAGAGATCGAGGTGACCAAGAAGGAGCTTTCCAAGATGACCGGCAAGAAGGTTCTTGTGGACATCAAGGAGATCAAGAGACCTGACAAGGATGCGCAGCTTGTTGCGGAGAACATTGCGCAGCAGCTTGAGAACCGTGTATCCTTCAGACGCGCAATGAAGTCCTGCATGGGCCGTACCATGAAGGCAGGCGCAGAAGGTATCAAGGCAGCCGTTTCGGGACGTCTTGGCGGCGCGGACATTGCCCGCACCGAGTTTTACAGCGAGGGTACCATTCCGCTGCAGACCTTGAGAGCAGATATTGACTATGGTTTTGCTGAGGCAGACACCACCTATGGTAAGCTCGGCGTAAAGGTATGGATTTACAAAGGTGAGGTACTTCCGACTAAATCTAACAAGGAAGGGAGCGATAAATAATGTTAATGCCAAAAAGAGTAAAACGTCGTAAACAGTTCCGTGGTTCCATGGCGGGTAAAGCGACCCGAGGCAACACAATTACCTACGGTGAGTATGGTATCGTGGCAATGGAGCCCTGTTGGATCAAGTCCAATCAGATAGAGGCAGCCCGTATCGCTATGACAAGACACATTAAGCGTGGCGGTAAGGTATGGATCAAGATTTTCCCGGATAAGCCCGTTACTGCGAAACCGGCAGAGACACGTATGGGTTCCGGTAAGGGAACTTTGGAGTACTGGGTAGCAGTGGTTAAGCCCGGCCGCGTGATGTTCGAGATCGCCGGAGTGGCTGAGGATGTGGCAAAGGAAGCGCTGCGTCTTGCAACCCATAAACTTCCCTGCAAATGTAAAATCGTTTCTAAAGCAGACTTGGAAGGCGGTGTAGCGAATGAAAACTAATAAATATGTAGAAGATTTAAATAAAAAATCAGATGCTGAATTAGCACAGGAGCTGGTAGACGCTAAGAAAGAGCTTTTCAATTTGAGATTCCAGAACGCAACGAACCAGTTGGATAATACGGCCCGGATCAAAGAGGTGAGAAGAAATATCGCCAGGATCCAGACAGTGATCACGCAGAAGGCTAAAGCAGCGAATTAGAACGCGGGAAGGAGATATCAATCGTGGAAAGAAATCTGAGAAAAACTCGTACCGGCAAGGTTACAAGTAATAAAATGGATAAGACCATTGTGGTAGCGATAGAGGATCACGTAAAGCATCCGCTTTACAAAAAGATCGTGAAAAAGACTTATAAGTTAAAGGCGCACGACGAGAACAATGAGTGCAGCATCGGCGATACCGTAAAGGTAATGGAGACCAGACCCTTATCCAAGGATAAGAGATGGAGACTTGTGGAGATCGTTGAGAAAGTGAAATGATTATTAGATAAGGAGAAGATAGCATGATTCAACAGGAAAGCAGATTGAAGGTTGCTGATAACACCGGTGCAAAAGAAATCCTGTGCATCAGGGTTATGGGCGGATCTACAAGAAGATATGCGCGTATAGGTGATACGATTGTCGCTACGGTCAAAGATGCAACACCAGGCGGCGTTGTAAAAAAAGGCGATGTCGTGAAAGCTGTCGTTGTGCGTACGGTGAAGGGCGCACGGCGTAAGGATGGATCTTACATCAGATTTGACGAAAATGCTGCTGTTATCATCAAGGATGATAAGACTCCCAGAGGAACCCGTATTTTTGGACCAGTAGCAAGAGAGCTTCGTGATAAACAGTTTATGAAAATTGTTTCACTGGCTCCGGAAGTATTATAGGAGGTGCCGGTATGTCAACGTTTAAGATTAAGAAGGGTGATACCGTAAAGGTGATCGCCGGCAAGGATAAAGACAAAGAAGGCAAAGTTGTTTCCGTAGACAGGAAGAACAACAAGGTGCTTGTGGAAGGCATCAACAAGATTACCAAGCATGAGAAGCCTTCCGTAGCGAACCAGAACGGCGGTATCGTTCAGAAGGAAGCGCCCATCGACGCTTCCAACGTGATGTATGTGCACAAGGGCAAGGCGACCAGAATCGGTTTTAAGATCGAAAATGGTAAGAAAGTACGTTTCGCCAAGTCTACGGGCGACGTCATAGACTAAATCTGAGAAAGGAGATCCATAAGCGTGAGTAGCAGACTTAAAGATATGTATAAAAACGAGATCGTAGATGCTATGGTCAAAAAGTTTGGATATAAAAATGTCATGGAAGTTCCGAAGCTTGACAAGATCGTGATCAACATGGGCGTCGGTGAAGCGAAGGAGAACGCAAAGGTGCTGGAGTCGGCTGTGAGTGATATGGAGACCATTACCGGTCAGAAAGCCATTATCACAAAGGCAAAGCATTCCATCGCGAACTTCAAGATCAGAGAGGGACAGTCGATCGGCTGTAAGACTACGCTTCGCGGCGACAAGATGTATGAGTTCCTGGACAGACTCGTAAATCTGGCTCTTCCCCGTGTGCGTGACTTCAGAGGCGTAAGCGCCAATTCCTTCGATGGCAGAGGCAACTACGCGCTCGGTATCAAGGAGCAGATTATCTTCCCTGAGATCGAGTACGATAAGGTTGATAAGGTGAGAGGTATGGACATTATCTTTGTCACCACAGCCAAGACGGATGAAGAAGCCCGTGAGTTGTTGAGATTATTTAATATGCCATTCGCCAAATAGAAGGAGGTAAATTCATGGCTAAGACAGCAATGAAGATTAAACAGCAGCGCAAACCGAAGTTCTCCGTAAGAGCATATAACCGCTGCAAAATCTGTGGTCGTCCACATGCTTATTTGAGAAAATACGGAATCTGCAGAATCTGTTTCCGTGAGTTAGCATATAAGGGACAGATTCCCGGCGTTAAGAAAGCAAGCTGGTAAAAAGCGAAAAGAATTTCTAAGCCGGCAAAAGGCGCCGACTAAGAAATACTAAGTTTCGCTTGGAAGAATGACTTCGTCATTCTTCGTGGGCTGAGAGAGGATTTAGAATTTCTAAGGCGTCAAAAAACGCCGACTAAGAAATACTATGTCTCACTTGCGAGTTCGCTTCGCGACCTCGGATGAAATGTTTATTATAATCAAGGAGGAAAAATCATGACAATGAGCGATCCGATTGCAGATATGCTTACAAGAATCCGTAACGCAAACACTGCAAAGCATGATACAGTAGATGTGCCCTCATCCAAGATGAAGCTGGCTATCGCGCAGATTCTCTTAGAGGAAGGGTATATCAGAAAATTTGATTTGATCGAGAACGGCAGCTTCAAGAACATCCATATTACTTTAAAGTATGGAGAGGACAAGAACGATAAGATCATTTCCGGCATCAAGAGAATTTCCAAGCCCGGTCTTCGTGTGTATGCGGGTAAGGAAGAGCTGCCCAGAGTGCTCGGCGGACTTGGTGTGGCGATCATCTCCACGAACCAGGGCGTTGTAACCGATAAGAAGGCCAGAGAACTTCAGGTAGGCGGCGAAGTGTTAGCATTTGTTTGGTAGCAATAAAATCAAGCACGAGCGAAGCGAGTATTTGATTTTATGCGACAAACAACGAGAAAATCAGAAGCCGCGAAGCGGCGAATCTGCGCAGCAGATGGATTTTCGAGTCTGACGTAAAACATTTATATAACAATAATACAGGAGGTACGGGCATGTCACGTATAGGAAGAATGCCAATCGCGATCCCCGCAGGTGTGACTGTGGAGGTTGCAGAAAATAATAAAGTGACTGTAAAAGGTCCCAAGGGAACGCTTGAGAGAACGCTTCCCGCAGAGATGGAAATAAAGGTGGAGGGTGATCAGATTCTGGTTTCCAGACCTAACGACTTAAAGAAGATGAAATCTTTCCACGGTTTGACAAGAACACTGATTCACAATATGGTGGTCGGTGTGACAGACGGCTTTGAGAAGAAGCTGGAAGTAAACGGCGTAGGTTACAGAGCCGCTAAGTCCGGCAAGAAGCTGACACTCAACTTAGGATACTCCCACCCCGTAGAGATGACAGACCCTGAAGGCATCGAGACAGTTGTGGAAGGTCAGAATCTGATCATCGTCAAGGGCATCGATAAAGAAAAAGTAGGTCAGTTTGCGGCTGAAATCAGAGACCAGAGACGTCCTGAGCCTTATAAGGGCAAGGGCATCAAGTATGCTGATGAGACAATCAGACGTAAAGTTGGTAAGACCGGTAAGAAATAACAGATAAGGAGAGTATGGGAATGGTTAAGAAAGAATCGAGACAAAAAGTTCGCGTTAAGAAACATATCAGAATGCGTAACCGTTTCAGCGGCACCGCTGAAAGACCGCGTCTGGCTGTGTTCAGAAGCAATAATCATATGTATGCTCAAATTATTGACGATACAGTGGGAAATACTTTAGTCTCCGCATCTACTCTCGAAAAGAGCGTGGGAAGTGAGCTTAAGAAGACCAATGACGTTGAGGCGGCAGCATATGTAGGAACAGTGATCGCTAAGAGAGCAATTGAAAAAGGCATCAAGACCGTTGTCTTTGACAGAGGCGGTTTCATATATCAGGGCAAAATTGCAGCATTAGCGGACGCGGCCAGAGAAGCTGGCCTGGAATTCTAGGAAGGGAGAAAGAAGATCACATGAGACGTACAATCATTGACGTAAGTCAGTTAGAACTCACGGAGAAAGTTGTGACAATCAAGCGTGTAACCAAGGTTGTCAAGGGTGGTCGTAACATGCGTTTTACAGCGCTTGTGGTAGTCGGCGACGGTAACGGCCATGTTGGCGCAGGCTTGGGTAAAGCGACTGAAATCCCTGAAGCGATCCGCAAAGGTAAGGAAGATGCGATCAAGAATCTGGTTTGCGTTGCACTGGATGAGAAAAACAGTATCACACATGACTTTGTCGGAAAATTCGGCTCTGCATCTGTTTTACTGAAGAGAGCTCCGGAAGGTACCGGTATCATCGCCGGAGGCCCCGCGCGTGTAGTGTGCGAGCTTGCAGGCATCAAGAATATCCGTACAAAATCCCTGGGGTCCAACAACAAGCAGAACGTAGTGTTAGCTACGATCATGGGCTTAAGCCAGTTAAAGACTCCTGAGGAAGTGGCTAAAAACCGTGGAAAATCCGTAGAGGAGATCCGCGCATAAGAGAATGCCCCAGAGCAGGCATTCTCTGTACAGATTTCAGATCAGGAGGAAATAAAATGGCAGCGAAGAAAGAAGCAGCTAAAAATTTAAAGATCACTTTAGTCAGATCTACAATCGGCCAGGTGCCCAAGGCTCGCGCTACAGTAGCGGCTATGGGACTTCGGAAGCTTCATCAGACAGTGGAACTGCCTGACAATGCAGCGACCAGAGGGCAGATTCAGAGAGTAAGACATATGGTCAAAGTGGAAGAGGCATAAAGGAGGTGTGATAGATGGAATTATCGAATTTAAGACCTGCGAAGGGCTCTGTGCACAGCGATAATTTTAGAAGGGGCCGTGGACACGGTTCCGGAAACGGCAAGACAGCCGGCAAGGGGCATAAGGGTCAGAAGGCTCGTTCCGGCGCGCCCAGACCGGGCTTTGAGGGTGGTCAGATGCCCTTGTACAGACGTCTCCCCAAGAGAGGCTTCACCAACAGAAATACCAAAGAGATCGTAGCTCTTAACCTGAGCGTGCTCGAGGTATTTGACAACGGAACCACGGTCGATGTGGAAGCATTGATGGAAAAAGGAATCGTAAAGAATCCCCGTGACGGCGTGAAGATCCTTGGAAACGGAGAACTTACTAAGAAGCTCGACGTGAAGGTAAATGCCTTCAGCGCATCCGCGAAGGAGAAAATCGAGGCACTTGGTGGAACAGCAGAGGTGATCTAATGTTTACAACCCTAAAAAATGCATTTAAGATCAAAGAGATCAGAAATAAAATTTTCTTTACATTTCTCATGTTAGTTGTGATCCGCCTTGGATCACAGCTTCCTGTGCCGGGTGTGGACAGAACTTATTTTGCAAGATGGTTCGAGAGCCAGACCGGCGATGCATTTAATTTCTTTGATGCTTTTACGGGTGGATCTTTCCTTAATATGTCCGTTTTGGCGCTTAATATTACGCCGTATATTACATCTTCCATTATTATGCAGCTGATGACGATAGCGATTCCGAAGCTGGAGGAGATGCAGAGAGACGGTGCGGACGGAAGGAAGAAGATCGCATCTATTACGAGATATGTGACGGTTGCACTTGCGTTGATCGAGGCTGGCGTTATGGCGATCGGTTTTGGACGGCAGGGGCTGCTTGAAACCTATAATGTGATGAATGTTATTACGGTTATAGCGGCGCTTACGGCGGGCAGTGCGTTTCTGATGTGGATTGGTGAGCGGATTACGGAGAACGGCGTCGGCAACGGTATTTCCATTGTACTGACGATCAATATTCTTTCCCGTATGCCGCAGGATATCGCACAACTCTTTGAGCAGTTTGTGATCGGAAGATCCATCGCCAAGGGTGTGGTGGCAGCGATCATTATTATTGCAATCATTGTTCTGATGGTAGTGCTTGTTATCGTATTAAATGACGGTGTGCGCAAGATCCCGGTGCAGTACGCGAAGAAGGTACAGGGAAGAAAGATGGTGGGCGGACAGACAACGAACATTCCGCTCAAGGTTAACACTTCGGGCGTTATTCCCGTCATCTTTGCATCGTCCCTGATGCAGCTTCCGGTAGTGATCTGTTCTTTATTTAATGTGAATGGAGCCGGTGTCTGGGGAGAAATCCTGAAAGGGCTTAACTCCAATTACTGGTGTAATCCGGAGCACCTCGTTTATTCAATCGGTTTGCTGGTGTATATTTTTCTGGTGGTATTTTTCGCCTATTTCTATACATCCATCACCTTTAATCCGATGGAGATTGCGGATAACATGAAGAGACAGGGCGGATTTATTCCGGGCATCAGACCCGGTAAGCCAACCAGCGACTATCTGGCGAAGCTTTTGAACTATATTGTGTTTATCGGAGCGATTGGTCTTACCATCGTATGCGTGGTGCCCTACTTCTTTAACGGGGTGTTCGGCGCGCAGGTATCTTTCGGCGGGACCAGCCTGATCATTATTGTCAGCGTGGTGCTGGAGACGGTTAAGCAGATCGAGTCACAGATGCTTGTCCGTAATTATAAGGGCTTTTTAAACGACTAATGGAAAGACAAAGACAGGTAGGGACGGCAGACAATCGGCACGTCCCTAACCTTGCGTCTGAATGTTTGGGGAGAGGGAAAACGGATATGAAGATTATAATGCTGGGCGCACCCGGCGCCGGAAAAGGGACACAGGCGAAAATGATTGCCGACAGCTATAAAATTCCGCATGTTTCTACGGGCGATATGTTCCGCATGAACATTAAAAACGGAACGGAACTCGGCATGGAAGCGAAGAAATACATGGATCAGGGACTTCTGGTGCCGGATGAACTGACGGTGCGCATTCTCCTTGACCGGGTGGCGCAGGATGACTGCAGGAACGGCTATGTACTGGACGGATTTCCCAGAACGATTCCGCAGGCTCAGGTGCTGGAGGATGCACTTGATAAGCTGGGGGACAAAATTGATTATGCGATTGACGTGGAGGTGCCGGACGAGAATATTATCCGCAGAATGGGCGGCAGACGCGCATGCGTTTCCTGTGGCGCGACCTATCACATCGAGCATGTTCCGCCAAAGAAGGAGGGAATCTGCGATCACTGCGGGCAGGAGCTTGTGCTGCGTGACGATGATAAGCCGGAGACGGTAACGAACCGCCTGCGGGTATATCAGGAGCAGACGCAGCCGCTGATTGAGTTTTATTCGGCAAAGGGCGTGTTGAGAAGCGTGGACGGCACGCAGGATATGCAGGATGTATTTAAAGAGATTACCAGGATCTTAAAATAGGAGCAGATATGGCGGTCACGATCAAATCGGCGGGAGAAATAGAGAAAATGCGTGAGGCGGGCAGGCTGCTCGCCCGGGTGCATGAAGAGCTTGCAAAGATGATACGTCCCGGAATTTCCACGAAGGAGATTGACACGGTCTGCGAGGAGATGATCCGGGGATACGGCTGTACGCCGAATTTTTTGCACTATCAGGGGTATCCGGCAAGTGTCTGTGTCTCCGTCAATGAGGAGGTTGTGCACGGGATTCCGCGGCCGGACCGGATTTTGCGGGAAGGCGATATCGTGAGTCTGGATACGGGACTGATTTTTCAGGGCTATCACTCGGATGCGGCCAGAACCTATGGCGTTGGCCGGATTAGCCCGGATGCGGAAAAGCTGATTGAGGTGACGAGGGAGAGCTTCTTTCAGGGAATCACGAAGGCCAGGGGAGGACGGCATCTGCATGATATTTCCAACGCCATTGCGGACTATGTGATTCCCCACGGCTATGGGATTGTGCATGATCTGGTGGGACACGGTATCGGGACGAAGCTCCACGAACCGCCGAATATACCTAATTTTCCCCAGAGAAGAAGAGGAGTACGCTTAAAGGCCGGGATGACGCTGGCGATTGAGCCGATGATCAATATTGGTACGGGAGAGGTAGACTGGCTGGATGACGAATGGACAGTGGTGTCGGCGGATCGTTCACTTTCCGCGCACTATGAGAACACCGTACTGGTTACGGACGGGGAGCCGGAGATATTAACGTTACTATAATCCTGCTGACTTATCATATTATATATAGAAGAAACGGAAACGTGTATGGAAGAAAATATCGTGGGAATGCTGGCCACATCAAAGGCGGGGCATGATAAGGACTCCGTGTATGTCATCATACGGGAGGACGGTGAATATATATTTGCAGCTGACGGCAAAGGCAGAACCGTGGAACGGCCGAAGCGGAAAAACAGGAAACATGTACAGCTTATTAAAAAGAAAAGAATGCCGGAATCTGAGAACGGTTTTAATGATTTGGAAATAAAGAGAGTGATAAAGGAATATCTGAAAGAAAGAGAGGAAAGAGATGTCTAAGGCTGATGTAATTGAGATTGAAGGAACTGTAATTGAGAAGCTACCCAATACCATGTTTCAGGTGGAGCTGGAAAACGGTCATGTGGTGTTGGCGCATATCAGCGGCAAGCTGCGCCAGAACTTCATCCGCATCCTGCCCGGTGACAAGGTGACGCTGGAGCTTTCCCCCTACGATTTATCTAAGGGGAGAATTATCTGGCGTGACAAGTGAGATCATGCAGAAATGATTTGTCGTTCAAAGAAAATATTATGAGGAAAAACGATAGACGACAACTTATGAATGGGCATGATCGAACGTTTGAAAAATTCAGAAAAAGTCTTGCCAATGGCAGGATTTGGTGTTATAATGTAAAACGGTCTTTTTTGAAAGGAGGGTTTGAGATGAAGGTTAGATCATCAGTAAAACCGATTTGCGAAAAGTGCAAGATCATCAAGAGAAAAGGAAAGATCAGAGTTATTTGTGAAAATCCGAAACATAAGCAGGTACAAGGCTGATAGATAGATGAGCCGGGGAAATGGTTCTCTCCAAAGACCATATCTCCTAATACTTTTTGATACCAACTATGTTTGGAAAGATCGGATATCTGATCCGGTTGGGCAAAGAATCTTGCCTCAATCAATTAGTGTCGCGCGTGTCTTGTGCACGCGAAGCGCATGAAAATGCAAAGGAAATGGAGGAAATGTAAATGGCTCGTATTGCAGGTGTTGACTTACCGAGAGAAAAGCGTGTGGAGATTGGCTTGACCTATATTTATGGGATCGGCAGAGCAAGCTCCAACAAGATTCTGGAGGCGGCAAACGTAAATCCTGATACCCGTGTCAGAGAATTGACTGACGATGAGGTGAAGAGACTGGCAGAGGTAATCGAAAAGGATTACATGGTGGAAGGTGACTTGAGAAGAGAGGTGGCTCTCAATATCAAGAGACTTCAGGAGATCGGCTGCTACAGGGGTATCCGTCACAGGAAGGGTCTTCCGGTTCGTGGTCAGAAGACAAAGACCAATGCCAGAACAAGAAAAGGTCCTAAGAGAACTGTTGCAAACAAGAAGAAGTAAACATAGGAACAAGATTAAATAGTCTGAGAAAGTAGGTTAGTTTATTATGGCAAAGAAAGTTACCAAAAAAGTGACAAAAAAGCGTGTCAAGAAAAACGTTGAACATGGACAGGCACATATCCAGTCCTCCTTTAACAATACCATCGTTACGCTGACGGACAACGAGGGTAATGCGTTAAGCTGGGCGAGTGCCGGTGGTCTTGGTTTTAGAGGTTCAAGGAAATCTACTCCCTATGCGGCACAGATGGCCGCAGAGACAGCTACAAAGGCTGCTCTCATCCATGGTTTAAAGACTGTGGACGTTATGGTAAAGGGTCCCGGTTCGGGACGTGAGGCTGCGATCCGTGCGCTGCAGGCATGTGGTCTGGAAGTGACCAGCATTCGCGACGTGACGCCCGTGCCTCATAACGGATGCCGTCCGCCTAAGAGACGTCGCGTATAGCAAATCGAAAAGAAATTCTAACGCGACAAAGAACGTCGCTTAAGAATTTCTAAGTTTCGATTGGGAGAATCGTAAAAAGCACGATTCTCCGTATGAAGCGATAAATTCTTTGGAAGAAGACGCTACAATGTGTGGCGCTGTAAACAAAAACAGAAAGGAGCCAGAATCATGGCAGTAAACAGAGTTCCGGTATTAAAAAGATGCAGATCCCTTGATCTTGATCCTACTTTTTTGGGATATGACAAGAAATCCAACAGAACATCCGCAAGAGCGGGGAAGAAGATCAGCGAGTATGGTCTGCAGTTAAGAGAGAAACAGAAGGCAAAGTTCATCTATGGTGTACTGGAGAAGCCTTTTAGAAACTATTACGAGAAAGCTGACAGAATGAAAGGCCAGACAGGTGAAAACCTGATGGTTATGCTGGAGAGCAGACTGGACAGCGTTGTGTTCAGAATGGGCTTTGCGAGAACAAGAAGAGAAGCAAGACAGATAGTAGGTCACAAGCATTTTCTGGTAAACGGCAAGCCTGTGCAGATCCCTTCCTATCTGATTAAGGCGGGCGATGTGATCGAAGTGAGAGAGAAAGCAAGATCCCTGCAGAGATACAAAGATATTCTCGAGGTGACCGGCGGCAGACTTGTTCCCGAATGGCTTGAGGTAGATCAGGAGACAATGAAGGGAACCGTGAAGTACCTTCCCACCAGAGAGATGATTGACGTTCCGGTAAACGAGATGCTTATCGTCGAGTTGTATTCCAAATAATTAAGCGAAAAGAGATTCTGTCGCGGCAAATTATGCCGCGAAAGAATTTTCGGGTTTCGCCTGCGAGAATTATTCCATAAATTCTCGGTGATGCTGGTGTTAATTTATGTTCTGAAGGAGGGTGCTTGGGTGTTTGAATTTGAGAGACCGAATATAGAAGTAGTAGAGATCTCCGAAGATAAGAAATACGGCAGATTCGTAGTGG
The DNA here is from genome assembly GCA_947176065.1 of uncultured Lachnospiraceae bacterium. Taxonomy (GTDB): domain Bacteria; phylum Bacillota; class Clostridia; order Lachnospirales; family Lachnospiraceae; genus UBA3282. The sequence goes on along the minus strand of CAMWPB010000016.1, from coordinate 34,543 downwards.
AACCTTTAGAGAGAGGTTACGGCATTACCCTCGGCAATTCACTTAGAAGGATCATGTTGTCTTCCCTGCCCGGTGTGGCAGTAAGTCAGGTTAAGATTGAGGGCGTCCTCCATGAGTTCAGCTCGATTCCCGGCGTTAAGGAAGATGTGACGGAGATCATCATGAACGTTAAGAGCCTTGCTATCAAGAATAACAGCGATGCGAACGAAGTGAAAACCGCTTACATCGAGTACGAGGGCGAAGGTATTGTGCGGGCTTCCGATATTCAGGTAGATCAGGATATCGAGATTCTGAATCCCGATCTGGTGATTGCTACCCTGAGCGGTAAGGATACAAAGCTGTACATGGAACTGACTATTACAAAGGGCCGGGGCTATGTGGGAGCTGATAAGAATAAGACGGAGGATCTGCCGATCGGTGTGATCGCGATTGATTCCATCTATACGCCTGTGGAAAGAGTCAATGTCACCGTGGAGAATACCCGTGTGGGTCAGATCACGGACTATGATAAGCTGACGCTGGATGTGTACACGAACGGCACGCTTGTGCCGGATGAGGCTGTCAGTCTGGCAGCAAAGGTGCTCAGTGAGCATTTGAGCCTTTTCATTGATCTGTCCGAGAACGCTAAGACCGCAGAGGTCATGGTGGAAAAAGAGGACGATGAGAAGGAGAAGGTGCTTGAAATGAGCATCGACGAGCTGGAGCTTTCGGTTCGTTCTTACAACTGCCTGAAGAGGGCGGGTATCAATACAGTGGAAGAGTTGACAAACAAGACTTCCGAGGATATGATGAAGGTCAGAAATCTTGGCCGCAAGTCCTTAGAGGAAGTGCTTGCGAAATTAAAAGAATTAGGGTTACAGCTGAATCCCAGCGATGAGGCGTAATATAGAGGTAAGACCGAAGAGCACTCGGAAAGGAGCCAATCATGGCAAAATACAGAAAACTTGGCAGAACATCTGACCAGAGAAAAGCATTACTCAGAAATCAGGTTACCGCTCTTTTATATAACGGAAAGATCGTGACCACAGAGGCGAGAGCAAAGGAAGTGCGCAAGATTGTTGAGCCTTTGATCACGCTTGCTGTCAAGGAAAAGGACAATTTTGAGACCGTTAAGGTGACCGCAAAGGTGGCACGCAAGGATAAGGACGGCAAGAGAGTGAAACAGATCGTAGACAAGAATACGAAGGCAGTGCTCTCTGAGACCCACCGTGACAAGGACGGGAAGATTCTGAAGATTGAGAACGGTATGACCGTTACGGTATATGACGAGGTGGAGAAGGAGATCAAAAAGGATCTGCCTTCCAGACTTCATGCGAGAAGACAGATGCTGAAGGTGCTTTATCCTGTAAAGGAAGTGCCGAATACACCTGCAGGCCGTAAGAAGAATACCAAGGAAATCAATCTGGCGGATAAGCTTTTCGATGAGTATGGCCCGAAGTACGCGAACCGCAAGGGTGGTTATACCAGAATCATCAAGATCGGACCCCGTAAGGGAGATGCAGCGATGGAAGTTGTTCTGGAGCTTGTATAAATTACAGATCATGCAATGGGAAAGGCCGGGTGCATAAGCATCCGGCCTTTTTCCCAGCCTTTTTGCCTGCAAAATATAATTGCAAATAAATTATTATTGTGGTATTCTATCCATACACATTAGGGCTTTCTTATCTGTTGACAGACATTCGTTCGGTGCAGAGATGAGAAAAAAGGGAGTTTAAAACTGCGAAGAGAATGGCTGTCAAATAAATGGACGGGAGGCTAAAGCATGAGCGAAGAGATGAAAATGGTCGTGAAAGCGATCGTAGACGAAATGGACAAGCGTTTTGGGGTGGTCGACGGACGCTTCGAGAAGATTGACAAACGTTTCGAACAGATCGACAAACGTTTCGAGAAGATTGACAAACGTTTCGAACAGATCGACAAACGCTTCGAGAAGATTGACAAGCGTTTCGAACAAATGGATCAACGTATGGACCGTGCAGAAGAAGATATGAAAATATATGTGAACATGCTTGTCGATGAGATGGGAAGAATGGAGACCAGAATGAATCATCGGTTTGAGAAGGTCGATGAACGGTTTGACAGGATGGATACCCGGTTAAATGCCATGCAGCATGAAATCAACGGCTGTAAGCTGGCGTGTGACACGGTCAGTCTGCTGATGCAGAGAGTAGATCAGCACGAGAGCCGGATTGAAAGGCTGGAGAGAAAAGGCGGCCTGGGAAAAATGCTTCCGGTTGGGAATTGAATAAGAAAAGGCTGTGTCCGTCTCGAAGTGGCACAGCCTTTTTTAAATAGTAGAAAAAATTCCGAATAAAGTGCTATAAAAATATTTTAATCAAGTGTTTTTTGAAAATGCTGGTAGTCCTTAGAGGAGTTCCAGTTGCCGCCCCAGGTGAAGCCATGCTCGGTAAAAAGGCGGTAGCACAGATCATTTTCGTCGATCTTATAGGCAAAATTCTGGCTGCGGTCAGCATAGACCTCGCTGCCCGGCGGTGAAATATAGTCGCTGCCGTCTGCATTTTTTCCAAAGACCACATAGGGATTATAGTAGGGGTTGACGTCGATCGCAAGTCCGTAGGCATGTTTGGAAAGACTGGTGGTGCCGTCAACGACCCTGTAGTTAAAGCAGGAGGTGTTATTTTCCGCCATGGAGGCAGTATCGTCGCCGTTATATTCGTCGATCAGCCGGACGCGCTCAAGCCTGTATTCATTCCGATAAAGCTCATAGAAGATTTCCACCATATCCTGTGCTACTGCTTTGTTGCAGATCAGCTCGCCGGTCTGCTCCTGTCCGTCAAAGTCGATATACTTAAGCCCCACAAAGTTTAGATCTTCATAGGGGACGGTGCAGCCACTTTCCGGGTAAGAAATGCCGGTAATCCTTTCTTTAACTGATTCAGTCAGCGGCTCGTAGTAAAACCCATCCTTGTAGGTAATGCGATCCGAATGCTGCTCCATCGTGTCAGACGCCTCCGCAGGTTTGGCCGTATCGCCGCCGTTTTCCACGGAAGTGCTGTAGGAGCCGTCGGGTATACTGCCTTTTATGTCAGTATATGAGTCGGAGTTGTCCGATGTGACAGAGGCATCGGGTTCTGTGACCGCAGATGATTCGTCGTTTTTACCTGTGGATGACACAGATGTCGTTTCTGACAGGGAGGCGTTTTCCGACTGGGTCAAAGTTTTAGAGGGTAATTTGTCTGTGCCGATGGATGTAGGAGCCGGGCTTTCCGTTTCTCCAGCATCGGTCTGTGTGCCGTAAGCCTGCCCGGGATTATTTTTGGCGTATTCCAGCAGGGTTTCATCGCCTGCCAGATAATGCGCCAAAAACGCGCAGATAAAGATAAAGGTCAGCAGGAACAAAAAAGGTTTAGCAGCCTGCCGTATTAGAGTTTTTATATCAGACATGAGAGTGTGCTCCTTTCAACACGAACAGTATATCATATTTTTGCGGAATGGGGGAGGTATGGTGCGCCCGCACTTGCATTTTTCACGGTAATCCAGTACAATAGGCGGTGGTAAACGCTGCGTGCAGCAGGGCAGCCTTTGGCATCCCTATTACGCTTTGAAAACGGATAAAGGACGTGCTATGGGAATTATAAAGACAGATAAACTGACATTTGAATATATACGCCGTGACGAAGAGGGCAATGTGGAAGGCATTACCCGCGCTGTGGACGAGGTGGATCTGGATATTAAGCAGGGGGATTTTATTGCGGTTCTGGGGCATAACGGTTCCGGGAAGTCTACACTTGCCAAGCATATCAACGCGATCCTCTATCCGACGGAAGGAACGGTCTGGGTGAACGGCATGGATACGCAGGACGAGAACCGGATCTGGGACATTCGTCAGGAGGCGGGAATGGTATTCCAGAATCCGGACAACCAGATCATCGGACAGGTAGTGGAGGAGGATGTGGGATTCGGCCCGGAAAATATGGGCGTGCCCACGGAGGAGATCTGGGAGCGCGTGGAGGAGAGTTTAAAGGCAGTGGGTATGTACGAGTACCGCAAGCACTCGCCCAACAAACTTTCCGGCGGGCAGAAACAGCGGGTTTCCATCGCGGGCGTGATTGCCATGCATCCGAAGTGCATCATTTTGGATGAGCCTACGGCCATGCTGGATCCGAATGGCCGGAAAGAAGTGATACGCGCGGTGCGTGCCTTAAATGATGTGGAAGGGATCACGGTGGTGTTGATCACTCATTATATGGAAGAGATTATTCATGCGGATTTGGTTTTTGTCATGGATCAGGGGCATATCGCCATGGAGGGGACGCCCAGGGAGATTTTTTCCAGAGTGGATGAATTGAAGGAACTGCGGCTGGATGTGCCGCAGGTAACGCTCCTTGCGCACGAATTGCGGCAGAAGGGGGTCAATTTGCCGGAAGGGATTCTGACTATTGACGAATTTACGGAAGCGCTCATGGCGGTCTCGGAGCATAAGTAAGTCGGGGCAGATCATGATGACAGGAAAAGAGTGAACACAGATTGTCTGCGTGTCTGACTTGGCGAATGAAAGATAAAGAGGAAACGGAAACCATGGCGTTGATTTTGGATCATGTAAACTATATATATGGGGAAGATACGGCGTTGGCGGTGCATGCATTAAAGGACATTAATCTTGTGATTCCTGACGGGCAGTTTATCGGGTTGATCGGACATACCGGTTCCGGCAAGTCTACGCTGGTACAGCACTTAAACGGGCTGATCAGGCCGACCAGCGGTGCGATCTATTATAACGGCGAGGATATTCACGACGGGGATTATGATAAGAAGAAGCTGCGCAGCAAGGTGGGGCTGGTTTTTCAGTACCCGGAGCACCAGCTTTTTGAGATTGACGTGTTTAAGGATGTGTGCTTCGGGCCTAAGAATCTGGGGCTTTCCCAGAAGGAGACAGAGCTTCGCGCTTACGCGGCCCTGAAACAGGTAGGACTTGCGGACGAGTACTTTTATCAGTCGCCCTTTGATCTTTCCGGAGGGCAGAAACGCCGGGTTGCAATCGCGGGCGTGCTTGCCATGAAGCCGGAGATACTGATTCTGGATGAGCCAACGGCCGGGCTTGATCCCAAGGGGAGAGACGAGATCCTGGATCAGATCGCCAAGCTGAAAGAGGAGACGGGGATTACGGTAATTCTCGTTTCCCACAGCATGGAAGATGTGGCGAAGTATGTGGAACGGATCATTGTGATGAACAGAGGAAGCGTTCTCTATGATGATGCACCAAGGGAAGTATTTCAGCATTATAAGGAGCTGGAACAGGTGGGACTTGCGGCGCCTCAGGTGACATACATTATGCAGGCGCTGGCAAAGCGGGGGATGGAAGTGGATACCGCCGTTACGACGATTAGGGAGGCAGGGCAGGAGATTTTAAGAGCGCTGGGAAAGTAACAGAACCGAAAGGTATGGGAATAGACTGAAATGATTCGAGATATTACATTGGGCCAGTATTATCAGGCGGATTCCGTCATTCATAAACTGGACCCGCGGGTAAAACTGGTAGCTACAATAGGCTTTATTATTTCTCTTTTTGTGGTGGAAAACTGGATAGGGTATGTAGTGGCAGCCCTGTTTCTGGCATGCATGATTAAGCTGTCCAAGGTTCCTTTTCATTATATGGTCAAGGGAATGAAAGCCATTGTCTTTATTCTTATGATTACGGTGGTGTTCAATCTCTTTTTGACGCCGGGGGAACCACTGGTTTCGTTTTGGAAATTGACGATTACAAAGGAAGGGCTGAGGATCGCGGTCATGATGGCGGTTCGTCTCTCTTTTCTGATCGTCGGTTCTTCGCTGATGACTTTAACGACTACGCCGAATAGTCTTACGGATGGCATGGAGAAGCTGATGGGGCCTTTGAAATATGTAAAGGTGCCGGTGCATGAGGTGGCGATGATGATGTCCATTGCTCTGCGCTTTATTCCGATTCTGCTGGAGGAGACGGATAAGATTATGAAGGCGCAGATTGCAAGAGGGGCGGATTTTGAGAGTGGAAACCTGATTAAGAAAGCGAAGGCGATGGTGCCGCTTTTAGTGCCGCTGTTCATATCGGCTTTCCGGCGGGCCAACGATCTGGCAATGGCCATGGAGGCCAGATGCTACCGGGGCGGGGAGCACAGAACGAAAATGAAGCCCCTGCGTTACCGTTGGCCAGACAGGGCGGCTTATGTCGTGCTGCTTCTGTACTTTGCGGGATGTGTGGCGATACGGGTGTGGCTGTAAGGCTTTCGGACAGGGCGCGTCGGAAGTGGCGGGCGTCATGGCGAAAGACCGAAATCCGGAAAGACGGGCAGAGGGTGATTGGCAGGAAAGGAGATCTGCCGCAGGTGGCCCGGTGATGATGGAAAGCTTGAGATGATGTAAAATGAGACGAGTTATGTTAACTGTTGCGTACGACGGGACAGACTACTGCGGCTGGCAGATCCAGCCGGGGCAGAAGACGATAGAGGGAGTTTTGAACGGCTGTATCAGTGAGCTTACGGGTGAGAAGGTGGAGGTGATCGGCGCAAGCCGGACGGATTCCGGCGTGCACGCAATGGGCAATGTAGCCGTGTTTGATACGGAAAGCCTGATCCCGGCAGAGAAATTTTCCTATGCGTTAAATCAGAGACTGCCAGAGGACATTCGGATTCAGGGTTCGGGGGAGGTGCCTGCGGGCTTTCATCCGAGACATTGTGAAAGCAGGAAGACGTATGAATACCGCATTTATAACGCGCCTTTTGCGCAGCCTGTGAAACGGCTTTATGCCCACTTTACTTATGTGCCGCTTGATGTTGACTTGATGAACCGGGCGGCGGCGTATCTGGTGGGAGAGCACGATTTTAAGAGCTTTTGCAGCGTGGATACGCAGGCACAGACTACGGTACGACGGATTGACAGCGTGGAGGTATGGGAGGAAAGCGCTGCCGGTATAAAGCACGGAACGGAAATTGAAAATGTGGATACGGCCGGGCGGAAAGCGGTGCAGCCGGGCAGGGAGATCGTCATCCGCGTGGCGGGCAGAGGTTTTCTTTATAATATGGTAAGAATTATTGCGGGGACGCTGATGGAAGTCGGTAAGGGAAAGCTGCCGCCCGGACGCGTGAAGGATATTCTGGCGGCCTGCGACCGGCAGACGGCGGGACCTACGGCGCCGGCCTGCGGACTTACCCTTGTGGGATATGAATTTTTAACCTAACAGTTCAGCCAGAGCACATTTGCCGGACAAATCGTGCTTGCACGAATTTGGATGGCGAATGATGCTCTGAGGGAGCGCCCGAATATGAGCCGATTGAGCTTTGCTCAATCTGAGCCTGCGAAGCGGCGAAGAGCGCCAAAGGCGCGGTTTTGCGAATGGCGCGGGCTGAACGTGCGGGCTGAACGTGTGGAATCAGGCGAATCCGGCAAATCATGCGGAATCAGGAAAATTCGGGAAAACCTGTTGACACGCGCGGAGCCGTATAATATAATATTTAACTGTGACGATTTGTTTATAAATGTCTGACCAAAGCCCCGGTGAGACAATTTATATGCGCACATCTGCAAAAGAAATACTGTTGCTGACGCAGCATACGGGTGGCGCGGCGGATGGGATGACTTTCCTGTCCGGGATAGAAGAAATACAAACTGCCGTGGAGGGATGCCGAGTGTGGCCGGACATCTGCATGAGGGTCTTTGGAAGCGGTACAGACAGTTACTATGGAGGTAATATTCATGAAAACTTTTATGGCGAGTCCGGCTACGATCGAGAGAAAATGGTACGTAGTTGATGCGACTGATATGACACTGGGACGTCTGGCATCTGAGATTGCCAAGGTACTGAGAGGTAAAAATAAGCCGATCTTTACTCCCCATATGGATACAGGGGATTATGTGATCGTTGTCAATGCGGAAAAGGTGAAGGTAACCGGTAAGAAGCTGGATCAGAAGATTTACTACCATCATTCCGACTATGTGGGCGGCATGAAAGAGACCACCCTGAAAGAGATGTTACAGAAGCACCCTGAGAGAGTTGTGGAACATGCGGTTAAGGGTATGCTTCCCAAGGGACCGCTCGGCAGTCAGATGTACAAGAAGCTTTTTGTATATGTGGGACCTGAGCATAAGCATGCGGCACAGAAACCTGAGGTATTAACATTTTAAGAAAGGGATAAAGAATCATGGCTAAAGCAGATAAATCAGCAAAATATTACGGAACCGGTAGAAGAAAGAAATCTATCGCCAGAGTATATTTAATGCCCGGCAAGGGTGAGATCACGATCAATAAGAGAAATATCGACGATTACTTCGGTCTTGAGACCCTGAAGGTGATCGTACGCCAGCCTCTTGCTGCAACCGATACAGTAGATAAGTTTGACGCGGTTGTTACCGTAAAGGGCGGCGGCTACACAGGACAGGCAGGCGCAGTGAGACACGGCATCGCAAGAGCGCTGCTTCAGGCAGATCCTGATTACAGACCTACTTTAAAGAAGGCGGGCTATCTGACCAGAGATCCTCGTATGAAGGAGAGAAAGAAATATGGTCTCAAGGCGGCGAGACGCGCACCGCAGTTCTCCAAGAGATAATTCTTCAGAATTTTCTCTTGAGATAAGGCAGACAATTTTACAGATTCAAAGATATGGACTCCGCAGGTTTTCCTGCGGAGTTTTCTTAATTATTAACATTTAAGGCTATTTAGGTTATAATTTATTAAAGCATATGGACTACGGAAGGGAGTGGAAACAGGCATGAAATTACTGTATGGCACGGGAAACCCTGCGAAATTGGAGTCGATGAAAATCCGGCTTGAGAGATTGGATATCGAACTGCTTGGCCTGCAGGATCTTGCGGCAGAAGGGAAAATCATACCTAAGGTGCCGGAAGACGGGAACACACCGCTTGAAAATGCAAGGCAGAAGGCAATCGCCTATTATGAAGCGTTTCAGATGCCTGTATTTTCCTGTGATTCCGGATTGTATTTTGATGATGTTCCGGATGAGGTGCAGCCGGGTGTGCATGTGAGGAACATAAACGGCAAATGCTTATCTGATGATGAGATGATAGTATACTATACAGGGCTGGTCCGAAAGTACGGAAAGCTTAAGGCGAGATACAAAAATGCGATCTGTTTTGTGAAAGATGAAGCGCATATTTATGAGGCGATGGAGCCTTCCATGGCAAGTGAACCGTTTCTTTTGACGGATCGGCCGCACAGCACGGTTCGAAAAGAAGGGTTTCCTTTGGACAGTCTGTCTGTTGATATTGCGACCAATCAATACTATTATGATCTGCCGCCTGTCAGAGAGGAGCAGCTTGACGTTGAGGATAGTTTTTTGCAGTTTTTTCAGAAGGTTCTCGAACTAAAAAAATAAGGATTTTTTTCTTGCTTTTTCTCTTCCTTATGCTATAATTTTTGTTATGGGGATATAGCTCAGTTGGGAGAGCGATACGTTCGCAACGTATAGGTCAGGGGTTCGAGTCCCCCTATCTCCACATTGGAAGCATAGCTCAGCTGGGATGAGCGTTCGCCTCACACGCGAGAGGTCATGGGTTCGAGCCCCATTGCTTCCATTATTCAATGAAGAGAAGTCGGAATGAAACGGTACCATTCCGGCTTCTTTTTCCGCGCATAAGCAGAGTCAGAAGACACACGAGTCGGGTGCCGTGCTTGCACGAGCACATGATTCGTGTGGCTTATGATGAGCAACGCGAACGAGAAATGCAAAGCATTTCGAGTCTCTGCTAATGCGCGTGGAAAACGGATATAAGCGGGAGGGATCTATGACGAAGCGAAAAAAGATCATAAAGGAATATATTCTGATAACGATAGCCGTGATCCTTATGGATATCGGTGTCTATGTTTTTAAGTTCCCTAACAACTTTTCCTTTGGGGGCGTTTCGGGTCTTGCGGTTGTGGTAACGCATTTTACGCCCTTTACGGCCTCACAGATTAACCTCTTTATCAACATGATTCTGCTGGTATTCGGGTTTATCTTTCTGGGAAGAAATTTCGGTGTGAAGACGGCATATGTGACAATCGTGTCATCTTTGCTGCTGAATCTGATGGAAGTACTGTTTCCCATGAGCGCGCCGCTGACCAATGAGACGACGCTGGAACTGTTTTATGCCATTGCGCTGCCGGCACTGGCTTCAGCGCTGCTTTTTTATGAGAATGCCTCCGGCGGCGGGACGGATATCATAGCGATGGTATTGAAAAAGTATTCTACCATGGACATATCGGCGGCGCTCATGGCAGTGGACGCCATCATCGTGGTAGTTGCCTGCTTTGTCTTTGATACGCGGACGGGTCTTTTCTCAATCTGCGGACTGATGGCAAAATCGCTGGTGATTGATAAGGCGATTGAACGCATGAAGCTGAGCAAATATTTTACAATTATATGCAGTAAGCCGGAGCCAATCTGCGACTTTATCATGAAGGATCTGCATCGGAGCGCAACGGTTTACAAGGCGGAGGGAGCCTACACGCACAAAGACCGGGTGGTGATACTCACGGTTATGGACCCGAAGCAGGCGGTGCTTTTAGAGCGGCATATCCAGGCGGTCGACCCGGAGGCTTTTCTCATGGTGACGAAAAGCAGTGAGATTATGGGAAAGGGATTTAAGAGGTATATCTGACGATGGCGGTACATGTAAAAAATATGACGACAGGAAAGCCCGGAAAGCTGATTCTGGCTTTTTCGCTTTCCCTTGTGGCAGGAAATGTTTTTCAGCAGTTATACACTGTGGTCGATACCATGGTGGTGGGAAAATATCTCGGGGTAAGCGCGCTGGCCGCACTGGGGGCCTCGGACTGGCTTAACTGGCTGATGTTAGGGGTGATACAGGGACTGACGCAGGGCTTCGGCATCAGGATGGCGCAGGAGTTCGGCGCGGGCAGAACGGAGGATTTAAAGAGGAGCGTGGGAAGCGCGGCGGTGCTGTCCATGCTTTCCGCCGTTCTGCTGGTGGCGGCGGGGCAGATTTTTGCCAGACCTGTGCTGATGCTTTTACAGACGCCGCAGGAGATCATCGGGTACACGCTTCTCTATCTGCGGATTATGTTTGCGGGTGTGCCGGTTGTGATGCTTTACAATCTGCTGGCGTGCATCCTGCGTTCTCTGGGAGACAGCAGGACGCCGTTGAATGCCATGATTGTCGCCTCTGTGACTAACATTGTGCTGGATTATCTGTTTGTACTGGGATTCGGCTGGGGGATTGCGGGCGCGGCGGCGGCCACTCTGATCGCACAGGCAGTTTCAAGCGTGTTCTGTTTCTTCCATATTAAAAGGATTGCTTTCTTAAAGCTTTCGCGGGCGGATTTTCAACTGCGCAGAGACCTTTCCGCAAGGCTGTTCATGCTGGGACTGCCTATGGCATTTCAAAATGGTATTATCGCCATCGGCGGCATGATTGTGCAGTTCGTGGTGAACGGGTACGGGGTGATTTTTATTGCCGGATTTACGGCGACAAATAAGCTCTACGGGCTGTTGGAAATCGCGGGCACCTCTTACGGCTACGCGATGGTGACCTATGTGGGACAGAATCTGGGCGCGGGAAGGCATGACCGGATTCGGAGCGGGATGCGTGCGGCTATGGGGATTGCCATGGCGACGTCCGCATTCATCGCGGTGTGTATGCTGGTTTTCGGGAAATATCTTCTGGGACTGTTTATTTCCGGGAGTCCGGAGGTGGTGGAGCAGACCATGCAGATCGCTTACTTCTATCTGGCGGTCATGAGCGTCTGTCTGCCGATCCTCTATGTGCTGCATGTGACCCGTTCCGCGCTGCAGGGCATGGGTAATACGCTTCTCCCCATGATGTCCGGCGTGGCGGAGTTTGTAATGCGGACCCTGTCAGTGATTCTTCTCCCTCTGCTTATGGGGGAGACGGGTATCTTCTTCGCGGAGATCGCGGCATGGCTCGGGGCGGATGTGGTGCTGGTGATTAGCTATTTTTATGTTATGTCCAGCCTCCGTCCAGAGTGATGACCTGTCCGGTCAGATAGGAGGGCGCGTTTACGATGGAGAGTAAGAGGCGGGCGACTTCCGATGGTTGACCTATTCGGTCAGCCGGTATTTCATCCTGCAATGCGGACAGCTCTTCCTCTGAGAAACAGCGGTTCATGTCTGTGTCGATGAGGCCGCAGGCGATGGCGTTGACCTGTATGCCGCTGGGAGCCAGCTCCTTTGCCAGCGCCTTCGTGAAGGCGTTCACACCGCCCTTGGAGGCGGAGTAAGCCACTTCCATGGAGGCGCCTGCGTTTCCCCACACGGAGGAAATATTGATGATTTTCCCTTCATGGCGTTTTAACATCAGGGGTACAGCCAGGCGGCAGGTGTAGAACAACGCGTTCAGGTTGACATTCATCAGTGTATGCCATTCTTCCGCCGTCATTTCATGAAGAAGTCCGATATGGGAGACGCCGGCATTGTTGACTAATAGGGTCAGGTCATCTATCTGTTGAAATGCCTCATTTACGGCCTGCATATCTCCCATATCCGCTATTATGGGCGTACATGCGACGTGATAGGTTTCTGACAGACAGTGTGACAGATATGTCAGTTCTTTTTCGGAATGGTGGCAGGTAAGATACAGACGGTAGCCTTCTTCGGCCAGAACCTGCGCTATGGCGCGGCCGATCCCACGGGAAGCGCCTGTGACCAGCGCAGACCGGGAAATGGAGGCAGACCCGGCGGAAGAGGGATTTTCATATTGGTTTGTCGTGGTGTTATCTTCTTGCTTTTTCATAGTATTATTATGCATCTTTTATGATTCATCTTTCTTTTTTTAGAATTTAGTAGATAGATATTTATGAGTAAAAGTTTTCATACTGTAAAAAGTATACTACAGATGGCAGGGAATGTCATCCGGGCAGAAAGCGGCAGAAGGGAAAGGAGTGAGGTAATTTATGTATGATCTCATTATTATCGGCGCAGGCCCGGCAGGTTTGTCGGCGGCAGTTTACGGCAGACGCGCAGGGCTTGATCTCATAGTAATAGAACAGACGCCCATGGGCGGCGGCCAGGTGGTGGATACCTATGAGGTGGATAATTATCTGGGAATGCCGGGAATCAATGGGTTCGATCTGGCACAGAAATTCCGCGGCCATGCGGACCGGCTTGGCACGGTATTCCGGAGCGGCAGGGTTACGGCGGTCCGGGATGAGGGGGATTTTAAAGCCGTGGAGACTGCGGACGGCACGGTCTATGAGGCGCGGACGCTGATCCTTGCGGGCGGTGCGGAACACGCAAAGCTGGGTGTGCCGGGGGAGGAAGAGTACAGAGGGCAGGGGGTGTCCTACTGCGCCACCTGTGACGGCGCATTCTTTAAGAAGAGGAACGTGGCGGTCGTGGGCGGCGGCGACGTGGCGGTGGAGGATGCCGTCTATCTATCCCGATTCTGCCGCAAGGTGTATCTGATCCACAGAAGGGACAGTCTGCGTGCGGCGAAAAGCCTGCAGGAAAAGCTGTTTTCCTGTGAGAATGTGGAAGTGATCTGGAACAGTACCTTGCAGAAGATACAGGGAACCGATCTGGTGGAAGGGATAGGTATCCGGTCAAAAGACGGGGGCGCGGAGCGGGAGCTTGCGGTGGACGGCGTTTTTATTGCGGTGGGAATGCGCCCCAGAACGGAGGTCTGCCGCGGCGTGGCGGCCTGTGACGAGGGCGGCTATCTGATTGCAGGAGAGGACTGTGTCACCAATGTTCCGGGTATTTTTGCGGCGGGGGATATCCGCACAAAGGCGCTCCGGCAGATCGTGACGGCAGTCTCCGACGGCGCGTGTGCGGTGGCTTCAGTGGAGAAATATTTAATTTCCCGAGTGTAATAATTACAAAAATATTACGAAGTTATTTTAGGAAATTTGTGCCATGATTTGATATAATTTTTACACCGCAGACGCCGTAAAATCGGGCTTTTTGTGAGAAAAGCACAATAACTTGCGTATGCGTGTGCGTTTTGATGGTAGATGCTGTGGTTGACAAAGCGTTTATTCAATGATATATTATAGCCAGATGTAACAATTCTGTAACAAATGAGGTGTTTTTTATGAACAAAAACAGACTTAAATGGACAGCATGTGCACTGGCAGCAGTAGTTGGATTCAGCGGTACGGGAATTGAGGCGGAGGCCACAGGAAATGTGGGAAGCGTTCTTCCCTCGGCCGGCATAGAGTTTTCACTTCAGGATGAGGAGAAGTCCACCGCACTGTCGACTTTGAAGGAAGAATCCGATAAAGAGGCGGCGCAGCAGGAAGAGAATAGCGGAGAGAGCGATTCGTCTGAGTTTGAAAACGAGGGCATCAGCGTCGGAAGCGTCCAACTGGGCGGATTTTCCGATCTTGCCAGCACATCCGATAAGGTAAGCAAGGTTTCGGAAAAGAAGATTCAGGATACGATTGTAGTCAGCGAAGGCTACACCAAAGATCTGAAAGCGGCGGCGGGCAGCGGTTTGTCTGAGGAGGAAGAGAGCTTTAAGAATCTGGTGATTGCCAGAGTGAATGATTACGTGAATGTGCGTGATATCCCCAGCGAGGAAGGCGAGATCGTCGGTAAGCTCTACAACAAGTCTGTAGGCAGCTTTATCGAGGAGGAGGACGGCTGGTATAAGATCAGCTCCGGTTCCGTTGAAGGGTATGTGAAAGGCGAGTATTGTGTGACCGGCGATGAAGCCGTTGATTATGCGAAGGAAGTGGGAACCCGTATTGCGACCGTTACGACCACGACGCTGAAGGTGCGTGAACAGCCCGGTCTGGATGAGACGGTTCTGGGTCTGGTTCCGATCGAGGACGAACTGATTGTCACAGAGGAAATGGACGGCTGGGTTAAGGTAAATATCGAGGAAGGTGACGGCTATGTTTCCATGGATTATGTCACGCTTTCCACAGAGTTTGTGAAGGCCGAGTCCGTAGCCGAGGAGAAGGCGAGACTCGCAAAAGAGGAAGAAGCGAGAAAGGCAGCGCAGGCGGCGGCTAAAAAGAAGACGTCAGAAAATGCGGCATCCGGCAGCAAAGGCGAGGACGGCGGCAAGACCTACGCGAACCCGACAGGAAGTACGGGAGCCGATGTGGTACAGTTTGCGAAGCAGTTTGTGGGTAATCCCTATGTATACGGCGGCACCAGCCTGACGAACGGTGCGGACTGCTCAGGGTTTGTCATGAGCGTGTATAAGAACTTTGGCGTAAACCTGCCCCATTCTTCGGCGGCAGACAGAAGTGTGGGAGCGGCCGTAAACGGTCTGGAAAACGCACAGCCGGGTGATATCATCTGTTATTCGGGCCATGTGGGAATCTACGCAGGCAACGGTCAGATCGTGCATGCGTCCACATCCAAGACAGGTATTATCGTATCCAGCGCAACCTACCGTTCGATTCTTTCTATCAGAAGAATCCTCTAAGAAGAGCGGCGCTGCGGTACAGACAGAAAACGATTATAAGGGGGAGACGTTCCGTTGGGGCGCCTCCTCTTTTGCTTATAGGGAGAATGCGCAGCAGTCCCCGATTCGGGCGGAGAACTTCCGGTTTTGTCTACAATGCACAAAGTTTTTAGAAAATGCGAAATATTGGATACACCGAGAAAATGAGTTATACACATAAAAAGAGTACATTTTAAGCATAAAATGGTTTTATACACCGACTTATCCACCGTATCCACAGCTTTTTGACCGGGTCGATCATTTTATTTATGGAAACTGAAGGAACATGCGTTTTGTGTGTTTTCTCCAAATGGGAGCAAGTTGTTGCAATAGAATAGCAAAATATGGTATACTATTTTTGCAAGCATTGCTTAGAACTCCAATTGGAAGGGGATGAGTTAGATGAAATTTAATATTGTCGGAAAAAATATCGAGGTAACAGAAGGATTACGGGCAGCAGTAGAGGACAAGATCGGTAAGCTGGAGAAATTTTTTACCGAAGATACAGAGGTACACGTTACACTCAGCGTGGAGAAGGACCGCCAGAAGATTGAAGTGACGATTCCTGTGAAGGGTAATATCATCCGTTCCGAGCAGGTCAGCAGCGATATGTATGTTTCGATTGATCTGGTGGAGGAGATTATCGAGAGACAGCTTAAGAAATATAAGAATAAGCTGGTGGACAAGAAGCAGGGAGCAGGCTATTTCCGTCAGGAGTTTATTGATAAGGATTACATGGATGAGGAGGAAGTGCAGATTATCCGCACGAAGAAGTTTGACATTAAGCCCATGTATCCGGAGGATGCCTGTGTGCAGATGGAACTTCTCGGCCACAACTTCTTTGTATTCTGCAATGCGGAGACAGATCAGGTGAACGTGGTCTATAAGAGAAAGGGCAACACCTACGGACTGATAGAACCCGAGTTTTAAGGGAATGTTCATACGGAAATGAGTGACGGCAGGCGGAGAATTCTACCTGCCGTCTTTCTGTGCATATCAGCATTTCGAATCGGCTTATGAGAGTCATAACCAGGCAGCTTAAATCTGGCGGTAAAGCGTCAGCCGCACCCGGTCCGCGTCCAGTTCGATTTCCGCGCGGTCTATCATCATGCCGATTAAGAGAAGCTGGCTGCTTTCGCCGGGATCGCCGCTGCCTGCCAGTTCCCAGTAAATATCGCCCATGCCGTCGTTTTTCTGACCGTTCAGATAGTGGTCCAGATGGGAAAGCTTGTCGGCATAGAACGGGCTGAAGTCTGCTTCCAGCCGGATTGTGATCCTTTTTTCTTTCCGCTCAATCCGGGTGTCGATATAAGAGGCTTCCAACGCAAAGAAAAACATGGTCAGCTCCTCCACAATCTTAGCGGTCTTTTTTTCTTCATGTGTCATGGTAAACTCCATTCCGCGCAAAATCTGCGCTGTCGTTACGTTCAGTGTCTGTTTTTCCGTTCTTTCTTAGTCTGAAATCCTTTGATAAAACTTTCCAGTGCCGGGACGAGCACGATGGCGACCAGGCCTGTGGAAAAGCCGTTGTTGTATAGGTTTAATCCGCCGTAGAGGGTGGAGGAGCATACCACAACGGCGGCGTGAAGCATACCGGCGATGACCCCGGCAAGGATGCCGAACTGCCCGGCAATGGGAGCCAGTCCGATGGCGAAAACGGCGCCCATCTGGATTCCCGGCGTGGTGGGCTGCATGTGGGTGAAAAAGGTGGAGAGAAGGACACCCGCCAGTACCGGCAGGTAATTTCTGGCATGGACGCCAAAAGCGGCAAAGCCGAATGCGGTCAGCAGCGCGCCCACGACGGGGCCGGACAGATCGCCGCCGATCAGCAGGATATAGGTGGTGCAGAGCAGACCGATGATCCCCATGTTAACCAATGTAGCCGGCGCGCCGTCCATCAGGACAAAGTCCGCCACCGCCCGGCCGGGATGACGCATCAGTCTGAGGAGAGAGCGCAGACTGTTTCTGTTCATGAACAGACCGAACAGCAAAGCGGCCGCAAAGTACAGGTAAAGACCGGTGAGCAGCCAGAGAGGACGGCCGTAACGCCAGATAAATACGTTGTTGCTTTCCAGGCCGAAGGACTGCAGGACACACATCATGACAAAAGCGAAAAGTCCTCCGGCAAATCCCATGTTAAAAAGATTATAACCCATGTGCATGGAGGCGGTATGTACGGAGAGCGGCGGCAGAACGAAACCGGCAAAAATACCGGTGGTAACGGCGATTCCCAGATTGACGGCAAAAGAGAATGGCAGCAGATATAAGAGCTCCGTCACCATGGGAGCCAGACAGGAACCGAAGAGCGCCGTATAAATATAGCGGCTCATGCCTGCATGGTGAAACCTTGCGTAAAGCCATGTTCCGAGCAGCATGGGCAGGACGTTTACCGGGTTTTTGCCGAACAGGGCGAAGCCCGCGTTAATATAAAGGACAGCCATGGTGAGTCCCGTGAAGGGTATTTTCTGCAGACGGATCAGAAGAATGGCCAGACTCAGTACCAGTCCCGCGTTAAAGAAAGCCGCGCCGAATCCGGCCAGCTCGAAGTAATCCGTGACGAGAGCGTCCCGGGTAAGCACGATGGTGACCATGCCGCGAAGAAGCTCCTTTGGCGGAGCCAGAAGAAAGGCGGCTATAAAAAGGAGCAGAGCTGTTGCAATGCTGAAGGTGAGCATTTCCTTTCCCTCCAGCGCGTTTCGGATTTTTTCAGTCATAGACAGATCCCCCGGAATAATCATATATTACTGCGATACCTGACATGGGTGTGAAGTGTAACAAATATACTCCTATCATAACAAGATATGCGGCGGGGGACAATGTGATATTTGTCTCCACATGCGATTTCGTCAGCCTGCTTCTGACATAACGGTATTTTAGCCCACATAGTATTAAAGTGAGGAACAGACGGAGGCAGATATGAGGCAAATCGGGAGACACGGACGGTACAGGACGGTTATCAGGATCGGGGCGTTTCTGCTGCTTGTTCTTGGCTGCGTATGTATGGCAGGGGAACTGCTCGGGAAATGGCAGACACCCGTCCTACAGGAGGGAGGCCGGACGAGCGGGCAGGCGGTGGAAGTGACTGCGGACGGAAACTATATTAAGTGGGTGGAATTTCACGTCACAAGCGAGGCGATGACGGCGGCCTATGATCTGGATGTGGACAGCTACCGGGATGAGATTCATTTGGACTGGATCGAGCTTTTGGCTTATGTGGGCGCGAAAACCGGCGGTCAGTTTGACAAAAACAGCGTTAAGAAAATAGAGGAGGCGGCGGAAAAACTGAAAAGCGGCGGGCATACAATGGCGGAGCTGACGAAAGATATGGAATATTACGACTATTATCTGGAGGCGTACACGGCTGTGCTCGGTGGTATGATGGGGGAATTTACGCTGGACGGCAAGCGGGTTTACGGGCTGAAAGCCTTTTCGCCTATCGCGAAAGGTTTTGACTACAGCCATTATGATGATTTTGGCTCTTCGCGCAGCTACGGCTATGCAAGACCGCATCTTGGGCATGATATGATGGGGCAGATCGGCACGCCGATCATCGCGGTAGAATCCGGCTATGTGGAGGCCCTCGGCTGGAATCAGTACGGCGGCTGGCGTATCGGCATCCGCAGCTTTGATAAGAAGCGCTACTATTACTACGCTCATCTTCGGCAGAATTACCCTTATGCGGAGGGGCTTGAGGAGGGAAGCGTGGTGACGGCGGGAGATGTGATCGGCTACATGGGGCATACCGGCTACAGCACGACGGAGAATGTGAACAATATTAAGACCGTACATCTGCACTGGGGACTGCAGCTTATCTTCGACGAGTCCCAGAAGGAAGGAAACAACGAAATCTGGGTGGACTGCTATGAGCTTTCCAAATTTCTTTACAAAAACCGCTGCGAGGTGGAGAAGGTGGGAGATACCAGAGAGTGGAGAAGAGTCGTGCCCATGACTGATCCGCCGGCGGAGGAATACAGGAAGAAGGCGGAAACAGACATGCAGGACAATCCATAGCAAAATGCACGAAAAATAACCCGAAAGTGGAAAATAAATTGTTGAAAATAAGTAATGATTCCGCTATACTTTTGGTAAAGCTATTTGTTTTTTGCAGGCGTTTTGGTATCAGGAGAGAGGGGTTATAGGAGAAAAACTATGGGGAAAACGAAAAATGAAGTATCGGAGAACAAAAGCCAGGCGGCGCGGTTGAAAAAACTGGTGCATCAGGCGCTGGTGTCAGTGGCGGTGGGCGGGGTGCTGCTGCTGGGATTCATTTTTTTTAACATGTGCATGTCACGTGTACATAGCGCGCAGATCAATACAACCGTGGCGCTGAACCAGTACCGGATCGCGTCGAAGACGCTGACCTACGACATACAGTCCTATGCCGTTACAGGGGATCAGAGCTATTATGACGGTTACATGAAGGAACTGAATGAGGACAAAAACCGGGAGCAGGCGCTCAAGACGCTGGAAAAATGTGATCTGAAGGAAAGCGAATGGACAAGCTTAAACCAGATTGCTTCGATGTCCGACCAGCTTGTGCCGCTGGAGCAGGAGGCCATTGCGCATGTGCAGGCGGGAGATCTGGAGGCCGCACAGGCATGCGTGTTCAGCGCGGAATACGGCAATTCGGTGGCGCAGATCAACCGGCAGACGGATGAGACGATCCTTGCCATTCTGGAGAGAAAGGACGGCAGGCAGGCCGGGCTGAAGGTGATGCAGTATCTGATAGAAGTTCTGTTTGCCCTCTCTTTCCTGTATCTTGTGAGAGAGCTGGTCAAGACAATCAGGTTTTCCGAGAAGGAGCTTCTGGAGCCGATCCTGAAAGTGTCGGATCAGATGGCCGTGCTTGCGGGCGGGGAATTTCATGTGGATCTTGACATGGAGGCGGATGAGAGTGAGGTAGGAAAGATGGTTGCCGCCATCGCCTTTATGAAGAAGAATCTGCTCGGTATGATTCAGGAAATTACCCAGACGCTGGAGCAGATGGGGGATGGAAATTACAGGATCGAGATTCAACAGGAATATGTGGGCGAATTTGTATCGGTCAAAGAGTCTCTGCTGCAGATTGCGGAGAAGATGCGGGAAACGCTCAGGACGATCCGGGGTGTCTCGGTACAGATTGACAGCGGTTCGGAGCAGCTTGCCTTTGCGGCGCAGGATCTGGCTGAAAACTGTACCGTGCAGGCGGCTCAGGTGGCGGAGCTGATGACGGCCTTTGATGCCATGACAAAGAGTATGGAAGAGAATGCGCACGAGGCGGAGGCGTCCGCGAGCATGGCTTCGGCGGCGGGCCGGACGCTGGCGAAGGGCAACAGCAAGCTGCAGGAACTGAAAGAATCCATTCAGGAGATCGGCAGATGCTCCGAGCAGATCGGCACAATTATAGAAGCGATAGAGGATATTGCGTCCCAGACCAATCTGCTGGCCCTGAATGCGGCGATTGAAGCGGCCAGAGCGGGCGAGGCCGGAAGAGGATTTGCCGTCGTGGCGGAGCAGGTGAAAAACCTGGCAAATGAATCGGCAAATGCGGCCGGCAGGACGACGGAGCTGATAGAGACGACCATTTCGGTGATGGACAAGAGTATTTCCATTGCGGAGGAGACGGAAGCCAACATGAATCAGGTAATGTCCGACGCGAAGGAAGCCACGGAGAAAATGGGACAGATCGAGCAGATACTGAAGCGGGATACCCTGCGGATGCAGGAGCTGAATGAAAATGTAACGCAGGTTTCCTCCGCTGTCGATAACAATTCGGCAACCTCAGAGGAGACGGCGGCCGTCAGCACGGAGCAGAAGTCACAGGTGGAGACAATGGTGGAAATGATGGACAGGTTTGAAATTTAAGTAGATTGCAAAAACGAAATCCCTATGATACAATAGAAACGGCGGACAATGACAAAAAAATAACAATCGTCGGCAAGCCTTGTATACAGGGCTTTTCACTAAAAAAATATTACAAATATGGAGGAGAAAAAAATGGCAAAAAAAGTTGTTTTGGCAGGCGCCTGCCGTACGGCAATCGGTACGATGGGCGGTGGCTTGAGCACTACTCCGGCAGCAGAGCTGGGAGCAGTTGTGATCAAGGAGGCTTTGAACAGAGCGGGAGTGGCTCCTGATCAGGTGGATCAGGTGTACATGGGTTGTGTTATTCAGGCAGGGCAGGGTCAGAACGTGGCTCGCCAGTCCTCCATTAAAGCGGGTCTTCCCAACGAGGTTCCTGCAGTTACCATCAACGTAGTCTGCGGTTCCGGCTTAAACTGTGTGAATATGGCGGCGCAGATGATTCAGGCAGGCGATGCGGACATCGTGGTTGCCGGCGGTATGGAGAACATGTCCATGGCTCCCTATGCTGTTATGCAGGGTCGTTACGGTTACAGAATGAACAACGGCACGCTGGTTGACACGATGGTAAACGATGCCCTCTGGGATGCATTCAACAACTATCATATGATCATGACTGCGGATAATATCTGCAGGGAGTGGGGCCTTACCCGCGAGGAGCTGGATGAGTTCGCGTTAAAGAGCCAGTTAAAGGCTGAGGCGGCACAGAAGAGCGGCGCATTTGACAATGAGATCGTGCCCGTTATGGTTAAGAAGAAAAAAGAGATGGTTGAGTTCAAGGTGGATGAGGGTCCGAGACCGGGATCTACCATCGAGGGCTTACAGAAGCTGCGCACCATCAATCCTGACGGTTTCGTGACCGCAGGTAACGCTTCCGGCATCAACGACGGTGCGGCTGCCATCGTTGTGATGAGTGAGGAGAAAGCGAAAGAGCTGGGCGTTAAGCCTATGGCAACCTTTGTTGCAGGCGCACTTGCAGGCTGCAGACCCGAGGTTATGGGTATCGGTCCCGTTCCTGCTACACAGAAGGTTATGGCGAAGGCCGGCTATAAGATCGAGGACTTCGATATTATCGAGGCGAACGAGGCGTTTGCGGCACAGTCCGTAGCGGTTGGCAAGGAGCTTGGCATCGACGTAGACAAGCAGCTCAACCCGAACGGCGGCGCGATTGCGCTTGGCCACCCGGTAGGCGCTTCCGGCGCACGTATCCTTGTGACACTGCTTCACGAGATGCAGGCGAAGGGCGCGAAGAAGGGTCTTGCAACCCTGTGTATCGGCGGCGGCATGGGCTGCGCAACCATCGTAGAAATGGATTAATATGATGAGATAAACGACAAGAACATCTAAAACCGTCCCGCCATAGGGCGGAACGGCAAGATGTTCTAAGTCCCGAAAACGAGAAGAACATCTAAAGCCGTCCCGCCATAGGACGGAACGGCAAGATGTTCTAAGTCTCGTTTAGGAGAACGCCGGAATACGGCATTCTCCGCAGATAACAAATAATCAAGAAGGAGATACCTACATATGGAATTTGTATTATATGAAGTAAAGGGACAGGTCGGTACCATTACGATCAACCGTGAGAAAGCGTTAAACGCGCTCAATTCCACCGTGCTTGACGAGCTGAATGAGGTTCTTGACGGTGTGGATTTGAACGAGGTAAGATGCCTGATTCTGACCGGTGCCGGTGAGAAGTCCTTTGTGGCTGGCGCAGATATCGGTGAGATGAGCACGCTGACCAAGGCGGAGGGCGAGGCTTTCGGTAAGAAGGGTAACGATGTGTTCCGCAAGCTGGAGACCTTCCCGATTCCCGTGATCGCGGCGGTGAACGGTTTTGCGCTGGGCGGCGGCTGCGAGATTTCCATGAGCTGCGATATCAGAATCTGTTCCGACAACGCTGTTTTCGGACAGCCTGAGGTAGGTCTTGGCATCACTCCCGGCTTCGGCGGCACACAGAGACTTGCCAGAATCGTAGGTCCCGGCATGGCGAAGCAGATGATTTACACCGCAAGGAACATCAAGGCTGACGAAGCGCTCCGCATCGGTCTGGTAAATGCGGTATATCCGCAGGCAGAGCTGATGGCTGCGGCGGAGAAGATGGCTGCGGGCATTGCAAAGAATGCACCCATCGCAGTGCGCAACTGCAAGAAAGCCATCAACGACGGTCTGGAAGTCGGCATGGACGAGGCGATTGTGATCGAGGAGAAGCTCTTCGGCGACTGCTTCGAGACAGAGGATCAGAAGTACGGTATGGCATTCTTCCTTGACAAGAACAAGGAGAAGGTGAAGGAGCCGTTTAAGAACGCGTAAGCACGGTTTGCGCGCAAAAAGATTTTCAAGTAAAATATAAAATTATAAATAAGGAGGATTTACAATGAAAGTAGGTATTATCGGTGCGGGAACCATGGGTTCCGGTATTGCGCAGGCATTTGCCATGACGGACGGATATGAGGTATGCCTTTGCGATATTAAGGAAGAGTACGCTGAGGGCGGCAAGGCGAAAATCCAGAAAAATATGAATTTCCTTGTGGGCAAGGAGAAGATCACGCAGGAGAAGGCTGACGAGATCATGGGCAAGATCACCACGGGCTTAAACAATATCTGCGGCGACTGCGATCTGATTGTTGAGGTTGCGCTTGAGAAGATGGAGATTAAGCAGGCTATCTTCAAGGAACTGCAGGAGATCGTGAAGAAGGACTGCATGTTTGCAAGCAATACGTCCTCCCTTTCCATCACCAAGATCGGTGAGGGCCTTGACAGACCGATGATCGGTATGCACTTCTTCAATCCGGCTGACAGAATGAAGCTGGTTGAGGTGATCAGAGGCGAGAACACCCCTCAGGATATGGTAGACAAGATCACGAAGATCGCTGAGGAGATCGGCAAGACTCCTGTACAGGTAAAAGAGGCTCCCGGCTTCGTGGTAAACAGAATCCTGATCCCGATGATCAACGAGGCGATCGGCGTTCTCGATGCAGGCACTGCTTCCGCGGAGGATATCGATGTGGCTATGCAGCTCGGTGCGTCCCATCCCATGGGCCCGCTGCATCTTGGCGACCTGATTGGTCTGGATATCTGCCTGGCAATCATGGAAGTGCTCTACAACGAGACCAAGGACGAGAAGTATGCGCCCCAGCCGCTTCTTAAGAAGATGGTGGAAGAGAAGAAGCTCGGCAGAAAGACAGGCGTTGGTTTCTTCGACTATTCAAAATAGGCACGATAAGCAGACTGAGAATAACTCGAAGAAAGATTTTGACTGCTGGCAGGCAAAAATCTTTTCTTTGAGTTATTTGAAGGTGCAACGTGCACGAAAAATGCGAAGCATTTTGAGTCTGCTTATCGTGAGACGAGCAGACCATAAAATAAAACATGGAGGAATAAAAAATCATGGATTTTACTTTAAGCAAAGAACATGAAATGGCGAGAGCTCTGTTTAAAGAGTTCGCTGAAAAAGAAGTAAAACCTCTCGCTCAGGAAGTGGACGAGACAGAGGTTTTCCCGAGAGAGACTGTTGAGAAGATGGCAAAGTTAGGCTTTCTCGGCATTCCGGTTCCCAAGGAGTACGGCGGACAGGGCTGTGATCCTCTTACATACGCTATGTGCGTAGAGGAGCTCTCTAAAGTATGCGGTACAACAGGTGTTATTGTATCTGCACATACCTCTCTGTGCTGCGATCCGATTATGACCTACGGCACGGAGGAGCAGAAGCAGAAATATTTAGTTCCCCTTGCAAAGGGTGAGAAGCTGGGTGCATTCGGCCTGACAGAGCCCGGCGCAGGTACCGACGCGCAGGGACAGCAGACCAAGGCTGTACTGGATGGCGACGAGTGGGTATTGAATGGTTCCAAGTGCTTTATCACCAACGGTAAAGAAGCTGACGTTTATGTCATTTTTGCAATCACGGGCACGGTTGAGAAGCGCGGCCGTATGCAGAAAGAGATCTCCGCATTTATCGTGGAGAAGGGAACACCCGGCTTTACCTTCGGTACGAAGGAGAAGAAGATGGGTATCCGCGGTTCTTCCACCTATGAGCTGATCTTTACAGACTGCCGTATCCCGAAGGACAATCTCTTAGGGCAGCAGGGCAAGGGCTTCAACATTGCTATGCACACGCTGGACGGCGGCCGTATCGGTATCGCGTCCCAGGCGCTTGGTCTGGCTGAGGGCGCACTGGAGAACACCATCGCTTATGTGAAGGAGAGAAAACAGTTCGGCAGAGCGATCGGCGCTTTCCAGAATACACAGTTCCAGCTTGCGGACATGGCTACCAAGGTTGAGGCGGCACAGCTTCTCGTTTACAAGGCTGCCATGGCGAAGGCTACCCAGAAGGTATATTCCGTAGAGGCGGCAAAGGCAAAGCTGTACGCGGCGGAGGTAGCAATGGAAGTGACCACAAAGGCAGTTCAGCTGCACGGCGGTTACGGTTATATCAGAGAGTACGACGTAGAGCGCATGATGCGTGACGCAAAGATCACGGAGATCTACGAGGGCACGAGCGAAGTGCAGAGAATGGTTATCTCCGGGGCTCTGCTTAAGTAAACAATACGAAGTATTTTCGAGTGCCGGCTTACGGCAAAAATGGTACACATAAAAATTATAGAAGGAGAAAAATACAATGAAAATTGTGGTTTGTGTGAAACAGGTTCCGGATACCGCAGGCGGCGTTAAGTTTAATCCTGACGGAACTCTTGACAGAGGCGCTATGCTTACCATCATGAACCCTGATGATAAAGCAGGTCTGGAGGCGGCGCTCAGATTAAAGGATCAGTACGGTGCAGAGGTTACGGTTGTGACGATGGGTCTTCCCAAGGCGGAAGAGGTTCTGCGCGAGGCTATGGCTATGGGCGCAGACAAGGGTGTGCTTGTGACAGACAGAGTGCTCGGCGGTGCTGATACATGGGCAACATCCACCACACTTGCAGGCGCGATCAGAAATCTGGAGTATGATCTGATCATTACCGGACGTCAGGCAATCGACGGCGATACCGCACAGGTTGGCCCGCAGATTTCCGAGCATCTTGACATTCCTGTTATTTCTTACGCACAGGATATCAAGATCGAGGGCGACAGCGTAGTTGTTGAGCGTCAGTATGAGGACAGATATCATGTGGTGAAGGCAAAAATGCCTTGCCTGATTACCGCTCTTTCCGAGTTGAATGAGCCTCGTTATATGACACCCGGCGGCATCTTCGATGCTTATAAGCAGGAGATCACCGTTTGGGGCAGAGCGGATCTTAAGGATGTTGACGATGCGAACTTAGGTCTTAAGGGTTCCCCGACCAAGATCGCGAAGGCTTCCGACAAGGTGAGAAAGGGCGCCGGCGAGAAGGTTTCCCTCGATCCCGACGAGTCCGTAAGCTACATCGTTGAAAAACTTAAAATCAAGCACGTGATTTAACAACTGCAAAAAAAAGCGTAAAACGAGTGCGCAGAAAGAGGTATAAAATGAATTTAGAAGAATACAAGGGTGTATATGTCTTTGCGCAGCAGGTAGACAATGAGATCAGCAGTATTGCATTTGAGTTACTTGGCAAAGCAAAAGACCTCGCGAAAGATTTAAATACAGATGTTACAGCGGTTCTGCTCGGCTCCGGGGTAAAGGGACTGGCAGACCAGCTCGCTGAGTACGGCGCTGACAAGGTGATCGTGGTGGACGATCCCGAGTTAAAGGATTACAGAACGGAGCCTTATGCACATGCGCTGGCATCCGTGATCAACAAGTATAAACCCGAGATCATGCTGGTGGGCGCTACGGCCATCGGAAGAGACTTAGGCCCGAGAGTATCCGCGAGAGTGGCTACAGGTCTGACGGCTGACTGTACCGTTCTTGAGATCGGTGATTTCCCGTTACAGGCAGTTCCTGGTCAGGAGCAGCTTCACAACCAGCTGCTGATGACCCGTCCGGCATTCGGCGGAAATACCATCGCTACCATCGCATGTCCTTACAACCGTCCTCAGATGGCTACGGTTCGTGCGGGCGTTATGCAGAAGATCGACCCTATCAAGGGTGCAAAGGCAAATGTGGAGGAGTTCAATCCCGGCTTTACTCCTGACAATAAGTATGTAGAGATTCTCGACATTGTGAAATCCGTGGCTGAGACAGTGGATATCATGGATGCGAAGATCCTCGTATCCGGCGGCCGTGGCGTGGGAAGCCCGGAGAACTTCAAGATCCTTGAGGATCTGGCAGAGGTGCTTGGCGGTACTGTAAGCTGTTCCCGTGCGGTTGTGGATTCCGGCTGGAAGCCGAAGGATCTGCAGGTGGGACAGACAGGTAAGACGGTTCGTCCGAACGTGTACTTCGCGATCGGTATTTCCGGCGCGATCCAGCACGTGGCAGGTATGGAGGAATCCGACATCATCGTTGCGATCAACAAGGATGCGGATGCACCGATCTTCGATGTGGCTGATTACGGCGTAGTCGGCGACCTGAACAAGATCGTTCCGAAGCTGACAGAGGCTCTGAAAGCAGAGATTGCTGCTGCAAAAGGTTAAATCTATATATTGAAATAATGCGCGCCCCGGTTTTCGCCGGGGCGTTTCTTTTTTGGTGTGGATATGGTAAGATGATAAAAGACGAACCGATAGGGGTATAAGAACAGGGGATCAGTTATGGACAATTATTCATTACAGCCGCAAAACCAGAACAGAAACACCTTCGGCCCTCCAGCGCAGCTTTATCTGCCGCCGAAGAACCACAAAAAGACGGCGCTTATCGCTGCCCTGTGTGTGGCGGTTGTGGTTTTGGCGGCTGTTTTGGGCGGGGTATTTTATCATACGCATTCGGCGGTCTACAGGGTTCGGAAGGGCTTTCTGAATCTGATGCGGGAGGCGGAGGAGATGAAGAACCCGCTGGCGGAAAAGATCGGGGCAGATGAGATCAGACGGATGCTTGCGGAGGAAGGGTCACATCTGGACACCAGACTGAATGTCACGCCGGGAAGCTTTTTCGTGGGAAGCATGTTCGGAGATATCACGCTGGGCGTGGACACGGACTGCGAGATCGACAGACAGGAAAAGGAGCTGGCGGCTTCTACGCGATTTAGTGTGATGAATTATGAACTGGCCAGTCTGGAGCTGTATGGGGATCAGGAGAATCTGTGCTTTTCGATACCGGAACTTTATCTGGAAAATGTCTACATTGAGAATGAAAATGTGCAGAGACAGTATAACCGTTCCCTGTTGGCGGACGTTTTCGGACAGGCGGAGGGAGATGATTTTTCGATTGACCTGTTCCCGGACGCGTGGCTGTTTGGGGATGAGGAAGGTATAGGGAAGGCTTTTTTCGAGGAGTATGCCGATGAAATTGCAGAGTGCAGACGGCATATGACCATAGAGAAGGCGGGGAAGGATCTGTACCGGGTCAGCTTCGCTGAATTGTATTTCAATGAACTTGTCAGGCAGTTTTTATATGATTATGTGGATTTCTCCAAGGTGGGCAGGGAGGAAGCCATGGGGATATTAAGCTACTTTGACGTGATTTCCGGTGCGGATGAGATCAGTTTTATTCTGGAGATCAACCGCGCGAACCGAATTGAAAGTATTCGTGTGGAGGAGCCGCTTTCCCTTTGCGGTGGCAGGATACGGCTCTCCGGGGATATCTATTTTCTGGGGGAAAGGCGCAGCATTGAGAAAATGCAGGGAATGCTTGAGGTGAAAAACGGGCAGCGCGAAGAGAAGAAAGTGACGGAAATTGTCTGGCAGACGACGCAGAGTCTGGAGCTGGACAATTACCGAATGGAGACAGATATCAAGTGCAGTTTTACGGAGAATGGGGAGGCACAGAATGTGAGACTGGGCTGTGAACTGGAATGTGACGGGAGAAAGAACAGCTTTGAAGGGGAAATTACCATGAAGGATGCAGCGGACGACTTTGAGGTGGCGCTGCAGGCGTCAGGCGGCTTTTCCCATATCACGAAGGGAGAAAGTTTTGATCTGGAACTGGATGAGTTTCTGCTGCTTATGGACGACGAGGAGCTTGTACTGGTCAGGGGGGATATTGGCCTGTCACCCTTAAAGAGGCGGGTCAGGCAGAACGTGAAGGCGAAAACGGCATTTTTTGAGCTGTCGGAGCGGGAATGGAATTCTATTTTAGACAAGGTATACCGGGATTATGAAAATCTGTTGGGAGCGATGTATGGTATGTACTGGTAACAGAGTGAGAAGTACTAAGTCTCACTCGGGAGAATGCCTGAAAAGCGGCATTCTCCGTACTATGGTAAGCTGTCAGTCAGCGCGAAAGGAGCGGCGTCATGGAAGGAAATGACAGGGAAATGATTGAGGAGATCATGCGGCATCTGGATGCGGAATCTCAGCATGGTGTGTACCGCATGAGTATTACCTTTGACGGTGAGAGCGAGGAGGCGAAGAACGTATCCCACGAATGCTGCAATATGTACGGCAGACCGGCCTCGGAGACGGTGGGGCTTTTGGATATGTATACGGATATGAACGCGGGGGAGCCTGACAGAAAGTAACATAAGAAGAGCTTCCGTGGAGTGAAATCATGGGGGATGTAGGGTACAATGATATTAGAAGAACTTGTGAAATATGATCCTGTCACAATACAGTGTCATGATAACCCGGATGCGGACGCCATAGCGGCAGGGTATGCGCTCTGCCGCTATTTTGAGTCTCGGGGTAAAAGTGCGCGTCTGGTTTACGGCGGCAGGAATAAAATACAAAAGCCAAATCTGCTGCTGATGTTAAAGCATCTGGAGATTCCTATTATGTATATAGAGGATACGGCCGCTTTCCTGAAGGAGGAGCCGGAAGGGAAAATCCGGGGGCTTCTGATTACGGTGGACTGTCAGTACGGTTCCGGCAATGTTACCAGGCTGCCGGCGGAGAAAGTGGCAGTCATTGATCATCACCGCCCGGAGACGGAGAACATGGAGCTTGGCGAGATCAATTCCTATGTGGGGAGTTGCGCCACGCTGGTTTGGCGGATGCTTACGGAGGCTGGGTATCAGGTGGAGGACAAGCGTCTTGGCACGGCGCTTTATTATGGTCTTTTTATGGATACCAATCAGTTTGCGGAGATTTACAATCCGCTGGATCAGGACATGCGGGAGGCGGTTCCCTGCGACAAGTCGCTGATCACGTTGTTCCGCAATTCCAATCTTTCTCTGCAGGAGCTGGAAGTGGCGGGCGTAGCGCTGCTTCGTTATATATATAACGACGATTATAACTATGCGATCATCAAGGCCAAGCCCTGCGACCCCAATATTCTGGGGTTGATCAGCGATTTCCTGATTCAGGTGGCCGAGGTGTACACCTGTGTGGTTTACAATGAAACCGGCGACGGCTATAAATTTTCAGTCAGAAGCTGCATCAAGGAGGTGCAGGCTGACGAGCTGGCGGGATTTCTTTCGGACGGTGTAGGCTCCGGCGGAGGACACCGGGAGAAGGCGGGCGGCTTTATCAATCTGGCGCTCTATGAGGAGGCATACCCGACCCTGCACTCGGAAGCTTTTTTCAGTGAGCGGTTAAATGATTATTTCGATAATTGTGAAATCATCCGCGCGGAGAGCTGTATCATCCACATTTCAGATATGGGCATTTATGTGAAAAAGCCTGTCACGCTGGGCTACGTCTTGGCTACGGATCTTCTGCCGGAGGGAACGCCGATCACTGTGCGGACGCTGGAAGGTGATTTGGATATCCGGGTGGAGGAAGATCTGGTTATTATGGTGGGAATCAAGGGAGAGGTCTATCCCAACCGCCGTTCCCGTTTTGAAAAAAGCTACGAGGTGACGCAGAAGCCTTACCGGGAATACGGTGCGCGCATCGGTGCGGGCCTGCTTTATGAGCCTACCATTCACAACAGGGAGACAGGGGAGGTAATGAAGCTGATCGATCACGCGAAGCTGTGTATTTCCGACGGCGGAAGACGGGTGTTTGCCAAAGAATTGACTAAAAGAGTCAAACTATTTACCGCATGGGACAGGGAAAAATACACGCTGGGATGCCCAGGAGATTATCTGATTGTGGGATGCGAGGATCGGAACGACATTTATTTGTTGGAGCGGGATATCTTCTTCCATACTTTTGAAAAAGAGAATAATTAAACTTAATCCGCACAGAAACTTGCAGTTTTGGGAAAAAATGTGTATAATCATTGATGGATGGTCGATTGCACACTTCGACTAAGGAGGAATTCGAATATGGGTATTTTATTATTGGGCGGCTTTCTTGTGGTGGTGATCATTCCGGTGGTGATTTCCGTGGTATCGGCAGTTGTTTCGGGGATCGCAGCCGCAGTGGAAGACGAGGAAGACTGAGATTCCCGGTTATGGGCGGATGCAGGGCAGATATCCGGGGCATACCGAATTGTCAGGCGTCGTCTGCGCTATGAATGGAAAAGTATATACACAGTGAAAATGGCAGGGAACACAGATTTAGGGATAGGGCAAGATTCCACGGTGTGGGATTTTGCCTTTTTGAGACAGAGGAGGGAACGGAAGTGGAATCCAAAAATTTTATCGAGCAGATCATAGATAAGGATCTTGCAGAAGGTGTTTATGACACCGTGCATACCAGATTCCCGCCCGAGCCCAACGGTTATCTGCATATCGGACATGCCAAGAGCATATTGCTTAATTACGGACTGGCGGCCGAGTATGGCGGAAAGTTTAATATGCGTTTTGACGATACGAACCCCACCAAGGAAAAGAGTGAGTTTGTGGAATCGATCAAAGCTGATGTGAAGTGGCTGGGAGCAGATTATGAAGAGCGGCTTTTCTTTGCGTCCGACTATTTCGACCAGATGTATGAAGGTGCGGTTAAGCTGATTAAGAAAGGGAAGGCTTATGTATCCGATCTGACGGCGGATGAGATGCGCGAGTACCGCGGGACGCTGACGGAGCCGGGCAGGGACGATCCGAACAGAAACCGCAGTGTGGAGGAAAACCTGCGGCTTTTTGAGGAGATGAAAGAAGGAAAGTATGCGGACGGTGAGAAGACCCTGCGCGCGAAAATCGACATGTCCTCGCCGAATATCAATATGCGTGATCCGATCATTTACCGTGTGGCACATCTTTCCCACCAGAATACGGGGGACAAATGGTGTATCTATCCGATGTATGATTATGCGCATCCCATAGAGGATGCCATAGAGGGGATCACCCATTCCATCTGCACGCTGGAGTTTGAGGATCACAGGCCGCTTTATAACTGGGTGGTAACGGAGCTGGAGTACCCGCATCCGCCCAAGCAGATCGAGTTTGCGAAAATGTACTTGACCAATGTGGTCACAGGGAAAAGATATATCAAGAAGCTGGTGGAGGACGGCATTGTGGACGGCTGGGATGATCCCAGGCTTGTGTCTATTGCGGCGCTTCGCAGGCGCGGCTTCACGCCAGAGTCGATACGCCTATTTGTGGAGCTGTGCGGTGTGTCCAAGGCCAATTCCTCAGCGGAATACTCCATGCTGGAGTATTGTATCCGGGAGGATCTGAAGATGAAACGTCCCCGGATTATGGCGGTGACTGATCCGGTTAAGCTGATCATAGACAATTATCCCGAAGGGGAGACAGAGTGGCTTCCTGTGGTGAACAATCCGGAGAATGAATCTCTCGGTTCCCGTGAGGTGCCTTTTAGCAGGGAACTTTATATTGAGAGAGAGGATTTCATGGAGGAGCCGCCGAAAAAGTATTTCCGGCTTTTCCCGGGCAATGAGGTTCGGCTTATGGGCGCGTACTTCGTGAAATGTGAAAGCTGCGAGAAGGACGAGGCGGGAAATGTGACGGTGGTACACTGTACCTACGATCCGGCGTCCAGGGGGGGCAACAGCCCTGACGGCCGTAAGGTGAAGGGAACGATCCACTGGGTATCCGCGGCAGAATCCGTAAAAGCCGAGGTCAGACTTTATGAGAATATCATTGATGAGGAGAAAGGCGTCTACAATGAGGACGGGAGCCTGAACCTGAATCCCAATTCCCTGACCGTTTTAAAGGAATGCCGCATCGAGCCGTCGGTGAAGGATGCGAAGGCCTACGAGAGCTTCCAGTTTGTCAGACAGGGCTTTTTCTGCGTAGATTGCAGGGATTCCAAGCCAGAAAACCTTGTTTTTAACAGAATTGTTTCTCTTAAAAGCTCCTACGTCTTGCCGAAACAGGAGAATTAGGGTAAAATATACAGGTAGGCAATGAGCAGTGCGCATACAGAGGATAAACAGGGAGGGGAGCTTGCTCACCGGGAAGTTTATCCGAATGGATGCATAGGGCGGTGCTAAGCGCCAGTGGCGCTTGTTCAGCACGGACCGAAGCGGCGGAGTAAAAAAATAATGGAATATATAAAATAACTTGGGGAGGTAAAGACATGGCAGGACTGTTATCGGGGTTAGAGCAGTTTGGATTGAGCAATCTGGAAAGTATGGATCTCTACGAGACGCCAAAGAAGGCGGAAGAGGGAGGAGAAGGAGGAGGAGCAGCGGGCGGTCAGGCTGCGCATACGGTGCAGGAGCAGGATTTCCTTTTTGACAAATCCTTTACTTGTCCGCTTTGCGACAGAGAATTTAAGGCGAGAACCGTAAAGATCGGTAAGGCTAAGCTGGCGGGCAGCGATCTGGATCTGCGCCCCAGATATGAGCAGATTGATCTTTTAAAATATGACGTGATTATGTGTCCGTCCTGCGGCTATGCTTCGTTGAGCAGATTTTTCAAATATCTGACATCTCCTCAGGCGAAAAATATCCAGAAGGCAATCTCTGCAAACTTTAAACCGCAGAAGGAGACATCGGAGACCTATACCTATGATGAGGCTCTGGAGCGTTATAAGATGGCTCTGGCAAATGCGATTGTCAAGCAGACGAAGGCCAGCGAGAAGGCTTATATATGTCTGAAGACCGCCTGGCTTTTAAGAGGGCAGGCAGAGCACCTGAACCCAGAAGAGGAAGGCTACGAGGAGAAGAAAAAGCAGTGTGAGGCCGAGGAAGAAGAATTCCTTAGAAATGCGCTGGAAGGGTTTCTGGCAGCCAGACAGTCGGAGAGCTTCCCTATGTGCGGCATGGATGAGCCCACCGTGGATTTCCTGATTTCGGTGACGGCGATGCGCTTCGAGCAGTATGATGTGGCAAGCCGCCTGATTACAGGGCTTATCACGTCGAAGACCGCCAATCCCCGCATGAAGGATAAGGCGAGGGACGTGAAGGAAATGATCATGAAGAAGATTAAGGAAAAAAATGCCGCGTCCAGAAAATAATGGCGCGGCAGAGCAGGAAACATGATTTCTGCGTGTGAACTGACATAAAAAGGCGGAGCCGGTTATCCGGCCCCGCCGCTTTTTGTTTGCCCAGCATGGGCGTTCTCTAACGGGTGAAAGTCCCGAGTGCGCG
>CAMWPB010000015.1 GCA_947176065.1 uncultured Lachnospiraceae bacterium | reverse complement strand
TCTCTCTGTCTCTCTGTCTCTCTGTCTCTCTGTCTCTCTGTCTCTCTGTCTCTCTGTCTCTCATGGATTGTATTTTCACCATGATCCTTTTCAAGAGATTTCAGATATTTTCTCGCATAATCAACTGTTTCAGAAACTTCCTTACTTATAAAAGGATAGCCGTATTTCTCAATTACCTGCCTGAATGTGATCTTCGGTTTTAACCATTCCACATTATCAAACCCTTTTACAAACTCGCGTATTTCTGGATATTCAAGGCCGGTATCTACAAATACTGCCGGTATCTTAGGGTACATTGTTCTGACAATATCAAGAAGTACCGCGCTGTCCTTGCCGCCGCTAAAACTGACATACACGCCATCTTCCCCATACTCTTCCACCCACCCTCTTATACGCAACTGTGTCATTCGGATTTTTGCGCTCAGCGGAAGGCTCTGCATTTGGTATAAGTCAGAAATTGTATGTTTTGCCTCTCCCATACTATTACTCCATTTCTTTGTTATATTTTTTGTTTCCGAGTTCTTTATATACATTTTCTTTTTCCGGCAACATCTGACCAAATATCGCCACAAGAACGTTCTCTACAATGCTATTCCCGGCCTGTTTATATAGCTGTGTGTTGCTATTAACTTCCTCTGCTTTATGGAAATCTTCATCAGAAAACCCCATGAGACGCCAACATTCCAACGGAGTAAGTTTTCTGATCCTATATTTTGTGCAAATGTGCGAATTGGCATAACCGTGTGTTCCGGCCGTCAGAGTCGCCATACTATCATCGTCAGAAAATACGGCTCCGCATTGACTTCCATCGCTTGAAATCTGACCTACTTTAGACATATCTTTATCTTCCCTTTCTGTATATATTGGCGTTTAACTTCAACCCTGCACTCTACCTCTCCGCAATTCACTTATAGGGTAGGAAAAGTCTGTAACACCTCCAGCTTCGCACTCTATATATCCTTTCTTTGTAGCTTGCCGTATCTTAACTTTCTCCACAATCTATCTCCAATACATAATTATCTTTTTGAACTGTCGTAATGGTATTACTTATTCCGTCAAAGTTCGGTTCTAACCTCTGCTCTGTTGGCACGCCAACGGTTCTATCAGACGGATTATCTGGATTTCTACCACGGCTTGCACATATAATCTGTTTAATCACTCTCTTTTCCTCTCGTTGCTATGCTGCCCGCATATATTTTGTCTTGAAGAACATTCGCAATCCCCCCCCCAAGAGGCGCAGTAACGATTATCATGGGTTGCGTATTTCCTCCACTGTTTGCTCTTATCACCGGACACAACCCATCTTTTGCGTAAACGTTTCCCGCATAATTTCCGCCGTCAAACCCATATATATTACCTATCTGCTTTACTTCTTTCTGCATCTTCTACCTCTACTAAGACTTTCGGCGGATCCTTATAGTCCGTTGCCCTTAACGACTGGCAAATCCCCCCCTAGAGAGAACACGAACCCTATCCTGACACTCTTTCTCAGGGTTAAGTGATCCGATTACTTCTATCTGATTGCTCATTTTGTTCCTCCATCAGAATATATGTCTGCTGTGTACTTCCCGGATTTACCAATAACACTGGATGAATATGCGCAATATTCCTTTTTCGTGTTTTCATGCCATCTCCCGCCTTGTGAGAAAAGTTGTTTGGTGACAGATAACAAATTGACCTTAATTGTGCTGTGCAGTTTTGCATATAAGCTACTCCCTTTCTAAAACTGCGTTTTCTGGATCGTAATTTGAAAGACCCTTATAATACCTTGCCGTAAGGCACATTCCCGTTTTTATGGGTTTCGCCTTAATACAGTTTCCGGCACTTATCGGCTGCTGTTCTCCACTACCGCATCCCATTGATGCCGGTCTGTCGAGTTTCCTCCCCCCACCCGAACCGCATTTGATACTTCTTTTTCTCCAAGTTGCCCGCTATTGACAAGGTTTTCTATCAAATCCATTGCTTTTGGAGTATTGATATAATAATTTTCAGCAACCTTTGGTTCCAGATAATCTTTCATTGTACTTGTCAATTCAATAGGCTGCGGAAACTTATAGTTGTACTCCCCAAGCACAGAAACCATAAAATATCTCTCCCGGTTCTGAGCAACGCCGTAATCTTTGGCATTGAGGATTTCTCCATAGTTCTTATATCCTTTTCTTTCCAGAAACGTCATCCAACTGTGAAAATCCGCAATATTCTCATCGCTTACAACCTGTGGCACATTTTCAAGGAGAAGTATCTGAGGAAGATGTTCGACCTCATTCAGCAGCCGCTCAACTTCCCATAACAACCCGGACCGTGTTCCTGCTCCTTTCGACATTCCCTTTCTCTTCCCGGCAAGCGATAAGTCCTGACATGGAAACGAATATGTGAGCAGATATATGTATTTATCTGTATCTGCAATTCTTAAATCGCTCCCTTTTGCAGCCATTATGTTTACGAGGTTGTGAGTTGCCTTAATATCGTTATAGGTTTTCCGCAACCATCGGCTACGGTTCTGGTGCTTGCTTATCTGCTCTTTTGTGAGTGGATTTTTCCCATTTGACGATATTCCCATTTCAAACAGAATATCCACAAGTTCATCCTCCGTATACTTTGCGGAATAATCGGTATCATCATTTCCAAAATGGATAGCCTTACACGAAGCAACGGCGTTCACTTCCCACTCGCAAGTAAGATAATGTTCAAATTCTGCCCCTAAATCCCGTAAGGCCATAGCCTGAGACGATACCCCACTAAATAACTCTATAAGGCGGATTGGCTTATCAATTTTGAACGCCGGATATAGGTATTCAAACATCGTCATCTGATCCATTACCTTTTTGACTCTCCTTTCTTTTGGTGTATTATGTTTCACGTGAAGCACTCTTTTGGAGCGTTCTTCATTCTAAAAAATAATCCTATATGGATTTGTTCTTTCTTTTTGATTTTATCATGCAAATTCTTGAATAATTAAGCTGCCGGAAATACTCACTATTTGCGTTCTCCCACATAGCCGGAAGAGTTTTAAGTCTCTCCTGATAACACTCAGCGCATATCTTCTTCTCTTTATCCGTTAGAGACTTTCCGCATATGTAGCACATCCCGTAACTCGGTCTTTCTGAGCGTGTAATATCCTTTCTGTTTTTATCACGATATTGCCGGAAGTAAGCCTTGCAGCTTCCGCACATCTCTCCATTCTGTGTTTTTCTCTTCCCGCACCGATGGCAGAACCCGTTTACTCTCCGACTGTCAGCCAAATCTTTCTTCCTATTGCGGTCACGTTCCCTTTGTTCATCCGTTCTTTGGCCTGCGTTGTAATGATCTGATTCTTTCCCGATGCACTCATAGCAGAGCGTTTTATTCGGTTCAGCTTTATTCTTTCCACAACGGACGCAAATTCCAATCCTTTTAAGATACTGCCTGTTTTCTCTGCGATTGGCGCAATCTCTCTTCGTGCAGTCCGGGCATCTTGACTTTTCAGGCGTTGGGTTAGCTTTTCCGCATTTCGTACACAAGCCATTTTCCCTCATTTCAGCATAGCTCATTTTTCTCATACATCAGTTACCATATAGCCTATAATTATATTCTCTGCCGACAATCTCAATCCGATGTCCTCTTGCCATTTCAATAACCCTTGACATTGTTCCCTCATCGAAATCAAGCAGTTCATCCACATTCTTCTCAGTAGAAATTACCATGGGCAGATTTTTGATATATCTGTGATTGATAATCTCAAAAAGAATGTTTACATCAGCCTCGCTGCTTTTTCCTTTCAGCAAATCGTCAATCATAAGAACAGGAACATTTTTGTAGCGGTTAATAGCATTGTCATAATTTACCGCATCTCTCACGCATTGCTTTATTTTGGTTATCTCTTCCCGATATGGCATATACAGAACGCCCGTCTTATGGCTTGTCATAATAGCATTGCAGATTGCCATTGATAAATGCGTTTTTCCCGAACCGACCTGTCCTTGAAACAAAACGGAATTGTATCTTGTACCTCTTATATCTGGGAATGTTTTGCAATAGTCAATCGCCATCGCTTTCGCTTTTTTCAGCAAATCCATTCCCCTATCGTTGAAGTTCTTGAATCCTTTTTTCTGGAACTCTACTGAAATGCCGCTACGTTCCAGACGTTCCTTTGCGTCTGTCAATTCTTTACACTCACACGGTTCCATAAAGCTATATCCATCTTTTTCATACTCAATATATCCCAAGCCTCTGCAATTCTGGCAGACATCTTTATTTTCTCCGCTCACTTAGCCTACTCCTTACTCAAATTCTCCGCTGTCGACGTCATCTATCGAGCCAATTTTTTCTTCCGTTTCCCTATTCAGCTTTTCGCTTATTCCGGGATATTTGGATTCCTTTACCGTCTGCCTCGCCTCATTCAGATAGCTTTCAAAATGCGATGCCGCAAAAAGTGTTTCTGGTCTGAGGTATGCAGACATTTTTTTGTCGTTAAGCCATTGATCCGCCTTTATGTCGATAACCTTTTTGAAGTCTTCCACGCCAAAACCGTCTGAAATCCGTCCATTGATGATTCGCTGCGTTGCTTTCGTGGTATGCCTATAACGAGCGTTGGTTTTCTCATTCAGATAATCAATAATCTCCTTGTATGGAGAAGCCGCTGTAGTTTCCACGACAATATCTTTATTCTTATCTATACTATTCTTATCTAATCTAATCTGGGTTGCCAGTTGGTTGCCAGTTGGTTTACCATCCTCTATTTGTGCAAGCCTATTGGCCTCTGTATAAGATTTATTACCCTTGATCGCAAGGGTGGACATTTCTTCTTGATAGACGGTCGGCTTATATCGATCCATCCTCAGAGTATTATGCATACGCCAATGTTTAATGACTATCACACCGCTCTCAAACGTGAGTATGTACCGCTTTGCCATAAGCAGTTTAAGATCGTCAGGGCTTGCGCCTATCATACGCTGTATCTTATTGGGATTATCAACAAACCCGTCATCGTCTGCCCTCATGGATAAGTGAAAATATAATGCCTGTGTGGATAGAGGCATATCCAAGAATACATCCGAATCAATGATCTGCTTTGCAAACATTCTTTTCTCGGCCATATCATTCCTCCCAATCTGTTTCTGTAAGCGTAACCTCAATACGAGGATTACTTTTATCAACATAAAAATCAGGAGAAAGAATACGGTCAATCCATACCCAATTATCATTTTTTAAAAATCCGGCTTTCTGCAAAGCATCTTCGATTACCTTGTCTGCAAACGAAAAAATATTGCCCTTATCGCGGCACATATCCGCCTCATAAAATGCATAATGTATCTGAATAGGCTTTTCAGCTTTCGCCCTGCCTAACTGCTTTCTAATCGCATTTACAGCTATCATTTGATAGTCACGTTTGAGTTTTCCGCCAAGTTGAGGATGCCTACCGCACTCATGTAAATAGTCATTGAGATCTGGAAATGTTCTGTTTTTGTTGTAATATATACCTTTAATCACAAATTTGTATTGTGCCATTCTATCACACCTTTGCTCTTTATTTGGGAGCTACCAAAATGGTAACTCCCGATCCGTGATATTTTCCTCAGAGACCAAT
This sequence comes from uncultured Lachnospiraceae bacterium, assembly GCA_947176065.1. GTDB lineage: Bacteria > Bacillota > Clostridia > Lachnospirales > Lachnospiraceae > UBA3282. The sequence continues at coordinate 65,425 of CAMWPB010000015.1, read as the reverse complement.
CTTCGGAGATGCTGTTACGATATTACTGTAATGTTCTTAAAATCTTTCAAAGCCTCCACCAGATAATCCTTGATGTTGGCTTTCGCTTCGTTCTTCCATGCGCCGCCGTCCGCCTCAAACAATGCGAACGTCACTCCAATACGGTCATCGTCTTTCACGCGGAATATAAAGCTGCTCATAGGCTGCGCAACCTCTGTGAAGGTTCTGTAAGGCATCAGATAACAAGGACTTGGAACTTCCGCTTCAACCATAGAAGTCACACCTTTTTTGATTGTTGCTTTCTGTCCTACGCCTGTATCTCCATATTCAGCCACCGTACCGGCCTTAACGTTTCCGGCAAACCGCAAAACAACCGGCTTGTCGTTTTTTTCCGCAATGCCGTCCAGAAACTTCGACTGTACGCCGATGATAAACGCCTCGTTCTCGATGAACCGGCCGTAGCTGAAATCAGGAATCTCCGCTTCAACTTCAACCAGAGTTTCCCTCTTCCTGTCGGAATCCAGACTTGAAATCAGACGAACCTCAGTCGGAGATACAATCTGGATAAGGTACGGAATGTCCTTAAAATCTTCCTGTGCCTTAATGTAATCAATGAGACCGGTCAGCGTATTCATGGAAATACTGCCTGCCCTCAAATCAACATCCATCGGAATGAGATTTTTGTCGGAATATGTTCTTCCGTTAATGTCGCTTACGTTTGGTGCCGCAAGCTCCAAAAGTCTGTTTATTGCTGCTTTAATCATGGTTTCCTCCTATTACCCGCCGTTTGCGGCTCTCAGATTAACTACTTTTCCGTGATCTTCCTGCGGCTGCTCTAACAATTCTCCAGTGTCAGGATCGCAGCCCAATTCTTCCGCAAGTTCCTCTCTTGGCTGCACTTTCTCCTGATCCAAAGACATACCAAGATCATCAAGAGTAAGTTGCCCTTTGATCTGCCATTTTGCGTGTTCTGTAATGCTGATTTCCCCTGTATTGAGGTCTTTTTGAACGAAAAGCTGAGTTTTCAGACCAATCTCCGGCGCAAGTTTGTAAGCAGTTGATATGTCTACCACAACGTCCTCCCTGTCATCCTCGCTTGGTGTAAGTTCAATCTTTACCGAAAGAACACGCTTTTTCTTTTCCTCAGTGTTCGGATCAAGAATATTATCAGAAATCTTCGCAAGTGCGCGATTGATTCTTTCCTGAACGCCACCTCCACACATAGAGGCTAATGTTAATATCTCTTTTGCCAATTTTATCGCCTCCTTTCAGAGATAAGACTGTATAACCACCGTTTCCGGCTGATTATCACAAATAACTCTTTCCATACCTCCGCCAGAACATTTCTCTAGCCTCTTCCTTTGTTTTAGCTTTTCCGGTAGATAATAACTCCAATTCATAAGCAAGCTGCCCTATGATGTGCATTAAGGCTTTCATCTCTTTGTTGTTATGGACGCTCATGTTGCCCTGATGATGGGCGTAGGTCAAAGGAACCCACAGTCCATCTTCATCTGCCTTTTTTCGGTTTGGACCGCCGAATATGTGATGTCTCTCCACAGACGGAGTTCCGTCAATCAGATCGTATTCAGCATATTTCATATCAACTACGATTGAATCTTTCATCAGATTTCCCCCATGAGCACATCCATTGATATAGGCCCGTCCAGAACCTCAGTATCAGCGCAGTAGTCGCAAATTTCGCATCTGATAGGATCGTATAACCCATTTTTTAAGTCCTGAATCTTATTGATCTGGGATTTAACCTCTATCAGCTTTTCGTCCATCTTGATAGGAGGAACCTCGATAACCTTGATCCTCGGATGGCATACAGTTCCGGTCTTATCCTTGCTGATTGCACATATGTAGAACGGAAGCAAATCGCCAGTATTCTGCCGGTATACTTCCCTGTATACGGCTCCCTGCAAGTCATATCCCCACCATTCACAGAAATTAAGACGCTGATTGAGGTCTTTCGCGTAAAATGTTTCTGTTATGGAGCGTATGGTTTTAAGGTCCGTAAGGCGTTTTCCATCGCAACTGTCAATCTTGATTTTGACCGGAACCCCCTCAATTTCTCCAGTCATAATAATCTGCTTATCCCCCTCCATGTAACGCATAAACACTTCGTCACGTTCTGCGCGCTGTATCATAAGATCGGCCTGCTTATATTCCGATTTCAACTGCCCAACCGTTGCGCCTCTGGTAGAGATTACAGACGGGTTCTGAGCAACGAACGTAGGAAGTGTACCCTCAAAATAAGCATCCACATAGGAACCGACTAACAGTGGTATAGTTTTTTCCTCTGTCAGTTCTCCGCGCATACGCGCCAACGCTGCCGCCTCACATCCCATTTTTCCGGTCGTACCAACAAAATCCTTGTACTGGCTGACAGAAACATAAGCAATATTGCTTTCCACTGAATAATAATTCTCCGGGGTAAGCACTGGCAGAGTTTTCTCTGCCACGCTTTCCGGCGCGTTTAAGTTACTCATCAGCACTATCCCCCTTTACTTCTTTGAAATCGCCATCAACGACTTCTTTTCCGCTATCGTTTGCATATACATCCTGTGCCTGATACTTCTCCTTCGGCTGCCCTTTCACGTCAAACTCTGATCCGTCCTCAAAGGCCTGGCACTGTTCCGCGGTATCAAAGTCGAGATCAATCAGCTTGCAAAGCCGCCGAAGGACCGTCTTCTTGCACATTTCTCCGTAGCTTTCTTTCCAAGCCTTGCTGTCCTTCGCTTTGGAGAATACCTGTCGCGTATGCTCAATTTCTGCCTTACTCATTGTGTCGTACATCATTGATCCGTCCTGATACAGAACGATTGCAAACGCACCGATGATTTCCCCGTTGTTGAATGATTTTGGCTTGAAATTGACGGTCTGTCGGCCGTTTTCGATAACTTCCTCAAAGAAATCTCCCTCTTTAACCACCTTTGCGTAGATGTCTTTGATAGGGTTCTTTGAATACCGTTTGCAGAGTTTGATTTCTCCCTTGTAGTCTGTCTGGAAGTTACACTGGCTGCCGTAAGGGATTGCATAACATTCTCCGTTAAAGAAGTCCAGTCCGAGAAACGCTCCCTTTAAGAGAGTTCTTACCACAGTAGCAGATTCACACTTTGAAAAGTCCGCCTGACCGTCCTGCATAACCGTCATACAGTTTTGCAGAAACCTCGGTTTGTTAAAATCCTTTGCCAGTGCCGCAACCTGTTTCGTCAGTGCATCGTCCAAGTCTTTGTAGACTACCGCCAAATATTGTTTGTCGCTTGTTGCCATGCCGCTTTGCCTCCTTTTTTAGTTGGGGTTATACCCCTTGCGGCATCAAATATTGGCAATGAAAGAGGTTAGGCAGAGTGCCTAACCCTGAGCCCCCCCCCCGAACAATTTACTTAAAAAATCGTCTATTCCCGTTTCGGATTTATGGGGTTCCGAAAAGGAAAAACCAAACTTTTTCCCCATGAGTTCCGCAAACTTCGTTGTCTGCTCCGCCATGATAGGTTCAATGCGCTCCTGTGTTTCTTTCAGCCATTCCTGCGCGCCGATATCCTCTATTAACTGTTTGTTACCCTTAGAATGACAGGAAATGGATGTTGCCGATACCTGTATGCTTACAGAGAACGGGGAAATTGATTTATCCGTCATTCCACCTTTCATAGCCTCTAATGCCATGAGCATCATCAACGCATCTAATTTACTGTTGCTTGCCATCGTGTTATCCTCCTATACTTCTACAATCGTCAAATCGTCACTGTCTGTTGTTCTGGTTGAAATGAACTGTATGCCCTTTTCCTTGCACTTGCCGTACAAACGCTCTCTCATGCTCGTAGACAACTTCTCTATGCCATCTATGAGGATAATCTGCAATCCCGCCGGATTCTGGATTGTTATGTCAATGCAAAGGTCAAGTTTCTCTCCCTCAGACAGATTACTTACTGGCAAACCATTGATGAGTGGAACCCCATCCTTTACAGAGAGGCCATTGATCGGGATTTTTGCCGTTTCCAGAATTTCTCCCGGAAGAGTTCTGGCTTTCTCAATCTTCTCTGTAAGCGAAGCTGATTTTTGGGCAAGTTCGGCAACCTCCTCTTCCAGAGTAAGCATCCTCTTCCACTCATTAATATGGGATTTCATCTTTTCCGTTTCCGTTGCTTCCGCCATAAGCGCATCAACCGGCTTCGTTTCTTTATCCGCATATTCCTCATAGGCAGCAATCTCAGAATCATACTGAGCAACGTTTTTCTCGTACTCACTGTTTATTACAGCGGTGCGATCCGATTTTGTTGCAGATAATCCAGCTCTCTCTTTTTCAAGAGAAGCAATACGCTCTTTGAGAGATGCAAGTTCTGTGTCAATGTTGTTCCCCTGTGCGATAATATCCCGGTCGAGTGCCGCCAGCTTAATATCTTTATCCGCCTGAAACGAACGGATTTTGTTATCACGGCTTTCTTTCAGCCTCTTCGCTTTTTCGATTGTTTCATTTTCCTTGCGAATCCGCTCAATTTCCGTGTAGAGTTCAGAAAGATTTTTCTTTTCCCACCGTGCGCCGTCATAGTCCTGTGGAAGAGAGGAGCCGATTTCCTCAATGATTGCGCGTTTAGAGCGAATATCCCGGTTGATGTCCTGCCGTGTCATGTAATATGTACCGTTCTCCGCCTGTATGTCATTGAGAACGGCGAGGATGTTCTGATCGTAATTAACATCCTGCGGTATCTCCCCAAACCATTCCTTGATTGTTTCCATATTCCACGGATAGTCGAGCATATTCAGTATTAGGGCATTCTGTGCTTTTTCATCCATAGCCATAAACTCAACCGGGGAAAGCTGCAACGGTGTTATAATCTCTTTCAGAAACGCCTCCGGGGAGTTTACAGTCATTCCGTTTTGTTTGACGGACTTATAATCCGTCTGCCCGATACGAGATTTTCTGTCGATGACAAGCCCTGTGTCAGTTTCAATGATGATCTCTCCCTCTGTTTCGCCGTCACGGACTATGAACTTGCGGTCGGATCGGTTCGTGAGAGCATACTTGATGGCATCCAGAATACTTGTCTTCCCAACGCCATTCTTTCCTGTGAGTTCAAGATTTTTCCCGTCTGTTTCGTACTCACGAATACCAAACAGATTCGTGATCTTAATTCTTGAAATTTTCATGTATTCCTCCTACTTTTTATATAAAATCACTCTGAAAACCAACAGTAAATCTATTTGCCATGCATTCTTTCCAGCTCCAAAGTCCTATTAACCACCTTGACTGCATAATCTGTGTAATCACCGTTTTCTACTCTTTTAGAAACATTCGAAGATCCGTTGTAGGCCATAAGAACGGCATAAATATCATCACCATATATCTCCCGTTTCTGGTCGAGTACATAACATCCAAGTCGGATATTCGTTTCGCAGTCGTATACATCCGTATACCCATGATTCTTCATATATTCTGCTATTTCCGGCCAATCTGTGTTAATCTGCATTAATCCCTTGCACGGACCATTCTCCGAATACTGTAAGCCGCTCGATTCTGCCTCTACGATTGCCATAAGGAACTCTGGACAATACTTCGTTTCTTCCCCTATCAAGACACAAAGCATCTGTATCTCATCAGATATGTAAGTGTCCTCTGCGTCAATGAAGATAAGGTTTATTGTGTCATATGATTCTACTTCCCCAATCGCAACCTGTTGTGTTCCATCAACATGATCCTCTGACTCAATGACCTTGGGATATACAGCACAATTCTCTACAGTTTCAATCTCATTGTCCATTTTTGCGGCAACATATGGCTTTAAGAGGAGAAAAAGCAGAATTATCGCAAAGAGTAGAAAAGCAACCACCAATATCCAACTCCTTATGAACTCCGTCTTCCTTCTCCTTCGTCTCTGTTCCGCACTCATAGTCTTTGCCTCCAATCAACATAAGGAAGCACCCTATAAGCACTACAGCAGCAACCACCCTCATATCGCTTTTGTCAATATCACTTGATGCCCCCAACACAGTCATGAAAAACCCTATTCCGGCAATTATGGTTTTCACTTGATTTCCTTTCTTGCTACGGAAATACCGTAGCGTTTTCCTACATAACGGTTACATTTACCGCCTGTGAACCTTTTGGCCCGTTCTGCACGTCATAGGTCACTTCCTGACCTTCCATCAGCGTCTTAAAGCCGTCTGCACTGATGCCGGAATAATGAACGAAAACTTCATTCCCGTTTTCCGCCGTGATAAACCCGTAACCTTTCTGCGCATTAAACCATTTTACCGTTCCTCTCTTCATTTTCTTTTCCCATCCTTTCTTTGTTTGAAAAATTGTTTATAAACAAGCCTAATGGCTATGTTTTTCAAGTCCTAAATACCGCTTATGCTCATCGAGCAGATGTCGATATATGTAAAAAGAATACCGATGACATCCTTCTTTCTTCTGTGCATATCCGATTGGCAGCCGCCCCTCCTTCATAAGGCACTGAACCGTAAGAACTCCCATTTGAAGCTCGTTTGCCGCCTGTTTAACTGTTACCCTTTGTTCCATATGGACATCCTCCTACACCAAATATTTTGCAGAATACTCTCGCACGATAGACGAAAATATTTCTTTAAGCCTGTCATTGCCCTCAATAACTGCCAGTTTTGTTGTTTCATTTTTGATATAGGATTTTGTCTGGCCAGCTTTTTCCAACCTCGCCACCTTATTTCTCTTTAATGTCTCCAGATTACAATGTGCTTTGATTTCCAACTGACCATACATTTCATTAAACAAATTCTGATAAGGAATATTGCAATAAAAGGCGATTGTGCGTACTCTATCACTTACGTCCTTTCTCCAATCTCCAAGCGGTGCAAGAATTTCATCTTTCATTTTTGAAACCGTTTTAAGTGCTTTATCAGACTTCTCATTTGCTTTTCTGATATCAAGCTCCTGCTGTGCCATTTGGTTTACAAGAGATTGCATTAGCTGTAACTGTGGACTAAGATTTTGATTTATAGAAAACATGCCTTTTTCTCGTATTGATGGTATAACCATTTCTGTGATCCAGTCAGTAAACCTCTCAGCTTCCGGCTTCTTGCTCTGAAATATAACGCGATATAAATTCCCCTCGTTTACAAAAGTTGCGTTCTGTATGCCGCCATTAGTCTGCATATCTGCAGTGATTGTTCCGTCTAACTTCAATCTTGCTTTACAATCCGAAACATTTTTAATATCCAAGCACCGGCATATGTCACTTAAGCAGAAATATGGTTTCCCATCCTTTTCCGTCGTTCTTATGGATCCAAAATCGACTGAATTGAAGATTTTGATGTTATTCATTGTGTTTCTCCTAAAAGCGCTCTCTTTTTACAGATTGTCGCTCTCTTTTGAGAGTTGCGTGGGTATAAAAACATCGTTTAATGTGCAATGATACAATTCACACAACTTCTGTAGCTGAGTTGCCGTAGGAGAAGTTTTATAATTTTCCCACTTTCCCACAGTACTTTTGCTCACATGAAGCTCACTAGCAACATCATCTTGCGATAACCCTGCATTTACCCTCAATCCTGCAAGTCGTATCTTCATTTTATTCTCCTTTTCTCTTTGACTCGCGTTCTCTAATAGCGTGTCCATGTTTAGAATTATACTCTCTTTAAGAGAGTTGTCAATACTAAAAGTGAATTTTTTTTACTATATTATTGCAATAACCTTTCTTTTGGAGTATAATCATTAACATACACAACGCATACGGAGGTCAGCAATATGTCAGAAGATGCGGCAAAAAAAATCTTTGCGAAAAATTTAAAATATTTCATGGACCTAAATGAAAAGAAACAAGTGGATTTGGCTAAATATTTGGGATGCAGTACAGGCTTGGTTTCTGCATGGTGTGCTGGTCAAAAAATGCCAAGAGTAAATACCATCAATGAAATATGCCTATGGTTCCACATCGAAATGGCGGATTTACTTACAGATACATCTAAAGAACAGGAAGATGGCTATTATCTGAATGAGGAAACCAAAAAAATAGCACAAGCAATTTATGATAGCCCGGATATGCGCTCACTTTTTGATATGAGCAGTAAGATGTCTCCAGAACGTCTGAAAGCACATTTAGAATTTATGAAAAGGCTGCAGGAGTCCGAAATGTAGGGGGAATTTTATGAATGATATTTTTGTACGGATAATCGCCATGGATCCATTGGTAAAAGAACAGATAGTTGAAAATCCAGATGGATCATTCACCATATTCATAAACGATTATCTTTCCCAAGAGCGGAGGCTAAAAGCATACAACCATGCCATCTCACATATAAAAAACGGGGACTTTGAGAAAAAAACAAGTGTTGACATTATCGAATATGAAGCTCACAAAGTATTTGCATAAAAAATAAAAACCACCCTGAACATCAGAATGGTTTTCACTTGCGTACATACCGAATTGATACGAACGCCCTAGACAAGCATATTGTATCATTTTCCCGGTAGAAATGCAAGTGACCGGGCATTTTTGCGCCCAAAAGCAGAAAGGAGGATGATGCTGTATGCGTATGGGAAACGGAAACGGATGCGTATACAAAATGAAGGACAAACGGCGTAAACCGTGGAGAGCTGTAATAACGTCCAACATTGAATATGACGAAAAAAAGGGGAAAGCTGTTCAAAAACGCCGTGTTATAGGGAACTATGCCACTCAAAAAGAAGCTGTTGAGGCATTAGCAGAGTATTTAAAGAACCCTTATGACATTGACGCAAACAAAATAACATTCGCGGAAGTATATGAACGGTGGAGCGAAGAACATTTTAAAGAAATTGTTCCATCTGCCGCTCGTACATGGAGAAGTGCTTTTTCATACTTTAAGCCGATTTATGATATTCGGTTTCTAAATATTAGGCCAAATCATATTGAGGGATGTATAAAGAATGCCGAGGTTGGAAGTAGCACTAAGCAACGCATGAAATCATTGTGCAATATGTTGTATAGATATGCTTTGAAATATGAAATTGCTGCCGTCAACTATGCCGATTTATGCGATTCTGTTAAGAAAGGAAAGCCGCAAATTATCCGTGTGCCCTTTACAGATGAAGAGGAAAGGACACTATGGGAAAATCTCACTTTCCCGTTTGTGGATATGGTTCTTATAGGAATTTATTCAGGATGGCGGCCTCAAGAACTCGCTATATTAAAGATAGCCGATGTAGATTTAGATGAACGTGTATTCTCCGGCGGTTTAAAAACAGATGCAGGCCGCAATAGAACCGTGCCTATTCACGATAAGATATATGATCTTGTAAAAAAGAATTATGAGAAAGCCGTAAGTATGGAGAGTGAATTTCTATTTAATGACGAAAACGGGCAGCAAGGAACTTTCCTAACATATGATAAATACCGTGGGCGGTTTAATAAGATAAATAAGAAATTCCACTTCGCACACAGGCCTCATGATACCAGACACACTTTTATCACGAAAGGAAAGAAAGCTAAAATGGACGAGTACCTACTGAAAATAATTGTCGGTCATGAAATATCAGATGTTACAGAAAAGGTATACACTCACAGAAGCCTGGAGGAATTGAGAAATGAAATCAGAAAGATTCAATAATTTTTTGCAAAAAATCGGTTACTACGACTGGTTACTATACGGTTACTATACGGTTACTACCGACTAAATTTAACTCGATTTAACTCGATTTTATCGGAAATTTCATGCGAAATAAAAAATGCCGCAACTCCTTGAAGTTACGGCATTTTCTACGTTTTTCGTTTTTTATTTTTTAGAACTTCCCAGCCTTAGCCGCCTCCTCAATACTAACCGCAACAGCCACGGTAGCGCCTACCATCGGGTTGTTACCCATACCGATCAGACCCATCATCTCCACGTGAGCCGGTACGGAAGAAGAACCTGCAAACTGTGCGTCGGAGTGCATACGTCCCAGCGTATCCGTGAAACCATAAGATGCGGGACCTGCAGCCATGTTATCGGGATGCAGGGTACGGCCTGTGCCGCCGCCGGATGCTACGGAGAAGTACTTCTTTCCTGCCTCTGTTCTCTCTTTCTTGTATGTACCTGCTACCGGGTGCTGGAATCTGGTGGGGTTGGTGGAGTTACCGGTGATGGACACATCCACGTTCTCTTTCCACATGATCGCCACGCCCTCGGGTACGGAGTTTGCGCCGTAGCAGTTTACCTTGGAGCGAAGGCCCTCGGAATAAGGGGTTCTGCTCACTTCCTTCACCTCGTTGGTATAGGGATCATACTCGGTCTCCACAAAGGTAAAACCGTTGATTCTGGAAATAATCTTCGCAGCATCCTTGCCCAGACCGTTCAGGATAACACGAAGGGGTTTCTGACGAACCTTGTTCGCCTTCTCAGCGATACCGATTGCACCCTCTGCCGCCGCGAAGGACTCGTGGCCAGCCAGGAATGCGAAACAGTCAGTCTCCTCCTCAAGGAGCATCTTGCCGAGATTACCATGACCCAGACCTACCTTACGGGTATCAGCCACGGAACCGGGAATACAGAATGCCTGCAGTCCCTCGCCGATCGCTGCCGCAGCGTCAGCTGCCTTCTTGCAGTCCTTCTTGATCGCGATTGCCGCGCCCACGGTATAAGCCCAGCATGCGTTCTCAAAACAGATGGGCTGGATTTTCTTCACCTGCTCGTAAACATCCAAGCCGGCGTCTTTTGTGATTTTCTCTGCTTCTTCGATAGAAGAAATGCCATAGCTGCTCAATACGGAATTGATTTTATCAATTCTTCTTTCATATGATTCAAATAAAGCCATCTTATCTTCTCCTCCTATTTATCTTATTCGCATCTGGGATCAATGATCTTCACAGCGTCGTCCACACGGCCGTACTGACCGCAAGCCTTCTCATACGCTGTATTCGGGTCGTCGCCCTTCTTGATGAAGTCTGTCATCTTGCCGAGACTTACGAACTTGTAACCGATAATCTCATCGTTGGCATCCAAAGCGATCCCTGTCACATAACCCTCAGCCATCTCGAGATAACGGGGGCCTTTCTTGAGCGTGCCATACATCGTACCTACCTGGCTTCTTAAGCCCTTACCCAGATCCTCAAGACCTGCGCCTACCGGAAGGCCATCCTCAGAGAAAGCAGACTGTGTACGACCGTACACGATCTGTAAGAACAGCTCTCTCATAGCCGTATTGATAGCGTCACACACCAGATCCGTGTTGAGCGCTTCCATAACCGTAAGACCCGGTAAAATCTCGGAAGCCATCGCTGCGGAGTGCGTCATGCCGGAACATCCGATCGTCTCCACAAGCGCCTCCTGAATAATGCCCTCCTTAACGTTCAGGGTCAGCTTACAAGCGCCCTGCTGGGGAGCACACCAGCCTACGCCGTGTGTCAGGCCGGAAATATCCTTCACTTCCTTCGCCTGCACCCACTTCGCTTCCTCGGGGATAGGAGCACAGCCATGATGAACGCCCTGTGCCACTGTACACATTTCTTCCACTTCTTTTGAATAGATCATGTGATAACTCCTTTCGATTATGTATTAATTATTTGATAACAGGCCGGATCGCCTGTCATAACCGCCGTTTCCATTGTCTCACATCAGAGGAAAAAAATCCAGATGTTTGTCATTTTTTTCTTCCTTTTCACAGCTCAGCCCGCGCCCATTCGCAAAACCGCGCTTTCAGCGCTCTCCGCCGCTTCACGGCTGCTTTTGCTCATGATCGGGCGCTCCCTCAGAGCATCATTCGCCATCCAAATTCGTGCAAGCACGATTTGTCCGGCAAATTCGCTCTGGCTGAGCTGTTACCCCATGAAGTACTCCGATATATCAAAGCTGTTTAGAAGGGCAAGGCCGTTTTCTTCCCTGCATTCCAGCCAGCTTGCGCTGCATCTGGTCCAGCTCCGCAGCGAATAGTTAAACAGTTCCTCCGTGCAGCGGCAGTGCGGATCGTTTTTATCCAGATTGCGCAGGATACAGTTTTCGCATGGCGCGTCCCTGTTCTGCAATGCCTTATAACAGATATCGCCAATCTTCACATCGGGCGAATCCGACAGTACTTTTTTATTGATGAAGCTGATTTCATGGTTATCCGGGTTCACCACATAGACAAAGCTGTCCATATTGTCAAAGATAGCGACCTGTGCCACAAAGTTCTGCAGTCTGTCCATCAGCCCGATCTGGAGAATATGCGCCTCCATCAGCCGGAACAGGGAACGCACTTCCTCCATCTCGCTCTTTGACAGCTCCATCTGCACATCCTCGTGGTTTTCAAAAACAATGGCGCCCTGGAATTCTCCCTGCGAGGTCAGCGGATAATAAAGCATACTCTTTATGCCCTCCGCCCGGAAATACTCGCGCATCTCCTCCGCCGTCAGGTCATAATCGTGAATCATGGCCACACCCGGGAAGAAGGAATAGAGAATCTCATTCACCATCCGTTTCAGCTCGTAATGCTCATCCGCCTCTTTTCCCGTGGCATACTTCTTTACAGTAAACTGTATGGTACGGGAAATCGGCAGCGAATCGTTTCCGCAGATATAACCTCTGTGGAACTGATATTTCGCCGTCATCAGTTCTATGGAGGATCTTAAAGCAGACTCCAGTACCCTGTCCTCAAACAGGATCTGCATCACCTGATCCTCGATATTCCTGTCATAATCCAGCGTCTTTGCCATATCATAGCCGACTTTTCTGTTGGCGTGATAAACGGTAGTGGTAGCGGCATGATAAACGCGGTAGCCGTCCTTACCGTTCGCCTTGACCGTGTACACAGCCCTGTCGGCCTTCTCAAAAAGCTCCTCATAGGTTTTACCGTGATAGGGATATACGGCTACGCCCACACTGCAGGTCACATGAATCGGCTGTCCCTCAAAGTCAAGATCATATCGGACATTCTTTACAATATTGTCCGCCAGTTCGTCGGCATCCGAAATCGTGGACATGTTTCTCATGAAAACCATAAACTCGTCGCCGCCGATACGTCCGATGACGTCGCCGCCCTTGAACATCTCTTTTAGAATATCAGCCGTTTTCTCCAGAAGCTGATCGCCGTTGGCATGACCGAGCAGATCGTTTGCCTCCTTGAAGTTATCCAGATCGATGATCATCAACGCGCTCAGCGCATTTTCCTTGCTGTCTTCGATGGCGTTGTGAATCAGCTGCTCCGTCGCCCCCTGATTGTAAATGCCCGTCAGCGCATCTTTCTCCGCCCGGAGCAGAAGCTCCATCTCCTTCAGCTTCCTGTCATTGATATTAATCATACGGCCCACAATACGGGTCACATAGCCCTCCGGGCCCAAAAGAGATGTCAGATTTGCCTGATACCACGTATAGTCATCATCAAACCTCTTAATCCGAAATTCAATGGTATCGTGTTTCGGAGACTTTAACAGGCTTTCCAGTACCGCCTTATAGTAAGCCACATCCTCCTTATAGATCGTCGAGGCATCAAATCTCTGCATATATCTGCCGTGTATCTCGTCTTTGGCCATGCCGTACTCATCATTAGAACGGATAATCATGACATCCGTCCTGGCATTGTAATCAATAATCTTCTCTCCCTCGGCCTCGGACAGAATATGGAGACGCTCCGCCTGTCTCTGCAGCTCCTCCTCCACATTCTTTCTCTCTGTCACATCCTCAATGATCGCAACGATGGTATACTTTTTCCCTTCCCTCGCATACAGGTTTCCCCTGACATGAAGCCAGCGGAGGCCGCCGCTTCCCGTCACAGTACGAAATTCGGCATTCACCACGCCGTCGTCCTTCAGCACGTCCCTGATGGCCTGCCGGTAGGTCGGAATATCCTCTGGTATGATACTGAGCTCCACCTTCTCCAGATATTTCATCCCCTGCACCCGATTATAACCGAGCATACGGAAAAATCCTTCATTGATAAAAATGGGAACCAAATCCCCATCCTCATACTCAAAGAAACAGATTCCGGTTATCACATTGTCGATCATAGAGTTAAAGTTTTCCACATTTAATTCAATCGCCATACGCTCATCCCCAACACTCTTTTCTCTGCCCGTTTTGCCGCTGCTTCCGATACATGCCTACTGCCGTTTTCCGACCGTCTCACCCTGCCGCTTGTAAATGCTGTTTGCAGGAATCAGCCCTCTTACCATAGAAGTCGGATAAATGTTGGTATTTTTACCAATCACCGTGCCCGGATTTAACACGGAATTGCATCCCACTTCCACCTGATCTCCCAGCATGGCGCCGAATTTCTTCAGTCCGGTCTCGAACGTCTCCTCTCCGGCCTTCACAACCACCAGCGTCTTATCGCTCTTCACATTGGAGGTAATGGAACCGGCTCCCATATGCGCCTTATAACCCAATATGCTGTCGCCCACATAATTATAATGGGGCACCTGCACCTTATTAAACAGAATCACGTTCTTAAGCTCGGTGGAGTTGCCCACAACCGCGCCCTTTCCCACAATCGCGCTGCCCCTGATAAACGCACAGTGGCGGATTTCCGCCTCCTCGTCAATTATGGCAGGGCCGCCGATATAGGCGCTGGGGAACACTTTCGCATTTCTTGCGACCCATATATTGCCCTCTCTTCTCTCGTACTTCTCCTCAGGGAGCGTCTCCCCAAGGGAAATGATAAAATCCTTAATCTTAGAAAGCACCTCCCAGGGATAGGTAAGCCCCGTGAACACTTCCTTTGCGATTGTCTCCTCCAATGTGTAGAGAGCAGCAATCGTGGCATCCTGCAATCCAATCATACCGTTTACCTCTTCTCTTTTTTTACGCCTTTATAAAACTGGGACGCATATTGGAATCTGTGAAAAAGCGCGCCCTGATTCGTCATCTGCTTCACGATATTCGTCCTTCTCGTAACGAAATCATTCAGCTTCCCCATGTACTCTTCCTCCGTAATCTCCCCGGAGGCCACCAGCGTCAGCCCTTTCTCCCAGCTTGCCGTCAGTCTTGGATCAAGAAGCGGCTTCACCGAACCTGCAACCACCTCATAAATCATCTCGCCCAAAAGTGTTGGCGTGATAATCTGCGTCTTTTTATTCAAATCCAGATATTTGATATGTACCAGCTTTTTTAAAATTTCCGCTCTGGTGGCGGAAGTGCCGATCCCGCTTCCTTTGATCTGTGCCCGCAGCTCCTCGTCCTCAATAAACTGCCCGGCGTTTTCCATCGTCAGTATCATGGTTCCCGAATTATAGCGCTTGGGCGGGGATGTCTCCCCCTCCTTCTTTTCCAACGCTTTTTTATCAAGAGGCGCGCCCTTTTTCAAAGCGCCGAGCGCTTCCATGAACGAAACGTCAAAGGTACCCTCCTGCTCCTCATCGGCACTCTCTCTTTCAGTATACTCCTCTGTCTTCTTTCTTGCAAAAGAATTTTGCGCTACTTCGAGATATCCCTGCTCCGCCTGCACCTTAAAGCCGGAAATAAAGGCCTCATCCTTCCATTTTGCCGTCAGGGTAATCTTCTGATAGACCGCCGCCGGATAAAAAATACTTAAGAATCGTCTGACTATAATCTCATAGACCTTCGCCGAGGTGGGATGCAGCCCGTTCAAAGCCGCCAGCCCCTGCCCTGTTGGAATAATCGCGTAATGGTCCGTGATCTGCTTATCGTTCACATATCTGGTTTTTGCAATGCCCTTGAACCGTTCTTCTTTCAGTATCTTTTCTGCAAAAGCCGCTGTCGGGGGAAAACCCTGCAGCCCCCTGATATTTTTCCCGATCTCCTTCGCCACCGCCGTGGAGAGAACCCTTGCGTCCGTTCTGGGATAGGTGGTCAGCTTTTTCTCATAAAGCTCCTGTGCAATCCGCAGCGTCTCGTCCGGACTGATCTTAAAAAGCTTGGAGCAGTCGTTCTGCAGCTCTGCCAGATTGTACAGAAGCGGCGGATTCTTCGTCTCCTTCTTCCGCTCGATTTTTTCCACCAGAGGCTTCTCCTCCGGCTCCTCCTGCAGGAAAGCAATAAAATCTTCCGCGTCCTTTTCCTCTAAAAAACCGTTGTCCTTATAGATTTTCGGGGACTGGTAAAACTTCGAGCCCTCCACGGCCTTCCACTCCAGAGAACATTCATGTCCCGCGATATCCGCCTTCAACAGAATGCGGTAAAAGGGAATTTTTACAAACTCCCGGATCTCCCGCTCCCTGTTCACCACCATGCCGAGCACACAGGTCATCACCCGGCCCACGGAGACCACTGCTTTATCTGCATTTAAGTAATTTTTGATCGAATAGCTGTATTTTAATGTGAGGGCGCGGGAAAAGTTAATTCCCATAAGGTAATCCTCTTTCGCCCGCAGATAAGCCGCATGGGAAAGATTGTCATAAGCCGAAAGGTCTTTGGCCTCCCGGATACCCCGCAGGATCTCCTCCTCCGTCTGGGAATCGATCCACACCCGCTTTCTGTCTTTTCCTGAAACGCCCGCCTGCTGTTCCACCAGACGGTAAATGTATTCCCCCTCCCGCCCGGAGTCGGTGCAGACATAGATCGTCTCCACATCCTCTCTGTTCAAAAGCCCGCTCACAATGCCGAACTGCTTCTTCACACTGTCAATTACCTCATACTTAAATTCCTCCGGAATGAAAGGGATCGTCTCCAGAGACCATCTCTTATACTTTTCATCGTAGGCCTCCGGGTAACTCATGGTTATAAGATGCCCCACACACCAGGTCACGACCGCCTCATCGGACTCCATATAGCCGTCCCGGTTTTTCATATTATATTTCAACGCTTTTGCAAATTCCCGCGCCACGCTGGGCTTCTCTGCAATAAACAAATTTTTTCCCATAGTTCTTCTCACGCTTCTACAGATCCGAAATCTGCACCAGCTTCAGGTTCGATTTGACCTTGGCCTCCAGATTCAGCTTCTCGTCAAACCGGAACGCCGTGTACATATAGATATAGTCCGCACTGATCTTCGCCTTTTTTGCGTAGAGCAGAAGATTCTCGTAATCCTCATAAGTCATGGGCTTCTCCCAATTACACAGCCCGATCAGCGTACGCCCTTCCTCGTCCTGCGCAATGATATCAAGCGTCCCCACCTTGCCGATCCACTCACCGATCGTACCGCAGTTGATCGGAAGCCGGTGCCGGTCACCCAGCCTTGCCAGATGCTGTCTGCAGACCTGCTTGAAATAGCCGGACACATAACGCCGGAAGTCCCGCATGATATAATGATTGTAAAACTCTCCCACCGAAAGCATATGTAAATCGCTCAGATGGGGATACATATAAGTATAATAAAAATCCACAAAAGGATGGCTGATCCGGTAAATTCCCTTCTGTACGTTCTCCTTACCCGCCGTATCATAGGAAAATACCTTCTCTACCAGCTCCAGCTCAATCAGGTTTTTCAGGTACACACTGATCTTCGCACGGGAAAACTCCGTGTGCTGATGAAGGTCGTTTAATTTATAGTTCCCGGCCGCAATGGATGCCATAATGGTGTTATAAACCCCCGGCTCCCTGAGCTGCTCCGTGAGAATGCGCTCCCCCTCCTCGAAGAGAAAGCTGTTGCAGTCAAGAATGTTGCGGCAGATATTCTGCTGGATCGTGAGCCTGTCATCAAACTGGTTCCACAGGCCGGGAATCCCCCCTAAAATAGCATAGGCCTCCACACACTCCTCGATGCGGAAATTCGGGAAACGCTCCACCAGATCCGCAAAAGGCATCTCCTTGATCTTAAGCAGGCCGGAAAGCTCGTAAGCCGCCTCGCCTATTCTGGTAATCATGCTGTTTTCAATCCAGCCGATGGAAGAACTCACCAGAATTACCATCACGTCGTCCCGGTTCCACTGGCTGTGCACAAAAGCCACCAGCTCCTTCATGAAAGCGTCGCTGGCACGCACAATATTCTGGAATTCATCGATCACCAGCACTTTCTTCCCGGTGACCCGATGGGCTATCTTTTCAAAAATCTCCTGAAAGCCCGGAAATTTTTCTACAACATAACCGTCATGGGTAAGCTGTCTGCCCCACTGGTAAGTCTGTTCTCTCTCCGAGCAGGCACTGGCAAGATAATAATATCCCGGACGGTCTTTCATAAATTCCTTTACGAGCGCGGTCTTTCCAATATGCTTCTGCCCATAAACAATCAGAATCTGACTGCCATCCCTGTCATAATAATTATTCAGATAACCAAGTTCTGTCGTTCTGCCCAGTAACATAGTTTTTGCCTGCCTTATCCTACCTTCATAGTCAATTTCTCCAGTATATCCGCTATGCCTTGCGCCGGCATCGGTCTGCCCATATAATATCCCTGAATCATATCGCACTCCAGCTCTTTGAGATACTGGAACTGCTCCTTGGTCTCCACACCTTCCGCAACCGTCTCGTATCCCAGACGTTTCACCATGTAAATAATGGATTCCGTGATAATCTTTGTGTTTTTGTCCGTAAGAAGCGTATCCACAAAGGTTTTATCTATTTTCAGCGTATCGATCGGCAGCCCCTTTAAATACGACAGAGAAGAAAAGCCCGTGCCGAAATCGTCCAGCGAAATTCTGACCCCTGTCTGTTTTAATTCGTTCAATTGTTCACTTATATAGCTAAAATCATCTATCAGAATGGTTTCCGTCACTTCGATCTCTATCTCGCCCGGAGAGACATCATACTTTTCCAGAATCTTCATCAGACAGTCAATGAATCCCCTCTTCTTGCACTGTACCGCCGATACGTTCAGGGATAAAACCAGCGGATAATGGTATTTATCACGCCACTGCGCATAAGTCTGCACGCTCTTTTCTATCACCCAGTTTCCTATCGGCACAATGGTTCCGTTCTTTTCCGCAATCGGAATAAAAACGGAGGGACTTATCATATCCCCTTTATTATCTCTCCAGCGGATCAGTGCCTCCACGCCCCGAAGCTTACCGCTTCCCGCATAATACTGCGGCTGGAAATACATCGTAAAATTCTGCTCGAACACAACCTCTTTCAGCTTGTTCTGGATGGTCACCGTCTGTAAAAACTCCTCCAGAATTGCGCCGTCAAAATACTGGATCTTGTCTTTTCCACGGCTCTTCGCCTTAAACATGACAATTTCCGCGCAGTTAATCAGCTCCAGCGTCCCCATCGCCGCTTCCGGATATTCGGACACGCCCACGCTCACCGTCATGGTGACCTCCTGTCCGTCCATCATTTTAAACGGTTTTTTCAGCCTCTCCCTGATGACCCGGTAAATCATATCCACACTTCTGACGCCGCAGGGATCATAAATCGCGATGCAGTAAATATCCGTGCTGAAATGGGATATCACCA
The DNA here is from genome assembly GCA_947176065.1 of uncultured Lachnospiraceae bacterium. Lineage (GTDB taxonomy): Bacteria > Bacillota > Clostridia > Lachnospirales > Lachnospiraceae > UBA3282. Next base: position 46,252 of record CAMWPB010000015.1, on the reverse strand, counting down.
CATTACTGTTCATCAGGCCTGCGAGATACTGTCCGAAAAGCTGCACCAGCTCATCTCCCGCAATGATACCCATGCCGTCGTTGACTCTGCGGAAATCGTCAAAATCCATAAACATCACCGCTACCTTTTTTGTCTCCTCTTCCGCGCGGCGTAAAAACTCTCCCAGAAGCCTTACAAAATAGTTACGGTTATAAAGCCCTGTCAAAGTATCGTAATAAGCCATGTATGTGAGCTCATCCTTCTGGGCCGTCAACTTGGTCACGTCCTTAAACCGTATGATTTTATCCGTGGGCTTCCCATCGGAATCATAAACGACGTTTACCTCCACCTCAATATAGAGCCGTCTGTCCTTCAACTTAATTTCAAAGCTCTCCCTGTCCCGCTTCTGCTTTTCAATAAACAGCCCCTCTCTGAGCGGAATTTCATACTGTTCCTCCACCCGGTCATAGAGCTTCGACAGATCTTCCATATTGGAAATGGAAAAGTCAAAAAAATGATCCCAGTTGGCCATGGTCTCGAAACGGTCTTCGAGATAATTGTAATAAATAAATGCACTGCTTGACGTCTCGCACAAAAGACGGAGCATTTTCTCGTCCCTGCGGAGCCTCTCATTCTCCTGTGCAAGCTGCTGTGTCCCTGTTCCCTTCACATTGTTCTCTTTATTTCTCATTGTATATGCACGCCATTCTCCCCAGATGGCGCCCTCCCCCCATATCAATCGTTTGTGTTTACAGTTCCCTTATAACTCCTTTACTTTTTCGTTATATACCCTTTCGCCTTCAATGTCTCCGCACAGAGCACGGCTCCCCCAGCCGCTCCGCGCACGGTATTGTGGGAAAGACCCACGAATTTCCAGTCGTAAACGCTGTCCTCACGGATACGTCCCACACTGATTCCCATACCGTTTTCATAATCCACATCCAGCTTCACCTGCGGACGGTTATCCTCCTCCATCACCTGAATAAACTGTTTCGGTGCGCTGGGAAGATCCAGTTCCTGCGGCAGCCCCTTAAACTGCAGCAGTTTCTCCACAAGCTGCTCTTTGGTCGGTTTCTTCCTGAACTTCACGAACACGGCGGCCGTATGGCCGTTTAAAACAGGCACCCGGATACACTGGCAGGTGATCACCGGACTCTCGGCGGGAACAATCTCGCCGTCCACGATCTTACCCCAGATCCGAAGCGGCTCCTTCTCGCTCTTCTCCTCCTCGCCGCCGATGTAGGGAATCACATTCTCCACCATTTCCGGCCAGTCCTTAAAGGTCTTGCCCGCGCCGGAAATTGCCTGATAAGTGGTAGCTACCACCTCGTAAGGCTCAAACTCCTTCCAGGCGGTGAGCACCGGCGCGTAACTCTGGATCGAGCAGTTCGGTTTCACGGCGATAAAGCCGCGCTTTGTGCCAAGCCTCTTTTTCTGTGACTCTATCACATCGAAATGCTCCGGGTTGATCTCCGGCACCACCATGGGCACGTCAGGCGTCCAGCGGTGTGCGCTGTTGTTGGAAACCACGGGCGTCTCCGTCTTCGCGTACTCTTCCTCGATCTTCTTAATCTCATCCTTCGTCATATCCACAGCGGAAAAAACGAAATCCACCTCAGCCGCCACTTCCGCGACCTCGTTTACATTCTTGACCACAATCTTCTTTACCGCCTCCGGCATGGGCGTATCCATCTTCCATCTGTCTCCCACTGCCTCCTCATAAGACTTGCCCGCAGAGCGGGGACTCGCCGCAATGGTGGTCACCTCAAACCAGGGATGGTTCTCCAGAAGGGCAATAAAACGCTGCCCCACCATACCCGTACCGCCTAAAATTCCTACCCTTAATTTTTCGCTCATAACAGCTTACTCCTCCTCCGTTTCCTTTCTCTCTGTTTCTCCCGGCTGACCGCCGAACATGCTGTCCTCATCCTGCCAGTCCTTTGTCAGATATTCCCTCTGCACCCGTATCACTTCCCGCATAGCCTCCGGCCCGGGCCCGCCGGTTGTCAGCCGCTTTTCCACGCATGTCTTTAAGCTGATGGCCTGATAAATATCCTCCTCAAAGACGGGGCTGATTCCCTTAAGTTCCTCTATGGAAAGCTCCTCGATGCTGCAGTTTTTCTCAATACAGAAAAGCACCAGCCTGCCGATAATACCGTGGGCATCACGGAAGGGCACACCCTTTCCCACCAGATAATCCGCCGCGTCCGTGGCATTGGTAAAGCCCATGGCCGCGCTCTTTTCCATCACATCCTTATTAAATTTCATCGTGCGGATCATGCCCTCAAACAAGGCCAGACACCCCTTCACTGTGTCTATGGCATCAAAGGTCAGCTCCTTGTCCTCCTGCATATCTTTATTGTAAGCCAAGGGAATCCCCTTCATGGTCGTCAGAATAGAGATCAGCGCCCCGTAAACACGCCCTGTTTTTCCCCGCACCAGCTCCGCGATGTCCGGGTTTTTCTTCTGGGGCATAATGCTGCTGCCCGTGGAGTAGGCATCGTCGATCTCCACGAAACGGTACTCGTTGGAATTCCAGATAATGATCTCCTCGCAGAAACGGCTCAGATGCATCATAATCGTGGAGAGCGCCGACAAAAACTCAATCAGATAGTCCCTGTCGGAAACCGAATCCATACTATTTAAAGTGGGCCCCTCAAAACCGAGCAGCGACGCCGTGTAAGCCCTGTCCAGCGGGTATGTCGTCCCCGCAAGCGCCCCAGCTCCCAGCGGACAGTAATTCATGCGGTAAAAAATATCCTTCAGCCGGGATCTGTCCCTTTTAAACATTTCAAAATAAGCACCGATATGGTGCGCCAGCGTCACCGGCTGCGCCTTCTGCAGATGGGTAAAGCCCGGCATATAAGTCTCCACATGCTCCTCCATGACCGTCAGAAGCGTCTGCAAAAGCTCCTTCAATAACGTATCCGTGTTCAGCACTTCAAGCCTTGTATACAGCCGCATATCGAGCGCCACCTGATCGTTCCGGCTCCTGCCCGTGTGCAGTTTTTTCCCCACATCACCGATCCGGCCGATCAGATTCGCCTCCACGAAGCTGTGTATATCCTCGTATTCCTCCGTGATGGCAAGTTTACCGTCTTCCACATCCTGTCTGATCCCGGTAAGCCCTTTTAAAATTTCGTCCTTCTCCTCTTTCGTCAAAATCCCCTGCTTGGCAAGCATAATCGTATGTACGATACTGCCCTCAATATCCTGCGTGAAGAACTTCTGGTCAAAGGAGATCGACGCGTTAAAGTTATATACAAGCTGATCCGTCTCCTTCGTGAAACGGCCGCCCCACAACTGCGCCATGCCTAAATCCTCCATTTTAATTAAATCTAAATTTGATGATACCATAAATTGGTTTTCTTTTCAATCAGAACACATATTTTCTTACCCGTCATAAAATATTCTATACTCGTAGTAAACGACCCATCAGATTTCGGTTCGCGAAAAATATGATGTCGTTAACTACATAAGGAGGCATTTTCTATGCAGCCAATACTTTCCCTGCGGGATGTTTCCTACTCCTATCACAATCTGAAGGGAGAAACCCCCGCGCTTTCTCACATCGATCTGCAGATTTCCGAGGGGAGCTTCGTCGCTGTCGTAGGCCCGAGCGGCTGTGGTAATGCGATGGTTCCAAATTGGAAACTTTGGATACCACGGCCGTAAGACCTCTTCCTTCAGACGGGCAAAAATATCCCGGTGCCTTCCTGGCACCGGGGTTCTGATATAAATATGGGCGACTTCTCCGTCCCAGACGACTTTTTCTATGATTGCTCTCAAAAAGTCCCGTTTCTGCATAACAGTGAGTTCTTCAAAAATGAGAGGAAAGTTCTTCATCTTCTCCAGCCAATCCTTCACATAATCCGTGACGTTCAGATTCGCCTCCTTATCGCTTTCCATAGCGGCCATCCTTGTCTGCAGTTCCCTGCATAAGCCGTCCGTCCGCTTGATCTCATCATTGATATACTGCACCGATACACTGTCTGCATCCAGATTTTTGATGGATGCAATAAGCTTCTGTATCTCCTCTTTCTTCTTATTATATTCCTGCTGCAGCAGATCCTTTTCTGACACCACCTCCATATCTGTTTCCTTAATCTTCTTTAACAGAGCCTCCAACATGGGGACAATACCCGCATCGGGATTCGTCATTCCGATCAGTTCCTCACACACCCTCTCATCCAGCGTATTGCCATGTACATTTTGCGTATCGCACTTTTCCCGATGTGTAGCATCTTTGTATGGGCAACGGTAAGAGAAAGTCCGTTCCCCTTTTTCCGTCAGCCGGGACGCCGGATAATTTTTCGGGCGCATCAAGTGTCCGCAGGTACAGTAAAGCAAGCCGGACAAAAGCGCAACACTGTTTTTCGTGTTCTTGAAAGCCGCCCCCTTTTCCTTGTTGCCCGCCAGCAGTTTTTGTACCCTGACAAACTCCCTGCCGCTTACTATGCCTAGATGCCGCCCTTTCGCTATGATCCACGACTCACAGGGCTGGCTCTGGTTCTTATAGTGTGTCGAAGTCGTTTTGGCATACCCCATCAGACCCGATTCCCCGTCCAGCTCCTCCTCGTCAATGCACACCTGACAGCCCAGATCATAAAAATATTGATAAGCGTCCTGATCCGCCCTGCAGTATACCGGATTCACCAGAATATCCCGGATTCCCGAAATGGCAAATTCTTTTCCCTGTCTGGTTCTGATATCATTCGTAAGTAAATTTTTAAATACCTTGGTCAGTGATCTGCATTCCATAAAATTAGAAAATATGTACCGGACAATCTCTATCTCCTCGGGATTCTGTGTCAGGCAGTACATAGATTTTTTCTTAAGAGCGCTGACCTCCTTCTCCAGTTTCATGGAAGAATAACCAAGAGGCGTATTTCCACCAAGCCACCGCCCACTCCTGGCCAGCATGATCATGTTGTCCTTCACACGCTCCGCAATCTGCTCCCGCTCCATTTGGGCAAGCACGCCGGAGAAGTACAGCATCGCCTTGCCGATTGGCGTGGTCGTGTCGAACTTTTCTTTGATGCTGATGAAGGATGTGCCCTTCCGCTCCAAATCTTCCATTAAGTTTGCCAGATCCGCAAGATTCCTTCCCAGACGGTCCAGCTTGTAGCAGACCAGATAGTCAAAATGCTGCTCCTTCATGTCGCGCATCATTTTCTGAAACTGGGGGCGCTTTGTGTTTTTGCCGGAGAAACCTTCGTCCTCGTACACGATAATCTGCGCCTGGTCGCCCCCTTCAATGAACATTTCGATATATTCCCGGCACATGACGATCTGGTTTTCAACACTGTCGCCCTTGCCGGTCCATTTGGACTTTCTGCTGTAGATGGCTATCTGCAGCAAAGAATTTTGCATGAAATCACTCCTTCCCAGATATAAAAACAAAAGGATATCGAAATGCTGCAAATCCTAATTTAGATTTTGCAGCATTTCACTGAGTACACAGATCTGCTCATCTTTAGATAAGCCGCTGTTTTTCAACAGGTTTTCAATATATGCTATTGCAAAACAATTGACTAGATATTGGATCTCATTAATCGGTTTATTATCTTCTAGGTGACAAGTTATACGATGATTTCGCATATCTTCTCCTGTGGCACAATCTTTGTACAGTATATGTCACACCTAATCATAAATTCTGCCGAAATATCAGCCGACATATACGCTACACTCCGTTCCAATCATCATAACTGCCCTCCACAACCGCATCAAATACACTTCGTTGAATCTTTAAAAAGTTCATTTTTTTGCCGTTTCCCATCGAAATTCGAGTACAAAGTGTTCGTTTTCCTGCCCCGTTCGAAGCTGTTTTGCTGATTCCATCATCTGCTAGAAACATCAGAACCTCCTTGCAGTCAAATGGAAAATATCGATTGGTCTGCTTAAAAAAAGCAATTACTTTTTTGTGCACACTCTCAGGAATAAAATAGTAAAACTCACCTTCTGTATACCCATCATACACTGTCGTTCCTAACGTTGATTGTTTCCCATCTCCGATCTTAACAATGCCCATACGCATGAGGGACTCTACTCCTTTTATAAAAATTTCACTTGGCGATTCGTTCGTAGACATTTGTTCGCTAATCCGTACGCAATTAATGATAGAATCTTTCATCTGGTAAAGCATGGTTAGAACCTCCCCATTATTTAAACCGCAAAATTCCTGTAAAAACTTAATAAAAATATCCATAGCCAAACGCATTGTTACACCGGCATCCACTAAACGTCTCTCCCTAAGGATTCCAGAAAAGCATCTTCGATCATCGCTAAACTGTTTTTTTATATACAATATAATATCATTATAGCGTTGCCCTACATACTCTGAAAATGCAGCAATAAGAGTTGTGTATGCGGCTTCATTCTCCTGAAACCAGTTTACTGCATCTACATTCACATCCTCACGATTTAACCGACAGAACACGCATCTGAGATTTGAAGACATACCCTTGGGAGTAAGTTCACCGGTCAATGCGACCATCCCGTGCACACCTTCTCCGCGTTTATCTTCCAGCTTAATATTCGAGCGACTTCTGCTGCTCCCATCTCCCACCATCCGAATAATTGTTTCGAGTTTGTTTATCATATCGCCTTTCTTCGTTTCCGTTTTGGCTGGTGAAAAATCGTCAATCAGTGTAACGGTATCCTGTCCTAGTGTGACAATAGCACGTTCCAAAGAAACTTCCGTGTCCGTGTCGAACCGCCGGGGTTCGTCCCGAAATTCATCGTTACAAAGTTGTGTGTATAAAATTTTGGCAATCGTTGTCTTCATACTGCCCGTCTTGCCATTAATAAAGAGGACAAAACGCGGCCGGAATCCCGCCTCCTCAAACAGTCTGTAAAGTACCCCCATTAATGAAAAGGGGATCATTATTGACACCGCTGCCATATCCTGAGATAAATCACATGCGCAGAGAAAAATCTGTACGATATCATCTCCTCTGCAATTCCATCGCGGCAATGTCAACCCAGTTTCCACGTACCGCTCTCTTCCGAGTTCAATGCCGTCATAAACATAGCACCATCGACCATCAATGCGATTCCATCCTGCTTGATAGAAAATTTGAACTGATCTGCTCCGCGATATATCACGCCGGAACTGTTCCTCTATAACCTTGTCAGCCTTCTTTGCTTCATGGTCAATAATTGCCTCAGGAATACTATCCGTTACTATACGCGCGATCCTTCGAATTTGTCTGTTTTTTACAATTAAATCAAACGTTTTGCCTTCCACAAAAATTTTACATTCGATTTCGCCGCGCTCTAATATTTCTTTCCCTGTTCGATCCAAAAAAATCTTCTTTTGGAGAACTTGGACACTGAAATTTGTCGCTGGGTATGGTGCTGCCGGTATCCATGTAACCGGGCCATGCGGCTCTTGACGCAATAGCGACAAGATTCCTTGTCCTTCCGAGCATATCTGCTTTTTCTGCTCATCGTTTGTTATGATATTCAGAGGTGCATCTGTCGATTCCGTCTCCGCAATTATACTTTTCACAGACGGCTTGCAGCCATTTTCTTCCGGGAATGCAAGGATATCAAACCCCGGTCTTGTTCCATCTTCACGCTTCGGGAGAAACTCTATCACCTCTCGACCCTTGAGCTTTCCCTGTTCATCCCGCTCTGCAAACTCCAGAACGTCAATACTCATTTGCATTTTTTCGATAATCCATCCTCCATTTCTCAACGATTTTTATACTCTTCCGTAGGTACATTTTCATCATACACCCAAATGAAATCTTTTCCAGCGACCGACATTTCTTCATAAAAATAAAATTTTTTTGTCCTTCGGGGACTTGAGATAATTACTCCCAAATTCCCTTCATAACAGCCATATGTATTTGTGCATATAAATTATCTGGTTCTTTTATCAGTTTGCTCTTTCTAATCTTATATCTGCTCCCAGATTTTCTTGCATAATCTCCGACAGCTTTGTCAACAGCCTTACTCTGAATGTAACTTTTCAGCCATTCTTCACATTCTCTTTTTATTTCTGAAAATATCTCATTATCAAACTCTAATCTCAATTGATCATCATTTGCCCACAACCATGTATGAGAATCACATAAATCACTATAATAACAATTTATTCTATCTATGTTTGTTCTGAAATAATCACAGATCTGATCACAGGCATTTCCAAGATCCTGATACACTCGCTCGTTTTCTTTTTCCTCAATGCTTTGTTTCTTTTTGACATTAAATGAAAACAAATATTTAAAGATAATATTTGCCAAAATATCACGACAATATATACACTTAACTTTCCCCAGCCAAGCAGCAACATCAAACATCTTTTCATTTATAATCTTATACTGTATCTCCCCATCCCATTTTTTATTCTTACAGGTCATCTTATAGCTGCACTGAAAAATAGTATTAGTCAGCGAAACTCCAAGCATGTCGTTCAAATAATAGAAATTCTCATACGAGGTACCCATTAGCTTAGAATATATATCTTCAATATATTTATAACTGTATCTTGTTATATCCAAACTTCCTTTTTCCCTTTCCTTCTCACTTCCAAACACCGTAAACTCAAACATTCTTATATATTTCTGTGTAAATAGAATATCCTGTAATTGTTTTGCAAAGACTGGAAGAATATCACTATCCCACATTGGGAAAAAATCTATACATTTTAAACGACTTCTACAATCAATCTTTTCTTCTTTCCGTTCAGCGGAAAAGTTATATTTTTTTGCAGCCACTTGCGTATATTCATATCTCATAAGATATTGTAAAAATATATCTTTCCCAAGTACTCTGCTATTTGTTAATATATATTCCATCATTGCTACGCAATCTTCGTAAGAAATCTTTTTCAATTCTTTCTTTTTTATCTTTTTTTCTTTCTTCTTTATTTCTTTATATAATTTAAGTACCTGGTCTTCCGATAATTTTTGTTTCTGCAAATTTTGTTTATCTATAGACAGCCCTCCAATTTCTGTATCCTCATTTTTTTTATTCGCCCGAATAATCCTCCCCTGCTGTCTTTGCAACCTCTCTATACTTTCTTCAAATTTTTCCAAATCTTTTTCTAAAAAAAGAAGTCTCCTAAAATCACCCCACACATCATTTAAATGACATTTCTGCACCAACATTCTATTTAACTCTCCATACTGAATTTCACCTCTGGCAATCGCTCCTAAATCAATATTATATTTTCTTTGTATTCTTTCACGAATCTGTACCAATTTTTCCTCATTCAAAACCCCAACCTCTAAATCAACATCTAAATATCGTCTCATTATCAAATCCACCTTTCCATCAAATCCATTTTATAGAATTACACATAAATTCATTATACACTATACACCATATTAGGTGGATTGGATGGAAAAGTGGAAAATATCAGACTCCCATTGGATGAATCTCTGGGAGTCTTTCCTTAAAATATATAATTACAATAAATTTACTTATGCCGCCACACTCTTCGTCTTCCCCAGCGCCTCCATCACCCGTTTATACATCGTCTCGCCCATCGTCTCCGGTTTCCCGATCTGGTATCGCTCCTGCACCGTCTCCATCGCTACCCCTGTCCTGTCAAGTTCCGCCTGCAGGGCGCTCATCTGCACATCCGTGAGGGCTGTCCCCTGCGGCTTTTTCTTTGCCACCTTTTTCCTGCCCGTGCCGGATACTGACGCCCCCTGCATCGCATAGACACAGTCGCCTTTCGTGTTGACAATGACAAGGGATACGATCTCCCGGCTGTCATTGTATTCGATAGACGCTACCTTGAAATGGTCATTGCAGTACATCTTATCCCCTTTTTTCTGGATATCTGCCAGTTCCCCCTGTATCCAGATGAACGGGGCGGTATAAAGTTCCCTTCCAATGCCCCAGTTAAAGCACGCCCGCTTAAAGCTGTCCGACGCCTGCCCTTTCTCCTTCTCCGAATAGCTGGTGGTTCCCACATCCTGTTTCGCCACCCATTCCTTCTTTTCCCCGTCATAGATTTCCACAGTACAGTAAAGGTTCCCCTCTATGCTCTGGTGGCTCCGTTTCCATCCAAAAGGACCGAAAGTCTCGTCAAGGATACGCTGGTCAACCCTCGCATCCTTATAGAGTAAAAGGCTTAACCCATTCTCCTTTATGACCGATACTCTGCACTCGATCTCCTCCGCCCTGAGGAGCCTGATCCTGTCCTGTCCCGCTCTCTGTCCGATTTCCCGTTCTGTTTCCTGTCCTGCTCCCATTTTCTTTTTCTCCTTCCCATCTGCCGGGAGTCCTTTCTGGGGACTCCCGGTATCCCTGTTTTTTGCTACTACTGTAATAGCAGTATTTTCTCCTGTTAAGCAGCCTTTACCTCAAACCGCCTGCTGTGGGAAACCGTGGCATAGTCCGCATATATCTCCGGCTTTTCCTCTTTGATCCTCTTGGTGTCAAGCCTTGTGGAATCTACATTGCTCCATGAGACACGGTAGTTCCCGCTTCTCGCCAGTTCATGCTCCCCCATAGCCAGTTTCACTTCCTGTTCGATCTGTTTCTTCTCTGTCTCCAGTGCCGCGATCTCCTTAAGGATATCCCTTCGTCTTTCCAGTTTCCCATCAAATCCGGATAAAGCCATCGTCGCACCGGCTTTCGCGCTGCCAAAATATTGGACTATTACCTCATCACAGGCTTTACTCCCATCCGGCGGCGGGATCTGCCCCGTCAGGACATGGTTATTCCAAAACGCCTCTTCCGTTCTGATCAACTCCCCGATCAGACCGTCATCCCATTCCAGTCTCCTGTAGACAAATCCTCTGCCAAGGATAAGCGCGGCGATATACCACACCCGCTTTCCCGTCACCGCCATATAGTGGTAGCACTGCATCACATAGTGGAGCGGGATATCCCCGTCCGCCCACTTATCCGCGTTGTAGGCACTTGCCGTCTTACACTCTAATCCGGCATCCTCCCCCACTACCAGCCTGTCTACATCCGCGATCATAAAGGGATGATCTGTACTGCGGTACATAAAGTGGGAGCGGCGGACTTTTCTGCCCGTCGCCTCCGTAAACCGCTCTGCCACATACTGTTCCAGGTCATGCCCGATACGGACCGCCTCGGTATCCAGTTCCTCCACCGTATCGCCCGTCTTGTCCTGGAATACTTTCATAGCGCTACTGTAAGGGTGCAGCCCGCAGACTGCACCCGCATCTGAACCACCAAGCCCTGTTTTACGGAGCCGCAGCCACTCTTCCCTTGTTATATCCCCTATGGGTATCTTCTCATACATCAGCCTTTCCTCCCTTAACTGTTCTTCTTTTTCTGCCCGCTCTCTTTTGCTGGCTCTCTGATCAGCATTTTTCTGATCTACATCTGTCTGATCTACTCCTGTCCGACCCGCTGTCTGCTTTCATCCCACGCAGCACCTCCTTTTCCCTGCCGGTCTGCGATCCCCGTTTCCTGTGATATACCAAAGACCAGAAGGACTATTCTATTTTGTACAGGGATCTGCTGTCGAGAAATGCTGCCGTCATAGCGGCACTATCTTACGCGGCGCTCACCATCTGGTAAGCCTTATCGATCATGGGATGCCCCTCTATGGTGCGGGCAAACAGGTTCTCCTGATAGTTTGCCGTCCTGCGTATGGGTTTCGCATGGGTGGCGAAATCCGATACTGCGTTAATGAAACGGTAGGCATTCTTCCCTACGCCCTTAAGGTCGGGCGCGTCATAATATCTCGCCCGCAAATCCTCTCTGTTTCGCATCACATTCCGGGCTTTCTTGGAATCCTCCTCTTCCAGCGGCAGGAGCACCTCGATGAGATCCTTGATCTGGCTGTCCGTAAGCCGCTTTTTCTGCAGCTCGTCAAACTTCTTCCCCAGCGCCTCCATATAAGCCCCCGCAAGGGACAGGGTCTCCCTGGCATCCGTAATCTTCCCCCTGATATCCCCGGTATGGACACAGGCCCAGGAACGCTTTGCCGTGTCAAGCGCCAGGTTCAGCGTGTTACAGCACACGACACGCACCGGCGTCACCGCTGCCCTGATGGAACCCGTCCCGTCGTGGGTATTGGAGAACACCAGATAGGGATCGACCTGCTCCCCCGATATGATGTAGGAGTGGGGCAGTCTTGCAAGGATCCATACTTTCCTGCCGTTCTGTAAGGAACCTGCCGTCTCATAGCGGACGCCTTCCCCTAACAGCGCATCCGTGAAGGCAAAAGCCTCCTCGTTCTGCACCACTTTGTAACGGTCGCTCACTACGCCGAGCGTCCGCCTGTCCTTATCCCGGATATTGGCATAAAATCCCGGCACCCGCTCCCCATTCGCCGTATATACACTCTCCTGCACCACCTTCCAGTCAAGCCCCGCAAGCCGCAGGGCATCCGCCGAAGAAGGCGCCTCCATCACCTTAGTCCCTAACCCGTGCCACGGGGTCTCCCTCACATAAAACATACTTTCCAAATCTGCCGGCATTTCTCACATCCTCCTTTTTCTTTTCTGGTTTTATAAACGTTATACATCCTTTCCCATCTCATGCAGTACGCCTGCAAGGATGATGACAAGGCACTTCAATATGATCTCCATGCACATATACCTCCCTTCATCCTGCAGGTAAGAGTTCTACCACATCCCTTTCCCTGCTGTAGTGATAAATGTTGTCGGAGAGCACTTCCTCCGGCTCCACCACGGTGCGGTTTACTTCGCCTACCATCTTCCGATATCTTGCCCGTCCCTCTTCGTTATCCTTTATGAGCAGCACTTCATGCAGTGACGAGGGCAGGATCACAAGGTCTGAGTCAAGGCTGTCTGCCAGTTCTTTCATCTTCCCGGTATACAGCATGGCTGCCGCCCCGAATCTCCTCCGGCTGTTGGTCAGCACATGAAGGGACGGCCCTTCCTCCATACCCGGCGCTGCCTTAAACGGGATCAGATCCCGCAGCGGGAACAGATCATCCGGTAGGCTCCCCTTCATGTTTTCCATGGCGTCCTGATAGATGTCTCCCGCTGTTTTCCCCCACAAGGCAAGATGGCCGTTGTGGATCTGTATCTGCGCCTGCCCATTCCCGATATCATAGTAGAAAATGACTGCCAGATCATTCCATCTGATATAAGGCATCTCCTGCAGCAGTTCCATGTTTTTCTCGTAGTTTACTAACCGGAACAGCAGATGCGCCTTTACCTGGCTGTAGTCCGCGAACTGTTCCGGCCGGAAATCCCATTTCTCCTCCATCTCCCGGATCTGTTCCTCGTTGTCCTCAAGCATCTCTACCAGCAGCTTTTCCGCATCTTCCCCTGCCTGATATCTTTCGTAGGCCCTTTCCAGATACAGGACCGGGGTAAGGCACTCTCCTTCCGTTTCTAACAGGATGCCCCTGCGTCTGGTCCCGTTGTCCTTTAAAACATCCTGCATGCGGATCTCTGCAGATTCCCCGAACCTTTCCCGCAGCAGTCCCATCATCTTTTCTTCAAACTCTTTAAATTCCATGTCTCTCCTCCTTTGATCCCGGCTCTCCCGTCCTTTTCTCCAGCCGTATGAATGTCATATCCCGTCTCCCATACGCCAGTTCGAGCACATCTCCGATGCTGTCGGCAAGCTGTGTATAGCGATCTCTCACATATTCCCCTGACAGCATCATGCCCCCGTCTGCCTCCTGTATCCCTTCCCGCAGATCGTATTGTGCATAAACGATGTAATCGACATATCCTTCCCTGACATCCTCCTCCCTGAGATTCGTACCATCCCCTTCCGCGATATGTACGACCTGTCCCGCTCCCGGCACATAGATGAACACATCATCAAAAGCCTTTGCGGACATATCTCTCCTTTCTCCCGCCATCCTCTTATTTCCTCCCTTCTGTTACCCTGACTGGCAGAGGCTGTCTACTTTATCACTCCTGTTTCCCTGAGCAGCAAAGCGCAGTCCTTGAGTCCCTGCCGGTATGCTGCCCCGCTGTAATAAGCGGCATCCGCCGCGTGGGCGGATATGAGCCTTTCCACTGTCCGCCGCTCCTTCTTTGACAAGCCGAGCTTACTGTAAGCATCCATCTCCTTCCCAATCATTCTTTCCAGCCTCTGGAAAGCCGGGTCGCGGGATAAGATCGCATCCAGCCTCTCATTGACTGTATGCTCCGCAATGATATCCAGCACGCTCTTTTCCTTTTTCTCCTCCAATGTTTTCACCTCCTTTCCGCTGTCTGAAAAACACACAGAGTAAGGCGGCAGGATGCTGCTCCTGCCGCCCCGGTTCTATACACCGCTATGTACTTGTTACCAATGAAATAACTTCGGAAATTCCCTGTCCCCTTCCTCTATGTCCGCCCGTTCAATCCAGTCAAATGAACTATAATCGCTCACCTGATTGATCTCCCACGTCGACAGTTCCACATACGCCATCCCGCAATCTAAGCTTTCATCTCTATAATACAGGAAATGATACCAAGTTCCCACCCCGTCCAGTTCACTCTTTAACGTCCCGTAAAAGGGTTCCGCCATAAACGGGAGCTGCAGTTTCAACCGGCAACCGTTTTCGAAAGGCAACGGATGTCTGCCGCCGCAGTAATCGCGGAAACGTTCTTCCGTATCTTTATGGAATCCCTTCTCTCTCAATTTCTCAAATCCATACCCCAGATGTAAGTCTTTGATTTCCCATTTCCCATCTATCAAATATAAGGAAAATCCAAATGGTGTTGTCGCCTTTTTTCCCTGCGGCACCTCCAGCACGACCACGTCTGCACAATAATCTTCCTCGCCACAGCAACAGTCTTCCATACCTGCGATCAGCTCATCGACCGTTTCATAAGCCCCTTCCAGACCGTATTTCATCGTGTCAATGCTGCCCTTCTCCCCATCCCATATCAGTCTGCTGCTCTCCAGAAGAAACACAGTCCTGACGGCTGGGTGATAGATACGCTCCATATAATCACAAAACACCCGACACATCTCGCTGATCTTACGCCTTTCCTTTTCGGTCCCCGTCTTTGCCAGCTGTGCTAACATCGCCGCCTTCTGCTGTATGGAGATGTAACTGTGCAGGATGAACTGTTCCTTCTCAAATATCCCGAATGGATCTTCCCTGCGGTAATACTCCCTGATCTCCAGGGATCTGATGATGCTGTAGACATCGTCTGTAGCAGGTATCTCCAAGGCATCACCTTTTGCATCCATTTTTGCATTTCCTCCTTCCTTCCGGCTGTCCGATTTTATCATGCTGAAAATCGAAATGTTTTCCTGTCACCTTTAAATAAGAATATACCATGCTTTTATGAAAGTTTCTGTCATTCCCCACAGGCATTCACAAAAGCAGTCAGCGCTGATACCGGCATCACAGAGTGCTCCTGCTTTCATAGTTATCATTTATGATTTCATTTTAACGGCTGTACACTTTCCTGTGAAAGCGCAATCATTCATAAAAAATTTCCTTTCCGTCTATCGGATTATTCCCGATTTTAAGTTTCCTCCCAATACTCCATCAAAAGGGAAGTTCAGATTCAAGAGGATCAGGATCCATAAATCGTCGCATAATATCATTAAAGAAACGATCCCTTTGCCAATTTTCCCTTAAATTGGAGTGCCACTTATTTCCTGTCGCAAAATTGATCGTATTGACTACAAAATGAATATGCAGCCCTTTATTCCTTTCCAGACATCCGTCTTTCGCATTATGTATGGCAAATACGACCTGATGCCCCATCGCAAAATAATACTGGGCGCAGTTCACAGCCACCTGATATACCCTATTATAGTCATGTCCAAGCCTGCCAAACTCCTTCTCTGTAATCCCCAGCACTTCGTGAAATATCCTTGACCCTCTTTTTTCTATCCTATGGTTCTTCTGCAGTCCGCAAAACTGCTCTATGACTAATTCCGGCGTCTGATAAATACCGATTCCCCAGCCTCCCCATGCGATCTGTTCATCCGCCCGGTCTTCCATGGCTCTTGTCCTTGTGATATAACGTATCACATTTTCCACCGCATCCTTGTTTGTGTATTTTCCCTTGTTCATTGTTATAAGCATTGCCATAACTTGTTTTCCTCCTCTGCCAGTTCAGTGATCTTTCCATAAAGTTCCTCAGAAACTGTTTCATCCCGAAGTATCGTGAAAATGTCATTCAGGATATTTTGGTTATTGATCAGTATCCATACCCTCTTCTTATCTTTACTGCTCCTCCTTTCCATGCCGGCAAGCGCAGCATCCACCATATACTGACTTGCCGACTTTTTCTCCTTTTCTGCCTGTTTCCTGATCTTTTCCTTTTCCTCTGACGTAACTCTTGCCGTGACCGTCTCATTCTTCCACTCTGTCTTTTTTCTCAATTTCTCTGCCTCCTGTTCCATTTCTCCGCTCATCATGGCACCAATGCATCTCCATAAGTGCAGATAGATTCTTGTTTCATAAGTATTTACAATATAAAAGCAGGGGAATTATAAATTTCTAATAATTTTCCTGCTTTACAGACACAATATATTTTTGTATTCTCTATTCCAAAGAATAACGTAAATAAACCAAAATTCACTGTCTTTTGAATCTGATACTAATTCCCGTTAGGGTAGTCCCAAACAATCCCTAACGGGAATTAGTATCAGTAAATATGCAAAATGTATTACATTTCTTCACGGTTTTATTTTTCTCTCATGTATATGTTATCAAATACTTTATTTCAATTTATTATCACCCCATTCCAACTTTTTTAGATTATTCTTTGTTATCTTAATGTTTTACTATCCGTTAAACATTTAACATAAAAAATAAAACAACAGGAGGAAAACATCATGCTGAATCAATACGATGAGATAATAACCATAGACGAGCTCTGTGACATTCTGATGATCGGAAAAAATCTTGCCTACCGTCTGTTAACAGAAAAAAGATCAAAGCATTCCGCATTGGAAAGAAATGGAAGATTCCGAAATCTTCCGTTGAGAAATTCATTATCGAAAACACCTTATAGTGATTTGAATGCTGTCAGTACTCGAATAGGTGGAATTTCTCATAATACGGAAAAATTCCACCTACCTGCATTACCGTATTATGTCCGGCGCACGACGGTTTTCAGTCTAAGCAGATACTTCCTAGAAAAATACATTATGCGGATGAAGCTTAATTCCGGTAATAAGTGATATCCTTGTGGATTCCAAATATTCTTCCTGTCTCCGTGCACAGGCATCAAAAATATACTGGAACGACCCTGTTTCCCCTAATAAGATCCGCCGCATCTCTAATGCTGCCCGCTCTATTACATCTTCCGTTTTTTCGTCTATAAAGGCGTACTCAAACTCAAACGGACAAATCCACTCATCCATATCCCATATCCTGCCTGTGCGTCTGCTGATCATAACACCCGCTATCCCAATATCAGTAACATCTCCCCACTGAGACTTTCTCCTGTCACGCGCTGCTACTGCCTCGGCATCCATATCCATAATATACAACTTTTCATCATCTCCATGCATCGCAAGGATATCTCCTCTCTGAAAAGGATGCGGATAATAAAAATATTCATCTTTAAAAGTGATTTCCTGCGTCTCCTCTTCCTCCATACGGACCCATATGTCATATAATTTCCCATTTCTTCCATATTCCGCACAGCCATCCGCATGTCCCATCTCCCAATACTTCCCTTTGAATGGCAGCTGTGTCCGTTCCATAAGATGGAATTTTTCTATTTTGTATTTATCCACATCCTTTTCTTTATCTATCATTTCCCGTGCCACAAGGAGAGCCGTACCAAAATCATCGAAATAGCCGTTATCACAGTAATCATCATCTCTCTCATGCCAAACAGAAAGCCTGTAGATATCCTTGGGGACAGATTTCTCCATTTTTTCGTACATGGTCTTTTCTCTGCTGATATACTTTTCTATCTGCTCTTTTAAATCCACATCTTCAGTCCTCGCCTGTATCTCCTGTAAAGAACTATGTACTTCCTCCACAGAAAATCCGGCATTACAAATCCTAGCAGCTATCATCCTATCCGAAAGAACAATCCCATTTTCTTCATAATATTTCTTTATTGTTTCTGACCCGATATAATCTACCATCCCTACTCCTCCCTATATGTCATATCTTCCACATACAGACAAAGAATCCCGAAGCCTTGCCTCGGAATCCCTCTTGTTTATTGTTTCAAGATTATCATTTATTATTTCAGTTTCACGATTTATACTGAACATCCGGCTCACGATCCACAGCATCTCTTTTCTCCGGCATTTCCATATTAACTATACAGCCTGACAATCTCCTGCACTTTCTCCTTCATCTCCTGCCGTACGCTCTCAGGACGCAGTACCTCAACTGCCGCGCCCTGGCTTAAAAGCCACATGAGTATGCCCTGCCCGTAGGCTTCTGCCTCAATGATAATGCCACTCTCTTCACTGATGACCTTTGCAGTCGGCAGTCTGTCTAATACCGCCTCTACATTTTCTCCTGTATAACGAAACTGCAGCCTAAGCAGGTCGCCCGCATACATAAACTGTATCCGTTTCCTGTATTCTCCTTCCTCAAAGCGTCCCGCATAGGGGATTTCAAATTTCTCACCGGTTTCTTTATAGCTTTTTATTCTGTCTAACCTGAAAATCGCAGGATAGTCATATTTCTTTTCATATACACCCTGTTCGTTTTTCTCTACGATATAAGCATGAAGATAAAAATAGTATTCGGAAAACAAAATCGCCACAGGACATACAGTACGTTTTACCGGATTTCTTTTGTCCGTCTGCCTGTAATAAGCAAGTTCCAGAAGATTATGCTGCCTGATCTGCGTACCAAGCCCCCACAGCTTTTCCTTTTGATAGGACTTATGGCAGAGTTCCACATAATGATATTTTTCATTAGCAATCAGGTCAGACACCAGTTTCATGTTCTTCCTCGGCACACAGCCAAGCACCAGTTTGTCTAAAATGGATGTTATCTCCCTTTTACTGAAAGCCCGGCTCTCCAAAAGGATCTTGCTGACTGCCAGTATCTCGCTGTTGTCCATAAGCCGGCTGTCATTCCCCGTCATAACAAAGCCCTTCTTCCGCCGGTCATAAATGATCTGTCTCGTATCTGACGACTCCGTTACGGCACATTCATCGAGGAAAGCGCGGATATCGTCAATATCCCGCTGGATGGAACGCGCATCCACGCCAAACCTTTCTGCTTCTTCCGCCTTATGGATAACCTTTCCACTGCAGAAACGGGTATATAGGTCAAGGGTTCTATTATTCTTGGACAACCGGGTATTCATAAATTGACCTCCTCCACACACTCAAATAACCGTTCCGCTTTAAAGCCAGCCAAACAAAAAATCCTTTATTCCCGTTGCAACGTTTGCTATCCCCCTGCCCACTGCTTTTACACCTTCCCATGCGGTTTTCGCAACTGTTTTCGCGGTATTGTAAACAGCCTCGCCTACTTTGGAGCCGCCAAGATAGCCGACCATGCCTCCCACAAGCCCTGTTGCTACACCAAGTGCCGGTCCGACTACCGGCACACAGGCGGCCAATGCAACTCCCGCTGTCGCACCCAAAGCGGAACCTTTTGCCATTCCCATAAAACCTCCCGCCATGGAAACATTTGCCCTGCCTAAATGATCTATTCCCTGGGGAAGTGAAAGTTCTCCGGACGCTACTTTTGACAAAATCTTCACATTTTCCACGCCGGCGCAGGCAATATTCGCTATGACACCCGCAGGCGTCGTTTTAGGGATGCATCGGACCACCTCTTTTTTCACAGCGACATCCAGCGTACCTGCGGCAACTACTTTTACTGACGTATCCACACCCGTCTCGACCGCAGACTCTACCAATTCGTCCGCATCCATCACTTCCCCCTTAAATACCTTTTTCGCTATATTAAACCCTGTTGTCACGGCCATGGACTGTAACGCCATGACACCGGCGTTTTTCGCGACAGACATCGTCAGATCCCTCAGCCGGAAATCATTATAATCCATCTCAGGCGGCATATTACCCTTCTGCGCAGCGGTCTGTATGTTTTTCATATCCTCCTTTGAATAACTTTTCCCTACCGCCCCATATGCCTCTATATGGTCTGTTATTGTTTTTTGGGAGCCTTTTGCCCGGAAATAAGCCTGCACCTCCTCAAGCTGTTCTTTTGGCACAACGATCCTCTGGTTGTTGTAATTACCCCTTTCAATCAGTTTGATTGTGGCCTTCGCATCCTTTCCGAATTTCAGCTGATAATTCTGGTACTCCCCTGTATCCAGATTCGTCGCGCGGACATCGACAGAATTAGCTGTGAATACATCCCTGACCTCAACCTTTATATTTTTCCCCTGCAGCGCGCCGCTCATCTCTGCCGTATTGGCAATCATGTTCTCGGCAATATTTCCATCCAAATTCGGGCTCATTTTAATATTTCCGTCCGCAGAGCGTCTGAGTGCTTCTGACAATTCGGCATTTTTCTTACTGAGTATGTCATCCCATGATTGCAAGGTATTCCCAAATTCAATCGCCGTCATATCAGCAGATGCTTTCTGCATCTTATCCGCAAGCCATCTCTCCTTGGATATACCATTTTCCGCCGCCTCATTGATCGACACTAAATTTTCATGGTAGGTCTGTATTTCTTCTGCAATCTTCCCTGCTTCCTGTTTTGTCTCCTCAGGAGAAATACCAGCAGGTAATTCTCTCCTAAACATTTCTGCCAGCCATTCCTCATCCGTCACGGAAACATCCTTTTCCTTATAAGACTGCAAGTTTTTCTGAAACAGCTTTCCGACAGCCCGTGCCTCTTCCACTGTGATATATTCCGTTTCCTGCCTGATTTCAGCCATTGTGCTTTTCTCCTATCTGGATGCGTTTTTAAATTTTCTCTTCTTATATTCCTCCGCCATCTTTTCAATGGCATCCTTCATAATCTCTGAAAGAGAGTGGGTATTTTGTATCGCATCGAGCAGATCCTGTGTCTCCACAGCACCTTTTCCCTCCACAAACGCCTTTTTCACCGCATCCTTTACAACTCCCTCAATATCCGCGCCGCTGAATCCCTTCGTCTTCACCACAAGATCAGACAGCCTGATCTTTTCCAGGTCGTCCGCCCGTCGTTTTTCGATATGTATGCGGAAAATTTTTTCACGTTCCTCATCCACCGGCAGACCTACATAAAAGATCTCATCAAATCTGCCTTTCCGCATCAGTTCCGGCGGAAGTTTTGCGATATCGTTCGCCGTCGCCACCACGAAAACAGGGCTGTCTTTCTCCTGCATCCAGGTAAGGAAATTTCCAAAAAGCCGGGTCGTCACATCCGATGCGCCGTTGTTGCCACCTATTCCTGCAAAAGCCTTTTCCAGTTCGTCAATCCACAGCACACAGGGGGAGATTGCCTCAGCAAGCGCGACAGCCTTCCGCAAGTTTCCCTCCGACTCCCCCACATATTTCCCCAGCAGCCTGCCCATATCAAGTCGCAGTAAGGGGACCTCAAAAAGCGCAGCCGCAGCCTTGGCGCTCAAAGACTTCCCACAGCCGGGTATGCCCGCAATCAGCACACCTTTGGGCATATCCACGCCATATCGCTTTGCACGTTCCAAATCTTTATAAACGCCTGCTTTTCGGGCAAACCATTCTTTCAGGTTCTCAAGCCCCCCGATATCCTCAAATTGTTCTTTCAGGGGAATCATTTCCAATATCCCGGCCTTTTTGATGATCTGCTGCTTCTGCTCAAAAATCAAATGCAAATCCGCTCTGGTTAATTCCCCATCATCAGCGTAAGCAAGCGCCAGCAGATTATTGACTTCAAACTCAGTAAGACCCTTAAACGCAAGAGCCATTTCATTTAACAGCCCTTCTTTTATCTCCCGCATCTCGTTATCTTTGATAAACTGTCGGATGATCTGCCTGATCTCGTCATGCTCCGGATAATCCACTTCCAGTATCGTGATAAACTTCTCTAATTCTTTCGGGATGACAAGCGTATTTGACACGATAATGACCGTCGCATCTACGCCGCTGCAGATCATCCGGGCCAGACCCTTTAATTTCGATACAATCTTCGCATCCTCCAGATAGACCGCCACACCCTTTAGCAGAATGGTTTTTCTCTCAAACATCTCTCTTATCTTTAACATGTTAAGCACCGAGTCCAGAGCATAGTCCTCCAACATGGGCATTTTGGTCTTAAAATCAATAAAGCCGTTGGTCTCGTTCCACTCGTATATCTCCCTGTCCGAGCCGCTGGAAAGGAGCATCTCATCCACTTTTTCTTCTTCATACGTGTTGATGTAAATAATCGGGAAACCCGCATCCATATATCTGGTCAGATTATGTTTTAACTTATTATTCATTTAAATCCTTATACCACCCTTTCCAAACATACTACCCTTCTGTAGCAATTCCTGTAGCCATTTCAGTCATTTCATCCTCTGTAGCTATTTCATATTTTTTTATCACCGTTTTAAATTTGACCTTAACTGCTTTTGATTGGATTTTATAATCCCCTTCTATGTTATAAATTGCCTGAACAATCCGTATCATATCCATTAGTTCAGTGTCACTTACTCTAAGCATTTTCGCGAAATCACATATTAAGGATAGATGTTCCTCCTTATCGGTATCATCCACCGCAAGGATCATCAGAGACCAAAAGAAAAAATGTAATTGTTGGTCTCTTAAAAACTCTTTTGCAAAACCCTGTTTGTCATTTTTACCATTTAATTCCTGTACTATTGCCCTTGCTGCCTTTAATCGATATTCTACGTCCTGACATTTCTCTATAAATTTCACTTGATGTGAAAATACATCCCCATCTTCCTTTTCATCCTTATCAGTCATTTTGCTTACCTGCTCCATAATAATTTTTCCATGCTCATTCAACTTATTATAATCATACACTACAGCCAGCCATACCGAATTGTAACCCCCATTCAAATAATTTTCCGAATCGTCAGACAAAGTTTTTGTCAAATCCCTTTCACCCAAATCTTCATAAATATCCTTGATCATCATCCTAAATTTTACCGTTCTCATATCGTTGCCCATATTTTCTTTTCCTCCGTATTTTTGTATGTTTTCTTTCCTTCGCCAATATCAACAAGACATTCTACAGAGTTTGCAGATATTCCTTAGACATTCCTGCAATCCCACTGTCCAAAAGCTTTTCTCTTAATTCCCTGATATCTTTATCCCTGTCATACTCCACGCCTTCCATCATTGCACTTATCTTTTCGTAGCACCTCTCCACTTCTTTTTTGTCCTTCGGCAACAGCATAAAACTTATATAGGAATCCGAACAATATCTGCCATATCCCAGACTTGAGTGACTGCATTCCTTCTGCGGTGCTTTTGTCTGCGGCTCCGTTTCGCCCACTATCTTCTGATATTTCTCATCAAAGTGGATATTTTCAAGGACAATTCTTTTTGCCTCAAAATCAATCTTCTCTTTGGAAGAGACAACAACAACCGGGTTATTAACACCGACATAGCGAATCCCTTCTTTTCCAAGCGGAATAGAAAACCGCTCGCCGCATAAATAGATTTCTGTTTCACCCTCATCCAGCAGATCATACAACTCGTCCTGCTCAAATGCCGTCTGATCTATCACCTTCACATACTGCTCATCCTCCGTATATTCCTGAAGCAGATCCAGCTTCCTCTTTCTTTCCTCTATCTTTTCCAAATCCGTTTCCTCTTCCGGCACATACTCCACTTCAAAGATTTCGCATATCTTCCGATTAAGTTCATTATCCGCCCTGTCCAGCCCGGATATAGCATCCGCAATCCCATCCTCATAACGGTCCCGCAGCCACGTTTCCAATTTTCCGTCTGCCAGATAAAAAAGAATCCGCTCTAACGAAAAGTTTTCTTTTAGCTCCTCCAGATTCCTAACCTCGATCCCGTTTTGCATCTCTAACGGGAACCTAATCTTTTTTGCCATTTGGCAATCACCCTCCTTTTGCTTTCTATTTTCCATTCAATGCTTTGCCTATATTTTACGAACTCACATTGACAGATTCCGTCATTTAGGAATAAATAATTATTTTACCTTCCTAACGACCAGCTCATTTCTAACAACGTTTATCTGTTTTAAACAGCTTATGGTACATCTAGTTTACAATAAAATATTACAGTGCGCAAGAGCACTAGTGTGTATAAGCACCAGTGCCCCTATGCAACTTTTATTTACGCACTGGTATCATTATAATCAAGGAAAAGGAGTTGTAGCATGATTATTCGGTTAAGAATCAAAGAAATTCTGGAAGAACGGGGAAAATCCAATTACTGGCTCAGCCAGCAGCTTGGAATGTGTTATAGAAACTATCACAATATTGTCACTAATAAAACTTCTGCAATCCGTTTTGATACCATGGAAAGATTATGCGAAATACTTGAAATTCCGGTAGCCGAGCTAT
Organism: uncultured Lachnospiraceae bacterium; assembly: GCA_947176065.1. Taxonomy (GTDB): domain Bacteria; phylum Bacillota; class Clostridia; order Lachnospirales; family Lachnospiraceae; genus UBA3282. The sequence goes on along the minus strand of CAMWPB010000015.1, from coordinate 21,974 downwards.
TTGAAGAGATTGATGAGTCGAGAGATAAAGAAAAATAATCTGTAGCAGATCAAAAACGTAGAAACAATCTCTCATTTATTGTCTCCACGTTTCATAATCTTCTCGTTTTTTATAAGCACACAAAGCATTCTGGCTTTTTCATCCGTCAAAAAAAGAACGCTCCGGTCATAAGACAGTCCCATCTCCTCCTTTGCCTATTCAAAAAAATTGTTATTACACTTATGCCAATAAATTTTTGCAATAAAAAAACGTGAAAGCAATCTTCACATCCATTGCCTCCACGTTTTATATTAGCATCTATTCTCAATATTTTAAGTATTAAAGCCTTTCTTCAATACGCTGCAGCCATTCAGCAAAATGGCGGCATTTTGCTGCAATATTCTCAATTCCTATTTTTCCAAGCACATCTACGCCCACATTTGCCTTATCAAAATTATCTATACAATTCATAATCCGTTTCGACGGCGCCGTTTCCGCCCCGTCATTGATCAGTTCCGGGTTCCCCTGCACTTTTACACATTCTTTGAGTGCTGTCAGATCCTCCTCGAAATATGCCTCCTCCAGCTTTGTTATGTCTGAAAAGATCATTGCCTCAAATTCGTGCAGTTCAATGTATGGAAAAAAGAATTTTCCGTCATATTCTTCCGCTTTTTGTATTTCTCTCTCAATAATCTCCACCTTTTTATAGGGATCACTTACCTTTTCAGCATCTAAAACTCCGGGCACATCTATCGGCAATCTGTAAAAATCAAACATAGTTGTCACATAAGAATCTGCGTTTTTAGCTGCATTTGCCAGCGTATTTAACAGCGTATTTCTTATTTGACCATAATTACCCACCCCTCCCTTATATGTCTTTCCGCGCCTGCTATCCGTCTTTGTCACAACTGTAATCGGAATCAGAATGCATCTGTCTGCAAAATATGGCACCATCACTCTGTTGACAAAATTTGTTTCAGACTGCCCTTCGGTAACAATACGAAAATTCTTCATATTACGGCTGCCCTCCGATTATATTTTTGTCCCATATCTGGGAAAGGCTGTAGTCCTCCAGCCATACCTTTACCTCATCTTCATCCAGCCGATTTAACATGGTACATCCCGTTTCCCTGTCCTTTTCCGCCACGATAATATCCTTATAATCAAAACTATCCAACAGTCTGGGCGACTGTGTCGCCATGATCACCTGTGTACTCTCTGTTGCCTTTTTTACCATAGAAGCCAGAACATCTACTGCCTGCGGATGAAGACCAAGCTCCGGCTCGTCCACAAAGATCACCTGCGGCAAAAGCTTCGGAGGCTGTAAAAACAGAGTTGCCAGTGCAATAAACCGCAAGGTACCGTCCGAAAAATGTTCCGGACCAAATACATATTCACTGTTTCCCTTTTCAACCCACTGAAGTTTAATCCATTGTGGATTTAACATTTGTGGCTCCAGGAAAAAATCATGGAACGATGGCATCACATATCGAACATGATCTACAATACGATTATAATATTGCTCGTGGTTCTTTTTCAGCATATATAAATATGCTGCTATATTTCCTCCATCACTCATCAAAGATCGGTTATTGTCAATATTAGCAGCATTCCTGATATGCGCTTCTGAGGATGTATCGTGAAACTGGAAAGTCTTACAGCCGGAAAGAATCGCCTTGACAGCCCGTTCACTGGCATGCGTCGCCTGATCAGTAAGCAGAAAACTCTCTTTTTGTCCGCTGCTGAGTTCAAATGTATTTTTTCCGTCACTGATAATTTCCTCTGCAAAGATTAAAGTGTCATTTACCGCTTTCACAAGGGAAAACTCATAAGTATCAGTGAATATTTTATTTTCAAATACCAGACTTGCAGAGATCATCTTTGTCCTTTTAGACCCGAACTGCAGCAACGACTCAGATGTCCCATTCTTCCCGACATAAATCTGCAAGGCACCCGTCATCATGTTTGCAAGCATCTGGAAAAAGGAAATAAAATTACTTTTTCCTGCGCCATTTGCCCCTATGATAATATTTAACGTATCCATTTTTAAACTGATCGGCTGCGTGTCTGTTCCCAAAGATTTATATCCTGAAATCTTTATTTCTTTCAATCGAGATCTCTTATCCAATATTCTTCTCCTTTTCCACTTCCATGTTCAAGTGACTTTCCTACTTTCTATCACATCATACCCGATTCCCTCTAAAACCGCAATCGCTTTCCAGCCGCCCATCAGCTCCCTGTCCCTACACCACCTTTCCACCCATCCCACCCTATACAAATCATGTGAAAAACACGCATATCATGTACTATGCGACAGGTGGAATAGGTGGATTTCTGGATTTCTGGATGATTAGCTGGCCTCCTCCCCAAACGACCCATACAATTTCTGCAGTCTGAGATACATTAATATGAGTTCAGAAACATCTAATAGCTACAAATTTTCGCCTCGAAAAAACGCTCAGCAAACGTGCTAACACCACAAGTTATCTTACATTATTAGCCAATGGCAACCGTCATTCTTGCCTGTCTGCAAAGAGGAGCATAGATGTCATTTTCACTCTATTTTGGAAAAACATTTTCACTTCCACATCCTCCTTCGCTGTTGCATAATCGAATATTAATCTTTATCCTTTGTTTCTGTAGCTCTTCATTGCGTGGGGCTACAATCCCATTTTTAAATATCATAAATTCACTTGCTTTGCACTTAGAAGACACACTGTAATCCAAATCATACAAACACAACGAATAGTCCTTATAGATACATTCTATCTCTGGCGCATTATCATAAGTAATAATCCAGTCACATTTTACATGGTTTCTTATTGTTCTCTCAATACGAACATGGTCTTCTAATTGGAAGTAATTCATATAAAGTTGTTTTCCTTTCTTAAAATACGGAGGATCAAAATAAACTAGTGTATTTTCCTCGTATAGAGGGATATATCGTGTAATAAAGCTATTAATATCCTTGTTGTAAAGCTTTATATCTGATTTTCTCTCAGCAATACTCTCTATCCTTCGGCTCAACTCTTCTCTATTGAAACGGGCATCCATCTTCCATAATCCAGCCTGATCCATACCGCCAATCACACCGCCTTTGATAATACCAGAACGATTCGTACGGTTCATATAAAATATTGCAAACCCAAGCTCAAAACTATATTTATCATTTCGCATGAGGCAGATATCGCGTTGTCGGCACCATTCTTCCATAGTAAGAGGAACAACTGCTAGTTCCTCTATAAATCGATCAGTCTCAGTAAGAACAGCTTTCCAAAAAGACCAGATTCCTTTATCGTAATCATTGATGACTATCCTACTGACAACACCTCGAAGGAGCAGTTCAATTGCAATGCCTGCACCACCAGCAAAAGGCTCGATATACGTCCCTCCACTATGTCCAAGTTGATCAATCATGTATTTCATAAATTCAGCTAATTTACCTTTTCCGCCGGGATATCTTAATGGGGAATAGAACATATATCTCACCTCCTTCGCTCATTTATTTATTCCTTGATTTTTCCCAGATACTCTATAAAAGTATTTGGAAGCCAGTCTGATAAATTGTAAGGGTTCAGATACAGTTTACCCTTTTCATTTCTTTCCCTCTTTCTTAATGACGGAATAACTTCAAATACAATATTATCTTTTGCAGATATGCCTTTTGACTCTCTAATCAGTTTCTTCAGAGGCGCCAGATAAGCTTCCTGTTCTTCTTCTGAATAATCATCCGGATATTTTCCATCCAGAGCATATTCGAAAAGCTGTGCAGCCAGTGTTCTGTCAAAAATATCGTGATTTCTCTGGTTATAGAAATTATCAAGACAATTTTTGCAAGACCTCGAACAGATGCATCCAGTCACAATCTCTTTTGTTCTCGAAAAAACATCATCAAGCACTCCTTCTTCTCCGATAAGGGAAGAATAGCCGGCACCACTGCTCAGATTGTCATAGAAGAACATCTCGATATGTACTTCGCCGTTTTCCTCAAGACGCGTTCTCCATCCGCCGTTGATTTCATTATAATCAATGTCCAACGAAAGAGACACTGCCTTTTTGATTGCCTCATGCAGGGTCGTTGCCGCAGAGCGTAAAATATTCTTTTCCTCGCTGTCGTAGTTGGATACTAACTTCTGATTATCATACCTGATATCTAACATAAACATATCTGTCAAGAATTCATATCCGAGATAAATATTTGTCGCAACTGTGCCTTCATGTTTACAGAGATAACGGTCATGATACGGCTGAGAGAAGCGAAAATCACCTGTCTGAAGCTGTTCTGCCACTTCTGCTCCACCACATTTTGTACAGATATTAAATCCGTTTTTCTTCTTTCCCATATTGACAGTCAATACCTTGCGGTTTTGAAGATTTGCAAAGCGGATGTAGCTATGCTTATAAGTCTGCATTTCCGTATCTTTCGGAACATAGGAATAATATGGTGCTTCCGCATATGTCTTTTCTTCTTCCTCGTCTTCGTACTTGACCGGTTCTCCCTTAACCGGTGCGAACCCCCACGGCTTAATCATTGAATGCCGTTCCACCGATGCATGGCAGTAAGGGCATTCTGTATATTCTTCCTGCCCGTCACCGAACCAATTACATTCTGTGCAGACAATGATGTCTTTCTTGTAGTCTTTACTCGTGAAATAGTATTCCGCCTGATTATGTTCATATCCCTTCGGTCTCGGATTTGAATACAGCCCGCCACTCTTATATATCTTCTTATCGATAGTAATGAAACGCCCTGGGGCATATTCACTAATGGCAACCGCAATGTCCCTTTCAGGAGCATACTTAATGTCCTTAGGCGCCTTACGCCCATGTTCAGAATCCTTTTCAACACAGAATCTTACGACATTCTTAGGAAAAGAATAGGAAGGAATATATCCTTCTGAATAAAATACATCAAACGCAGGAGTTTCTTTTTCTCCGTTGAAATACTCATTTCTTTTGCCTTCTGAAAGCACCATATCTCTCATCTTACAGAATATTTCGACCGTACTGTCTGTCGGAAAATCAAGCGATTGTGCATGTTCGATAAAAGCATCTGCGTATTTCTCACAGAATGTAACGATACCAACCTTGACAATACTGTCAAACTTGCTACTCATCAGCTCCGTCGCCATGAAGCTGTTTAGCGCTTTCATGTTATAATGACGTTGTTTGATTTTCGGATTGTCTCTGTCAATCCATGGCTTTCTAGGTTCTCCAGAAATCATCTCGTCCGGATGCTTAAAGTAGTGACTGTCATGAACACCTCCAAAGGCATAAGTAACGATAGTGGAAATTCCAGAATTCTTTCGACCAGCACGGCCTGCTCTCTGTTGATAATTCTCACGCATAGGAGGAATATTTCTCAATCCTACCGCTGTAAGGGAACCAATATCGATACCAACCTCCATAGTAGTAGTACAGCTTAATACATCAATGGAATCCTCACCCCACTCACCGACATCAATATCTTGGAAACGAATCTCATAGTCCTCAGTTCTACTTAAGATATCGCTCGTCGTTTCTTTGTGAGAGAGCTGAGCGGTATGTTCTTCGGTATCAATGGTATGGATTTTCTCTTTACCCTCAATGGCTGCAATCACCGGTTTTCTCCAGAAATCAAATCTGGAAAGATCCACATTAGTGATGACATGGAGATTTTTAGATTCAAAGCAAGAGCCGCAGTAATCCCCAAGCTTGTAAGGAGAAATTTTGCCGCATCTCTCGCATCGATACCAATTAAAATCCTTGCCCGTAATGACAATTTTTACCGCATCAAGTTTAAGGTAATATCGCTGGTTTGTTCCTAATCCAAAGAAGTTGTTCTTTATACAGTTTAAAAACTCTCCCATCTTTTTATCATTAAGCCCAGTCATATCTTTTACAATCTGAATGAACTTTTTATCAACAGAAGTAATATAATCTCCGTTAAGACCAAATGACTGGATCTTGCTTCGTCCCGGAAGGTTTCTTCTGACATCATCCTCAATAGTATTACCAAGAGCCGCACTTCCATCCATTACATCCCAGAAAAGCAGAACTAAGATGGAACGAAATATTTCTTCATCAATTACAATGCCATAATCATCCTCAAGCTCATACACACTGTCTTCCAGAGCTCTGTCCATAGGCCCAAGAAAACCGAGACCGATATCCTTGAAGGAGCGCGGACTCTCCGTAAAGAAGGTTAACAACTGCTCGTAATAATCATATGGTAGCGGTTCAAAGTTCTCCTTTGAAATATCCTTACGTCGTTTGAGTTTTTTACGAATCTTCTCAAGATGATCTTGGAAGATTTCAGCACTGCCGCCAGAGAAAAATTCCAGTCTCTGCTCCACGCAGACCACTAGAAACATATTGTACAGTTCTTTCAAGGAATGTTCTCTTCCGTCTTCCAACAGTTTCTTTGCCGCCAACATAACAGCCTGACGGAACCCATCCGCATCAGATGATTTGGACAAGTCAAGTGCAAGCTTTGCCGCATTCTGTCTGGAGTCCGAAAACAAAAGTACCTTCTTACCTTCATTTATAAGTTCGGGCTTTGCTGGTGGTTGAAGTTCAAACTGTGCTTTGGTCAGATTATAAAAAGGAATGTTACCTTTTGTTGCTAAGTCAGTAGGCTTTTTTAACGGCATGATCTTCTTACATTTCGGACATGTACCAAACATATAACGATTGTGCTTTTCGTCATATTCCGGATAGAGAACTTTAATCAGTCCATCACTGTTCTGGTAGTCAAGATAAAGTTTTCCAGTTACAGAATCAAGATATCCCACTTTATCTTTACCTTTCAGTTCATATCCGTCTGGGCAAATATAAAGAATCGCCTCCTGTAGGTCGTTCGCTCCACCGCTCAGCCCTTTATTGGGGAACACATACCAATATCCTTTCCCAGATATCTTCTGGACATATACCTTAAAATACAAAGCTCCGCATTTGATATGGTTAACAAGTTCATACATCCTGCTGCCACATTCACACTTTTCACGTGGGATAGAAATCACCTTGCCAAGAGGAAGTTTTTCTTCATCAGAGTATTTCGCCCCACAGGTACACTTTGGATTGGAACAAGCGAATAATCCTTGGATTCCGCGGACAAACATATGTAATCTTACAGGGAAAAGAATCTCACCATTCTTTTTTGCGAGGGAAACAACAACAAGCAATGCATCAAGAGCATTCTCTGCATACTCACTGTTTCCGAATATCTTCGTTTTTAGTTCTGTATAGGATTTTGCACCGTCTCTACACAGTTCATGAAGCTTCACAAATGCCTGATAATCCCAAAGATTTTCAAACAGCCATTCCTGTGCATCTGATGCGGTGATATCCGAAGGTAACTTAATCTGGAACACATTTTTAGCAAAAGCGCAAATTCTTGTACTAATCTCAGCTTTTGTAACTTGACTTGTTCCTATGGAGGCAAGAGCCCCAGCATCCGTCATCACCTTAAAATCATTACGAACAATTTCTTTGTCACCAAAAAGAGGAACACATTCGGAATATTTCTTTCCGGTAAGGCCGTTAAAGAAGTTGGATATGGCCCCTTCGTCTTCTACTGGCATACTTGCGGTTGTAATAACAAACTGTACTTTCTCCGGAGAAATATCAAGACGCGAAAATAATCTATCAAGAAGAAGTGCGATTTCTCCGCCTGAGGAACCTCTGTACATATGTGCTTCATCAAGGACAATGAGAATTCTGTTTTCCTCTGATTTATTCAACCATTCTTTCGTATTATTCCATATACCTGACTCCATCTGACGCATGAGCATATACTCCAACATAGAATAGTTAGTAATCAATATGTCTGGAGTGTTATTCTGAATCTCAAATCTGGTGATATATTCTGCATCATAAGTACCCGGCTTATGAATGTCGTTTTCGAGATTATCAATAAAATGCTTCAGACCTTCTTCTCCGCCATACCTTGCAGGATATTTATTTATGCTCTTGAATCCATTTATTTTTTTCAGCTGTTCTTTCTGTTCCTCTTCTGTAGCATTCTCATCCACAAGATAATGTTCACGGTATGTCTCTGCAAGATTAATATTACTCTGTTTTTTTGACTCTCCGGAATAGGGAGTTCTTCCAGTATACATACCAAAATGTGGAATACGTCCTGCTCCCGAAGAAGATGTAAAGATGTCCATGAACTCTTTAGAGCCCATAATCTTTCGAAATCTAGCAAGCTGGTCAGATACCAGTGCATTCATGGGATAAATAATAAGAGTTCTTACAGCTTGCATTTTAAAATCATTCGGCCTGTTAAGAGATTCCTCGATAGAACGCGCAATAATTGTCCAAAGAAAACACTCTGTCTTACCGGAACCTGTACCAGTAGATACAAACAAGTCTTTCCCCTTCAAAGCACTTGTAAGAGCTTTTACCTGATGAGTAAAAGGAGTTGAATAAATGCCGAGCCCTGCATCAACTAGCTTTAAAAGGACTTCCTTAACATTATTCTCAATATCAGCTGTCCGAATACCGTCATTTACCTTGCGATAAGAAGCAGACGTCTCAATGTAAGGTTCTCTTGCGATGTTAATATCATCCGGACACATCTCTCCGAGAAGCTCGTCTGCATACAAAAGCAATGTTTCGCTGTTAGCAAGATAATCCGATTTGATATAATTTACTAACCGATTCCTTATTGTTTGATAGTACTGCTGTACTCCGCTCGTATGTCTATCCATAAAATTCACCTTTTCTTGCAGTAAATCCTATTGTTCCAAGAACTTCTGCCGTCTTTTCTGTCAATTCGTTTCGTATGATAAAATGATTTCTATCGAGAAAGCCATATCTTGGCCATGCATTCATAAGCAGATAAAAGTATTCCCTATTTGGCAGTTGTCCAAGGATACGTATATAGGAATATACCTCATCTATCGGACATATGAGGAGTTGCATCGGATTATCATAGTAATACCTAAGAGCAATATATAACCGACGGAATTCTGCTCCCGTTAAGGCATAAGGCTCATCCCCACTGCTATCATCAGCAAAAAGAAACGTACCACCTTCTTTTCTAATAGTTCTATAATATGGCCCCATCGTACTTTTCCGTGCCATCGTCATATTGGATTTCATGTGTCCATTCCATGAGTTAGATACATTTCCATAAAAGAACGGATTGAAAAATTCCAGTTCTGCCACATCGATATCTCGTTTATTAAAATCACACTCGTCAAATTTTACTTTTATGTATTCTTCCGGTGTCAAACTGTCACGTATGAGAAAATCATTTAGTTTTACTTCATGTCTACCATTCCTGCAGTGGATTCCAAGCCCATTTACAATATAACATGTTGCCGGCAGTCCAAGATACAGATAATCTGTTTCAGAGACTCTTATGGTTTCGCCGCTGTTATTCAGAACATTATAATTTTTATCAAGTGTCAGCAGGTATCCTGTCTGTTCATAGATATTTCGGATAAATACTGCAATATCGGTATTACGTGATGCAAAAATAAAGCGTTTTGCCATTGGATATAATTCAATATATTTTTTAGACAGGTCATGTAGCAAGATGCTTTGTGAGTTCTTGCTAATTCCTCTCTTATTTTCCTTCTCACTAAGTGCTGATTTAAGGCACCACAGACCGAGAGCTGAATAGATGACCCTATACCCAAAGTATTCAGCCTGTTCGTTTGTATAAGGACGTATGTTCATATCATCTGCCATTATATTAATTAATTCATTCACTATCCAAACCACCTCATCAAAATATCCTTTTTCTTACTACGTCCTGCCTCTCCTGCATACCTCTGAAGACGTTTAGAACAGTTGTAAGGATTCTTCCCGACAACTTTGGACACATATGGAAGAAGCGTGAACATCAGCATCTCGTTCAAATAGTTTTCATCTTCGATCATGTCAGCCATCGCATATGCTGTATCCATTCCTAATCCGCATTCGCATGCAATCTCATAGAATATTTTCTGTGACCAGCTGTCAACTTCTGCATTGCTTTTGTATACAGACGAGATTTCTTTTACTTCGGAAGGGTTCTCCGTAATATCCCTGATTCTTAATACAGAACTGAAAACATCTGCACTGATAAAATGAACCGAAGAAAGAATTTCGTAGGGAACAAAACTCAGCGTCTTATCATACATATAAGTAAGGATGATAATCTTGTTACGATATTGTTCGAGTACTGGGATTAATTCCAATTCATTACAGTTCCCAATAAAGCCATCAATGCAGACAACCCGATCAGGTATATCGGCAAGAAACTCTCTTATTTTCTGTACACCTGCACCTTCCGAATATAGCAGTTGAGCAGCAACTGGCACACCATATAGCGTATTTGCCAGACAATTAGCTAAATTAATTCCCAGTCCTCTTTTTATCAACACCGGAATACCATGAAAGAAGCTTTTTTCAAGATAATCCACAAAGTCTACTGAACCCTCCTCGTTCCTGTCGAATCCGATGTTTTCAAGGTTACAACTGAAATATTCATCAAAATCATCCATATCTTCAGGGCATAACGGCATCTTCCGGTTGCTATCTGCGTATCTTTTTGAAACAGTTTCTGCAGCAGTCTCTATATTTTTCTGTACTTCTAGTGTTTCTTCCAATTCCCTGTTCTTCTGCAGATAGGATTCTTTTTCTGTACTAAGTGTAGAAAGGTATTCTTTATATTTCTTTTCAACACCAAGCGCTTTATCGAGTGTTTCCTTAAGCTCTCTGATCTGTTTCTGGTCAGATTCTTGGTCTTTTAAAAATGTTGCTCTTTCCGCTTTATATGTAAAGAGCTGCTTCTCACAACTTCTCACCTTGTTTTTCCATGTTTCGATATCATCCTCGGCGGTAGAAAGTTTAGATGCATATTCAGAAATGCTGGTCTCGTATCCTGCTACCTTTTCGGCTTGATCTTTTAGTTTGAAAGTAAGGGTGTCAATCTTCTGTTGCATCTCCGCGGTCTTCCATATCTCATCATCCTGAGCTTTTTTCAATTCTGTTCCCAATTTATCTACTTTTTCAGATAGACGAATGCTCTTTTCCTGTTCTTGCTCAAGCTGCATTGTTTTCTCTCTTAGCTCTTCTTCCAGCCCTACTTCCTGTTTTCTCAATTTCTCGACATTTTTCTCTTCATCAGAAATCTTCTTTTTTAACTCTTCCTGAATATCCATAAGTTCCCATTGCTTTTTCTTCAAAAAATCCAGTTCTTCTCCATTTGTTTTTTGATGAGCAGATTGATACAAAACAGATGAACGCATAACCTTCAAATAATCTTCGGACTTTTCTTCTCCTTTAATCTTGAAGAACAGTGCAACGTTTCCTGAAAAAAAGGAACGCGACAGCACATCAATATAAGCTGCCTCCTGATCAATCTCGCTCTCAAACGCTTTTACCAATTCTCCGTCAATTTCTTCAATCCATCTGTCAATATGCTTGAATAGAAAAGAAGCAATAAAATCCCTATTGTAAAAATCACAAAGCGTCTGAATGACAGTCTCCTCATTCAACGACTTTACACGAAATCCCGGTTTTAATTTGCTGAATTCTTTTGGATATTTTCTGAAGTATGCAGATACCTCTTTAAACGGGATAACTGTACATACATACTTAATTTCTTCTTTTGTAAGGTCTGTCAAATAATTCAAATCAGCCCCTCCTTGATGTACCGTTTGACAACTGTGTTAATCCGTCCACTCCTATAACAGTTTTCCAAATACGCTAAGACTATTTCATCCGTCGTTATATTCATGAAATCATCCGGATTAAATGTTTCTGACTGTGGATGATATTTCACCATATCATATATAAGTTGTTCTGTATCCATTTTCTCTTTTTGATACGCATACACATATACTTTTATATGTCCATTTTTATATCCGACAATCCGATCCGATTCAGAAAGATATACGTTTGAGCCTGGAATCAACCGTGTGCATCCGTTCTGGTCAAATAGAAAGTAATCGTACTGTTCGGAAATGGTATATCTGTCAGAATATATAATCACAGGTTCTTCCAGAACTTCTTCCATTTGCAACTCTCTTTTCTTATGAATACATATATCAATATTTTTTTCATAAATAATGACTTCATCATCAAGATGAAGTTTCATTACATCCCTATCGATTTCTCGGGTAAAAGTATCATCTACATTTATATTTCCATGAGGAATCAACTCAAAGCTTGAGTGAACATATACCGTATCTCCAGCACATATTGAACACGAATTTCTAACATAAACCGGTGGCCATAAAATACTGAACGATTCCGATGTTTCTAGCTGATAATCATGTTTCTGGAAGAAATATCGAACAGAGAACTCCGCTTGTTTTACAGAAAACTTCATTCCATAAAAATCCCTGTTTTCAGTGGCAAAGGAAAACAGTTCTTCTGAGATGATACAATCTAAAGATTTAAGTTCCTGCATAGTTTCTTCACACTCAGATATACCAATATATTCGGTATTTGTATAAAGAAGTGATGACGTCTGATGCCTGCAGTGTTCATCCTGCATCCTAACTCTGAATATATTGATTTTCTTCGTATCTCTCATTACATCCTGATAGGTACAGCTATTAAACCCGGAATCAAAAGAGACAATATACTGCGTTGAAAATTCTGTGATGGTAAAATAGCTTTTTCTGCCCGGAACAAATACTTCTTTGCTAAGAGGAATAGATAGAAACGGTTCAGCGTAATATTTTGAAGATACCGTCATCCTGCTACCTCTTTCCTCATATGCCCGAAGTTCTTCTTCCGAAAAGAGGGCACAAATCTCAAATGTGATTCTATCCCTATTAAAGCAAAATTCAATATGCTCCTGCTTATGCTTTCTCATAAGTACATAGTGCTCCACTGCTCCCGGCTGTCCAAGATATCGGTCACATTGCTTATCATTATTTCCCCTCCGATGCCTAAAATGAGGAGAGCGTTCACTACTTTCAACTGCGGCAAGATAGACTTCCTCACCACAATACAAACATTGATAACGGAAACGCTCTCCCCAATAATAATATGATGTTTTTGCGATAACAGCAGCATCTACCTCATTCTGTAAAACTGAATCAAAAGCTTTATCCATTTCGTTATTTTCGCTACTTTCTCCTCATTAAATTGATTGTATCTATATTAATCATCGGTTTATCCACTAACTTTATTCCTTCTGTTTAAACTCTACAATCTAAAACCCAGTCAGAAATCCTATTATCTTCTAAAATAATAAGGCATACCCATTGTATACATAAAATAAAAACAAATCTTTACCAGAATACTTATAGGTCTCCACATTTTCCTTAAAACTGAATACAATTTTTATTCCTGACATATGTATCGCTGACAAATCCTCAACGAATACAATCACTACTTTCTGCCCCATAATTTCTTGCAACTATTCTTCTGTATATCTCTGCTTTTTTCAATAGTGAACATATATGATTAAGTTTAATTATCCTATAAATTTTCAATATTTTCTAACCGCTTCATTAATTGTTTATCAAATGTCACAATATCAATGCCCCTCTCCATCTTATAGCCATATAACAAACAATCCACAAAATCCAATTTAGGCGGCTTATCAAATACCTCTAATGCTCGCAAGAAAACATCTACATTTAAAATAGTAACGTCGTAATTCAATCTGCGAAAATTATCTACTATATCTTTGCGTGAAACTTGATATAAACCCTCCAGTACATAACACACTTATGCCATCACTTCAAGCGTCACATAACACTCATCTAATTTAACTATATTTTTCACTTGTTGAAATTGTTCTTCAAGATCCTGAAGCAAAAATCTCAACACTGCGTTTGCATCCAGCATATAACTATTCTTGTGCATGTTTTTTCACCATTGCCTCTCTCCATATGTCCTTTTCCAGCCCGATCATAGATGGATTCGCATATTTATGAAGCCCTCCCGCTGCTGTATTTATTAAGCTTTCCTCATTTTCTATCGGTATAATAATCACCTTTTGATTTATCTGCAACTGTCCATTCACCTGAACAGCTGTTCCATCATAATACCCCGTAATAGACATATTACTTACCTACCTTTCGCAATTTATTATTCCTTAACGTTTCCAATCTGATTTTCCTTATTTATATATTATACTTTACCACATATTTAGAAAACTTTCTACAAACAGCAAATTTTCCATCACATCAACTTTATATCCCATCTCTCCACCCATCCCACCCTATACAAATCATACAAAAAACACGTATATGATATACTTTGTAACGGATGGAACAGGTGGATTTATGGATTTCGGGCCGATCAGCCGGCCTCCTCTCCAAACGGCCCATACAATTTCTGCAGTCTGAGATAAACCCGATAAGGCAAATTACTTTTGCCCTGCTCATATGCCTTATACATGGTGGTAGTAACACCAAGCTCATCAGCGAACAGTTTCTGTGCGATTCCTTTCTTTTGTCTTAACCTCTTAAGCAGCTTGTCCACATCCACTGTATCTATAAATTTATGATAGTCATTGCAAAAGTAATAAGTATCCTTGCCAAAATATGCCGCAAAAGATTTTAAGACCGAAATCTGCATAGACTCTTCGGAAAAGCTTTCTCTTGTATAGTTATCTACTAAATCCCTGCTCACTCCCACTTCTCTGGCAAGCCTTGCTTTCGGTATCCTCCTGTCAACAAGCTCAAAATTGATCCGACCGCTGATTTTTGTCATATCAAATTCCCGCGGCATCGTTTCAAAATACCTCATACTTCTTATTCTGGTTTTGATGACCAACATGTATTCAAAAGTTTCCAAATATGTACCATCGGCAAGTCCACTCTTCTGTCCATCATTGCGGGCCTGCTTTCCCCGGAGGAAGGCGAGGTTCTATACCGGGGACTTTCCTCCAAAGACTACTGTGCAGACTCCGCCCTAAAAATAGGCTATATGCTGCAAAGGGACCATCTCTTTGAATGGCGCACGGTCTACCAGAATGTCACTCTGGGGCTGGAGCTCACCCACAGTCTCACGGAAGAAAACAAGGGCTACATCCTGAAGCTGCTGGAAGATTACGGCCTTTACGGATTTAAGGACAAAAAGCCTTCCGAGCTTTCCGGCGGCATGCGTCAGCGGGCCGCCCTGATCCGCACTATGGCCATCCACCCGGATCTCCTTCTTCTGGACGAACCTTTCAGCGCCCTGGATTTCCAGACCAGACTATCCGTCTCTGCGGACATTGCCAATATTATCCGCCAAACAGGAAAGACCGCACTGCTGATCACCCACGATCTCTCCGAAGCCATCACGCTGGCCGACCGGGTGATCGTCCTCTCCAGACGCCCCGCCGGGGTAAAATGCGAGATGACAATCCACTATGACATCGGACGGGAAGATCCTCTGGCTGTCCGCGGCACTGCTGCCTATCAGACATACTTTAATCAATTATGGGAGGTATTAACCGATGACAAAACAACCGCATAAGACACCGCCGCCCGTCTCGGCACAGCAGGAAAATTTCCTGCGCGCCCACCACAGACACCATCACCGGATCACCCTCGGAAGGTTTTTTCTCCTGCTTCTTTTTCTGGGATTATGGGAAGCAGCCGCTGTATGCGGCTGGATAGACAGCTTCTTTTTCAGCAGTCCCTCCGGCATTTTGAAATATCTCAGCCAAATGATTGTGGATCATTCCTTCTTCGCCCATACCGGCGTCACTCTGTTTGAAACGATCGCAAGCTTCTTTCTGGTCACGGTCTTAAGTCTCCTTGCCGCCACCCTGCTCTGGTATCAGAACAGCCTCTCCGAAATCCTGGAACCCTACCTCGTCGTTCTGAATGCCCTGCCGAAATCCGCACTTGCGCCGCTGCTCATCGTATGGCTTGGCACCGGAACGAATACCATCATCGTGGCAGGCCTTTCCGTAGCCGTCTTCGGTTCCATCATCAGTCTCTACACCGGTTTCTGCCAGGTTGACCCGGAAATGTGCAAGCTGATCTACACACTGGGCGGCAGCCGAAAGGATGCCCTCACCAAAGTGATTCTGCCCAGCTCCGTGCCGCTCATTTTAAGCAGCATGAAGGTTAATATCGGCCTCTCCCTTGTGGGCGTTATCATTGGGGAATTTCTGGCCGCGAGACGGGGCCTTGGGTATCTCATTATCTATGGGTCGCAGGTATTCCAGCTCAATATGGTGATTACGTCTATCATTATTTTGTGTGCCATCGCTATGATATTTTATAAGCTGATTCAGAGTGCGGAGCATTATTATAAGAAAAAATACTAGCTTTTGATATCCAAAAAGGGCCGGCCACTCCGGCCGGTCCCTGAACGGTTTCCCTATTGCTTCCATAAATATATCACAAATCCCACAGACTCAACTGCCTGACATCCTCCTTCTCCTCAAAAGTCTGCAGATACCGGAATATCTGCTCATTGTCATGGACAATTCCATTCTCACTGCATTTTTGATGGAACAGCTTCATCAGACGGCTGCTGTTTTGACTCTCAATTTCATATCGGTTCCCGTAAGTCCGTATATACTTTTCCTTCAGCCCGGGAAACAGGCGGTCTAACTGTCTGTAAAAATACTCCCGGTTTCCCTCCCGGAGTGTCAGCCCCATGCCAAAGTTGATCACACCGTAAACCCCTGCCTCCACACACATCTCCAGAATGCCTGTAAGATTCTCCTCCGTATCATTGATAAAAGGCAGGAGAGGCGTCAGCCAGACTACCGTGGGGATTCCCGCTTCCCGCAGCCGTTTCAGCGCCGCAAACCGCTCCCCTGTCGTACTCACATGCGGCTCAATTTTTTTGCACAGCTCCTCATCATAAGTGGTCAGGGTCATCTGCACCACGCACTTCGTCTTTTCGTTTATTTTCTGCAGCAAATCCAGATCCCGCAAAATACGGTCTGATTTTGTAATCACCGTAAATCCGAATCCATACCCGTAAATCAGGGACAGTGCCTTTCTCACATGTTCCAGTTCCATTTCCAGCGGGATATAGGGATCGGTCATGGAGCCTGTGCCGATCATGCATTTCTGCCGTTTATGCTTCAGGGCATATTCCAGCAGTTCCATGGCATTCTCCTTGACCTCGATATCCTCAAAGGCGTGCTCCATATGGTAACATCTGCTTCTGGAATCGCAGTAGATGCACCCGTGGGAACAGCCACGGTACAGGTTCATTCCGTTTTTGGAAGATAAAATTCCCTTCGCCGTCACAAAGTGCATCCGCCGTTCCTCACTTCCCTGTGCAGTTTTTCTTATGCGCCTTCAGTTTTTTCATAGCCCAGTCATAGTGGCTCGAGGTATTGCTGACAAAATAGGAACCGAGCGTACTTCCGCCCACCCACGGAAAGACTCCCTTGGAAAACAGCTCCTCGTTGGAAAAGGTCTCCGCCAGTTCCATCACCTCGGCATGGGATTTATGCAGCAGTTCTTTCGCCTCTTCCAAGGTTGTGTTCTGATGCTTTTTCCAAAATACCACGTTCATATCCCCGTAAGTCTTCCAATTATAAGGTTTTGGAAGAAAAGGCCAGCTGTCGCCTCTTTGATTGGCATGTACCCAGGTCAGTAAAAGCTGGTGCCACTCGTAGAGATGAACCAGAACGTCCCGGAGATTTTTATCCCTTTTCCAGTGCGCCTCTTTCTTCGCATTTCCCGAAAAATCAAAGGGCGTATGCAGCTCCGTTTCCGTCATCCCTGCAATCATCTCATTCAGTTTCGCATAGTTTTCTGCCGCTGCGGTTAATAAATCTGCCTTTGTCGTGGGTCTTCCCATATCTGCCTTCCTTTCTGCCGTCACCCTGTCATCTGTCAACAGCTCCGTGACATACGCCAAACACCCGTTTCACTGCCATCCGCCTCATATTGCGGAAACTGGCTGTCTCATTTATATCTCTCATGATACACACATAATCCTGACACCCCATGTCATGTTTTATATTTTTCCAGTATCATTCCGGCCTGACGCGCGATCTCATCCCGCAGATGCGCCGGGGAGAGCACCTCCACCTGCGTCCCGAAGGACAGCAGAAAACTAATCAGCCATGGGCCCTCCGGCATTCTGGCGGAGGCGGTCAAATCCCCGTTCTCCTGTCTCTCAATCTGGTCTGCGTCAAACTCGTCATAAACCCGATATGCCATTTCTTTCGGAAAACGAAGCACGACTAACGGATAATCCTCCCCGGCATCATCCGAACTTTCCGGAAAACTGCGCCGCTCAAAGCATTCCTCCAAAAGCAGCAGATCCAAAATGCGGTTCAGTTTAAAAGTCCGCATATCCTGCTTTTCAGTGCAGAATGCTTTCAAATACCAGGCTTTTGATTTATAGACCAGTTTGTATGGCTGCACGGTTCTTTCCCCCACAGTCCCGTCGGTGCCCGCATAGCGTATCCTGACATGTCTGTGCTGCATAACCGCGGTTTTCAAAAGCTCAAACTTTTCCTTGTCAAATCCATGATTGCCCCATCTGGAGAAATCCACCTCAAGCCAGTTCTCGGAAGGGATCCGGAACATGGCGGAAAGCTTCTGCAAGGTCTGGCTTTCGCCCCTATTCCGTGTGATATTGATGCTCTGGAGCGCCGCCAGAATCTCCTGCTTTTCCTCCCCGGACAGTACGGCCTGATCCAGAACAAAGTCATGCATCAGACGGATGCCGCCGTTTCTGCCCGCCTCCGCATAAACGGGAATGCCTGCCCCGCTCAAAGCGTCGATATCCCTGTAGATCGTCCTGACCGACACCTCGAACCGTTCTGCCAGTTCCGGCGCGGTAGCCTGTCCCTTATCCAAAAGGTAGTATACAATCTGAAACAGTCTGCTCTCCTGCATTGCCATCCCTCCTCTTTAGCCAGAAAAAGCAGGGGAAATCCCCTGCCGTATCTGCCCCTTTATAATCAGTTTTTATCCGTTTTCCCCATCCTCCCACAGCACAATCTTCCCCTGCCGCAGGCTTTCCTGTACGTCGATGATCCTCTGGTTGTCCGACCCCCGAAACCGCAGGCTGATGTTTTTCCGGGCCATAATAAACTCTCCGTCCACAATCACATCCAGATAAGACAGAAGCTCTTTCATCCCCTCCCACTGCGCACAGAATTTTTCCAGAATATCCGCATCAAACAGATATCCTGTATAGCACCAGATATTTTTCTGGGGATACTTCTCTTTCACCGCCCGCAGAAACGGCAGAAGCGCCTGCCTGTTTCCGTCCTCCAACGGCTCCCCGCCAAGCAGCGTAAGCCCCGCGATATACACCGGCGAAAGCGCCTCAAGTATCTCGTCCGCCACCGTCTCCGTAAAAGGCACCCCGTACTGAAAATCCCATGTCTCGGGATTGAAACAGCCCTCACAGTGATGGGTACAGCCGCTGACAAAGAGCGTCACCCGCACCCCCGGCCCGTCCGCAATATCATATTTCTTTATTATAGAGTAATACATATCATTCTCCGCTGCATCCGAGGCCGCGAAGCGGTCCTCGCAATCGAGCTTGCTCGATTTTTCACTATATTAGGAAATGGCGACAGCATAAACCATTCAAGGAGAATGCGAAGCATTCTCTGAATCGAGCGCGCTGGCGCTCGATTTGTTATAGATGTAGGACTCTCTCCTTGATCTCCTGGGTGCGCCCCTGATTCCAGAACTGTGTCCCGATATAGCCGCAGGTACGCCTTGCCACATTCATCTTATTCTGGTCCGTATTGCCACAGTTAGGGCACTTCCAGACGAGTTTCCCATCCGTATCCTCCACGATCCCGATCTCCCCGTGGTAATCGCAGACCTGACAGTAATCGCTCTTTGTATTTAATTCCGCATACATGATATTGTCATAAATATACTGCATCAGGGACAGTACCGCATCCAGATTGTTCTCCATGTTCGGCACTTCCACATAGCTGATCGCGCCGCCCGGGGAGAGCTCCTGGAACTGGGCTTCAAACTTCAGCTTATCAAAAGCGTTGATTTCCTCCGTCACATGCACATGATAACTGTTCGTGATATAATTCCGGTCCGTCACGCCCTCAATGGTACCGAAACGCTTCTGCAGACATTTCGCAAACTTATAGGTGGTGGACTCTAAGGGCGTGCCATAAAGACTGAAATCAATGTTCGTCTCCTCCCGCCATTCTCTGCACGCATGGTTTAAATACTGCATGACCTTCAAGGCAAAGTCAGTCGCCTCCGGGTCGGTATGGCTCTTTCCCGTCATATAGCGGGTACACTCGCACAGCCCCGCATACCCCAGCGATATGGTGGAATAGCCGCCGTAGAGAAGCTTATCTATCTTCTCCCCCTTTTTCAGCCTGGCAAGCGCCCCGTTCTGCCACAGAATCGGCGCCACATCGGAGAGCGTCCCCTTAAGCCTGTTATGCCGCGCCATCAGCGCCCGCCTGCACAGCTCCAGCCTCTCGTCCATGATTTCCCAGAAACGCTCCATACTGCGCCCGGAGGAACAGGCCACGTCCACCAGATTTAAAGTGACCACACCCTGATTAAACCTGCCGTAAAATTTAGGCTGGTCGTTTTCGTCATGATACACGGTAAGAAAAGAACGACAGCCCATACAGGTATAGCAGTTGCCGTCCTTTAACTGCTTCATAACCTTTTCCGAAATGTAATCCGGCACCATACGTTTGGACGTACATTCTGCCGCCAGCTTCGTCAGATACCAGTATTTGGTGCCCTCGCGGACATTATCCTCCTCAAGAACGTAAATCAGCTTCGGGAAAGCCGGAGTGATATAGACCCCGTTTTCATTCTTCACGCCCTGAATCCGCTGGTTTAGCATCTCTTCTATAATCATCGCCAGATCGTCCCGCAGACGCCCCTCCGGCACCTCGTCGATATACATGAAAACTGTGATAAAAGGCGCCTGCCCGTTGGTGGTCATCAGCGTGATCACCTGATACTGGATGATCTGCACGCCCTGCTTAATCTCGTCTTTTACACGCCGCTCCGCAATGGCATTAATCTGCTCCCCGGTGGCGTTCACACCCATCTCCTCCAGCTCCGCCCGCACCTTTTTGCGGAACTTTTCCCGGCTCACATTCACAAAAGGGGCCAGATGGGACAAGGATATGCTCTGTCCGCCGTACTGACAGCTTGCAATCTGCGCGATGCTCTGTGTCGCCACATTGCAGGCCGTCGAAAAACTCTTCGGCGTGTCGATCATCGTCTCGCTGATTACCGTGCCGTTCTGCAGCATATCCTCCAGATTGACCAGACAGCAGTTGTGCATATGCTGGGCAAAATAGTCCGCGTCATGGAAATGAATCACACCCTGCTCATGCGCCTCCACGATATCCGGCGCAAGCAGGAAACGTCTGGTGATGTCCTTGCTCACTTCCCCCGCCATATAATCCCTCTGCACACTGTTGACCGTGGGATTTTTATTGGAATTTTCCTGTTTAACTTCCTCGTTATTACACTCCAGAAGACTCAGGATCTGCTCGTCCGTAGAGTTGGATTTTCGCACAAGCGCCCTCTTATAGCGGTAAGTGATATAGTTTCTGGAGATGGTGTAAGCCCGATACTTCATAAGCTGGTTCTCCACCATATCCTGAATTTCCTCCACGCTGGGAGCCCTTCTCATCTCCTCGCAATGGTCCGCCACCACAGAGGCGATCTCGTCAATCTCCTCCTCGGTCAGCCGGTCTTCCTCCTGTACACTGTAGTTTGCCTTCTTAATAGCCGCTATGATCTTCTTCAGATCAAAATTAACCTCCACGCCGCTTCTCTTGATAATCTTCATGCAATAACTCCCCCATATTCCTTCTGATACCCAATATCATGTATATTTTTTCTGTCACTCCCCGTCGCACGTACTATATATTGTATCACGGCAAAATATTATGTCAAGTTATAGTGGTGTTTATTTTCAGAAAATATGAAGAAGTATATCGACCAACTCAGTCAGTCAAGGTTCTGTAAATGAATCTGCCCGTTCTTGGATTCTCGATAGGAAGACAAAAGGCTCCGCATACGCGAAGCCTTTTCAGGCAAGCTGGAAAAGGGACTCGAACCCTCGACCTACTGATTACGAATCAGTTGCGCTACCGACTGCGCTATTCCAGC
>CAMWPB010000014.1 GCA_947176065.1 uncultured Lachnospiraceae bacterium | reverse complement strand
GTGGTGTGAGAGGTCGGAATTTCTCAACTAAGAGAAATTCCTCCTACTCGATTTATGTTATAGGAAATTGCGACAGTGTAAACCATTTAAGGAGAATGCAGAGCATTCTCTGAATCGAGCGCGCGGGCGCTCGATTTTTTATAGGGAAAATGCTGCGGAAAGCGTGTATAATATAAAAAAACGAAGATACGGTAGGAAAGGAATCACATTTTATGAAAAAGGAAGAATTGTTTGCACCGATCAGAGAAAAGTATGATGAATTAAAAAAGGCTTTGGAAGGGACGGATATTGAAAAAATAAGAGAATTGACATTGGAAGTCCATGCCATGGTGCATCCGGCTGAAATTTCCGGGAGAACGGAAAAGACGATTGCGGATTATGTTCTGGAATATATGCTGTCTGGAAATCAGAACGAGATAGTACCAAGAGAAGACTATGATGTGGATCTGCATTATGCAGGAACAAGGAAAGTTCCCATGTGCTGGCAGTTTTGGCATACATACCGTATTGAAGATCTGGTAAGTAATATTCTGATGGTTAATCAGAATCAGATATTTAATGCAAAGTGGCAGAAAGAAATCGGCGCTTCCATTACGGACACCGGAAATGCGTTGGAATTTGACGAAGCAGTGGCCTTTGGAAAGGAGATAAATGTCTTTGCACTTCGTGATTATATGATTGCAGTAGGGAAAAACACCCGCCGCATATTAGAGAGTTTGACACTGGATCAGATACAGTCTATGGTGCCGGAAGAATGGGTAATGCGAATATTGGAAGAAGGCGGTGTGACTACGGATTTCCGTTCCGTATGGCTGCTTGTGTTCTGGGGGAGGCTGACGCGGGGAGGTATGATTTTAACGCCTATGACAGATCATCATATGATGCATTTACCGCCCTGCCTGAATAACCTGACCATTTTAGATTAATTGATAAATGTAGCTAAATAAAATCGTTTGTACAAGCCGGTTTTGGTACGGGAACCTTTGCGCCGCATATTTTATAACATATGGATTTAGGAAAATATGGTTGTAAAGGAGAACTGGACTATGGCGATTGGCTATCTGACCATACAGGCGAGAACGGCTCATGAAGCGCTGCCGCTGCCGGGCGTACAGATAAGCGTCCTGGATGATGAGCAGAACCGGATTTACGGGCTGACGACGGACGAAAACGGGGAGACGAGGAAAATTTCGCTGGAAACGATGGACAAAAGCTATTCCCAGAACGAAAATTTTACGGGGACACCCTTTGTCACATATAACGTGCTGGCACAGGCGGAAGGGTTCGATTCGGTGTATGTCACGGACATTCCGATTTTCGACGGCGAATCGGCGCATCTTCCGCTCGTTCTTGTGCCGATGCAGGGGCAGCAACGGAACCGTGTGCAGACGGAAATCACGGTGGGACCGCCCGCAGTTTCCATGGAGGGGGAGCGCGAGCCGGAGGGGGCCTTCTGGAGCGGCGAGTCGGCTCAGGTGCTGCGGCAGGTCGTCATTCCGAATCCGATCACGGTGCATTTGGGGACACCGGACAGCGCGGCTTCCAATGTACAGGTATCTTTTCCCGATTATGTGAAAAATGTGGCCAGCAGCGAGATCTATCCGACGTGGCCGGAGAATGCGTTGCGGGCGAATATTTACGCCATTATCACTTTTGCACTAAACCGGGTCTATACAGAGTGGTACCGGGCAAAGGGATATTATTTTGACATTACTAACAGTACGGCATACGATCAGTATTTTGTCTATGGCAGGCCGGTCTATGACTCCATAAGCAGGATTGTAGATGAGATATTCAATGAATATGTCCGAAGGCAGGGGCAGGAAGCGCCGTATTTTACCTCCTTCTGCAATGGCACTACAGTGACCTGCAGAGGCTTATCCCAGTGGGGAACGGTCACCCTGGCGAATCAGGGTTACACACCGATCAGAATCCTGCGGTATTACTACCCGGATGATGTGGAGATCGCACAGACAAATATCATAACGAATATGCTGACTTCCTATCCGGGGACGCCCCTCAGGGTGGGGAGCACGGGACTGGACGTGCAGACCATCCAGCGGTATCTGAAACGGATCAGGCAGAATTACCCGGCCATACCGGCGATCACCGACGCGGAGGGAACCTTTGGGGACGGCACCCGGGCGGCGGTTGTGAAGTTCCAGAGCATTTTCGGGCTTTCCCCTGACGGGATCGTGGGAAAGGCGACCTGGTATAAGATTTCAAGCCTGTATACGGCGGTCACCAGACTGGCGGAGTTAAACAGTGAAGGAACCAATCTGGGAATCGGAACCGTGCCGCCTGCAGCCGTGCTGCGGCAGGGAGCGCGGGGGCAGGATGTGATTACACTGCAGTATCTGCTGGACATCATATCGGAATATTATCCCGATATTCCGGCGGTGACGCAGGACGGCATCTTCGGCGTGGGAACGAAACAGTCGGTGACGGCTTTTCAGAGAAGGATGGGACTGGTGGCGGACGGCATCGTAGGTTCCGCCACGTGGAACGCGCTTTACAGAACTTATCAGGGAATCGGGCAGAATGTACCCAACCCAAATCCGAATCCGACGCCGGACACGGGCGGCTCCTTTGCCTACACGGTGCGCGCCGGGGATACGCTGTGGCTTCTGGCGAATCGGTTTGGCACCACGGTGGATGCCATCAAAAGGCTGAACGGGCTGACCGGCGACAGTCTGCAGATCGGTCAGGTGCTGCAGATCCCGTCGGAACAGCCTTCGGGGTACTTTAACTATACGGTGCGTTCCGGGGATACGCTGTGGCTTCTGGCGAATCGGTTCGGCACGACGGTGGATGCCATCAAACGGGCAAGCGGACTGACCGGCGACAATCTGCAGATCGGCCAGGTACTTCGGATTCCAACATAACATTGCCTTTTTAAATAAGAGTGGTATACTGTAGTAGGATAACGAAATATCTTACAGGTACAACGGAGGGAACTTCAGTGAGGATCATAATAGCGGGGGACGGCAAAGTAGGCTCTACGCTGACGAGGCAGCTGGTGGCGGAAGGGCATGACATTACGCTGATCGACGCGAAGGCGGAGGTGCTGGAGGTAAGCGAGGAGCGCTACGATATTATGGCGGTGCAGGGAAACTGCGCGTCCATGGCGACACTCTCCAAGGCGGGCGTGGAGGAGGCCGAGCTTTTGATCGTTATGACGGGAGCGGATGAGGTCAATCTGCTCTGCTGTACGATTGCGCACGGCATGAATCCCAAGCTTCACACGATAGCGAGAATACGCAACCCGGAATACAAAGATCAGATTTATCAGATGAGGCATCTGTTTGGATTGTCCATGGTGGTCAATCCGGAGAGACAGGCGGCCATCGAGATGGAACGGCTGATCAAGTATCCCGGTTTTTTGAAGAGAGATACCTTTGCCAAGGGCAGGGTGGAAATTGTGGAATTAAAAATCGGGGATGATTCGAAGCTTTGCGATGTGGGGCTTTTTGATCTGCCAAACGTAGTGAAATGCAAGATTCTGGTCTGCGCCGTTTTGCGGGACAGCAAGGCCATCATCCCCGATGGTAATTTTGTACTGCGGGCCGGGGACCGGATTTTCGTGACGGCCTCCACCAGAGAATTGACCGTATTCCTCAAAAATATGGGAATTATCACGCACAAGGCCAAACGGGTGCTTCTGTGCGGCGGCGGCCGGTTAAGCTACTATCTGGCGCAGCTTCTGAATCAGGACGGCATTATGGTGGAAATCATAGAACAGAACTACGACAGATGCCTGTCGCTGGCGAACCAACTACCTGATGTGTCGATTGTATGCGGCGATGCCAGCAATGAGTTCCTTTTGGAACGCGAGCGGATCGGGGAATGTGACGCGCTTGTCACATTGACCGGAGTGGACGAAATGAACCTTTTTATCTCCCTGATCGGCAGCAGTGCGGAGGTGCCCCAGATTATCACGAAACTGGGCAGGCTTTCCAATAACCGGATTCTGGATAAGCTGCCGGTGGGAAGCACCATCAGCCCGAAGGAACTCTGCTGTAATGACATTGTGCGGTATGTGCGGGCGATTCGAAACCAGAACGGGGCGGCGCAGGCGGTCAACGTGATTGCGGACGGACAGGCGGAGGCCATAGAGTTTCTTGTGGACGGCAGTACGAGACATTGCGGGGAACCCCTGAAAAAACTAAAGTTGAAGAAAAATATCCGTGTGGCGGGCATTAACAGGCATAACAGCTTCGAGATACCCAACGGCGATTCCTTTTATCAACAGGGAGATGCCGTGATTATCGTGACCGGCAGGGACGAGGTCATTTATCAGCTCAACGATATTTTTGAATAAAACAAAGTGAAAAGAACGTGGTTAATTATGAATTATCGAATGATGGGAAAATTTATCAGCCGGATTCTGATGGTGGAAGCGATATTTATGATTCCGGCGCTGCTGATCAGTGTTTTTCACGAGGAGTCGGAAGCGGTATTTGGTTTTTTGACCGGAATAGTCATTACTGTGGCAACGGCTCTTTTGCTGTATCTGCTCTGCAGAAAGGCAAAAAAGGGCTTTTACGCGAGAGAAGGACTTGTCTGTGTCGGCGCGAGCTGGATTGTGATGAGCCTTTTAGGCTGTCTGCCCTTCTATTTTTCGGGGGAGATTCCGAGCTTTGTGGATGCGCTTTTTGAGACGGTTTCCGGCTTTACAACGACCGGGGCGTCCATTTTGCCGGAGGTGGAGCCGCTGTCCATGGGCAATCTCTATTGGCGCAGCTTTACGCATTGGCTGGGCGGTATGGGCGTGCTTGTGTTTGTGCTTGCCATCGGCAGGGGGCGGGAGAAAAGCGACGGCTATACCATGCATCTTCTGCGGGCGGAAAGCCCGGGACCCAAGGTGGAGAAGCTTGTGCCAAAGATGAAGGATACAGCAAAAATACTGTATTTTATTTACGTGTTTTTGACCATACTAAATGTGGTTTTTTTGCTGATCGGGAGAATGCCCCTGTTTGACGCGGTGTGTACGGCTTTCGGCACAGCAGGCACCGGCGGTTTCGGCATAAAGAATGACAGTATAGCCGGTTACAGTCCCTATCTGCAGAATGTCTGTACTGTGTTTATGATGCTGTTTGGCGTAAACTTTAGCTGTTACTATTTGCTTGCGATCCGTCAGGTAAAAAATGTTTTTAAGGATGAGGAGCTGCGCTTCTATATCGGAACTGCGTTTGTAAGTGTTCTGCTGATCGCGTGGAATGTGAGGGGCTTTTACGGGACGCTTGGTGAGACTGTCCGCCATGCGGCTTTTCAGGTGGCAAGTATTATGACGACCACCGGCTTTGCGACCACGGACTTTGACCTGTGGCCTAGCTTTTCCAAGGCGATTCTTCTGGGACTTATGATTGTGGGCGCCTGCGCAGGAAGCACCGGCGGCGGTTTTAAGTGCGGCAGGACGCTGCTTCTGGTCAAAAGCCTGCGGCGGAATGTGCGGCAGATTCTGCACCCGCAGAAGGTGCAGGTGGTGCGCGTGAACGGACAGACGGTGACCGAGCGGGTACTGGACAATACAAACGCGTATCTGGCGGCCTATGCCTTTATTATCGTATTCAGCTTTATCGTGATTTCCATAGACGGCTTCTCACCGATGACGAATTTTTCGGCGGTGCTGGCCTGCTTTAACAATATCGGTCCGGGCATTGAGAGCGTGGGACCCACATGCAATTTTGGGGATTACGGGCTTTTGTCCAAGTCGCTGCTCATCGTGGACATGCTGGCGGGGCGTCTGGAGATTTTCCCGATATTGATTCTGTTTTCGAGGAGTACGTGGATCGGAAGGTAAGGAGGAACCGGGCTGGCGGTTTTTTCTACCCTGTTTTGCCTGTTGAGAGATTATCCTGATTGTGGTACACTGGTAAAGGAACTTTACAGTAAACACGTTTTAGGGGAAGGCGGAAATGCCGAAAGAGAAAGGGGAGCACGCAATGGAAAATACAAAAGCGGATGTACAGACAAACACGGAGGTCAGGAAGGAAATTGACACGGAAGTCATTTTACAGTACCGCGAGTACGAGGTAAATATGGACGATGTGACCGAACGGGTCAAATCACATTATATCGCCAAGGGCTTTAAGGCGGATTCTATTGAAAACATGCAGATCTATGTAAAGCCCGAGGATTTCACGGCGTATTATGTGATTAACGACGGCGTGGTCGGCAAGGTAAATCTTTTCTAAAATACCATTTTATCCTACCAGGAAATTGCGACAGCGTAAAACAGTTAAGGAGAATGCGAAGCATTCTCTGAATCGTCGCTGCCGGGCGACGATTTTTAAATGAAAGGCAGCAGTTCCACCACGAACGCTACGGCGCAGCAGAGCACGGCGACCTGAAAGAGACTACAGCCCTTCCAGGCCAGAATGATACCTGCGATGAGGGCGCATAGTCCGGCTGCGGGCGCCTGTGTTGCTTCCATGATGGCGGGGAAGGTCATAACCGCCAGTGTGGCGTACGGCACATAAAAGAGGAACGAACGCAGATATTTGTTGGTGATTTCCCTGCGGATCAGCACCAGGGGCGCCATGCGGATCAGGTAGGAGACTGCCGCCATCACCAGAAGATAGATCCAGATATTATGTTCCATTTCTAAGGTACCTCCTTTTCATTATTGACCATATCAGTCGGAAATAAAACCGCAGCGAGAAGGGCCAGCGAGGCAGTGAGTGCGATGGTCTTTATTCCTGTGGACAGGCCGCTAAAAAGGGGCAGGCGGTTCACAAGATAGCTCGCAGCGAAGCCGACGGCCACCACGCCTGCAATCACCCGGTTTTTTCTGGCGGGCGGGATAATGATGGCAAGGAACATACCGTAGAGCCCTACGCTCAATGCGCTGACCACTCTGGTCGGCAGCACATTTCCCATAATCACACCAAAAAAAGTACCAAGCGCCCATCCGGGAATTGCCACTACGATGGCGCCGTAGGCATACCATGGATTCAGATACCCCGGCTGTGCAACGCAGATGCCGAAGATTTCGTCGGTCACGTCGTAGGCAATCGTCATGCGGTGGCGCAGAGGGGTGTTCGGTTTCAATTTCTGGCTGAGCGCGCAGGACATGAGAAGGTACCGGGCGTTGACCACTAAAGTCATTACAGCCATTTCCAGATAACTGCTGCCTGCCGCAATCAGGGCGAATCCGGCATATTCTCCGGCGGAGGCGTTATTGAGTGCGCTTGCAATAAGAGCCTGTATGGCAGAGAGTCCCGCGTTTCTGGCGGCGATTCCCAGCGTGAAGGCTACCGCAAAATACCCAAGCGCGATCGGGCTGCCGTCCCGCATACCGTGTCGGAAGCAGATTTTATTTTCCTGTGTCATGGTGATGGAAAACTCCTTTGTCTTTCATATATAGTCATTTGTGAAGGTCAAAATCTTTCAGGGAGAATGCCTGGCATTCTCCGAATCGGACGCACGGGCGTTCGCTTTAGTATAGCACCGGCGGGGGCGGAACGCAATATGGCAGCCGGATTTGCGCACGGGAATGGGGAAGGGGAAAGATCCATGGAAGAAAGTGGAGAATTCATTTTGTGACAATGGATTGACAAATAGAAAAGGAGTGTTATAATGTGCTTATACGATAAGTACATTAAGCACAATTTGAAAGGAGGAAAAGTGTGGAAATCATTATCAGCAACAATGCCAATAAACCGATTTATGAGCAGATCACGTCGCAGATTAAGGCAATGATAATGAGTGGGGAGCTGCAGACGGGGGAAGCGATTCCTTCTATGCGGGCTCTGGCAAAATCCATCCATGTGAGCGTCATAACGGTGCAGAAGGCTTACGAGGATCTGCAGAGGGACGGATTTATCGAGACCACGGTCGGCAGGGGAAGCTTTGTGGCAGCGCAGAACAAGGAGTTGTATCAGGAGGAGCAGCAGCGGATTGCAGAGGAGCATTTGCAGGCGGCCGCTGAAATTGGCAGGACGAGCAATATTTCTTTAGAGAAATTGACGGAAATTTTGACTCTGTTTTATCAGGAGGACGAGTGATATGGAAAATATATTGGAATTACAGAATCTTTCCAAGTCGTATCCGAAATCGGATTTTACGCTGGATCAGATTTCCTTTTCGCTGCCTTATGGGTCGATTCTTGGATTCGTAGGGGAAAACGGCGCGGGCAAGACGACCACCATCGGCTGTATTTTGAATACTATCCGGAAGGACAGCGGTACGGTGAAGCTTTTCGGAAAGGAAATGGGAGACGGGGATACCGATATCAGGGAGAAAATCGGCGTGGTCTACGACGGGGATAATTTTCCGGGCTTCTGGACGGCGGGGCAGCTGTCGAAGGTGATGGCGGGGCTTTTTAAGAACTGGGATCAGGCGCTGTTTCAAAAATATATGGAGGATTTTCAACTGCCGGTGAAACAGAAAATAAAACACTATTCAAAGGGGATGACCATGAAGCTGGCCATTGCCGCCGCGCTTTCCCATCATCCGCAGCTTTTGATTCTGGACGAGGCGACAAGCGGTCTTGATCCCGTTATGCGGGATGACATGCTGGATGTTTTTCTGGAATTTGTGCAGGAGGAAAACCACTCCATTCTTTTATCCTCTCACATCACGAGCGATCTGGAAAAGGTGGCGGATTACATCACTTTTATCCATAAGGGCAGGCTCATTCTGACGGCGCCGAAGGATGATCTGGTCTATCGCTATGCGGTGATGCGCTGCAGGGAGAGCCAGTTTCAGGCAGTGGACCGGGAGGATATTCTGGCTTATCGGAAACGGGATACGCAGATCGACGTGCTGGTGGCCGATGGCAGGGAAGCGAAGAGAAAGTATAAGGATGTGGTGGTAGATCACACTTCGGTGGACGAGATCATGCTGCTGCTGGCAAAGGGGGAAAGGGTATGAGAGGACTTTTCAGGAATAATTTTTATGCAACGCTTTTAGGCGCGGAGGCATTTACGGGGATTGCGTTATTGGTGGGTGTGTTTGTAGTCGCCATGGACAATGCGATTCCGTCGCTTATCATCGGGTACATGCTTTTGGTGATGATCGGCTTTTCTCTTAATTCTATTGCCAGTATCCGAAAAGAGAGCGCCACGAAATGGGGGAAATATAAATTGACTGTTCCAGTCAGAAAAAGGGATATCGTAATCAGCTTTTTTGCCAGTCAGCTTTTGTGGCTGGCCGTGGGCATTGTGTTTGCGGGGGTGGGCATCGCGCTGTCCATTGCCCTGCACGGCAATCCTTTTGACAGGAATACGGATATTTTTATGTTGTTTGTGCTGGGAATCGGAATCAGTCTTTTTATGGGAGCGATTTTCTTTCCCCTGTATTTTCTCGGTGGGGAGGAGCGCAACGAGGTGATTCTGGTGGTCAGCCTGCTCGGAGGGATCGGTGTCATCATGGGATTGACCACGTTGATCAATATAATGTATCCGGGAAATATGACGACATGGCAGACTGTAATGAGCGGTATTTTTATGATGGCCTGCGGCGCGGCGTCGTTCACGGTGTCCGTTCCGCTTTCCGTGGGGGTGTTTCAGAGAAAGGAGTACTGACAGAAAAATTTTCCATATAAAAAAGCTTTTTCAACATAGAAGAAAGGGAACCATGCGATTTTAAAATCATGGTTTCTTTTTTTTAAATTAGTTGTTGACAAATAATATTATATGCCATATAGTATGTGTAGAAACAATATTATACGAAATATAATATTGCACGAATAAACAATATTATAAATCTCAATAGAAGCGAGTGAAGGGAGGATAACTCCGAAAAAGGATGAAGTATATAAAAAGGAAGAAAGGAGTAATTTGCATGGTTTTTAACACAGGTGCGGCATTGCTGGACGCCATCGTGCTGGCTGTTGTGTCCCATGAGACGGAGGGAACCTATGGATACAAGATCACGCAGGAGGTGCGGCTGGTCATAGAGATTTCCGAGTCCACCCTGTACCCGGTGCTGCGAAGACTGCAGAAGGACGAGTGCCTGCAGATCTACGATATGGAATGTGCGGGAAGGAACAGGCGTTACTATCGGATTACGGAGAAGGGAAGGGCACAGCTCAATCTTTACATCAGCGAATGGTATCGGTATTCTGCCAAATTGAACAGTATTTTTGAGGGAGGACTTAAGAATGAATAGAGCGGAATTTATGAGCAGACTGACCGCGCTTCTACAGGACGTGCCGCCTGCGGAGCGGGAGGAGGCGATCACCTACTATAACGAATACTTTGACGATGCGGGCGAGGGAAACGAAGCGGGCGTGATCGCGGCCCTTGGATCGCCGGAGGAACTTGCCAGATCGATCAAGGCGGGGCTGGCTGACGGCGGAAACGCGGGCGAGTTTACGGAGTCCGGGTTTCACAGCTATGAGCAGAGAAGTAAAAATCAAGTTATGTCAACCAACCAGCAGGCAGATGGACAGAATGGTGCGCAGGCAGGCGGATTTCAAGGGAATCCGTATGGGCAGCAGACGGGCGGTGCCGGAAACGCATACGGCTTCTATGGGCAGCAGACAGGCAGCGCGGGAGCTGCAAACGGTTCTTACGGGCAGCAGGCAAATGCCGGGAGCAATGGGTACGGCCAGCAGAATGCACAGGGCGCACCGCAGAAAAAACCTATGACAGGCGGACAGATCGCGCTGATTATCGTGCTGGCGGTTGTGCTTTCCCCGGTCTGGATCGGCGTGCTGGGTGGTCTTTTCGGCGGCGGCGTGGGTATACTTGCCGGGCTGCTCGGCGTTTTCATCGCGTTTCTGGTGGTGGGCGTGGTGCTGACAGTTGTGGGCATTGCACTGGTGATCGCCGGGTTCGTGGCTATTTTCGGCGCGCCCCTTGGGGGCTTATGCATGGTCGGCGGCGGCCTGATTATGGTGGCAGTGGGATTGGTGTTCGTCTGGCTGATGGTGCTGGTGGTAGGAAAGGCGGTTCCGGCATTGATCAGGGGATGTGTGAATCTATGTCATAGATTATTTCACAGGGGAGGTGCAGAGATTGAAAATTAAAAATTTTC
Organism: uncultured Lachnospiraceae bacterium; assembly: GCA_947176065.1. GTDB lineage: Bacteria > Bacillota > Clostridia > Lachnospirales > Lachnospiraceae > UBA3282. Next base: position 62,567 of record CAMWPB010000014.1, on the reverse strand, counting down.
AATCGCGAGATTTGTGTCTGCGCGTTGCTTGCCACAAACTCGTTTATGCACAAAAAGCAGCGCGGAAAAGGAGAAAGGCATGAAGAAGTTTACGAAGGGCTGTCTGATGACAGCGTTGGTTTTGTTTCTTGTGGGGCTTGTCCTCAGCGTGGTGTGCGGACTGCTTGGAGGTTTCAGGCAGCTTTCGGAGATGGGCGGATGGCATACGATTCCGCTTAGCTGGTATAGGGACGTCGCCGGTGACTGGCGGATCGGTTTCTGGCGGTCAACGGGATATGACAGAAACAATTTGGAGAATATAGAAGAGATAGAGGATTTAGAGGATATAGGGGAGATCCGTGCGACGATAGACCGTGAGATGGAGAGCACGCTGAAGAGGCTGGAAGGAGATAAGGAGCAGCTTGCGCTCACGGCGGAAACCCTTGGCAGTCTGGATATTGACGTGGAGGACTGCAATGTGCTCATTCTGGAATCCGAGGATGCGCATGTGTGGTTCCTTGTGGACGGCAATGCCAACAGGCCGTACTACACCATAGAGAATGAGCACGGCAGAAGTGAGCTGTCTATTGAAAATGAGGTGGAGCACCATCTCGGGAACTGGCGCAGGGGAGCCAATGACACCGTTTATCTGTGGCTGCCGAAAGGATGCGCGCTGGAAGAGTGTGACATAGAAATGGGCGCAGGATTTATGGGAAGCATATTCATTAACGCGCGGCAGATGAAGGTAAATCTGGGGGCAGGACTGATTGAGGTGAACGGTTTTGAGGCAGATGAACTGAGCCTTCTTGTGGGTGCCGGAGAGCTTATTGCCGACCGCATCACAGCCGGAAAGGCGGATATCGAGATCGGTGCCGGACATCTGAGAATTGACGAACTGACGGTAAGAGGTGAGACGGATGTGGAAGTGAGCATGGGGCTGGCCGAGATTACCGGAACCTTGTCGGGAGATCTGGATATGGAGTGCGATATGGGCCAGATCGTTATGCACCTGACCGGATCGGAGGACGACCACAGCTACAACGTGGAGTGTGGCATGGGCAGTGTTTCGGTGGGGAGTTACAGCCGCAGCGGTCTTGCGACGGTCAAATCATGGAACAGTGGAAAAAACAGTAAGTTTGATATAAACTGTAATATGGGAAATGTAGACGTAATGTTTGAGGAGTAGGGCACGGGGTGTTATGTAAACTATTTGGCAGTGAGACTGCTCGCACACTACACAGGTGCGGTAAAGAATAAGGAGGAGCAGGGAATGAACAACGATGTAAGAAAACTGATGAGATCAAGACAAAACAGGATGATATGCGGTGTCTGCGGAGGAATCGGGGAATATCTGAACATAGACCCTACGCTGGTGCGGCTGGTCTGGGCGCTGTGCTCCGCTGCGAGCGTAGGCATGGGACTGATTGTCTACTTCATAGCGGCGGTTGTAATACCTGAGAACAATGATATTGTAATGTAGAAACAGAAAGAAATGAGGAAAGGGCGGGAGGATACATGATGTAAACCTCCCGCCTCTTTCCATTTAACGTTTTTGCATAAGCAGACTCGAAATGTTCTGCATTTCTCGTTCGCGTTGCTCGTCATAAACCGACATGGACAGTCTTACATGCAAGCATGTATCCTGTCTATATCGTCTTCTGACTCTGCTTATGCACGCAAAAAAACAATCCCGATTTTTTCAGTGCCGGCCGCACCGCGTTGTATACCAGAACAGCCACAATCGTGGAGGTTACCGCGTTGATGGAGGTGGAGGTGATATTCCACGCAAGCGTTACCTCCGCGGCGGGTTTCCCGAGAATTGCCAGTTTGTAAAAATAACCGACCAACGGGTCAAAAATCACGTTGAACAGCAGGCCGCCCACAGCGGCGGCAAGAGACCATTTGTATACCTTTCTGGTGTCGGTCTCAGTGCTGATATGCGCGATTCTGTGAGCGATCAGACCGGTGATCAGGCCGATGCAGAATTTCAGGATAAAGGTTTTGGGAGCGTAGACCACATAAACCGGGTCAAAAAGATCGCCGATGGTCATACCGATGGCACCGCCAAGTCCGCCGTATACGCCGCCGAGGAGCAGCGCACCCAGCACACAGACGGCATTTCCCAGATGAATTGAGGTGGCATCGCCGCCGGGCAGGGGAATTTTGATCTGTAAAAAAGTGAATACCACATAGGATAATGCGGCAAAAATGCCCGTAAATACGACTTTCAGTAATTTCTCATTTTTCACAATGCAATCCGCCTTTCTAACCTTAACACTACCCCTATCTTATAGCAAACTGGCTTTTTTAAAAGTACCAATTTGCAAAATTTTTAGCATACCAGTTTTCGCCGCGTCCGAAAAACGGAGGCGGTTTCTAAAAAAAAGATACCAAAATAACAAAAGATACCTTCATGCGTACCTCTTCTTTTATGTAGGATGAGAGAAACGGTCGGGGCGGCAGTCCTGAGAAAAGAGGAAAGGAAGAGGCGTATGAAACAGGAGCAGAAAAAATACAGGATGAAGGATTACGGTAGAAAGTCAACTTTTGCGAGTTTTCTGCCGGGGATTGCGGGTCTGCACGGCATTCCGATTTGGTGCTATTATGTAAACCGCGGACAGGGTGTTGTCAGCTTTGGCGTAGACAATAAGGACTGTGCGATCATGGAGTTTTATCCGGCCCACGTGGCGTACCAGAATGTGAAGCGGACGGGCTTTCGTACCTTTCTTCGCAAAGACGAGAATTATCTGGAGTGTTTCTCGCAGGAAAAATGGGAGCAGGAAATGGAAATAGGCATGAACGGCCTGTCCCTGCGGGAAAAGAATGAGGAGGAAAAGCTCCTTACCGATGTGGACTACTTTATTCTGCCCGGGGAGAAAATCGGTGCGCTTGTCAGAAAGGTGAGCGTTACCAATGAGGACGAACGGGAAATTTCACTGGAAATTCTGGACGGTATGCCCGCGCTGATTCCCTACGGCGTGGATGCGGACAGCATGAAAAATATGACACAGACGGCAAAAGCATGGATGCAGACGGAGGATCTGGAAGAAAACGTACCGTTTTTCCGCGTGCGCGCAAGTCTGGCTGACAGCGCGGCGGTGCGGGAGATCGCGGGAGGCAATTTCTCCTTCGCCTGTCTGGAGGATGGGACGCTTCTGAAACCGGTGGTTGACCCGGAGGCGGTGTTTGCTTACGATTGCTCTCTCCAGACGGCGGTTTCCTTTGCACAGGATGGTCTGGCAGGCGTGTACGGGCAGAAGCAGGCTGTGGCGAACCTTCTCCCGTGCAGCTTTTACGGGACGGGCAGGCAGTTAAAGCCGGGAGAGACGCTCACGCTGTACGAGGTGATCGGACAGGTACAGAACAAGGACTGTCTGAAACGGTTTCTGGCGGAAAAAAGAGACGGCGCTTATTTTGAGGAGAAGCAGGCGGAGGCGGAGGGACTGATCGGGGAGCTCTGCAGGGGAATTTCCACAAAAACCGCTTCAGAGAATTTCGATATCTACTGTCGGTATACCTATATGGATAACCTGTTAAGGGGCGGCTGTCCGATTCCCCTTGGCAATAATAAGCTCTATTATGTTTATTCCAGAAAGCATGGGGATCTGGAACGGGATTATAACTATTTTTCCATGCTGCCGGAATTTTTCTCACAGGGAAACGGCAATTTCCGGGACGTGAACCAGAACCGCCGATGCGACGTTTTTTTTGCTCCTTTTGTCGGCAGGGAAAATATCCGTATGTTTTACAGTCTGATTCAACTGGACGGGTATAACCCGCTGGCGGTGGAGAAGCTGACCTACCGGCTGGACGCAGAAAAGGCCGGGACGCTTTTTGACGGACTGGGCGAAGCGGCAGCAAAAGAGCTTACGGCCTTTACGGAAAAGCCTTTTACGCCGGGGGCGTTGTGGGCGAAGCTTGACGACACGCTGGGACAGTGGGAGGAACCGATTTTTTATCAGGTCATCGATTTCGCGGATCGTCTGGTGAACGGGAATTTCGGAGAGGGTTACTGGAGCGACCACTGGACTTATAATCTGGATCTGATCGAGGACTATCTGGAGATTTATCCTGACAGGGAGCGGGAGATGCTTTACGAGGAGGACTATACCTATTTCCTGTCTCAGATCCGCATTAACCCGCGGGGCAGGCGCTATGTGGAGACGGAAAACGGGCTTCGCCAATATCATGCGCTGGATGAGCAGAGCAAAAGAAGCGGTGCGGAGAAGCTGGTGCGCGCGCAGTACGGCAAAGGGGAGGTTGTGCATGTCACCCTGATGGAAAAGCTGCTCCTTTTGTGCGCCACGAAATTTGCGGCGCTGGACGCTTACGGCATGGGCGTTGAAATGGAGGGTGGCAAGCCCGGATGGTATGACGCGCTGAACGGTCTGCCGGGGTTGTTCGGCTCTTCGATGGCGGAGACTTACGAGCTTGCAAGGATGCTTTGCTATACGGTTTCCGCGCTGGAAAGATTCCCGGGGGAAGTGGCGGTTACGGAGGAGCTTGGCGATTTTATCGATGAACTGCGGCTGGTAGTGCGGCTGGAAAAAGACAGTCTGGCGCAGGACGGGGAAATCCTTTCCTTCTGGAACCGGATCAATGATGTGAAGGAGCTTTATTGGGATAAAACCTATCACGGTATTTCCGGCAAAAGGAAAACGTATGCGGGAGAAACGCTGGCGGAGGCGTTAAAGGAGTGGCAGGTGTTCGTGGAACGCGGCATCGAAAAAGCCTGCGCCTTCGGGGAGGAGATATGTCCGACCTATTTTTCTTACGAGGTGAAGGACTATGAAAAGAAGGCGGATGGGATTGTGCCGCTTCGGTTTGAGGTGAAACCGGTTCCGGCCTTTCTGGAAGGGCCTGTCCGCTGCCTGAAACTGAATCTGCCGCCGGAGCGGAAGAAAGCCCTGTATGAGAAGGTGAAAAACAGCGGCCTGTATGATGAGAAACTGTCCATGTATAAGGTGAACGATTCCCTGGAACAGGCGTCCTATGAGCTGGGCAGAGCCTGCGCCTTTACACCGGGGTGGCTGGAAAACGAGTCCATATGGCTGCATATGGAGTATAAGTATCTGCTGGAACTTCTGCGCAGCGGCATGTATGAGGAATTTTTTTGTGACTTCCATAAGGCAGCGGTGCCCTTTCTTGATCCGGCGGTGTATGGAAGGAGCATATATGAAAATTCATCTTTTATCGCAAGCAGCAGGAATCCCAATGAGGAGATTCACGGAAAGGGATTTGTGGCCAGACTTTCCGGCTCCACCATTGAGTTCATCAGCATGTGGAAGCTGATGATGTTCGGGCGGCATGTCTTTGCAATGGAAAACGGCGTGCTTGTCTTTGCTCCGGAACCTGCCATTCCCGCTTATCTGATTCCTGAGGACGGCGTGATAGAGGCGACGCTTCTGGGAGAGACGGCGGTGGTGTACCGGGCGGAAGGAAAACGGGATTACATACCGGGACAGTACGCGGTCAGGCGTATGCATTTTACCTATAAAAACGGTAACGAGGCGGATGTGGAGACGGCATATGCCGTTGGAAAGCTGGCGCAGGATATCCGGGCAGGCAGGATGGAGCGGGTTGAGATTTGGATTGGATAGAGGGTGCGAAACACGGGTAAGGGTGTTGAAATTGCACAAATAGTATAACCAACGCAGACGCGCTTTCGCTCCGTTCCAAACGTAATGGTACTAGGCTCGAAAGAACCTCGCCAAGTACCAACGTTTTCCAAGGGTCTGCTTATGGTTATGCTATTTGCACAATTAATATACGCTGAGATGGGTTTCGCAATGATTTGAAAAAATAGAGAGGACATGAAAAATAATGAAAAAAATAAGAGAATATGTGACGGATTATACGGCCGGAAAGTTTTGGGAGGAGACGGTGTGTGAGGCGCGAAAGATGGGGGACTGTATGCATGTGGTCAATGTGTACCCGGATGTGGCTTACCAGAAACTGCGGGGGTTCGGCGGGGCTTTCACGGAAAGCGCGGCGCACAATTATGCGGCTATGGGGGACGCCCGGAAAAAGGAAATGATAGAGGCGTATTTCGGGCGGGACGGACTGCGGTATCATCTGGGAAGAGTCCACATGAACAGCTGTGATTTTGCGCTGGGGAATTATGCTTATGTGGAGGACGGGGATGAGGAACTGAAAACCTTCTCGATTGCCCACGACAGGGAAGAAATTCTTCCCCTGATCCGGGACGCGCAGGGAGCATGTGACAGGGATATGGCATTTCTTGTTTCGCCCTGGTCTCCCCCGGCGTTCATGAAGACAAACGGGGAGATGAACAACGGCGGAAAGCTGAAGCAGGAATATTACCGGACATGGGCGGCGTATTTTGTGAAGTTTATCAAAGCGTACCGGGAGGCGGGCGTTCCGATTGCTTTTTTGACGGTACAGAACGAGCCTATGGCGGTGCAGACCTGGGATTCCTGCATTTATACTTCGCAGGAGGAAGCGCTCTTTGTGCGGGAGCATCTGGGGCCGGCGCTTGCGCAGGCGGGACTTTCGGATATCGGCATTTTTGTATGGGATCACAACAAGGAGGAGGCCTATCAGCGGTTCAAGGAGGTGCTGGCGGATGAAAAGACCGGGAAGTATGTGAGAGGGGCGGCCGTGCACTGGTACACGGGAGACCATTTCGAGGCGGCAGAGCTGATTCGGAAGCAGTACCCGGACAAAGAAGTGTTTTTTACGGAGGGCTGTGTGGAGTATTCCCGTTTTGCCGATTCCGGGGAAGTGGAGAAGGCGGAAATGTACGCCCACGATATCATGGGCAATCTGAATGCGGGGGTCAGCGCCTCCTTCGACTGGAATCTGTTTTTGGACGCAGCGGGCGGGCCTAACCATGTGGGGAATTTCTGTGCCGCGCCGATTATGTGCAATCCCAAAGAGGATACCTTTGAGAAAAGGCTGTCCTACTATTATATCGGCCATTTCAGCCGCCATATCGAGCCGGGTGCGGTACGGATCGGTATGACCCGCTACAGCGACGCGGTGGAGGCGGCGGCATTCTTAAACCCGGGCGGGGAGCGTGTGCTGGTTCTGTTAAATAAGACGGAACAGGAAGTCCCCGTAACGGTCAGGGAGGAAGGCTGCGGGAAGGAGACGATACTTACCCCGCATTCCATTCATACCGTATGCTATAAAACGGACTGCTAAAAAAATGATACCATTGTAAAATTTGAGACATTATAACGAAAACACGGGAATTTTATAATCTAAGTATCAGCTGACGAAACGAAATGTGGAACAGAGAAAGAACACAAAAAGGGATAACCAAAGGAGGATATGTTATGAAACTGAAAAAAGTGATTTCTGTTATGCTTGCAACAGCCATGATATTTAGCCTGACGGCATGCGGCGGCACAGACGGCGCCTCTTCCGGGAGCGGCGCAGCCTCGGATTCCGGTGCGGCGCAGAGCGGGACGGATGCGGGAGAAGCGGGTGACGCACAGGCGGATGGCGGTACTTCGGCATCCGGCGGGGATAAATTAGTGGTTTGGACGCTGGCGAAGGATCTGGAGCAGTTCGCGGAGTACTACCATGAGAAGACGGGCAACGAGGTGGAGACGGTGGTCATCGAGCCTGCCAACTATGTGACCAAGGTGCAGACCGCATTGAACGGCGGACAAAAAGAGCCGGATATCATCGTAGGCGAACCGCAGATGCTGGAAGACTTTTACGACGCGGGCTACTTCGAGGATCTGAACCAGGCGCCCTATAATGCGCAGGATTACGCGGATCAGATCGTGGATTACGTCTGGGACGTAGGACAGGATGCCGACGGCATCCAGAGAGCAATCTCCTATCAGATTACCCCGGCGGGCATTTATTATAGAAGAGACATTGCGCAGACGGTGTTTGGCACGGAAGACCCGGAGGAGATTGGTCAGTTGTTTGCGGACTATCCCACCATTCTGGAGACGGCACAGACCCTGAAAGACGCGGGTTACCGTATTTTCGCTTCCGATGCGGAAATCAACTATTTCTCCGGCGACTCCGCATGGGTAATTGACGGGGTACTGAATGTGGATCAGGGAAGAAAAGATTATCAGGATCTGTGCGTCTACCTTTATCAGGACGATTACACGGCGTATGCAAACCAGTGGTCAACTCCCTGGTATCAGGCGATGGCTGGCGAGGTGCCGATTCTGACCGCCGATATCCAGAATTACGCGGACGATTCCGTTGACGTGTGGGATGCGGAAGGGTTTGCGGAGGCGACAAAGGATCTGGATAAGACGGAGGTGTTCGCTTTCGGCCTTCCTTCCTGGGGCGTGTTGACCATGAGAGACAATGTGCAGGGCACTTCCGGCAAGTGGGGTGTATGCTCCGGCCCGGCTTACGGCTTCGGCGGCGGTACCTTTATCGGTATTTCCTCCCAGTCCGGGAGAAAAGAACAGGCGTGGGACTTCTTAAAGTTCTGTACCCTGAATGAGGACACCGCAAACTGGTGGATTGAAAAGTCCGAGGGCGATACCGTATCCCTGATTCCCGTGCTGGAAGCGCATGCGGAGGACAAAAACGAAGTTTACGGCGGGCAGCAGCTCTACAAGTTCTGGCTCGAGCAGGCGGAGGGAATCGACTATTCCAAGGTTACCAGATACGACAAGTTTATCGGCGACGAGTGGGGCAGGGCGACCACAGCGATCAAGACCGGCGAGATGAACAAGGAAGAGGCGTGGAACAATTTCTATGACCAGATAGAGGCTACCTATCCGGAAATCACAGTGAACAGATAACAAGGTATGGGGGAGGGGGCCTGTAAGCCCCCTCTGCCTATATTTGACAGGAAATTGCGACGATTTTTTATGGAGGGAAATATGGCAAAAACGAGTGCGGTTAAATCAAAGAAGAGAGATATCAACAGGATAGCCTATCTGTTTGTACTGCCCTTTGTGATCGTCTTTCTGACATTCAGCGTATATCCGGTGCTCCGTACACTTTATCTGAGTTTTACCAGCTATAAAGGATTCGGGGATCCCACATGGGCGGGGCTTGACAACTACATAAGGGTCTTTAAGGATAAGTTTTTCTGGAAGGCTTTGAGGAACACAATTAAGATCTGGGGCGTGAACATTATACTGCAGCTGGGGCTGGCTTTTCTGCTCACAGTGATTTTCAGCGACATAAAATACAAGATCCGCGGACTGTCGGTATTCCGGGCGCTGTTCTATCTGCCGAACCTGATCGCGGCGACGTCGGTGGCCTTTCTGTTTAAGACACTGCTTGACTGGAAGTACGGCAGTTTTAACCAGCTTCTGCTGATGCTTGGGATCACAAAAGAACAGGTCAACTGGCTTGGCTCCACGGGAACCGCGCCCTATGTGATCTCGGTGATCGGCGCATGGATGTGGTTCGGCAATTCCTTTATTATGCTGATGGCGGGCGTGCAGGGCATTTCGACGGACTATTTTGAGGCGGCGGCCATCGACGGCGCGGGAAGATGGAAAGTATTTGCAAAGATCACGATACCGCTGCTTCGACCGATCATGCTCTATGTGTTCGTGACATCCCTGATCGGGGGCTTACAGCTTTTCGATCTGCCTTTCCTGATGAACGGTGTGGCGCCGAACACGGCTGGGGAGCCATCCGGGTGTCTGCAGACGGCGGTTATGTACCTGTACAAGTTCGGTTTTGAGACCCATCAGGTGGGCTACGCTTCGGCGATTGCCTACACTTTGTTCTTTATCATATTGATTGTTTCGATTATCCAGTTCAAAACGCTTGGAAGGGAGGATGATTAATTATGGCAAAAAAGATAAAAAGAGGCGCCATTTACGTGTGCCTGATCCTGCTTGCACTGATATGTCTCCTTCCGTTTCTGCTGATGATCGTGAATGCCACGAGAAGCGGCGTGGAGATCACCCATTCCTTCACATTGATCCCAAGCACCCATCTGGGAGAAAACTGGACGGCGCTGTTCGCCTATGTAAATCTTTTCAGGGGTTTTGGGAACAGCTTACTGGTAGCTGTTCCGGCCACCATCCTGACGGCTTACTTTTCGGCGGTCACGGCCTACGCATTGGCGGTGTACCGCTTTAAGGGGAACGGCTGGCTGTTTAAGATACTGGTGGTGTTCATGATGATTCCGGCGCAGCTGAGTCTGATCGGTTTTTACAATCTCTGTCAGAAGCTGCATATGGTGGATTCCTATCTGCCGCTGATTATTCCGGCCATCGCATCGCCCGGCACGGTGTTTTTCCTGCGGCAGTATGTGCAGTCCACGCTGTCGAAGGCGCTTCTGGAGGCGGCCAGAATCGATGGCGCGGGTGAGCTGCATATCTTCCACAGAATCGTGCTGCCGATTATGGCGCCCGGTATCGCGACCATGTCGATCGGCGCTTTCATCGGTAACTGGAACAACTATCTTGTGCCGTTGATTTTATTGAATACACCGAATAAGATGACGCTGCCGGTCATGATCAGTACCTTAAACGCGGCGACGGATCTGCAGAAAAATCAGGGTGCGATATACCTTGGCGTTGCGATTTCCGTGGTGCCGATCCTGATTGTGTTCTGCTTCTGCTCGAAGTACATTATCAGCAGTATTTCGGCGGGAAGTGTCAAAGAGTAGCGTGAAAAGAGGCATTCTCCGAAAGCCAACGCCCGGACAGATCGCACATTCTTTGTCGGCGCGCTCTCGCTCCGACCACAGCGCAGCGGAGACTAAGCTCGTGAAGTACCTCGCTAAGTCCCGGCGCTGTTTTATGGCCTCCGCCAGAATGAGCAATCTGTCCGGGCTGGCTTATTGGCGATGGCATGAAATATCAACACCTTAAAAGGCACTTCCTGGGATATGGGTAGTGCCTTTGGGCGTTGAAAAGGAGAGAGGAAAGCCGTATACTGTAGACAGGGTGTAAATATGTTGGATTTTGATTATGGATTGGATGGAGAAAAGGGTGCGGGTGAAAAAAGGGTCTGTAAAAAGTGGAAAAGGGGTTCCTGCGGGGCTGTTTCTGGCTGGGGCATGTCTGCTTTGTGCGGGATGTGCGAAGAAAGAGGGAGCGCAGGGGCATATTGCGGATGTCCCGGCGGGTGACGACACCCCGGCGTGGCAGAGGTATGCCGGGGAACCGGTTACCTTTGATTGGTATATCAATTATTCCTGGTATAACTCCGATTGGGGCGGCAATGTGGTATCAGACAAGATTACGGAAGAGACGGGCGTGAGTATTCATTTTATTACGCCGAGCGGAAACGAAGGGGAAAAGCTGGACGCACTGATTGCGGCGGACTCGCTGCCGGATTTTATCACGCTTGGCTGGTGGGAGCCGCAGGTCAATCAGATGATAGATGACGGGAAGGTCTATGCCCTAAACGAACTGGCGGACAGCTATGATGCATATTTTTATCAGGTCAGCGACGATGATGTGGTCAACTGGTATACGAAGGAGGACGGCAATATATACAGCTATCCCAATTCCTTCTTTACGGCAAAGGATATAGAGAGGTACGACAACATTGGCTCTAACCAGACTTTTCTGGTGCGGAAGGACATGTATGAGGCCATCGGCAGCCCGGACATGACTACGCCAGAGGGATTTCGGACGGCGGTGCAAAAAGCCTATGAAATGTTTCCGACGGTGGACGGCGAACCGATGATTCCGGTGGGCGCGCATGTATTTAACGATCAGGGAAACGTGTCCTTCGACCAGTATCTGATGAATTTTCTCGCGGTGCCGTTTGAAGAGAACGGAGAGATATGTGACCGCTATACGAACGAGGATTATCTGACATGGCTGAAAATGTTCCGCGGGCTCGGAGAGGAGGGTCTTCTTTCGGACGATATTTTCATTGATCAGAGGACGCAGATGGAGGAGAAGATGGCAAAGGGCAGATATTTCTGTATGCTCTACCAGTATACGGATATGATGTCGCAGCAGAAGGCGCTTTATGCCCGGCACCCGGAACGGATCTATCTGGCGGTGGACGGTCCGAAAAATGCGGCGGGAGATGATCCTACGCTGCCCATCAACGGGATAAACGGCTGGACGGTCACTCTGATATCAAAAAACTGTGAACACCCGGAGCGGGCGATTGCCTTCATGGATTATATGCTGAGCGAATTGGGGCAGCTTCGGATTTCGCTGGGAGTAGAGGGGGAGACCTTTGACTATGTGGACGGGAAACCGGTGGTGCGGGAGGAGGTAAGGGCTTTGCTCAATACGGACAGGGCCGCATATGACAGGATGTACGGCGCAGATGATACTTACTGGATGCTGCAGGACAACATAATGCAGCTGCAGTGGCAGCAGCAGCCGGAGGAGCCGGTCAGACAGATCATGGAGTGGTCGTACCCCTATGTGGTTTATAACGGACAGTACGACGCCTTTCTTCCGAACGGTTCCAGAGAGGCTTATGAAGAAAAAAAGATTGAGCGGCTGTGGAGCGAGACGCTGCCAGGGCTTTTGCTGGCAGAGTCGGAGGAGGAATTTGACAGGATATTTGCCGGTTTTCTGGAAAAGAGAGAGGCGTACGGGTTTCAGGAGGTGCAGGCGGCGAAGACGGAACTGATGAAGCAGGCGAAAGAAAAGATGGGAATCGACTAGAGCATGGGAAAACACTGGAAGGAAGCCTTCAGCGGATTAAAATTGAATACAAAGTTTACGCTGGTCATCTGTTTTTTTGTGGCTTTGCCTATTTCTGTGCTGGCAGGGGTTTTCTTTTACAATATGGAGCGGAATGTCATTGCAGAAAACAGAAATTACATGGAGTACACGATGGAGCGGAACCGTGATCATATCCGTAAAAACATTGATTCGGTCAATATGACGACGCAGTTTTTTCTGAATGACGAGGCGCTTGTGCAGATGCTGCAAAGGGCGGTCCGGCAGGAAAAGCTGAGTACGGAAGAGCTGCTTGCCTTTTATCATTCTGACATTACCTCGCTGGAGCGTCTTGTCAGCAACAATACTTTGCTGTATGGCGTGCGTGTGTACGCCGTGAATGACAGTATACAGGAGATGATGCCGGTTCTTTACAGCCGTTCCCGTATGCAGAAAATGGCATGGGCGGGGGAGACGGATGCGGCGGGCTGGCATTACCAGTATCAGGATACCCTGTTTGACAATCACGGGACGACGCAGCTTGCAGCCCTGGTGACAAATATAGAGGATTATGAAAACGGTCTGATCGGGGTGATGGAGACGGTGGTTACCATGGAGAATATGTTTCCGCCGCTGTACGAGGATATCGAAGATGAATGGAGCTGCTTTATTTCAGATGATGGCAGACTCTATTTTGGAAGTGAGCAGGACGGCAGGACAGAGGAATTTGCGCGGCTTAAAATAGAACAGGATCTTGTAGAGGACGGGATGTACACAGGATATTCCAGAGAGAACGGGGAGCATCTGATCGTATCCTGTCTGTATGTCGGGGAGCTGCAGGGGAGACTGCTGTCCGTGAAAAATATTTCGGAAAACGTGCGCTATGTGTATCGCATGAGAAATATCTTTGTGGCGGTAATGCTGGTGATTCTCGTGGGGCTGGCCTTTCTGGTTAATTATATTGTAAAGAGGCTGCTGCGGCAGTTTTATGAAATTCTAAAATCCATCCGCGTGATACAGAAGGGCGATTTGCAGGTGAGGATCGATTCCTGTGGAAACGATGAGATGGGTGAGCTGGGAACCCAGATCAATAAGATGCTGGACCATATCGAACAGCTCATGAAGGAAAATATAGACAGGGAAATGCTGGCGAAGAATGCGCAGATCCGCGCACTGCAGAATCAGATCAACGCCCATTTCATTTATAATGTGCTGGAGTCCATCAAGATGATGGCGGAGATCGACGAGGAATACGCGATTTCCGACGCGATTACCTCTTTGGGGAACCTGCTCCGGTACAGCATCAGGTGGGTTTCCGGCAATGTGCGGGTGGAGGAGGAAATTGCCTATATCAGAAATTATCTGATTCTCATCAATCTGCGCTTCGACTATGAGATTTATCTCTCCTTAAATCTGCCGGAGGAGGTTCTGCGGCAGGAGATACCGAAAATGTCCCTGCAGCCGATTGTGGAGAATGCCATTTATCACGGCATAGAGGAGCTGGCGGAGGACACGAATATTTATATTAAGGGAATGATCAGAGACGGGGACTGTGTGATTGAGATCAGCGATGCCGGTAAGGGCATGAGCGGGGAGGAACTGGAAAGGCTCAGGAAACGGATAGCCGGTGAGATCGAGCCAGACGGGGGAAACGGGAACGGAATCGGTTTAAAGAATGTGCAGGACAGGATAAGGATGAGTTTCGGGGCAGCGTATGGGATTACCGTTGACTCGAAACCCGGGTGCTACACGAAGGTTACGGTGCGCGTGCCGGTGTATCCGGGGGAGAAAGAGGGCAGACCATGAAGACGGTACTGATTGTGGAAGATGAGAAAATGATACGGCAGGGGATTCGGGCGATGATCCAGCGCAGTGGTGTTCCCGTGGAGGTAATCATGGAATGCGGCAACGGGGAGATGGCGCTTGACATTCTGCGCAGCCAGAAGGTGGACGTAATGTTCACGGATATCCGTATGCCGAAAATGACCGGATTAGAGCTTGTGCAAAGCATACAGGAGCTGGATGAAAAACCGCTTGTCGTGGCGGTTAGCGGATATGCAGATTTCTCCTATGCGGTGGAGATGCTTCGCATGGGCGCAAGGGAATACCTGCTAAAGCCGGTGGAGAGGGAGAAGCTGTGGGGAATTTTGAGAAGGCTGGAGCAGGAAATTGCGGAGAGCAGGGAAAACAGCCGGACCAGCAAACGCCTTGGCCGCCAGCAGCTTAAATATCTGATGCTCAATGAGCGGATTACGGAGGAAGAGATCCATACCATGCAGACGGAATATGAGAGTGAGTTTGATCTGCATGCGTACCAGGTGTGCGTGCTAAATCCAAAGGACGTAGAAATGTCGCAAGAGCAGCCCTATATTTATCTGCACAATATAGAGGGAGATGACGTGTATCTTGTGCCGGAGAAGAATACGCAGCTTCTTTTGAAAAATGAGCTGGCGCGGGAGTATGTGGGCGTGAGTCTTCTGCACAGCGGCATCCGGGAGCTGCGTTTGGCTTTCAGGGAGGCGGTGGAGGCGAGGCACCGCGCCTTTTGCGTGGGGCGGATGCCGGTGTATGCTGAGGAGCCACTTAAGCATGTCCCGGAGGAGTTTTGCGAACAGGGGCGTAAGCTGGTCGGGCCGGAAATGAAACTGCAGAGAGTGCAGCTGATCGGCACGGATAAGACGGAGGAGCTGGTGAAAGCGTGGAACGGCCTGTTCCACGCAGTCAGGAACGAGTGGGTGAAACCTTCCGACTTTGTGGGCAGTATGGACGACTTCTTTAAGGAGGCGCAAAAGACGTACCGGAATGTGCTGGGAGAGGAGCAGGAAGAGGTGAAACGTCTGAAAGCGTATTATACCTATCCTGCGCTTGCGGTCTGGCAGGCGGAATTTATGGAGTGGCTGCTTGCCCTCCATGAGCAGATCAACAGCCGTTTTGACACCAATAAGAACCAGCAGAAGATCAAGCAGGCGATTGCCTATATTCAGGAGAACTACGATAAGGATTTGAACATGGCTGTGGTTTCCAACCATATTTCCATGAATTATTCTCTGTTTTCCTATCTCTTTAAGGAACACACGGGCAGCAACTTCGTCAATTACCTGAAAGGAATCCGTATGGAGGAGGCGAAGAGACTGCTTGCGGAAACGGATCTGCGGATCATAGAGATCAGCGCAAAGATCGGGTACGACAATGAAAAGCATTTTATGAAGCTCTTTAAGGCCTCCTGTGGGGTATCGCCCAGTGAATATCGGAAAAATGTGCAAAATGGCCATTTTTTCAGGGGGGGGGGTAAAAGTAACTGACCTAAGATCATCTGCGGACGGCATGATGTTTTTCTTTCTCACGGTACATCTGCCTGTCTGCAAGGGAAAACAGTTCCTGTATGTGCTCCGCCGTAAAATCGGGATTCGGGAGCGCGGAGGCATAACCGCAGCAGCAGGAAATATCGTAGGCTTTACCGCTTAATTTATTGTAGTTATCCAGATAGGCGGCAATGGATTCGGCGCGCTGTTTCGCCTCCTTTTCGGAGAGGCCGGCGGTGAGGATATAAAATTCGTCTCCCGAAAAACGGGCGCAGATATCCCCCTCGGCGGCGGTGCTTTCGATGGCCTGCCCCAATACCTGAATGGCAAAATCGCCTTCGCTGTGGCCGTAGGTGTCGTTGACTGCTTTCAGTCCGTCCATGTCGATCAGAAAGGCAGTGAGCGGAAGACCTTCCGAGACGGCGCGGTGCAAAAGCGGCTCCTCCAGACGGTCATAGCCGTGCCTGTTGTAAAGGCCGGTCAGCGGGTCCTTCATATAGATATCCTCCAGGCGGCTTACCAGCATTCCTGTGCGTTTGGCCTCGCAGATACTCTGCAGCATCTGGTTAATGTTCATCTGCCACTGTACCAGACGGAACTGGTAGTCGATTCGGTTGTCTTCGTAGGCAAGGGCGATATAGCCGAATTTCTTGTCCTCAAAATACAGGGGAACGTAAATATAAGCGCAGTCGGAATCTGCATAAAGATAATCCGGCAGCAGGCCCTTTTTCAGAAAGCTGCATTCCGGCAGCCGTTTTCCGTTTTTATAGGCAAATTTCAGGAGGATGATATCGGTGTCCGCGGCAGTCTCTTCCCGGTTCGTAAGGGCGAGAATGTGGCTGGAAACGGAGTCCCAGTCGGCGTACAGGCAAAGATAAAATTCCCTGCAGTGTTCCAGCTGAGGCAAAAATCCGGTAAGCAGATCCATGCCCGCGTCAAGGTCCGTCACATGCTGTAAAGAGGAAGACATGTTCATGGAGCTGAGAATGGAGTTTTCCAGAGAAGCGATACGGGCGGAAAGCGCCTGCGTAAAATGGACAGAGTTGGCGTTTTCAAGGTGGCCGCAGCCGCAGGAATTTCGGATGAGTGGTTCCGCAGCCGGACAGGCAGCGTCAGGACTGCCGCCCCGGATCAGGGTCAGCAGATTTTCAAGGGCGCGGGCGCCCAGCTCATAGACCGGAAAAGAGACGGTTGTGAGCATGGGGGAAACATGTCTGCCGTCCGGCGTGTCGTCGCATCCGGTTATGGCGATGTCGTCGGGTACGCGGTATCCTGCGGCAAGGGCGGCGGCGAGAAACATGAGTGCGAGCCTGTCATTGTAGCAGACCACGGCCTCCGGCATCCCCGTCCGGCAGAAAAAGGCCAGCGCCCTGTTTACATCGTCGTCCTCATAGCGGCAATGGTAAATATCGTTTTCACCCGGCGTTTTACCCTGCTTTTTCAAAGCGTCCCGGTAGTAACATTCTCTTATATCTGAGATATAGGATTCTGCTGCGCAGCCCAAAAAGCATACACGGGAAACGCGGTGTACGTTCAGAAAATGCGAAGTCAGATCACCTGTCATAGAATTGTTTTCCAGAGATACGGCAGGAAAATGGGCGTCTTTTACGGCAATTTCCACGATCGGGCAGGAGAGGGCTTTTAGACGTTTCAGGATTTTTTGCCGAAGCTCCTGCGAGATATAGGTGTCGGAGGCAAAGATGATGCCGTCAAAGCTGTCATAGTTTGGGATATGCAGGATGCTCTCTTCACCGAGCGCATAGGAGCCGAGATTTTCCCCGTCAAGGGAGGTGAAGATTTCGGCGGTATATC
Organism: uncultured Lachnospiraceae bacterium; assembly: GCA_947176065.1. Taxonomy (GTDB): domain Bacteria; phylum Bacillota; class Clostridia; order Lachnospirales; family Lachnospiraceae; genus UBA3282. Next base: position 44,917 of record CAMWPB010000014.1, on the reverse strand, counting down.
CGTATTCTATGGCGCGGTCGATGATTCCCTGACATACGCCCTGCTGGTAAGCACCGAATATATGGGAAATAAATACACCGATTTTTTTGGCGTGATACATGAAGAGACTGCCTCCTTCCGAAATAAAGCAATACTTTACTGTTATTGTAAGGGAAGGGAACTGATTTTGCAATTTCTGCCTTTATTTCCAGAAAGAAGGTCAAAATAGCTAAAATGCCGTTTTGAAATTTGTTGTTATTGACGGGAAAAAAGCGAATCAGAATATGGTACAATAAAAATTACTATTACATAAATGAGGATATTTTTATGGTCTTGAGCTATATAGCGTGCGGTCTGGCAGCTTTTTGCGCGTTTGTCTGCGCTGTCGTTACTTATAAAAGAAAAACACATCTGGCGTTTGTTACGGGAACCATGTTTATGGTGGCCTGCGCGGTGAATCTTACCTACATGGCAAGAATTGGGGCTGGAACTTATTTTACGGCATCTCTTACAACCAGCGCTTATTTTGTGTGTCTGGATTTTCTTGTTTTGTCCATGGTCTATTATATGGTAGAGTTTACCCAGTCAAAAATGGAGAAGCCGCGCTTTAAACGCGTGCTGATTTTCACGGTCTATCTGCTGACCTTTATTGACGCGGCCATTCTGATTCTTAATGTCTTCCACGAAGTGATCCTCCGTTATCAGTATCATGCGGACAGCATTTATGCCATAAAATATATGTTTGAGCCGGAGCAGGGCTTCTATCTGCATCTGGCCTTTGTCTATCTGCTTGTGGCCGTGATCTTTTATCTTCTGATCCGCAAGACCGTAAGCGTGCCAAAGATCTACCGTGCCAGATATATCAACACCCTTCTGGCGCTCTGCCTGATCGGTCTGCTCACTACTTTTTACATGGTGGAGCTTTTCATGGCGCCTATGGATATGGCGGTGCTGGTTTATGGCTTTGTCTGCCCGTTGGTCTACAGAAACACCTTTGATTATTCCTCCAGGGGCATGTTGAATACCACCCGCAAGATGGTGCTGGAATATATGGGGATGCCCATGATTCTCTTTGACTATGAGGGGTATGTGGCGGATACGAACCGGGATATGAGGGCGCTTTTCCCGGTACTGGAGGATCAGGAGAACCGGATCAGCATGATGGATTTTCTACAGCTCGGCGCCTTTCGGGATCTGCAGAGTGTCGAAACGGATCAGACGTTTGCATGGGAGAATCCGGGCAGCGTGGGCGCCCGCAGATATCACTGCGTCTTTAACTGCCTGAAGGATGGGAAGGGGCGTGGCATCGGCCATCTTCTCATCATGAAAACGCTGGACACAGAGCGGGATATGCTGACCCAGCTTTACTCGAAAAACAGCTTTTACGGTGAGATGGACAAGCTGCTCGCGAAAGACGTGTACCCTGTGACCGTGGTGGTGTGTAACGCTAACGGCATCGGACTTGTCAACGACGTATACGGCTGGAAGAAGGGCAATGAACTGCTCAGACAGGCGGCCGATCTTTTGCGGGAAAATCTGCCGGCAAGCGCGATTCTGGCAAGGATGGCTGACGGGGATATGGCGGTGGCACTGGCGGAGGTGGAGCAGGAATATGCGGTCCGTCTGTTTGAAAATATCAAGGAACGGTACAGTCAGGCCAATGATACCGGAATCAATACGGATATCGAGTACGGGATCGCGGTGATCCGGGATCAGACAAGAAGCGTGGAGGACGCCGTCAGAGAGGCTTCGGAGAGCATGCGCACGAAGAAGTTGATGAACCAGTCGTCCCAGAAAAGCTCTCTTCTGGATTCCCTGACCCAGACGCTGACGGAGAGCGATTACGAGACGGAGGAGCATGTGGAGCGGACCAGAGAGATGGCGATCAGGCTGGGAAGGGCGTTAAACCTGACGGACGGCGATCTGGGAAAGCTGGCTCTTCTGGCGGTGCTCCACGATATCGGGAAAATCGCCATTCCGCATTCTATTCTTTTAAAGCCCGGGAAACTGACAGACGCGGAGTGGGAGATCATGAAGACCCACACGGAAAAGGGATATCGGATTGCCAGCGCATCAAAGGAGCTTAAGCCGATCGGAGAGTATATACTGCACCACCATGAGAGGTGGGATGGCGGTGGTTATCCGGGCGGTCTTGCGGGGGATGAGATTCCGCTTTTGTCACGCATTATCACGGTGGTGGATTCCCATGATGTGATGGTGCACGACAGGCCGTATCACAGGGCAATGAGCGGGGCGGACGCGGAGGCGGAGCTTCGACGATGCTCTGGCAGCCAGTTTGACCCCAAGCTGGTGGAGGTATTTCTGGAGGTGCTGAAGGAGGAGCGGGCATCGTGAAGTGCACGATGATCAGTTGACGGCGCATTTTTGATTTTGGCAGAGCGAAATGGGAATTGACAAAAAAGTTTTTATTGACTATAGTATTAGATAATTGTAAAGGTGATGACGAAGAGGAGTACACAGGCGACGCCGCCAGAGAGAGGGATCACAGGCTGAGAGATCCTTTCGGAAGGGAATCTGTGGAATGTGGCTTCGGAACCGGGATGCAGAAAAAGGTTTCGCGGATTGCAGCGCGAAAGCGGCAGTAAGCCTCCCCGAATGATCCCCGTTAACGGATCGGAGGCCGGACAGGGTTCGGCTTCGCTGAGTGATAAATGAAGGTGGTACCGCGCATCCAGCGCCCTTTGTCAGGAGACTGGCAGAGGGCGTCTTTTACTGTGTTATGGACAAACTCGAGGAAAACATATTCCTGTGTCGCCGCGCTTTCGCTCCGATCATAACGCAGCAGATGCTAAGCTCGAAAAGACCTCGCTAAGCACTGGCGTTATTTTAGGGGCTCCGTCGGAATATGTTTTCCTCTCGAGTTAACAAAGAACATCAATAAAAAACGCATCCAATAAAAGGAGGAAAACCATGAGCAGAGAACTTGCGAAAACCTACGATCCGAAAGGCATCGAGGACAGATTATACCAGAAATGGCTGGACAAGAAATATTTTCACGCGGAGGTGGACAGGACGAAGACGCCCTTCACCATCGTGATTCCCCCGCCAAATATCACGGGACAGCTTCATATGGGACATGCGCTGGACAATACCATGCAGGATATTCTGATCCGTTATAAGAGGATGCAGGGGTACAATGCCCTTTGGCAGCCGGGGACGGATCACGCTTCCATCGCCACCGAGGTGAAGATTATTGAGAAGCTGAAGGAGGAGGGCATCGACAAGAACGATCTCGGCAGAGAGGGCTTTCTTGAGCGGGCATGGGACTGGAAGAAGGAGTACGGCGGACGTATTGTCTCCCAGCTGAAAAAGCTTGGTTCCTCCTGCGACTGGGACAGGGAACGCTTTACCATGGACGAGGGCTGCAACAAGGCGGTCACCGAAGTATTCTGTAAGATGCACGAGAAAGGCTGGATCTACAAAGGAAGCCGTATTATCAACTGGTGTCCTGTGTGCAACACCTCCATCTCCGACGCGGAGGTGGAATATGAGGAGCAGGCCGGGCATTTCTGGCATATTAAGTATCCTTTGGTTGACCAGAATGGTCAGCCGAGCAAGACGGAGTTTCTTGAGTTTGCGACCACCCGACCGGAGACGATGCTGGGTGATACGGCCGTGGCGGTGAATCCGAACGATGAGAGATATACTTATTTGAAGGGAAGACAGGTCTGGCTGCCCATTGTGAATAAGGCGATTCCCGTGGTGGAGGATGAGTATGTGGACATGGAATTCGGGACTGGCGTGGTGAAGATTACGCCCGCCCATGACCCCAATGACTTCGAGGTGGGAAAACGCCATGGTCTCCCGGAAGTGAATATCATGAACGACGACGCCACCATCAATGCAAACGGCGGAAAATATGAAGGGCTGGACCGTTATGAGGCGAGAAAGCAGATTGTGCAGGAGCTTGAAAAGGAAGGGCTTCTGGTGCGGATTGAGGATTACTCCCACAACGTAGGCACCCATGACCGGTGTCACACGACCATCGAGCCCATGATCAAGCAGCAGTGGTTTGTGAAGATGGAAGAGCTGATTAAGCCCGCCGTGGAAGCGGTGAAGAAGGGCGAGATCAAACTGATTCCCGAGCGCATGGACAAGATTTATTATAACTGGACGGACAATATCCGCGACTGGTGCATCAGCCGCCAGCTCTGGTGGGGACACCGCATTCCGGCTTACTACTGCGACAAGTGCGGGGAGATTGTGGTGGCAAAGGAAGCGCCGTCTGTGTGTCCGAAGTGCGGGGAAACCCATTTCACGCAGGACCCTGATACGCTGGATACCTGGTTTTCCTCGGCGCTGTGGCCTTTTTCCACGCTGGGGTGGCCGGAGAAGACGGAGGATCTGGACTATTTCTATCCCACGGACGTGCTTGTGACGGGTTATGATATTATTTTCTTCTGGGTTATCCGTATGGTATTTTCGGGATATGAGCAGATGGGGGAGAAGCCCTTTAAGACGGTGCTTTTCCACGGTCTTGTGCGGGATTCCCAGGGGCGGAAGATGAGTAAGTCCCTTGGCAACGGCATTGATCCGCTGGAGATTATCGACCAGTACGGCGCGGATGCGCTGCGGCTTACGCTGATTACAGGCAATGCGCCCGGCAACGACATGCGTTTCTACTATGAAAGAGTGGAGGCAAGCCGGAACTTTGCCAATAAGGTCTGGAACGCGTCCCGTTTCATCATGATGAATATGGATCAGGAGGAGGAGAAAACCGGGAAACGCGGCTGGGAGACTTCCTATGAGGAAATCAAAGACAGCCTGTATCCGGTGGACAAGTGGATTTTCTCCAAACTGAATACCCTTGTGAGGGACGTGACGGACAATATGGACAGCTTCGAGCTGGGTATTGCGGTACAGAAGGTGTACGACTTTATCTGGGATGAGTTCTGCGACTGGTATATTGAGATGGTGAAGCCCCGTCTTTACAGCACGGAGGCAGGCGAGGAGGAAGGGAAGCGCGCGGCGCTGTGGACGTTACAGAATGTGCTTACCTCCGCGCTTAAGCTCCTGCATCCTTATATGCCTTTTATCACGGAGGAGATTTTCTGCACGCTGCAGACAAAGGAGGAATCCATCATGGTTTCCGAGTGGCCCCTTTTCCGTGAGGACAGACAGTATACGAAGGAGGAGAATGCCATCGGACTGATGAAGGAGGCGGTGCGCGGTATCCGCAATGTGAGGACGGAAATGAATGTGGCGCCGGGTAAAAAGGCGGCTGTGTATGTGGTCAGTGAGAAGGACGATGTGCGCGGGATCTTCGAGGAGGGCAGACAGTTCTTCATGGCTCTGGCGGCGGCGTCCGAGCTGACCGTGCAGGCGGACAAGAGCGGTATTGACGACAGCGCCGTGTCTGTGGTGATCCCGAATGCGACGGTTTATATTCCGTTCGAGGAGCTGGTGGATATCGCGCAGGAGATCGAGCGCCTGAAGAAAGAGCAGAAGCGTCTGGAAGGAGAACTTGCCAGAGTGCAGGGAATGCTCGGCAACGAGAAGTTCATGTCCAAGGCGCCCAAACAGAAGGTGGATGAGGAGCGCGCAAAGTTGGAAAAATATACGCAGATGAAGGAACAGGTGGAGGAGCGGCTGGCACAGCTTACCTAAACAGTTCAGCTAGACCGTATTCGTCTGGCAAATCGTGCTTGCACGAAGTTGACAGCCGAATAACGGTCTGAGGGAACGCCCATTTTTGAGCAAAAAGAGCTGCGGAGCAGCGGAAAGTGCTGTAAGCACGGTTTTGCGAAGGGCGTGAGCTGAACTGTTACCTGAACTGAAAAATTTTATAGAATACCACTGGAAAAGTGGGTCGATATGGTGTAAAGTTATAGTTAAGAAGAGTAATCTGGGAATATATGACATGTGCGTCATAAGATAAAGGAAGGAGGTGAGTCACGTGGCTGAGGTCAATCTGTCATCGGAACAGCTTAATAAACTGAAAGCGGCAATGGCCAGAGCAAAGGGATTAGATCCTCAGGCGGCCCAGCAGGCGGCGGCCGGGCAGCAGGCGCCTGCGGCAGGAGAAACCAGGGCCAAGGCTGAGCCTGAAAAAGCGGCGGAAACCGCTGTGGCGGTTGAGGTCAGGCCGGCGCCTACAGAGTCGAATCTGGCAGAAGGCACTTATCTGCGGATAGACGAGGACGAGATGGCGGCGTGGCTTTATCTCACTCCACCGGCGGAGGGACAGACTTATACGAAGCGTGATCTGGAGAATTATCTGGAGTTAAACGGTGTGATCAAAGGGTATCACAGCTCCAATCTGTCGGCCATGGTTAAGAAAAAGGTGTATGACAGAGAGATTCTGGTAGCCAGGGGCGCGGAGACGAAGCCCGGGACGGACGGTTATTTCGAATATCTTTTTGCACCGGAAGAACACTGCGGCCCAAAGGTGAACGAGGACGGTTCGGTAGATTATTCCAGCATGAGCGCCCTGCAGAATGTGAAAAAGGGCGATAAGGTAGCGATCTATCATTATGCGGTACAGGGTGAGAATGGCTATACGGTTGTGGGCGGCGAGATGAAAGCCGATCCCGTGAGAGATCTGCCGCCCATGAGAGGGAAGGGCATTACAAGGGAAAACGGCGTTTATTATGCCCAGAGCGACGGCAAGATCGAGGTCAAGGACGGTAAGATCGATATCCAGAATGTGCATGAGATCATGGGCGATGTGGATGCGATCATCGGTAAGATCGAGTTTTTCGGGGATATCATTATCAACGGCAATGTGGAGGGCGGCATCGTCATCCGTGCCGGGCGGAATATAGAGGTGCACGGAACCACGGGCGCGGCGTCGCTGTTTGCAGGCGGTGACGTGATGCTTACGCGGGGCATACAGGGCGGCGGTAAGATATCCGCCAGAGGAAATGTCTTTGCGGAATTTATTGAAAACACCACGGTAGATGCAGGCGGTCTCGTGCAGGCCAATGTAATCCTGAACGCGAAGGTGACGGCGAAGGATAAAGTGATAACCGCAGGTAAGAGAGGCGCGATTATCGGCGGCTATACCCATGCGCTCAGGAGCATTGAAGCGATGACAGCCGGAAATGATGTGGAGCTTAAGACGGTTCTGCACTGCGGCTACGAGCCGGAGGCCTTCGATAAGCTTCTGGAGGCAAGACGCAGGGAGGCGGAGATCAAGGAGAAGCTTTCCAAGCTGGTGGACACCATGACGGAGGCGCTGCGCGAGAAACGTATGCGGGGTGCGGGTACCGCCAAGAGCACGGAGGCCAGCCTTCTGGAGTGGAACCATCTGAAGGACGAATACTTTGTAGAGCTGGATAAGGTAGGACATGAGCGGGAAGAATTGGAAACTACCATGGAGGTTGGCAAGGATTCTTACATTAAGGTAGACGGCAATATCTACCGCAATGTGGTAGTGGGCATCAATGCCGAGCAGATGACGCTCGACCGTAACACCTGTTTTATGAAGTATGCTGCCGAGAGGGGCGTGATCGAGGGAACGGTGATTGTGCACAACTGACGGCGGGCAGACCATGGGAGCAAAAATGGAAGAAACCTTTGAGACTTATGGGGCGGCGGTGAATTATATCAACGCCACCCCTAAATTTACCACAAAAAACAGTATGGAGGATACCGCGCGTTTCTGGGAGCGTCTGGGGTATCCGGCGAAGAACAGCAAGATTCTACACATAGCAGGCACAAACGGAAAAGGCTCCGTTTGTGCTTATTTGTGTTCCGTACTGCGAAAGGCGGGTATTTCCTGCGGGATGTTTACGTCCCCGCATCTTATGAGTATGAGGGAGCGGTTTGTCATAAACGGGGAGATGGTGTCTGAGGAGGAATTTCTGGAGGCATTCCGCGTGGTGATGGGTGAGGTGAAGCGCCTTGCCACGGCTTATCACCCCACTTTTTTTGAGCTGCTGTTTTTTATGGCTATGGCGCTTTTCGAAAAACACGGCGTGGAGTACGTGGTGTTGGAGACGGGGCTTGGCGGCCGGCTTGATGCCACCAATGTGGTGGAGGATAAAAAGCTGTGTATCTTAACGGCCATCGGCTATGATCATATGGAGTATCTGGGGGATACGCTGCCGCTCATTGCCGGGGAAAAGGCGGGGATCATGAGGCCCGGCGTGCCCGTGGTATATCCGGACGGGCAGGAGGACGTGACCCGTGTCATAGAAGAATATGCGGAGAAAATCGGGACGCAGACCTTTCCCGTAGAGAAAACTGCGATAAAAGAAATAAAGATTAGGCATAAAACGATTGATTTTTCTCTTCATTTACACTATTATGATTATATTGGTTTTACTGTGTCTACTTCTGCACTTTATCAGGTGGAGAACGCGTCGCTTGCCGCGAACGCCATAGCGCGTCTGGAGGAGGAGCGGATCACTGTTTCCGCTCTGCAGGACGGGATCAGGGAAATGGTCTGGGAAGGCAGAATGGAGGAAATCCTGCCGTCGGTATATCTGGACGGCGCGCACAACGCGGATGGGATTCTGGCTTTTCTGGAGACGGTAAAACAGCATGCATGTGTCGGAAGAAGGGTTCTTCTCTACTCTACGGTGCGGGACAAGCAGTACAGCCGTGTGGCGGCGCTGCTTGCGCAGGCGGGTCTTTTCGACGAGATATGCCTCGTGCCTTTACAGGGAGAACGGGCGCTTCCGCTTACACAGCTTACGGATTCTTTCAGACAATATACCGGATTTGACAGAAAAACTTTCGAAACGCTGGATACGGCGCTTTCTGAACTGCTTACACATAAAAATGACGGGGACGAGGTGTATATTGTCGGTTCATTATATTTGGCGGGCGAAGTAAAGGCCCTTTTGAGGAGATTTAACAATGATTAATTTTGAAGAGGAGCTGAAAAAGTTCCACCCCAGTCTGGAAGTGGAGGACGCAGAGGAAGCGATCTATAATCAGGATCTGACGGATATGGCGGATCTGATGGTGAAGATTGTCAAGGAATCGAAGAAAGCAGGAGAATAGGGGATTGGCATAGATGAATTGTTATCAGTGTGGATGTGCGCTGTCTGAACATGATTTTTGCACGAACTGCGGTGCCGATGTAGCCCTTTATAAGAGGATCATATATATCTCTAACCGTTTCTACAACGACGGACTGGAGCGGGCCGGCGTCAGGGATCTGACGGGTGCGATTACGAGTTTGCGGCAGAGCCTTAAATTTGACAAGAATAATGTGGAGGCCAGAAATCTTCTCGGTCTGGTTTATTTTGAGACCGGCGAGGTGGTGGCGGCTTTAAGCGAGTGGGTTATCAGTAAGAACATGCGTCCGAAAAAAAATATTGCGGACGATTATATCAATATGATCCAGACGAACCAGAACCGTCTGGACACCATCAACCAGACCATTAAGAAATATAATCAGGCGCTTACCTACTGTAATCAGGACAGCCTTGATCTGGCGGTGATCCAGTTAAAGAAGGTATTGTCCTTAAACCCGAAGTTTATCCGCGCGCACCAGCTTCTTGCGCTTTTGTATATCAACAACGAGGAGTGGGAGCGGGCAAAGAGAGAACTCTCCAAATGTCTGGAGATTGACACGAACAATACGGCGACGCTCCGGTATCTGAAGGAAGTGGACGAGATGCTGCTTCCCGAGGAGGGCGTTAAGAGCTCCCCGAGGAAAAAGAAGTCGGAGGAGATCGTCAAATATCAGAGCGGTAATGAAACGATTATCCAGCCGGTGAATATAAAGGAGGGCAGGGGCGTTACCTCCCTGCTGAATCTGGGAATCGGACTGGCTATCGGTATCGCCATCGCTTTCTTTCTGATCCTGCCGGCCAGAATACAGACGGCCAAGGCAGGCATCGACGAGGAGCTGCGCAAGGTCAGCGAACAGTCCGACGCGAAGACGGCTACCATTGATGAATTGCAGCAGCAGCTCGGGGAACTGCAGCAGCAGAATGAGACGCTGCAGCAGGATCTGACGGCTTATATGGGGAAGGACGGCACGCTGCAGTCTGTGGAAAGTCTGATGAAAGCGGCAAGCGCATACCTGACGAATCCCGATGACGTTACTGTTGTGGCCGACTATCTGACGGAGATAGAGGAGCAGCGGGCCCAGGAGGAAGAGCATGAAAGCACGGAGTCTTTCGACACGCTTTATAATACCCTTTTGGCCCTGATCGGGCCGCAGATCGCGGAATCCTATGATGAGGACGGCCATGCGGCGTTCTGGGCGGGAAATTATGCGGATGCCATTCCGAATCTGGCAAAGGCATACCAGTATGACGCCACCAACGGCCAGGCGCTTTTTGATCTGGCGAACTCTTACTACCGTATGGGTGATAAAGTGAAGGCGAAGGAGCTTTACCAGCAGGTGATCGAGCTGTTCCCGAATACGGAGAAGGCCGATAAGTCTGCAGGGTTTTTGGCGGAGATAGAGGGCGTGGAGGAGTAGGGGCTTTGTCCTCCGTAAACATAAGAAAAGATATAGATAAGACACGAAAGAGAATGTGATGGAAACATCATGTTCTTTTTGTTTGTGAAAAAGTACAGACGAAGCAATCCATTCTTCGTCGCCGCGCTTGGGCTCCTTAAGAATAATTTTTTTCGCCTGCTATGTACGAAAAAATGAATAAGAAAGCATGTCATATGAGGAAAGAATTTAAAGTAAAGAAGGTCATATAAGAGAAGAAAGCCATATAAGAACAGGAGGGTTTACATAATATGGACGAGGATTATAAGGTGATTGACAATTATCTGATGATAAGAATGCCGGCCGAGATTGATCATCATCAATCGGTTGACATAAGTAAGAGAGCGGACAGATACATTGTCTCAAAGCAGGTGGGGAATGTGGTATTTGACTTCGAGAGGACGACTTTTATGGACAGCTCGGGGGTGGGGATCATTCTGGGGCGTTATCAGAAGATTTCCTGTTTTGGGGGAAAGGTGTTTGCGGTGAATGCGGGCAGCAGGATCAGGCGGCTGCTTCTTTTGTCCGGGCTTGAAAATATTGTGGAGATTATGGAGTAGAGAGGGGAACGGAAGGATGATTGAAATCAAAGAGAAGAAGGATTACAGGCTGGTGACAAACGAGATGCGTCTGGAATTTGCGGCAGTGTCGGACAATGAAGCCTTTGCACGAATGGCGGTGGCGGCGTTTATTGCCCCTTTGAATCCCACGCTGGAGGAGCTTTCCGATGTGAAGACGGCAGTGTCGGAGGCGGTGACCAACGCGATTATCCACGGATACGGAAACAGAGGGTGCGTGACGGACCGGGTGCAGATGAACTGTGAGCTGAAGGGCAGCATTCTGGAGGTGGAGGTCATGGACCGGGGCGTGGGGATGGAGGATGTGAACCGCGCAATGGAGCCGCTTTTTACTACCAGACCCGAGTGGGAGCGCGCCGGCATGGGCTTTGCCTTTATGGAGGCTTTTATGGATGAACTGGAGGTCTTTTCGGAACCGGAGCAGGGGACGATTGTGCGGATGTATAAAAAGATCGGGCTTGGCGGCTGGATCGTCAGTGAGGAGTAGCCTATGGAGGAAACTGCCGTATTAATCGAACGGTCACAGGCAGGGGATAAAGAGGCACGAGAGGTACTGATAGAGGAAAATCTGGGGCTGGTACGTCATATTGTAAAGCGTTTCACGGGAAGAGGGTACGATGCGGAGGATCTGTTTCAGATCGGATGTATCGGCCTGATTAAGGCGATCGACAAGTTTGACTTAAATTTCGGGGTGCGCTTTTCGACCTACGCGGTGCCCATGATTCAAGGCGAGATCAAGCGGTTTCTGCGGGACGACGGTATGGTGAAGGTGAGCCGCACGCTGAAAGAAAACGGCTGGAAGATCAAGCAGGCGGCCAGCCGGCTGTCCCAGCTTTACGGCAGGGACGCGACCCTGCAGGAGCTTTCCGCGGAGACAGAGCTTACAATAGAAGATATCGTGATGGCGCTGGACGCCAACGTGGAGGTGGAGTCCATCTACAAGTCTGTCTACCAGTCCGACGGCAATGAGATTTATCTCGTGGATCAGGTGGTTGGGGACGGCATAGGCGGCATGGCAGGCGTGAGCCGGGCAAGCGAGGATACGGAGAAGGAAAAAATATTAAACCATATGCTGTTGGAGCAGCTTATGGGGACGCTCTCGGACACGGAGAGGCAGCTCATTCAAATGCGCTATTTTCAGGACAAAACACAGGTGGAGGTGGCGAAGAGCCTGGGGATCAGTCAGGTGCAGGTCAGCCGGATGGAGAAGCGGATTCTGCTGCGGCTGAGAAGAGAGGTGGGGTGAGAACAGGGACATGGCTTTCTTTTTTACATCCGATAGGGACGGGCATCGAATTGCGCATTGAAAACAACCCGAAGATGTGATACAGTGGGTTAAGTGAGTAGTGTGAGAAGTACTTCCGGCCACTCACAGCAGAGACTGCATCGCAAAGTCAGCATAGCTGACTTGGAAGTACTAAATCTCACACAGGAAGATGAGGACAAAGCGACGATGGAACAGTACAAGCAGGAATTTATCGGCTTTATGATAGAGAGCCGGGTGTTGCAGTTTGGAGACTTTACTTTAAAGAGCGGCAGGAAATCCCCGTTTTTTATGAACGCGGGCGCCTATGTGACCGGCGCGCAGTTAAGAAAGCTCGGTGAATATTACGCGAAGGCGATTCATGACAGGTACGGGCTGGATTTTGACGTGCTGTTCGGTCCCGCCTACAAGGGAATTCCCCTCACTGTGGCTACGACCATGGCGATCAGCGAGCTTTACGGAAAGGAGATCCGTTACTGCTCTAACAGGAAAGAGGTGAAGGATCACGGCGATACCGGGATTCTGCTCGGCTCTAAGCTGAAGGACGGCGACAGGGTCGTCATTATAGAGGATGTGACCACTTCCGGAAAATCCATAGAGGAAACTTTCCCGATCATAAAGGCGCAGGCGGATGTTTCCGTTCAGGGACTGATGGTGTCCCTAAACCGGATGGAGAAGGGGCTTTCAGGCGATAAGAGCGCGCTGGATGAGATCAAAGAGAAGTACGGATTCGAGACAGGGGCTATCGTCACCATGGAGGAAGTGGTGGAGTGTCTTTACAATAAGCCCGTCGGCGGTGAGATTTATATTGACGATGACATAAAGGGGCGGATTGACGCTTACTATGAAACCTATGGGGCGAAATAAATTCCTTGAAAGGAGTACAGAAAAGTATGGAAGAGAGAACCTATAAGATCATGGGCGGTTCGGGAGCCTTAAATCTGGCGTTCGGCGTGGTAATTATGGTGGTAGGCATAGCCGGGGGCGTGCTCTTGGTTATCAGCGGCGCGAAGCTTCTGGCAGGAAGAAATAAAATATTATTTTAGAAACAAAGGGAGGGTGTTTTCGGCGAGGCGAGAATACCCTCCTCGTCAATGCGCAGAAGAATGGGAGGATGGGCGCTGGTGAAAAAGAATTTCATGTTTACCAATAAGGAGCATACGCTCAAAGGTATTATGGCCACGATTCTGGGGGTGATTTCTCTGGCGTCTTTAGTTTACATAATATGCGAGAGCTATGCGAATGCGGGAGAAGTTCCCATACAGTACGGTGCGGTGGCGTTTCTGACCATGATTTTTGCTTTTGCGGGCATTGTGCTGGGGGTGCTGTCAAAATCTGAGCGGGATAAGTTCTATTTTTTCAGTTATCTGGGTATTGTATTGAATGTACTGGTGCTGGCGGCGCTCAGCGTGATTTTGTATGCGGGGGCTTATGCCTGACATGAAAATAAGGACAGATGGAAAAATTACATGGATGTGCAAGGGAGGTAATTTATGAGACAGGAAGCGTTAATTGCGGAGCGCTATGGGCTTGCCATGGAGCGGATCAAAGAAATACCGGATGAGTCAATCTGCGGGGAGACTTACCGGGATTATTTTATGCAGATGGCTGACTTTGTTTTAATGATGGATAAGACTTACACGCTGGTGGAGGGCGGGGCGCTCAGGCAGATGGGACTGGAGGAGCTGAAAGTACACAACCACTCCCTCTACGCGGATATTCTGCCGGAAAACTATGGGGAAAGTTATGCGAACCCATCCTGTTCTGTGAATCGACTGGGAGAGCCAATCGGAAGATGTCTGTCCTTTCTGTATGCGGAGCTTCGCGGCATGATTCCGGCAGCCTATGAGAGGAATGCCGCCTCTATGACGATACGGGCGGAGCTTTTGTTAGAAGTTTACCAGCTCTTTGTCTGCGCGGCTGAAGAGCAGAAGGAGCCTGATGCGGAGGAGCTGCGCCAGATCCTTTACTGGTATGTGAGCGATTATTATGAGGCGGAGTTTGAAGAAAAGAGTATGGTGCTTCTGGATGCGGACCGGGACTACGCCCGCCGGATCATTATGGAAAGCGACCTGACGGATCTGCGCTATCTCTACTGGTTTGGAGAGTATGTCACGGAGAACGAACTGGAAACGGCGGCGCATCTGAACGGGATGCCGCCCGAAAAAATAAAGCTGATGGCGGATACCTACACGGAAGGCTACCGCATCGGCTTTGAGGTGACCAATAAGGACATTTCCATCAAGGAGACGGTGACAATCCGCTATTTTCTGGGCTTCGAACAGGTGATTAAGCAGGCGGTACTAAATTTTGACCGAATTGGTCTACAGTCGACCTTTTGTCGGGCGGGCGTCAATATCTTTCAGGGCAGGAGTGTGAATAAAAACGGATACTGCGGCGCGAATCCCAATAAGCAGTACGATTATGACCATAAGGAAGATATGGCGCTTTTTCTGGACGGCGCGCTGGCGGAGAGAAAAATCGAGGCGGTGCGGAATGTCTTCGAGCGGCATAGAGAGCTGGCGGCTCTCTACGGCGGTCCTGCGGTGGTGGAGAGCTTCGGGGAGGAGCCCTTTGTGCCGGAGAACAAGGAGGCTGCCTGTCGTTATACCGAAAAGCAGCAGAAACTCGCTGTCTCCAACGCGGGAAAGATTGCCGATATTCAGAATGAATATATCAGGGGGGAGGAGCACAGCTTTACGATCATCGCCTTTCCCGTGCCGCAGATCGGGGAGCGGTATGCGGAGATTTTCGATGATGTGGTCCGTATCAATACGTTGGATTATATGCTTTACCGGGACATCCAGCAGAAGATTATAGATGTGCTGGATAAGGGAGTGACCGTGTTGGTCAAAGGCATGAACGGGAATGAAACGGACATGAAAGTACAGCTTCACCGGCTTGAGAATCCGGAAAGCCAGACCAATTTTGAAAACTGTGTGGCGGACGTCAATATCCCTGTGGGGGAGGTGTTTACTTCGCCAAGGCTGACGGGGACGGAAGGACTTCTGCATGTGCCGCGCGTGTTTTTGCATGAGCTGGAGTACCGGGATCTGCGGCTCCGTTTTCAGGACGGCTTTGTGACGGACTTTTGTTGCGGCAATTTCGCGGGGGAGGAGGACAACCGCAAGTATATCAGGGACAATGTGTTCCATCATCACGAGCGGCTGCCGCTTGGAGAGTTTGCGATCGGCACGAACACGACGGCATTCTCCGTTGCAAGAAAGTACGGGATTGAGGATAAGCTGCCGATTCTGATTGCGGAGAAGACCGGGCCGCACTTCGCGCTGGGGGACACCTGCTATTCCCACGAGGAGGAAGTGAAAAGCTACAATCCGGACGGCAAGGAGATTGTGGCAAAGGAAAATGAGGTGTCAGTTTTGCGTGACACAGATGTCAGTAAGGCATATTTCCAGTGCCACACGGACATTACGATCCCTTATGACGAGCTGGGAGAGCTTTCGGTGTTGACTGTGTCGGGTGAGAAGCACGTAATTATCCAAAACGGTCAATTTGTGCTGCCGGGCTGTGAGGAGTTGAACAGGGCGCTGGCGGAGTAAAAGGTAGTTGAAAATCATAAGAAAATCTAGTACACTGTAGAATAAGAAACTTTGTTTTGACACAAGATATTGTGGTTGAGGAGGTAATTGCGGATGGCACAGGTAGGCATCGTGATGGGCAGCGATTCGGATATGCCCGTTATGGCGAAGGCGGCGGATATTTTGGAGGAGCTTGGTATTTCTTATGAGATGACGATTATTTCCGCCCACAGGGAGCCGGATGTGTTCTTCGAGTATGCGAAGGGTGCGGAGGCAAAGGGATTTAAGGTGATTATCGCAGGAGCCGGAAAGGCGGCTCATCTGCCGGGCATGTGCGCGGCGATTTTCCCCATGCCGGTGATCGGCGTGCCCATGAAGACTTCTGATCTGGGCGGAGTGGATTCCCTCTATTCTATTGTACAGATGCCGTCAGGCATTCCGGTGGCCACGGTTGCGATAAACGGCGGACAGAATGCGGGGATTCTGGCGGCGAAGATTCTGGCGGTTTCGGACGGTGCGATTCTGGAACGGCTGAAAGCCTATTCCGAGAGTCTGAAGGAGAGCGTGCAGGAGAAGGATGCGAAACTGCAGGAGGTCGGGTATAAGACCTACCTGAAGGCATAGGGATAAGTAAAAGTAAGGAGAAGGAGGGAACAATGGACTACAAGACAGCGGGCGTGGATATCGAGGCGGGCTACCGTTCGGTGGAGCTGATGAAGCAGTATGTGAAGGGGACGATGAGACCGGAGGTGCTGGGCGGGATCGGCGGATTTTCCGGCGCTTTTTCCCTTGAAAAGATTAAAAATATGGAGAAACCGGTGCTTTTGTCAGGCACGGACGGTGTGGGCACGAAGATACAGCTTGCCTATCTGATGGACCGGCACGATACCGTGGGAATCGACTGCGTGGCGATGTGCGTCAACGATGTGGTATGCGCGGGCGCAGAGCCGCTGTTTTTCCTGGATTACATAGCCTGCGGCAAAAATTATCCCGAGAAGATTGCAGCCATCGTGAAGGGGGTGGCAGAGGGATGTAAACAGGCGGGCGCGGCGTTAATCGGCGGCGAGACGGCGGAGCATCCGGGACTGATGCCGGAGGAGGAGTACGATCTGGCCGGTTTTGCGGTGGGCGTGGCCGAGGAGAAGGATTTGATTACGGGGGCGGATGTCAGGCCGGGCGACGTGCTGGTCGGCATTGCATCCTCGGGTGTGCACAGCAACGGCTTTTCACTGATCAGAAAGGTGTTCGACGTGAAAAAGGAGACGCTTTCCGTATATTATGAGGAGCTTGGCGCGACCCTTGGAGAGACGCTTCTGACTCCTACCAGAATTTACGTGAAGGCGCTTCAGGGAGTGAAGAAGGCGGGCGTTACCGTCAAGGGATGCAGCCACATCACGGGCGGCGGCTTTTATGAGAATATTCCCAGAATGCTGCCGGAGAACACTTCGGCAAAGGTGAAGAAGGGCAGCTTTGAGATTCCGCCCATTTTTGCTCTGATGCAAAGATGCGGCAGTCTGGAAGAGCAGATGATGTACAATACCTACAACATGGGACTCGGCATGGTGCTGGCGGTGGATGCTGCGGATGCGGACCGGACCATAGCGGCGCTTAAAGATGCCGGGGAGAAGGCATGGGCTGTGGGCGAGGTAGTGGCAGGCGGCCATGAGGTACTCTTTTCCTGATGGACGTGTGCTGAACGATCAGCCGGAAGAAGGGGATGGGGAGTTGCGATTGGAGGAACGGAATGCTTAGAGTAGTGGTATGCGTGTCGGGAGGCGGCACGAACTTACAGGCAATTATTGACGGTATCGCGCAGGGAGCCATCTTTCACACGGAGATTGTCCGGGTTGTTTGCAACAACCCCGGCGCATACGCCCTTGAGCGGGCAAAAACAGCGGGGATTGAGAGCGTGTGCGTGTCGCCGAAGGATTATGGGGACAGGGAGCAGTTCGAGGCGGCTTTAGTCCGCAGCGTGGAGGAGGCCGAACCTGACCTGATCGTGCTGGCGGGCTTTATGGTAAAAGTGCCGGCGGAGCTGATACAAAAGTATAAAAACAGGATTGTCAACGTGCATCCTTCCCTGATTCCGGCTTTTTGCGGCACGGGTTATTATGGGCTTCGGGTGCATGAGGCAGCCCTTAAGCGCGGTGTGAAGATCACAGGCGCAACGGTGCATTTTGTGGATGAGGGGATGGATACCGGTCCTATCATCAAGCAGAAAGCGGTAAAGGTGCATGAAAATGATACGCCCGAAACATTACAGAAGAGGGTGATGGAGGAGGCCGAGTGGGTGCTTTTGCCCTGGTGCATCAATCTCATTGCGGCGGGTCAGGTAAAAGTGGAAAATGGCCGGGTGACGGTGACAGAGTGAAAAACGCGAGAAGAAGTTCCAAAGACGTCCTGCCATTGGACAGGACGCCAGGAACTTCTAAGTCTCGCGTAGGAGAATGCCAGAAAGCGGCATTCTCCGTATATAGGATATGTAGGATTGTGAAAGGAAAATGATAATGAAGATTTTAATTGTTGGCAGCGGGGGCAGGGAGCATGCGATCGCGGCGGCCGTGGCGAAGAGCCCGAAGGCGGATAAAATATACTGTGCGCCCGGCAACGCGGGAATCGGGCAGATTGCGGAGTGCGTGCCCATCGGTGCCATGGAATTTGACAGGCTGACGGCTTTCGCCAAAGAGAAAGCCATCGACCTGACCATCGTTGGCATGGATGATCCGCTGGTGGGCGGCCTTGTGGACGAGATGGAGGCGGCGGGGCTCCGGGTGTTCGGTCCCCGGAAAAATGCGGCGATTCTGGAGGGAAGCAAGGCTTTCTCCAAGGATCTGATGAAAAAGTACAACATTCCCACGGCGGCCTACGAGAACTTCGACGATCCGCAGGCGGCCCTTGCGTATCTGGAAACGGCGAAGATGCCGGTGGTATTAAAGGCGGACGGCCTTGCGCTGGGTAAGGGCGTGCTGATCTGTGAGACGCTCGAAGAGGCAAAAGAGGGCGTGCGCACCATTATGGAAGATAAAAAATTCGGCGCGGCCGGCAACCGTATGGTGATCGAAGAGTTTATGACGGGACGCGAGGTTTCCGTACTTTCCTTTGTGGACGGGAAGACGATCAGGATTATGTCCTCCGCGCAGGATCACAAGCGGGCGCTGGACGGCGATCAGGGCCTGAACACAGGCGGTATGGGTACGTTTTCGCCCAGCCCCTTCTATACGGACGAGGTGGACGCGTTCTGCCGCAAGTACATATATCAGGCTACGGTGGACGCCATGGCGGCGGAGGGCAGACCTTTTAAGGGCGTGATCTTCTTTGGGCTGATGCTCACCGAAGACGGGCCGAAGGTTTTGGAGTATAACGCCAGATTCGGCGATCCAGAGGCGCAGGTGGTGCTGCCGCGCATGAAGAACGACATGATTGACGTGGTGGAGGCGTGCATTGACGGGACGCTTGACCGGATGGAGCTTTCCTTTGAGGACAATGCGGCGGTCTGTGTGATTCTGGCGTCGGAAGGATACCCCGTTTCCTACGAGAAAGGCTTTGAGATTACGGGGCTGGAAAACTTTGACGGCAAGGACGGGTACTACTGCTTCCATGCGGGGACGGCGTTAAAGGATGGTAAAATTGTAACAAATGGCGGCAGGGTGCTCGGCGTGACGGCAAAGGGCGCAACCTTGAAGGAGGCGCGGGCGAATGCCTATGCGGCTGCCGAATGGGTGCATTTTGACCGGCAGTATATGCGGCATGACATCGGCAAGGCGATTGACGAGGCTTAAGCGCCGCTGTGTGAGTGATTGAGGGAGAATTCAAAAGGAGTGATACAATGAGCAGGGAAGAAAGAATTGAGATGCTCAGGAAAGAGTTTAGCGAGGTTAATACCTATAACAGACCCACCTACTGTTCCGAGTGCGGGGCCGTTATGGTTTTTAAAGGTTTGGGCGAATACCAGTGCGAGAAGTGCGGAGTTCTTGATTATGACGATTACGGAAAGGCGCGCAACTATGTGGAGAAACATACGGGAGCAAATGCGGCGGAGGTCTCCAAGGCTACCGGGATATCGCAGAAATCCATAAGGGATATGCTCAAGGAGGGAAAGCTTGAGATCGCGCAAAATTCTGCCATTTACTTAAAATGTGAGATCTGCGGCGCGACAATCCGCAGCGGCAGATATTGTTCCAAGTGTGAGATGAACTATCATCATGATCTGGAGGAGATGGCCAGAAAGTCAAGGCATCATGGCGATACGTTCGGTTACAGCACCGAGCGGCGCAAGGGTGAGGAAGGCGCTAAGCGCTTTAGCAGAGACGAGTAATTCCCGGTACGGAGAAACAACAGAAAAACGCAGAAATGGAGAACAGAATGAAAATACGAAAGAGCGAGCGGATAAGAGGGATGCATGTATGTAGGGCGGTGGCCATTTTTGGCGCGGCGGTTCTCCTTGCGTGGTGTAATCCGATGGTGAGTCTGGCGGAGGCAACGGGCACCGTATTGCCCAACTCAGTCAATATCAGGAAACAGCCGGATCAGGAGAGTGCGGTGATCGGCAGTTCCACTGTCGGTAAGGAAATCAGTATCCGGGGTAAGGTAGACGTTTCCGGGATTACCTGGTATCAGGTGTATGTGGACGCGAACACGATGGGCTATGTCCGCGCCGATATGATAGAGAAAAAAGGGGATGGCGACATTCCCACGGTTTCCGTGTCGACGGAAAGTCAGGAAACGCAGGCATCGGAGAGTGCAGATGCAGGCGGGCAGGAACCGGCGGCTTCCGAAGGAGGCGCACAGGTAGAAGCGCAGGAGGCGATGGACCTCCAGTATGGCAGCACCAAAGTACAGGCGAAGGTGCGCCCCGACCCTTCCACATCGAAAAACCCGGTGGATTCCCTGGCGCCCGGCACGCAGGTTGTGGTGAGCGGCAAATCCGAGGGCAGCGACAGCAAGACATGGTACTTCGTTACCTTTACCGCGTCAAACGGCTCGGAGAGAACGGGCTATATCCGATCCGATCTGTTAGAGCTGGGCGAGATGCTGCCAATGGAGGAGGAGCCGGAAGAAGTGCCGGAGGAGGAGCCGGAAGAGCCGGCGGCCGCGCCGAGAAACGATTATGAGCTGAAAATCGAGACCACTTCCGACGGGGAAGAGGCGTGGTATATTTATGATAACGTTACAGGACAGAAGCAGAAGCTTGTGCCCCTTTTGGAATCATCCTATTCCCAGTCGCTGGATGACGGGGATGAGACGAAGTCCATAGTGAAGCAGCGGATTGTGATTGTCGTTCTGGCTGTGCTTTTGGCCATTCTTGCGGTTGTGGTGGTTATTATGGCCTTTAAGCTGCGCGACGCATACTATGAGGATTATGAGGACGACGAAGAGGACGATGATGAGGAGGAGACACCCGATGAGCGTCCGACTGCCAGAAGGGCGGCGGAGAGAGAACGGGAGTCCGGCCGCAGAGCGTCTGTGGAGGAAGTGCGCAGACCCCGCAGAAGGGAGGAGGCCGGAGCCGGTGCGGACAGGCAGGAGCGCAGACAGCGTGAAGTGACTTACCGGGAAGAGCCGGACACGGAAGCGGCTGTCAGACCCGCAAGGACGCGCAAGGCCAAGAATTTCCTTCTGGATGACGACGAATTCGAATTTGAATTTTTAAATATGGATGATAAGGATCTGAAATAACTATGTTTATCGAGATAGATTTTAACAGCGATCAGGCGATTTATATGCAGCTTAGGGATCAGATCATCATGGGGATTGCTTCTTCCCGGTTTCAGGAGGGAGATATGCTCCCTTCCGTCAGACAGCTGGCGGACACCATCGGAATCAATATGCATACGGTCAACAAGGCCTACACCGTTTTGAAGCAGGAGGGCTATGTAAAGGTGGACCGCAGGCGGGGCGTGATGGTGGCCGTGGATATTGACCGGATGCGTGCCATTGAAGAAATCAGGGAGGATCTGTTAGTCACGCTGGCAAAGGCGAGTTGTAAGAATATTTCCGGCGAAGAAGTGCATGCTCTTATAGACGAGATCTATGAGGAATATGGGAAAGGAATGAGAGAGTAAATGCAGCCACAATTTACGGATAAGGCGAAGACGGCCCTGATCTTAGCGGAGAGGGCGGCCAGAAGCTTACGGCAGAGTTATGTGGGAAGCGAGCATATCCTGTTAGGACTTTTACGGGAAAATACGGGCGTTGCAGCGACCGTGCTTTTGAATAACGGCGTGGACGTGGTTAAGCTGAAAGAGATGATAAAGGATCTGATCGTGCCGGAATCCTCCGTGCTGATTGCGGAGAGGGATGGGTATTCCCCACGTGCGCAGGCAATTCTGGAGGAGGCCCACAGGCAGGCGGACAGGTTCCGCAGCGACAAGACGGGAACGGAGCACATTCTTCTCTCGCTTTTGAAAGAGGGGGAGAACGTGGCGGTCAGGCTTTTAAACACCATGGGCATTTCCGTGCAGAAGCTCTATGTGGATGTGCTGGTGGCCATGGGAGAGGACGGCGCGCTCTATAAAGAAGATCTGGGCAGAAAGCAGAATAAGAAAAAGGGGAACACCTCCACGCTTGACCATTACAGCAGGGATCTGACGGCGCTTGCCAGAGAGGGAAAGCTTGATCCGGTGATCGGCAGGGAAGAGGAAATCACCAGAGTGGTGCAGATTTTAAGCCGCCGCACAAAGAACAATCCCTGTCTGGTGGGAGAACCGGGCGTGGGCAAGACGGCTGTGGTGGAAGGGCTTGCAGCCAGAATCGTGACCGGGGACGTTCCCTTTACGGTGCAGAATAAGAGACTTTTGACGCTGGATCTTTCCGGCATGGTGGCGGGCAGTAAGTACCGCGGCGAGTTTGAGGAGCGGATTAAGAAAGTCATTAAGGAAGTGATCGAGGACGGCAATATCATCCTGTTTCTGGATGAGATGCACACCATCATCGGTGCGGGCGGCGCGGAGGGCGCCATCGACGCCTCCAATATTTTAAAGCCCTCCCTTGCAAGGGGCGAAATTCAGTTGATCGGCGCGACCACCATTGCTGAGTACCGCAAATATGTGGAGAAGGACGCGGCGCTGGAGCGGCGTTTCCATCCGGTGACGGTGGAGGAGCCGACCCTTGAGGAGACAGAGCATATTTTGCGGGGCATTGCACATAAGTATGAGGAGCATCACCGGGTTACCATCACGCCGGAGGCGATCAGCGCGGCGGTGGCGCTGTCGGCCCGTTACATCAATGACAGGAATCTGCCGGATAAAGCGATAGACCTGATTGATGAGGCCTCGGCGGCGGTGCGTCTGCATGTGACAAAGCAGCCCGATAAGCTGCAGGAGCTGTCAGAGGAGATCGATAAGATCGATCTGCAGATCGAGCGGTCGATCCGTATGGAGGCATTTACGCAGGCGGCGGAGCTGAAAAAGAAGCAGGAGAGCTGCATAAAAAAATACGAGCGCACCGTAAAGCGGCTGGAGCAGGAGGAGAAAAACAGCGCCTATGTGGTGGGAGAGAATGAGATTGCGGAAGTGGTGGCGCTCTGGACCAAAATTCCCGTGAAAAAACTGGCGGAGAAGGAGAGCGAGCGTCTGCTGAAGCTGGAATCCATTCTTCACAGGCGTGTGATCGGTCAGGAGGAGGCGGTCGTGGCGGTGGCGAAGGCCATGCGGCGCGGCAGAGTGGGACTTCAGGATCCGAATCGACCAATTGGGTCATTCCTCTTTCTCGGGCCTACGGGCGTAGGAAAAACGGAGCTTTCCAAAGCCTTGGCGGAAGCCATGTTCGGTTCGGAAAATGCGCTGATCCGTGTGGATATGTCGGAGTATATGGAAGGC
Source organism: uncultured Lachnospiraceae bacterium (assembly GCA_947176065.1). Lineage (GTDB taxonomy): Bacteria > Bacillota > Clostridia > Lachnospirales > Lachnospiraceae > UBA3282. Next base: position 21,314 of record CAMWPB010000014.1, on the reverse strand, counting down.
CATTCGGTGTCCAAGATGATCGGGTCACCGCCGGGCTATGTGGGATTCGAGGAAGGCGGCCAGCTCTCCGAGAAGATTCGCAGGAATCCGTATTCCGTGGTGCTTTTTGATGAGATAGAGAAGGCGCATCCGGATGTGTTTAACGTACTTTTGCAGGTGCTGGACGACGGACATATCACCGATTCCAAGGGGCGGAAGGTGAGCTTTAAGAATACCATTCTGATTATGACCTCGAATGCCGGGGCGCAGCGCATCATTGATCCGAAGAATCTGGGATTTGGCGCGGCGGAGACGGAGAAGCAGAGCTATGACAAGATGAAAGGGAAGGTCATGGAGGAGGTGAAGCGTCTCTTCAAGCCCGAGTTTATCAACAGGATTGATGAGATCATGGTATTCCATCCTCTGAATAAGGAGGATATGAAGGCGATTGTAACCCTTCTTTCCAAGAACCTTTCCAGACGCTGTAAGGAGCAGATGGATATCGAACTGAATATCGGTTCTTCCGTGAAAGAGTATCTGATCGAGAAGCATATGGATGTCAAGATGGGGGCAAGACCCATGAAGCGGGCAATCCAGTCGGAGATCGAGGACGCGCTGGCGGAGGAGATTCTGGCAGGAAAGGTGAAGAGCGGCGACAAGGTATCTGTGGGACTTAAGAATAAGAAGATAACCTTCACGGTAAAACCTGTGTAGGTAGGTTGCACAGATGTCATAAAATTAACCAAAGACATTAGGAGGAAAAAGCGATGGCTGTAGTAGAGGAGTTATTGCGTGCAGAGAGTGACAGGACGATCAGCTTTGGCAATCATAAGCTGGCGGCAAAGGCAAAGCTGGAGGATTACGAGCACGGCGGCAATCTTTATAAGGTGAAGACCTTTAAGGAGCTGACGAAGCTTGAGAAAAACGGCATGTTTGCCTATGAGTCGGAGCCGGGCACAAGCGTGAACTGTTTCGAGGAGACGGAGAACGGCCTTACCTTCACGGTGGAAGGTGATGAGGACGCGCAGATTACGGTGGGACTGGAGGAAGACACGGTTTATACGGTGTATGTGAACGGCGCGAACGTAGGAGAGATGAAGACCAACCTGAGCGGGAAGCTGAGCATCAGCGTGGAGCTTGCAAGTGTCGGAGCGGTGGAAGTAAAGATCGTCAAGTAGGCGGTCGGCGTGATATCAGGGGCTTTCGGCTGACATATAATCATGTCTGGCGTGAAAGCCCCTCTTTTAGTATATGTAAGGTAATTGCAAAACGCTTATTCGGCGATGTTGTATTGTGCATGTTGTGTAATCCATAAGCAGACCCTTGTAAGCCGTCAGCGCTTAACGAGGTATTTTCGAGTTTAGCGCTGTTACGGCTGGAACGGAGCGCAAGCGTGTCTGTGTTGGTTATACTATTTGTGCAATTCCAATAATTTAAGAAAGAGTTTCGAAATGATATATGGGTGTAAAGAAAGGAAACAGAAATGGCAAAGGGGAAATCGACGGTGTTTTTCTGTCAGAGCTGCGGATATGAATCCTCCAAATGGCTGGGGCAGTGTCCCGGCTGTAAGGAGTGGAATACCATGGTGGAAGAGCCGGCAGCCGGACGGGGAAGCGGCGGGGCAGGCGGGAGCATGTCCGGGAAAAGGGCTGCGGAGCCGGTGAGCTTAAAGCAGGTGGATCTGCGCGAGGGAGAGCGCATGACCACGCATATCACAGAGCTTGACAGAGTGCTTGGCGGCGGGATAGTGCCCGGATCGCTCACGCTGGTGGGCGGTGATCCCGGCATCGGAAAGTCCACCCTGCTCCTGCAGGTGTGCAGGCATATGGCGGCGGATGGCCGCAAGCTTCTCTATATATCTGGAGAGGAATCCCTACAGCAGATCAAGATGCGTGCCAACAGGCTTGGGGAATTTTCGGATCAGCTTCTCCTTCTGTGCGAGACGAATCTGGAAACCGTGGAACAGACCATCCGCAAACAACAGCCCGCGGTGGCGGTCATTGATTCCATACAGACCATGTACCGGGAAGAAATATCTTCCGCGCCGGGCAGCGTCTCTCAGGTGAGGGAGTCCACCAATGTGCTGATGCAGCTCGCCAAAGGGCTGGGCATTTCCATCCTGATCGTGGGCCATGTGACGAAGGAGGGAACCGTGGCGGGGCCGAGGGTTTTGGAGCATATGGTGGACACGGTGCTCTATTTCGAAGGGGACAGACACGCTTCCTACCGGATTCTGAGGGGTGTCAAAAACCGGTTCGGCTCCACCAACGAGATCGGCGTTTTTGAGATGAGGGAGGAAGGGCTTGCGGAAGTGGAAAACGCTTCTGAGTTTATGCTGAGCGGCAAGCCGGAGGGAGCCAGCGGTTCCGTGGTGTCCTGCTCCATGGAAGGAACCAGGCCGATTTTGCTGGAAATTCAGGCGTTAGTCTGTCACAGCAATTTCGGCATACCGAGAAGACAGGCTACGGGCATGGATTTTAACAGATTAAATCTCCTGATGGCGGTTTTGGAGAAGCGGTTGAATCTGCAGATGTCGGACTGTGACGCTTACGTGAATCTGGCGGGCGGTATGCGGATTGCGGAGCCTGCCATTGATCTGGGAGTAGCCATGGCGGCGGCTTCCAGTTTTAAGAACCGGGCCATCGACGACCGGACGATTGTTTTCGGTGAAATCGGATTGAGCGGGGAAGTGCGGGGGGTCTCGCAGGCATCCCAGCGGGTGGCGGAGGCCGCAAAGCTGGGATTTACCACGTGCGTTCTTCCGGCGGTCAATGCGGGGCAGATCAGGACGAAAGAAGGGATTCAGGTGATCGGCGTTAAGACGGTACGGGACGCCATCGACTTGATTTAGCGCCGTTTATGTGGTACGATATCCGGGGCTATTCATTTTTTTATGATTATGGAAAATTGCGAAAGGGGAGTGCAGGGCATTCTCTGAACCGCCGGCGTTTGGCGACGATTTCGTACAACAGGGAAAAGGTCTGACAAAGGAGTCAGTATGGATAAGAGAAAGCACGGCTTTCGGGGCAGCATACCTCTTCTGATCGTGGAAATCTGCGTTCTGTTTCTCGCTATAGGAGTCATGTATGTGGTGGTCACGATGACAGGCGAGGTTAACCACAAGGACATCGACGAGGAAAATATCCGCATGAATGAGGAGGTCGTCAGGAAAAAGACGACCGATGTGAAGCGGACGGAGACGAAGAAGGAGGAAAAGAAAAAAGGGTACCGCAACATTGCACTCTTCGGTGTGGATGCCAGAGACGGCGAGCTGGGGAGAGGTACCAGAAGCGACACCATTATGATTGCCAGTATTAATCAGGATACGCAGGAGATCAGGCTGGTTTCCGTGTTCCGGGATACTTACCTGAATCTGAGTAACGACTCTTATAACAAATGCAATACGGCCTATGCCCAGGGCGGGCCGGAGCAGGCGATCAATATGCTCAATATGAACCTGGATCTGGATATTACGGATTATGTGACCATCGGCTTTTCGGGACTGATCGACGCGGTGGATGCGCTGGGCGGCGTGGAAATTGAGATTACGGACTCGGAGATTTCTCATCTGAATAATTACCAGCTCTGTATGGCGGAGGAGCTGGGTGTGGATTACACACCGGTTACGCAGAGCGGCAGACAGCTTTTGAACGGGATGCAGGCCACGGCCTACTGCCGGATCCGTTACACAAAGGGAGATGATTTCAGAAGAGCGCAGAGGCAGAGAGAAGTGCTTGCGGCCATGATGGATAAGGCGGGAAGCGCTTCGGTCAGCACATTGACTGATATGGTTAATGCTGTTCTGCCGCAGGTGGAGACCTCTCTGGATGTGAATGAGATCCTGAGCGTGCTGGGAAGCGTGGCGGGCTACAATATGACGGCCAGCGACGGATTTCCCTTTGAGGGAGGCAGAGCCGGGGCCAATGTGGGAAGCAAGGGAAGCTGCGTGATCCCGGTTGATCTGGAGGAGAATGTAAGGCAGCTTCACCAGATTTTATATCCCGGGGAAAGCTACAGACCCTCATCCCAGGTGCAGCGGATCAATGAAGAAATCAAACAGCAGACAAGTGAGTATATACAATAACATGACAGCAGTTCACGGATTGGACTGCTGTCTGTGTGCGGAGAGGGCATACGGTTACTATGAAAAAACTGCTTATTTATTTAAAGGACTACAAAAAGGAGACGGTTTTCGCGCCGCTCTTTAAAATGCTGGAGGCTACCTTTGAGCTGTTTGTGCCTCTTGTGATGGCGGCCATTATCGACCGGGGCATAGGGCAGGCGGATACGGGGTATGTACTGAAAATGGGGCTTATTCTGGTCGCTCTTGGTCTGATCGGGCTGCTGTGTTCCATCACGGCGCAGTATTTTGCGGCCAAGGCGGCGGTGGGCTTTTCCACCGGACTGAAGCACGCTCTTTTTGACCACATCCAGAGCCTTTCCTTTACAGAAATTGACACGCTGGGTACCTCCACCCTGATTACCCGCATGACCTCCGACGTGAATCAGGTGCAAAACGGCGTCAACATGGTGCTGCGCCTGTTTCTGCGCTCGCCCTTTATTGTGTTCGGCGCGATGGTTATGGCTTTTACCATCGACATGAAGGCGGCTTTGATTTTCGTGGTGACGATACCCCTTCTTGCGGTTGTGGTTTTTGGGATTATGGCCCTTACCATGCCTATGTACAAGAAGGTGCAGGCGGGGCTGGACGCGGTGCTCTCCGCCACCAGAGAAAATCTGACGGGCGCGCGGGTGATCCGCGCTTTTCACAAGGAGGAAGAGGAGACAGAGCGGTTTGAGGAGAAAAACGGATTTCTCACCCATCTGCAGCTCGTTGTGGGTAGAATTTCTGCACTGACCAATCCGGTCACTTACATTATCATCAACGCGGCTACGATCCTTCTGCTCTATACGGGCGCGGTGCGTGTGGACAACGGCAGCATTACCCAGGGCGAGGTGGTGGCGCTGGTCAACTACATGTCCCAGATTCTGGTGGAGCTGATTAAGCTGGCAAATCTGATTATTACGATTACAAAGGCGCTGGCCTGTGCCAACCGGATTGAGGCGGTTTTCGAGGTGGAGTCCTCCATGCAGTGGCAGGCTGTGACGGCAGACCGCGGGAGCGTGGAGAGCGGTCAGACAGAGGCAGGCAGTACGATTTCCGGGACAGACAAGTCGGCGGAAAAAAGGAATCTGGCCGTGGAGTTCGATCATGTGCATCTGACTTATGGGGGCGCGGGCGCAGAATCCCTGAGCGATATCCATATACAGGTGCCCAGAGGACAGACGGTCGGCGTCATAGGCGGCACGGGTTCGGGCAAATCCTCGCTGGTGAATATGATTCCCCGGTTTTATGACGCCACGACAGGAACGGTGCGCGTGGACGGACGGGATGTGAAAAGCTACGGCATGGAAGAACTGAGACAGAAGGTGGGTATCGTTTTACAGAAGGCGGTACTTTTTAGGGGAACGATCCGCGATAACCTGCTGTGGGGAAACGGGGCCGCCACGGATGAAGAGCTGTGGGAGGCGCTGCGGCTTGCGCAGGCAGGGGAGTTTGTGGAGAAAAAGGAAGGCCGTCTGGATGCGCCTGTGGCGCAGGAGGGCCGCAATCTTTCCGGCGGACAGAGGCAGAGGCTGACAATAGCCAGAGCTTTGGTGGCGAAGCCGGAAATATTGATTTTGGATGACAGTGCGTCGGCGCTGGACTATGCCACGGACGCGGCGCTCCGCAGGGCGCTTAAAGAGCTGCCCCGTGAGACAACGGTGTTTATCGTATCCCAGAGAGCATCCTCCATCCAGCACGCAGATCAGATCATCGTGCTGGAGGACGGCGAGATGGCTGGATGCGGCACCCACGAGGAACTGCTGGCGGACTGCGGGGTCTATCAGGAGATTTATTATTCACAGTTCGATCGTGGCTGACAGAACATGTGTGGCCAACAGGATACATTTGTCCTGCGGACGCGCTTTCGCTCGATTCCAAACGCAGCGGTACTAAGCTCAAAAATACTTCGCTAAGTACCGGCGTTTTCCAACGGTCCTTGTGGCAAATGTATCCTATTGGCCGCGGGGTATCGAACTGCAGGTTATCGTGATCACAGGAGCGAACTTGTAATATATAGGAGGGTAAGATGGGACAGAAGGAGACATTCGGCAGGGTTTTACATTACATCAAAAAATACTGGCTGTATCTGGCGGCGTCTATTGTGATGGCAAGCGTGACGGTAGCTTTGACCCTGTACTTCCCGATATTGACCGGTAGGGTCATTGATCTGGTGATCGGTGCGGGGCAGGTGGATTTCGGGGGCGTGTTCTCGATTCTGAAGCAGATGGCGGTGATTGCCGCGGCCACCGGGGCAGCCCAGTGGATTATGAATGTGTGCAACAATAAAATGACCTATCGGATCGTGCAGGACATCCGCAACGAGGCCTTCCGCAGGATAGAGATTCTTCCGCTGAAGTACATTGACGGGCACTCCTACGGCGAAGTGGTGAGCCGGGTGATTGCGGATGTGGATCAGTTTGCGGACGGTCTGCTGATGGGCTTTACACAGTTTTTTACCGGAGTCATCACGATTTTGGGGACGTTAGGGTTTATGCTCAGCGTCAATGTGGCCGTCACGGGTGTCGTTGTTGTGGTGACACCGCTGTCATTTTTTGTCGCGGGCTTCATCGCGAAGAAAACCTTTACCATGTTCCATTTACAGTCGGAGACAAGGGGCGAACAGACGGCGCTGATCGAGGAGATGGTGGGGAACCAGAAGGTGGTGCAGGCTTTTTCTCATGAGGACGAGGCGCTGGCGGCGTTCGATGAGATCAACGGCAGATTGCAGGATTGTTCCCTGCGGGCGATCTTTTTCTCCTCCTTAACGAATCCCTCCACCCGGTTTGTCAACAATCTGGTGTATGCGGGCGTAGCGGTTGTCGGCGCGGTCTATGCCGTCCACGGGGGGATCAGCGTGGGGCAGTTGTCCTGTTTTCTCTCCTATGCGAACCAGTATACGAAGCCTTTCAATGAAATTTCCGGCGTGGTAACGGAATTGCAGAATGCGCTGGCCTGCGCGGCGCGGATTTTTGCCCTGATCGAGGAGGAGCCCCAGACGCCGGAGCCGGAGAACGCAAGGATACTTAAATGTGTGGAAGGGCGCGTGGAGCTTTCCCATGTGGACTTCTCCTATGTGCCGGATAAGAAGCTGATTACGGATCTGAATCTGGCGGTGGAGCCGGGACAGAGGGTGGCGATCGTAGGGCCTACGGGCTGCGGGAAGACCACGGTGATCAATCTGTTGATGCGGTTTTATGATGTGGACAGTGGGAAAATCTGTGTGGACGGCACAGATATCCGTGAAGTGACGAGAAAAAGCCTGCGGGAAAATTACGGTATGGTGTTGCAGGAAACGTGGTTGAAGGCCGGAACGATCCGCGACAATATCGTGATGGGCAGACCCGACGCTACAGAGGAGGAGGTCATCGCCGCCGCTAAGGCGTCCCATGCCCACAGCTTTATCAAGAGACTTTCCAAGGGATATGATACGGTGATCGGGGAGGATGGCGGCAGTCTTTCCCAGGGGCAGAAACAGCTTCTGTGCATAACCAGAGTGATGCTATGTCTGCCGCCCATGCTGATTCTGGATGAGGCGACCTCCTCCATAGATACGCGCACGGAAATTCGGATTCAGAAGGCTTTTGCCACCATGATGCAGGGAAGAACCAGTTTTATCGTGGCGCACAGGCTCTCCACCATCCGGGAGGCGGATGTGATTCTGGTTATGAAGGACGGGAATATCATCGAGCAGGGAAATCACGAGACGCTGCTTGAGAAGAAAGGATTTTACGCCGGACTTTATGAGAGTCAGTTTGCAGTGTAGTAGGAGCCGTCCTTATTGTAATCCATGGATTCGGAGCGGATGTCCCTGATCGTGCCGTTTTCCCATTCAAAAACCAGATACTGATAGACGACAGCGTGATGCTCCAGATATGCTTCGTCGGTCAGGAAAGGAAGAAGCCCTTCCTTTTCGATGCCGTTATTTTCGCAGAAGCTGTCGATCTCCACGGCCGTGCCGTCCACAAAGAAGGAGGGCAGGATTGTGGTCAGTGCTTTGTCAAAGGGAATTTCCTCGACAGGCAGATAACGGTAGTCGCCCCCGTCCACACTGGAGAGGATATCATACTCCTTGTAGGCGGCCAGAAAAGAGTCCGCATTATCTCCGATTTTCACGCCGCGGATGGTCTGTGCCGTCTCCGCATCCAGATCGTAGTCGGTGGCGGTCAGAAGCGGTTTTTCTTTTCCGCAGGCGCTTAGAAGGGAGAGGGAAAACGTAAGGATAAGAGAAACGATTATTTTTTTCATGGGAATCCTCTTTCTGGAGCGGTATACTCCTGTATCTGAAACCGTGCTTTACAGAAAACGATGAAAAAACCCGCGAGCGGCAGCTCACGGGTCATAATAACAGGGGCAGTAGGAATCGAACCCACATCGATGGTTTTGGAGACCACTGTTCTACCTTTGAACTATGCCCCTTTAATATGTGGCGGCTCTATGAAAACCGCCGAGAGTTATTATAGCATAGGTGGGAGAAGAGCGCAAGAGTGTTTTTTCGAATAGATGTGGTTTGGACGGAGACTTTGCGTAAACGAAACAGATGATAACATCGGAAAGGCAGGTAATTTATGTTAGAGAAGGCAGGAACTATGTTTGACAACATGGAGGCGATGATGTACCGCCTGAAGAAAAAGGCTTACAAGGAGCGTATGGGAGAATTTCGGGAGAAGAACGAAGAGATTCTCTCGGAGATGACAGAATACGTGGAGCAGGCGGAGGATCGGGACGCGGCGGCGGCACAGGTGGCGAAAGCCCTTGCGGATGCGGTGGAAAAACGTTTCGCCAAGCGGGGGAAGATCAGCGGCAGAAGCCAGATGGATATTAACCTGTTTATGATTTATTTTGTCTTTCCGGCGATTCTCCTGACGCAGAGCGAATATGCCGGGAAGCTTGCGGATGCGGTCAGGGACGAATGGCGGGGGCGCTTTCGGAACAGCGAACAGCTTGGGTACACGACCTATGAGGAGATCAGCGGCACGTTTCAGGAGAAATTTCTGGGGCTGTTTTAGGATGCGGACATAGACAGAAAGGCAAAGGTGTACCATGTACAACCCACAACTGGAAACATTTATCCGCGTGGCGGATGCGGGAAGCTTTAACAAAGCCGCCGAAGAATCTTATATTACGCCTACTGCGGTCATTAAACAGATCAATATTCTGGAAAAGTCGCTGGAAGTGAAGCTGTTTGAAAGAACGCACAGAGGATTAATTCTGACGGAGGCCGGAAAATCTTTATATCAGGATACGAAATATATTATTCAGTATTGCAAGGACTCTGTCACGCGGGCAAAAAATGCCATGCAGGAGGATGCGAAGGTGATACGGATCGGCAGTTCTCCCATGACGCCGGCGCAGCTTCTGATGCAGCTTTGGCCGAAGATACAGGTACATTGTCCCGATATCAAGTTTCAGATTATTCCTTTTGAGAATACGCCGGAAAATGCCAGGGAGATTCTGGGGAATATGGGAAAGAACATCGATGTGATCGGCGGTATTTTTGATAAGGCCATGTTGGAACTGCGGCACTGCGAGGGACTGGAGCTTTCCCGGGAGCCTTTTTGCTGCGCGGTGTCCGTGCATCACCGGCTTGCCGCGAAGGACAGGCTTAAGATCAGTGACCTTTATGGAGAAAATCTGATGCTGATGCGCCGGGACTGGAGTACCTATGTGGATCAGCTCCGTGATGATATCTGGAAAAACCATGAGCAGGTCAACATTGTTGATTTTGATTTTTACAGCATGGAGGCGTTTAACCGCTGCGAGAACAGTAACGATGTGCTGTTGGCCATTCCGGGATGGGCCAGTGTGCATCCGCTGCTCAAGGTGATTCCTGTGGAATGGGAACACAGTATTCCCTACGGGCTGCTTCACGCGCCGCAGCCGTCGGAGACGGTCAGGCAGTTTCTTAAGGCGGCGCAGCTTGCGGTGCAGTCGTGAAGCTAAACTGGATAGTTTGAATGGAGGCAATCAATAAACATATAACTTTAAGGTATAAACTGATGAACGAATCGAGACTTCTTATGAGGTCTCGATTTTTTTATGATAGAGAAAAGTAAAAATAGCCATACAAGTATATAAAAGAGGGTGTAAAGATGAATAATTTTATTTTTGAAAATGCGACAAAAGTATTTTTTGGAAAGGGCTGCGTGAAAGAGTATCTGGCATGCCTGACAAAAGGATTTGAGGGCACGGTGATGCTGGCCTATGGAGGCGGTTCTGCTAAGAGAAACGGCATATACGATGAAGTGATGGAAATTTTGAAGGCGGAGGAAAGGGACGTTGTGGAGTTCCCCGGCATTATGGCCAATCCGACTTATAAAAAAGTGCTGGAGGGGGCAAAGCTGGCGCGGGAGAATCATGTGGGGCTGATTCTCGGTGTGGGTGGCGGTTCGGTTATGGACTGCTGTAAGGCAATATCCATAGCTGCCCGGTACGAGGGCGATGTATGGGCGGATTTCTGGGCGCGTCCCGGTATCTTTGACTTTGAACCGCTTCCCTTGGGAGTGATCGTAACGGTCTCGGGAACCGGAAGCGAGTGCAACGGTGGTGCGGTTATCACCAACGAGGAACGGAAAATAAAGACAGGCCGTGATTATCCGAAATGCAATCCCAAATTTGCCCTGCTTGATCCGACCTATACCTACAGTGTTTCTCAATTTCAGATGGCGTCGGGAGGTTTCGATACGCTTTCTCATATCATGGAAATTTATTTCAGCGGGCCTGATGAAGACAATGTTTCCGATGACATTGCCGAAGCGCTTATGAAAAACGTGATTCGCAATCTTCGGGCAGCCATGCGCAGCCCGCAGGATTATACGGCCAGAAGCAATCTCATGTGGGATGCCGTTATGGCGGAAAACAGGATAATCAAACTGGGAAAGAAGACGGATTTTGAATGCCACCAGATGGAGCACCAGCTCGGAGCCTACGTGGACTGCAATCACGGGGCGGGGCTGGCGGTTCTGCATCCTGTCTATTACCGCCATATTTATAAAAACGGGCTTGCCAGATTTAAAAGATTTGCGGTGGAGGTGTGGGCTGTTTCTACAGAAGGGAGAACGGACGAAGAGATTGCTCTTGCCGGTATTGAGGCGTTGGAAGACTTTATTCTGGAGATCGGTCTGCCTGTCACCCTTCGGGATTTGGGAATCGACGAAAAATGTGACCTGAAAGCTATAGCTGACTCCTGTGTCTGTGTGCCGGGCGCTTATAAGGTTATGACCCACGAAGAAATACTTCAAATATTTAAAGAATGCTATTAAAAGGACAAGATATACAGGAGGTGTGACAGCATGAAGAAAAAAGTAATGATGTTTCTGCTTGTGTTCCAGATGGTGACGCTCAGTGCCTGTGGCAGGGCAGATGACGTAACACAGCAGGAAACGGACATGACACAAGAGGAGATCAGACAATGGGCGGAAAGCCTTAATCTCAATGAGGAGGAACAGATGCCGGAAAATAGCAGTGATACCGTGGCGGGCGCAGAAGCCGATCCGCAAAATCAGCAAACCTTGTATTTGTGGGAAGAAGGCAATATGCCGGCAATAACGGAGTATACAGAGAACAGTGGATACTACGCGGACGACCCGGATTTTCGGCCGTATATGGTAACATTTCCCGTTCCTGAGGGAACGGAAATAAAAGGCGCTGTTCTGATCTGTGCCGGAGGTGCATTTCAGTTCAGATCCGATCAGAATGAGGGAACGCCGGTAGCACAGGCTTTGAGCGAATCAGGATATCAGAGCTTTGTGGTTAATTACCGTCTGCGGCCCTATACACAGGAGGAAGGGGCGCTGGATTTGGCCAGGGCGGTGCGCTTTGTGCGGAAAAATGCGGATGTGTACGGTATTGATGAAAAGGATATTGCGGTGATGGGATTTTCGGCAGGAGGAATTCTTGCAGGGGAAATGCTGTTAAACTTTGACGGAACAGTCAATGGAACGGCGTTTGATGCGGATTATACGCCTGATGCGCTGGACGGCGTTTCGGCGGATGCGGCGGCGGACGGAATGATTTATTCCTTCTATGGCAGACTGAGCGTTGCATCGAAAGATGTGGAAAAATTTGCATCCTCCGATTTACCGCCAACCTATTTCTGTTATGGGACGAGAGATCCCTTTGTGAGAGAATTTGAAGCCTGCATAGAGGCTTTGCAGGAAGCGGGGGTTTCGGTTGAGGTCGATGTTCTGGAAGGAAGGCCGCACGGCTACGGCTATATGGAAGGCTGGATTCCGGCGTATGCCGAGTGGCTGGAAAACGTATTTGAAAACAATTAAAACAGAGGAAACCGAGTATGAAAAAAATAATGTTACTGACTTTGACGATGTCTTTGGCGGTTTGTACCGCGTGTGGAGAGCAAAGAAAATCGGCGGATCATATTGAAGTTTCCGAGGCGGGTGAAGCGAACGCAAATGGAGAAACGACTTCATCGGAACAGAAAGGTGTGACGGTTATGGGGCAAGATGAGAGTGCGGCCCGTATTCCCGATACACCGTTTCAAATCCCGAATGATTATTATTCCGCGGCATCTGAGCAGGGAACGTTGGAGCGGCTGGAGTATACGACATATGAATCGTTCAGCTATGAGGAGCGTACAAAACAGCTTACGAAGACTGCCTATGTCTATCTGCCATACGGGTATTCCGAAGATGAGCAGTATAATGTGTTTTATCTGATGCATGGCGGGTGGGCCAATGAGACTACTTATCTTGGTACGCCGGAGAGTCCGAATGTATTTAAGAATGTGGTGGATCATGCCATACAGGACGGCGGTATGGAGCCGGTAATAATCGTCTGTCCGACATTCAATAATGAAAGTCCCAACGACAGCGACGACTACGGTCTGGAACTCCGGCTGACGGATAATTATCACAATGAACTGCTAAATGATCTGATTCCGGCAGTGGAGGGAAAATACAGCACTTACGCGAAAGGAATATCCCCCGGAGAGTTGGAGAGTTCCCGCGATCATCGGGCTTTCTGCGGTTTTTCCATGGGTTCTGTTGCCACCTGGCATACGTTTGAATATTGTCTGCCGTATTTTCGCTACTTTTTGCCGTCCAGCGGCGATCTGACATCGGACGGATCGTATATGGAGCGTATTGTGACCAATTCTGGATACGGCCCGGAGGATTTCTTTATCTATGCCATGTCCGGTACGGAGGATTTTGATTATTCCGCGTTTTCCCGTCAGATTCAGGCAATGCTGGAGGCGCCGGGAGGTATCTTTATTGAGGCGGATAATGAAGAGGACGGCAATCTGGCATACCGGGTTCAGGAAGGGAATGCGCACAATGGCGAGGCGGCCATGCAGTACATTTATAACGGGCTGGTCTGGCTGTGGAAGAGCGGCAAACAAATATAAATCAAAAAAGGCAGAAGTTTATTCTTCCACCCTGATCAGATTGCTGGTATACGGCCGCTTGCCGGAGAGCACCTCGTCATAAAAATTCTGCTTCCAGTCGATAAATGCAATGCTGTCTTCCAACTCCTTAATAGAAGAACGCAGGGCTTCCTGCTTTACGGCTAACATTTCCTTGCGCTGGGGAATCGTAGATTCCCCTTGCAGACACAAATCAAGATAATCTTTCATTTCCTGAATACTCATACCGCATTTTTTCAGACAGATCAGGCTGTTGATCCATTCTACATCATTCGCATCGAAAATACGGCGGTTGTTGCTGTCGCGCTTGACATTGGGGACAAGACCCTCGTTACAGTAAAATTTCAGTGTCTGGTAGGTCATATTCGTTTCTCGGCAGACTTGCATCATCGTATACATCGTGAAATCTCTCCCTGTGTGTTCACACAAAATTCATACTTTTTTCGAGCATATCCTATTGACCGGTAGTTACTATCGGATCATATAATCGGTTGTATCAACCGGCTGATACTATTGGATTATAGCACAAACAAGGATATGGCACAAGAAAAGAAAGGAAATGGGGGAATGTAGAAGTATATACCTTCGGGTTTGGACTCGTGAACGAAACGAGACTTCTGCAACAAAAGGAGTCTTGTTACAATACAATCATCAAAACAAAACACACAAAAAACAATGATGGAGGTTAATACGATGAAAAGAAAGATGATAGCGACACTTTTAGCATGTGGATTATTGACAGGCAGTTTATTGACCGGATGCGGAAGAGAAGAGGCTGCTCCTGCCGAACCGCCCAGAGAGGTGATCGAGGGAGACGACGCTTCCGGGTCGTCTGTGCAGACAGAGGCAGAGGCGGATACCGATGCAGCGGATACGGAATCTGCATCCGCAGAGAGCTCCTCGAATGACATGCCGGGTATGACGATGCAGTTTGGTTATGACGGCCCGATTTATACGGTAGAGCTGGAGGACAATGACACGGCGGCAACACTTGCGGATTTTGCGGCGCGCGGAGAATATAATCTGCCGATCTATACCTACGAAGATTATGAGAATGAAGAAGTTTTGCAGTTCTATGATATTCCCAGCAGATATGAAATTCCGGATGATGCGCAGCACTATACGGAAGAAAAGGCGGGAGAACTTTATTACTCCTATCCGAACCGGGTTATTTTGTTCTATCAGGATGCGCAGATCGAGGGAGATTATACGAAGGTCGGCACGCTCACAACCACAGATGGGCTTGTAGATGCGGTGAGAAACAATGAGCCGCTACGGGATTGGGACTGCCTTGTGATCCCGGTTCGCGTGACTGAGTAAGAGAGAGTGCAGGATAACAGGATGAAAACCGTGAAAAGAATGAGGAAGCAGTATGAGTAAAACAAAGCTGTGCATCGGCGTTTTTATATCTGCTCTGTGGCTGTCAGGATGTGGCTATCATTTTACATCCGTGGATCGACAGGAGGTAATGGATAAGAGCGGTATTGCGTCCGATTCAGAGGAGACACAGGAAACGCAGAGTGGGGCGCGGGAGCAGGTGGAATATATTGCGGTCGGTTCCGCGGTTACAGAACTGGAATCCGGGTTCTCCGCAGTCCGCTTTGAGGGTGATGACGGATTGGAAGCCTTCTTAAATCAGGGCGGTGCGGAGTCAGACCGGGAGGTGCTGCAGTTTCTGACGGGAACCATGCTTGGCAGTGCAGAGGGATTGTCCTTTGAAGGGGATGCCTTCGGGTGCAGTACGATCTCGGTGGAGAATACCGGGGGCGGTTACTATTTCGGACGCAATTTTGACTGGAACAAGTGCGACGCCTTGATGGTGGTTTCCTATCCGTTAAGCGGATATGCCTCTTTCTCCACTGTGAACGTGGATTTTATCCGACAGGGCGCCGGACTTGCCTCACACTTTTTAAGTGATGAAATGCTGACTGTGGCCGCGCTTTATGCGCCTTTGGACGGCATGAATGAAAAGGGACTCTGCGTGTCTGTGAATATGATTCAGGATGGAGACACCATTTCCCAGAATACGGAGAAGCCGGATATCACCACGACGACGGCGATCCGGCTGCTGTTAAACCGGGCGGCCAGTGTGGATGAGGCGGTGGAACTGTTGGGACAGTATGATTTTCACGCATCCATGGGATACATGATACATCTCGCAATTGCGGACGGTACGGGAAAAAGCGTGGCCATCGAGTATGTGGATAACGAGATGAACGTGATCGAGACGCCGGTTCTCACAAATTTCTATCTGTCTGAGGGCGAGAAAAACGGTATCGGAACCAGTCAGTCACACACGAGGTTTGAGATACTGGAGCAGACGCTGAAAGAAAGGCCGTCCATGGACAGCGGACAGGTGAGGGACGCGCTGGCCAGTGTCAGCAAAGGGAATTTCGGAGAATTTGAATCGACGGAGTGGAGCGTCGTATTTGATCAGTCCGCACTTACGGCAGAATATTATCACAGGGAAGACTACGACAAAAGTTATGCCTTTACGCTCTTTGATTCCTGAATGCATGAAAGAGGGCGGAATGCGGCAAACGGATGAGGCGGCAGCAAACGGTAATGTGAGGTAAAATATGAGATATATACGCTTGTTATGGGATTTATACCAGCTTAAGAGAAATACCGCAAAAAGTGAAGAGCAGATAAAAATGCTTCAGGATAAAAAGTTGAGGAAGCTGCTGCACCATGCTTATCAGCATTCCGCATACTACCGCCAAACATTTGCGCAGGCGGGTATTTCGGAAGAAAATATTGACGATGTGCCATTAAAACAATTCCCGGTGATCGACAAAGAACTGTTGATGCAGAATTATGATGAGCTGGTGACAGATGCGGAGATCAGGCAGGAAAAACTCCGAAGGTTTGACGAGAGCCCCGCTTCGAAATCGGAAAATTATCTCGGCAGATATCATATTATTCACTCATCGGGCAGCACGGGCGTACCCAGATACTTTGTCTATGATGACAAAGCGTGGGGGCAGATGCTTCTCGGCATTATCAGAGGGGCTTTGTGGGGAATGGGCATGATCGATATTTTAAAGCTCCTTGCCGGAAAGCCGAGAATCTTATACATTGCCGCCACAGACGGACGCTACGCGGGAGCCATGGCGGTGGGAGACGGCATTACGGGGCTGCATGCCAGTCAGGAATATCTGGATATCAATGAGCCCATTGAAAAGGGAAACCAGAAGGTGAGGAAGTTTGATCCCAATATTGTAATCGGATATCCCTCCGCCATTAAATTGATGGCGGAGCAGGTGCAGGCGGGAAAAGTGCCGAATCATGTCAGGAGAGTTATTTCCTGCGGCGAGCCGCTCTCGGCGGGATTGCGGCAGTTTCTGGAGGATACCTTCAAATGTCCGGTGATCAATTTTTACGGTTCCAGCGAGTCCCTTGCGCTTGGGCTCGAAGAGAAAGCGGGAGACGGTATGGTTCTGTTTGACGACATGAATGTCATAGAGGTCGAGGATGGAGAAATGTACCTTACCTGTCTTTACAATTTCGCACAGCCATTGATCCGATATCACCTGACAGATACCTTGAAGCCGAAAAAGAGACTGCCGGACGATCCTTACGGTTTTTCAAGGGCGGAGGTTCTTCTGTGCAGGAACGAGGATGAGATGTGGTTTCGGAAGGCGGACGGTCGGGAGGAATTTATTCATCCGCTGTCCGTGGAGGGAATCTGTGTGGATGGGTTAAAAGATTACCAGTTCGTACAGACTTCGGACAAATCGTTTCAGATTATGGCCGAGACCTCAAAAAATGCTTCAAAAGAAAGAATCATACATGGTATAGAGAGTATTCTGGAACCGTTGTTGACGGATAAGGCACTGGAAAATATTTCTTATGAGGTCTGTTTTGTGGAAACCATTGTACCGGACCCTGATACCGGCAAGAAACCGTTAATTGTAAAAAAGATGAATGACAGAAAGGCGGGTTAATATGATAAGAGAGACAGTAAATGGAAAGAAATTTGACGAGGAACGGGCACTATATAATCTGAAAAGCGCGGATGTAAACGATTGCGTTTTCGCAGGGCCTGCGGACGGAGAATCCGTGTTAAAAGAAGCCAGGGATGTGAACCTGCATAGCTGCAGTTTTTCACTCCGCTATCCGCTGTGGCATGTCAGAAAATTCACCATGCAGGAATCAACCATGGATGAGCTTACCCGTGCGGCCATATGGTATGCGGAGGACGGGGAGATCACGGACAGCACTTTGGGCGGCATCAAAGCGGTGCGGGAATGCAAAAATATTTCCCTGAAAGGATGTAAAGTTGATTCGCTGGAATTTGGCTGGAAATCGCAGGGCATTCATTTGGAGGACACGGAGATTACCTCGGAATATCTTTTCTTTGACAGCAAAGACGTGACCTTAAAGAATGTGAAGATGAAAGGAAAATATTCCTTCCAGTACATGCAGAATCTTGAGATCGCGGACTGCGAGTTTGACACAAAAGACGCCTTCTGGCACAGCAGGAATGTGACGGTGAGAGACTCCGTGATCAAGGGCGAGTACCTTGGCTGGTTTTCGGAAGGGCTTACTTTAATCAACTGCAAAATCATCGGTACGCAGCCTTTGTGTTACTGCAAGGATTTGAAATTGATCAACTGCACCATGGAGGAGGCGGATCTGTCCTTTGAGTATTCCGACGTGGAAGCCGAAATTAGCGGCGACGTGATCTCCATCAAGAATCCGAAGTCCGGCGTGATCTTTGTGGACAGTGTGGGCGAACTGGTGTGGGAGGATCCTGTTATGGAATGTAACGGAAAAGTGGTAATCCGCAATGAGATGAAGGAGCCGGCAGATGATATGGGAGTATGTGGTTAAAGGTATTTTGATCGGATTGATCTTTGGTGTTCCTGCGGGTGCAATCGGTGCGCTGACAATCCAGCGGACACTGGAAAAGGGATTTATTGCCGGTTTTTTGACGGGAGCCGGGTCTTCCGCGGCGGATTTGCTCTACGCTGCGGTGGGGATATTTGGGATTGCAGCGATCTCTGATTTTCTGACAGCGTATCAGAACATATTTCAGATTGTGGGCGGCGTATTCATTGTTGTTCTGGGAATTTCGATTTTGCGCAAAAAAGAGAAACCCTCCGGGGCACAGGAGACGAAAGAAAATTTATGTTTTTGTTTCCTGAGTTCCTTTGGGACGGCGGTGATGAATCCGGCGACGATTCTCTCCTTTATGATTGCCTTTGCGGCATTTGAGATAGATGGCAATGTAGGTGTCGTGGAAGGCGCAGGATTGGTTCTGGGGATTCTTGCCGGGACGCTTGGATGGTGGCTTGGATTAAGCGGCGGTGTCTCTCTGTTTCGTGAGAGGATCACTGACCGGATTTATAAGTGGCTTAATAAAATATTAGGCAGTTTTATGATGATATTCGGAATTGTTATGATGATAAGGAGTGTATGGCCATGGATCGTACAAAGGTGAAAACCTCTGTTATTTCAGGAAAAAATATCGTGAAGACCTTTGGGGAAACGAAGGTTTTAAATGAGATTACGATTGATATTTATGAGGGAGATTTTACCGTGATCATGGGAACCTCCGGTTCCGGGAAATCCACGCTGTTATATTGTCTGAGCGGGATGGAACAGGCCACGGGAGGAACCGTAGTCTGTGGTGATCAGCCAGTCACGGGTGCGTCGGAAAAGGCGCTGACAAAGCTTCGGGCCGACAAATTCGGATTTGTCTTTCAAAAGACCCATCTGGTGAGTAATCTGACGCTCTATGAGAATATCGTCATGTCGGGGCTGATTGGAAGCGGACTGGAGGAAAAGGACGTAAGGAAACGGGCTAGAGAGCTGGCGGCGCAGATGAATCTGCAGGAAGCGGCGGACAGATTACCTTCGCAGGTGTCGGGAGGAGAGGCGCAGAGAGCGGCGGTGGCAAGAGCCGTCATGGGAAATCCCGCCATTTTGTTTGCGGATGAGCCTACCGGGGCGCTGAATAAGGCCAACACGAAAGAAGTGCTGAATCTGTTCACGGACCTTCATGGAAAAGGGCAGACGATTCTGCTTGTGACCCACGATAAGGAGGCGGCGCTTCGGGGAAACCGAATCATTTATATTGAGGATGGCCAGGTGATTTCCGAGCTTACATTGTCGGAATACGGGAAAGAGAAAGAGGCGCGGGAGAAGAAGCTGGCGGCGTGGCTGGAAGGGCTGGGGTGGTAGTATGGGAAAATATCAGATGCTCCTTGGGGCGGCATGGAAGCGGCAGAGATTTTCTGTGTGCGCCCTATTCCTCATGATTGCCGCTGCCGCGTTGTGTCTGTTCTCTGCGGTTACACTGTATACGAGCGGAAGGGCTGACGTGGAAGCGCAGATGGACCGGCTTGGGTTTGGCGATTTCACGGTATGGGTGAGCGGACAGCCGGAAAGACTGCTTGCCCAGATAGAACAGATCGATGATGTGGAACGCGTTGCCTTGCAGGAAATCATTTTCGCCGGATATGAAGTGAACGGAATGCATTCCGACAATGAAGGTCAGTTGATTGCGGATGACGGTACGATTCCCTACCGTTTTATCAATCGGAACGGTGAGAGCATGAATCCGTCAGAAATTTCAGTGGGGAGTATTTATGTGTCTCCTGCCATGGAAAGTATGTTTGGCGTGCACATCGGCGACACGATTCAGTTTAATTTATCCCGTACAAACGGCAGAAAGGCGTTTACGGTAGCCGGATATTTTGAAGACGCCTTTATGGGCAGTTCCATGATTGATATGAAAAGCTTTCTTGTCAACAGTGCGGATTATGAGGAAATGTTACAGACGATGGCGGATGCGGCGGCCATAGATGTATTGGGGCGAAGCGGAGCGATGTTTCATATTTCCAAAGACCCGTTGAGTACTTTTTCCGATACGGAGTTTTATGAAGAGCTGCAGGAGCATACGGAACTTGCAAGGTATATGGATTTTACTTACCGAAAAGATTCCATTTTAAACTATATGCTTTTACTGCAAAATATTGTATCGGGATTTCTCATGATCTTTTCAATGGTGCTTTTTGTGATCTGCCTGATCATGATCAGGCACAGCCTGACGCTGGTGATCAATCAGGAAAAGGGCGATATGGCTATCTTGCGGACAATGGGACTTTCGGGAAGCGTTCTGCGCAGCGTATATGTGACGCTCTACGGAGGAAGCGGCTTGCTGGGCCGGGTTCTGGGCGCCGGTTTCTGCAAAAAGACGGCGGAGAGGATCGCACAGGGAATGGTGACTTCCACTGGAATGCTTGTGGAGGTAAAAACACCGTATCTTCTTCTGCTTGGTGCGTTTGCGGTATGTATGCTGGTTCTGGCGGCGGTTGTGTTTACACAGACAGGAAAGATTCTCCATATCGCGCCGATGCAGACGCTGCGGGAGACGGGAAGCGCCGTGAAAGTACGGTCGCCTTTTTCCAGACGCCGTCTGCCGGTTCATATCGCTGTCAGGGAAGTGCTGGCGGACCGGAACAAATATATGTCTCTGTGTCTGGTTGCGATGATCCTCACCGTTTTTCTTTCCGTAATCGGACACATGGGAGCGTGGCTTGGGCCAAACGGAGAGGGGCTTATGAATTCCTTCAGTGTGGCGGAGCATGATCTGGGCATACAGCCCTTAAACCAGAGGGTATCTATGGATGAGATCGAGCGCGTCATAAACTGGTACTCCCCGGTGGTGGAGCAGTATGAGCTTGCCATGCAGAGCGTGACGGTAAACGGACAGGAATACACGGCAAATGTGTTGGATGATACGAAATGGTTTCATATGTTAAGCGGCCGTGTGTGCGACGATAACAGTATTCTCATAACGGATACCGTTGCCCGGGAAATGAATCTGGAAATCGGGGA
>CAMWPB010000013.1 GCA_947176065.1 uncultured Lachnospiraceae bacterium | reverse complement strand
CACCTACCGAGGGGATGGGCTGAATCTGTATGCTTACTGTGCGAATAATCCGGTGGTGTATTATGATCCGAGTGGGCATGCGACGATTTACAGTAATAAAGGAGAGATTAAGCAACAACAGGATACGCCGTCAGGGCAATTAGTAAATGGCTCATCTATGAAAACAGATGATGTCTTAGATTTGGCAACTGATTTTCTTGGGGAAGGATACACAGAACCTGTATCAGGGAGTGGACGTTTTGTTTCTGAAGATGGAACCAGAGTATTTAGAATGGGTGAAAGCGATATTTCGGGGAAGCATGGAGGAGGACCGCATGTCAATTTTGAAATATTAGCACCGAATCCAGAAAAACCAGATAAAATGCAAGTAATTGAAAATATTCATATATACTTGGAAGATTAATTATGTATGGAAGTAAGCTTTGTAATTGCTTTATAGTGATTAGTGGTCTAAGTAAAGATAAGGAGAAAAACATTATGAAAATAGAAATAGAACTTGAAGATTATAGAAAGGAAATGGGAATAAAGTTGAAATGGGAAAGTGGATATAGTATTAAAGTAGAGAGAACTGATAATGAAGTTTTGATTTTAGCGAATAAAGCGGGGTTGATTTCTTTGGCTAATCATTTACTTACCTTATCACAGGATGGAATAACAAAAGGGGCTCATATTCATCTTGATGAATATAATTCTTTAGAAGAGGATTCAGTTGATATTATAATTGAAAAAACATTGTAAAATTTCTTTTGAGTTTTATTTTACCTTTTGCTTTAACGGAAGTTATGCCGCCAACGGCAAACACCATCCGCTACGCCTATAACAGTATGGGGAAAGTCTGCTCTATCACAGACCAGAGCGGCAACACCGAGACCTTCCGCTGCGATAAGGAAGGCCGTGAAATCCAGCACACCGACCGCAACGGCACCGTGACGGAGACAAAGTATAACGTCTACGGAAAGCCCGTATTGCAGGTCTGCACGGATAACAAAGGAAACCGCCAGATCATGGGTACATGGGGGTACGACTCCTTTGGACAGCTAAAGAAGTCCGTATCGGGAGGGTTCTGCTATACCTACGAGTACCGCCCTGACGGGAAACTCCTGAATAAGTGGAATAACGGCAGGAAAGTGCTCTCCTGCACCTACTACCGGGATGGGAGTATTAAGAGCCAGACCGACATGGGCGGGAAAACCCTGTACTATGCGTATGACGGGGATGGCAGGCTGAAATGCCTGAAAGAAGATACAGACACCATCCTGACAGAATACCGCTACACCGCCGCGGGACGCATCAGGGAGATTGTAACCAAAAACGGTTTCAAAACCAGTTACATATATGACGAAGACGGTAATATCAGCCGCCTAACCATCGGCGACGGCACGGAGGAAGGTCTGCTTTATGACGCCTTCATGCTCTATGACCTGTGCGGGAACCGTCTGCTCAAAGAGCAGTACAGCGGCAGTTCCGTTGACGCCACAGAAGGGTACCGCTATAATGAAAGAAACGAGCTGACGGAGCGCATCAAGGCGGGAAGCCTTACCACCTACCGCTATGATAAAAACGGCAGTATCATCTCGGAAGAGGAAGAAGGGAGGAGAAGTGAATACCGTTACGACCTGTTAAAACGCCAGATTTATGTGAAAACACTGGACGGAAAAGAACAGGAGAACTTCTATGACGGGGAAGGCCTGCCGGAATTACGGAGAAGGGAAAGAGTACTCTCTTTTTGTACCATGAAGGGGAAATCTTTGCGGAACGTTTCCGGAAGTTACCGTGAGCTCATATCAACACAGCTCGTGGAGCTCATGCGAGTGCTATCATTTACGGCATTATAGAAGTAGCCAGAACAAATGGATTAAATGTGTTTTATCACATAAAGTGTTTGCTGAAACACCGGCTTTGTAGACAGGAGATTGAATACATATTAAACAAAGGACTAAATTTTTAAGAAGCAGGAGGAAAATATAATGGCGTTGGATTTTAGTATTAGTGGGTATGAAAATTTGTTTAGACAAGCTTTGGCTGATGGTATTAATCTATTTTGCGGTGCGGGGTTTTCTGTGGAAGCAAGGGATAAAAATGGAAATGCCTTACCTATAGGAATGGGCTTGTTGGATGAATTGAAGGTTGAGTTTTCTTCCATAGCTTCTTATACTAAATTATCCAGAGCATGTACAAAATTGAAACAAACAGATAAACAATCTTTTTATGCCTTTTTAAATAATCGTTTTACAGTAAGCAATTTTTCTGAACTTTATTCTTCATTGCTACATATTAACCTTAAGAATGTTTATACAACAAATATAGATGACTTGTTTTTTAAAATTTTTGAAAAATCTTCTAATGCACAATACTTGAATGATAAAAGTACACGAGGTACAGTATTTAAGCCTGAATCTTCAATAGAACAAACTTATGTTAACTATTTTCCTTTGCATGGTTGTGTTAGAACGACCGAGGATTATGTATTTGGTGCAACTGAGATTGCAAGTGCTTTTTCACAAAGAGATGTAAAAAAGTCATGGGAGAGTTTGGCATATGATGCTGAAGAACATGCAATTTTATTTTGGGGTTGGAATTTTGATGATGCTGGACCGATAGAGGCTATGTATGGCGGACAACATAATATTGATAGCAATGTAAAAAAGTGGGTTCTTTTATATGAGCGTAATGAAGAAACGATAGATTATTTGCAATCGTTAAAATTTAATATTATATTAGGAGATACCAAAGAAATGCTTCAGTTTTTACGTGATTCTGTATCTCCATCTTTTAAGGACTGTGAAGCTCCGGCTTATATTGATAGAAACCTCGCAGAAAAAATGAAAAAATATTGTCCGCCTCCAAACGATAATCAGTTAGCTTCTTATCCATTGAGTTCATTTTTTTTAGATTATACCCCAAGATGGTCTTATATATATTCAAAGGCTATTCCTAAATTAAGTTATTATAAGCAAATCGCTGATTTTGTTGCTGCAGGAAAAAATGTTATTTTTACGGGGATCAGAGGAGCGGGTAAGACGACATTACTGATGCAACTGGTTATTATGCTAGAGGCTAAAGTTGTGAAACATTTTATGGTATCGCCTTCATTTGAAGAGGCACAAGTTTATTGCAAAGACTTAAATGGTAGTCGGAGTCTTCTTTTTATTGATGATTGTTTTAGGGATACGGATGCGCTTTTATACTTATTAAATGAAAAGAATGTTCAAATTGTTTGTTGCGACAGGGACTTTAATTTTGAACGGCAGTTTCATAAAATAGAGAAAATGAATTTTGAACCGGTAGATATAACGGCTCTTTCTGATGAAGATGCACAGGATATCTTGAATATAGTTCCGCGAGAATTAAAAAAGGATGCAGCGAGTACTAAAAAATTTAAAAAGGATCCCATCCTTCCTAATCTGCTTGCAACAAATTTGAGGGCAAGTAGTTTTAAGTTTATGAGTAATTTCATTGAAAAGGATTCCGATGCAGCAAGGGTATTTTTGATGATTTGTTATGTTCATTCTTGTGGTGTGCCTTGTTCTTTTGATATGGTGTATTCTTTTCTGGGTGATGATCGTTATTCATGGAATGAAATGATGAATATTATCATGCATGTGGGAGGATTAATTAAGGAATATGAAATGTCCTCTAATTATTTTGGGTCTTACGATATTGAGTATACATTGCAAGATTATTATGAGTGCCGCTCTCGCTTTTTTGCAGAAAAAATAATTAACAGTATACCTAAAGGCAATAAAGTGTTTGCGAACGTTTTATTAGATTTTGTAAAAAATGTTCCCCCGTATAAAATATGTTCATACGATAAATTTAAAAGAGCGGGATATGATGCTGATTTGGCATGTCGTGCGTTTGTTAATGTAAATGATGGAAAGGAATATTATCAATTTTGTATCCAAAATGATGAATGCGAATATACTTACCAACAAGCGGCTATCTATTTTTCTAGAAATGGAGTGTTTAAAGAAGCCTTTTCTTGGATAGATAAAGCCCGTAACCTATCACATTATAACCGATTTTCAATTGATAGTACTTATGCTAAAATTTATTTTGAAGCCAATAAAGATATAGATAGTTTGGAATGCAAACAGGCATTGGATATTTTGAATAATTGCTGTACAAGTGATAAGAGAAAATCTATTCATTTTTTGTCATTTGCAGAGTGTGTGTTGCAATATGACATGAGATATTTTTCGGATGATCCACAAAGCTCATATAATTATATATGTAATGCTATCAATTATGTGGATGAGGGATTGGAAGATGATAATATTTCTTTGAGGACAAAGAATAAATGGCAACTGATTGATGTAAGAAAAAGGCTGATAGAGGCGAAAAGGAAGCATGGCAATTAAAATGAAAAATCAAATCTATTGATAAGAAATTGGTTAATGAATAGATTAAGGATTTGACGAAGGATTATTATGATGTGTTAAAGGAGAGTGGGATACTCCGAATAAGTTGACGTATACTTATACAGGAATAACTGTTTAAAAGTTTGATTATTAGCGGGGAAATGGTTTTATATACTGCTTACGTAGCGTAAGGGAATGTTTTATCGTGTGGGGTTTCTTTTTGAAAAGAAACCCCACACGATATGGGTGACTTGAATTGGGACGAGCGCTACCAGCGCATTAAGAAATAACCCATCCTTCATTTTGCATTCCTTTTTACCCCTGACAGCGCCACAAACCTTGCTCGGATCGCCTTCCGGCGGTCTTCGCTGATCTGGATGGTACTGCCGTCCAGCATTTCAATTTCCGTCGCGGACATTGTTTTTATGTAGTCAAAATTCACGAGAAAGGACTGGTGTACCCGCAGGAAACGCCCGTTGAGGCCGGCTACCTGTTTTTCGATATCGTTCATCTTTCCATAGAAAAAGGTCTGCCGTAAATGTGGAGTTTCTGTATCCCATTCCGGCAGATGGATGGTGATGATCCGGCCACGGCTCTCAAAGTAAGTGATTTGGCCAAACGGAATCCGGGTGAGCGCTTTCTTATAGGAATAAGTAAAGTACCCCGTCCGCTGTCTGATCCGTTCGCAGGCAGAGAGAAATACATCAAGGAACGCCGCTTCGTCTATCGGTTTTGATAAGAAGCGGAAGGGTTCCGTGAGGAACAGCTCTTTTAAATATTCTTCGTGGAGCGATATGTATACGAGCAGCGCAGAAATTTCTGCTTCCCGCAGGGCCAGCGCGGCTCTTATGCCATCCATGTCTTTCATTTCGATATCCAGATAAACGAGATCGAAGTATATCTGCTGCTCCCTGACGGCTTTGACAATGGCGGAACCGTCAAAGAATACCTCGCAGTGGATATCCAGTCCCTGTTCGGCGGCGATCCGGCGCAGGAGCTGTTCCACGATCACGGTAAAGTCTTTGTCATCATCGCATATGGCAATGTTAATCATATCTGGATTCCTCCCTGAATCATAAGTTATATTATTAATATAACCTGTAAGGGTGATAAATTATATAACTATAAATATGATTATTTTTAAGTTGCATTTATTGGTATCGAATTATGATAGCATATTGCGTTTTGACAGCAGTCAGAGGGGAAGGGATTCATATGCTGGAAAAGTACCAGAAGTAAATTGGGTTTTGTAATGCAGATGGGAGTATATGCAGATTGCGACAGCGGCAACAAAGAAAAACAAAACAGGGAATGCATCCGCATTCCCTGTCTCCAATCTCCCCGGCTACACTTGGACAAGGTGTTTTTGTGAAACGATAACATTCGAAATACCATCTTAGAATCTCTTCAGCTTCTTCAGCGCCTCAGGCTTTTTGGGATCGTGGTAGAGAAAGGTGCATGCTGAATTGGCTCCTGCATGGGCGGAAATAAGGGCAGCCCGCTCCAGCATCTTTAAGCCGAGTCTGGTGGTGTTGGAAAGTTTCTGGGTTTTCATAGTGATTTCCTCCATTCGTAAACATTGGTTTTATCATTTGCAATATTACCTAATAGATTATAACGTATTTTTTACTTTGGAATATGTAAAATGACAAAATCAGGTGGTTTTATGTAAAATTTTCTGTGGGCAGAGCATAACGGATACCCGGAAAATACCTTCTCCATAGTGAACCGATACGTCTCCGGCATACTTTTCTGCCGTCCGTTCCACTGAAAGCAGGCCAATCCCGTGGTCACCGGCTTTGCTGCTGCGGAGCTTTCCGCGGCTGTCCAATGTGATCTCGCCGTTGTAGGGATTTTCCACAGTGATAAGAAGGACACCCTTCACCAGCCGTACCGTCAGGCTGATCCACTTCGCTTTCTCTTCCGCAAGCTGTCGGACCGCCTCCAGAGCGTTGTTCAGAAGGTTTTCCAGAATAATGCACAGATCGGGACCTTCCACGAAAAGCGCCGTCGGCACATCGAGCTGGCAGGTCATCCGTATGCCCTCTGCGGATGCGGCAGTGTGTTTGTAGTTGACCAGTGCATCCAGAGCCAGATTTCCCGTCTCCACGGTGCCGTGTCTGCGCAGGCTGTTCTCCTCGAGCATTTTTTCAATTTCTTTTTGGGTTTCCAAGGTCTGCCCCGCTTCTAGCAGCGCGTGTAGGGCCACCAGACGGCCTTTCAGGTCATGGCGCAGGATACGGGTCTGGCGGTAGGCTTCCTCGCGCTCGGCTGCCTGTCTGACGCAAAGGCGGATATCCTGTTCATAGGCCTGATTCTGCCTTTCCATGAGAGCCTGTGCGCTCACCTTGTCATAGACGTCGAAGATCAGGTAGTTGACCAGAATGATGAGAATGGACAGGAAATAAAAGAAAACCATTTTTCCGCTGTGCAGGGTGAGTGCATAGGCATAGTAAGTAATGAGCATGGAGGAGACAGGAACGAAAAAGAGCCTGATCCAGTACCGGAAGGAGAGAGGGGCAGTATGATCCCATCCCCTCCAATGTTTATACATCTGGACGATGAAATACATAGCGATTGTAGAGATTAGATACCCTGCGACGAAAGGATCTCCAGCAAGTGTTGCCAGCAGGATACTCTGGGTGACCACTTCCACTGCCATCCGTGATGCGTGATAGACGCAGGAACGGAATAGGGCCGTCTTGATGTCGCCACAGCCGTAGGCGAACAGGAGTGCCGCCAACAGGATGATGTTGCCAAAGAGTGTGAGAAGGGGATATCTGGAGTGGGAGAACATGACCAGATACAGAAAAAGGACATAGCCTGCCCATGCGGCGTAACGGAACGCTTTATGGTGTATCGCCTCTCTTCGGAAAGAAGCCAGATAGGTGTGGATGATGTGTACTGCGAAAAGTACCATCAGCACATCAAGAAATAATGATGCATTCATTTTTGATCCTCTTTTGCCCGATGGTCCAGCGCGTACTGGCAGCACTGGATTACCAGCTCATTGAAGGAGATTTCTTCTTCATGGGCGAGGGCACTCATCCGGTTGTTCAGTTCTTCCGTAAAGCGGATTGTTTTGGATACGTTGGCTTTTGCATGGGGTTTTTTAATTACAAACATGGCATTCACCTCTGAATCATAAGTTATGCTACTAATATAACCTGTCAGTGCGATAAATAATATAACTAAGAGTGAAATAACTTATGGTTATATTAAATGGTATCATAATATGGTTGCGGTTTGCGGAATATTTTTTGTTAAACAATCCGGCATAATATGCTATGATAGTATAGAAACCAGATAGAATCAGGTGCTGGTTCCGTTAAGCTCTTGATAATCAGGAGGCAGCAGGGCGCAAAGTGTCAGGAAGGATAACGGGAGAAACGATGGAGAAAATGGCGAATAAAATTGCGGCAATGCTGGTCAGGGAAAACATCATCAGCGACTCCATGCTGGAGATTTACCAGTATGGCCTTGTGAGGATGTTTGAAATTGGCACAGCGGTGTTTACAAGCTTTTTGCTATGCCTTGGTCTGGGTATGGTCAAAGAGGGGATTATTTTTTTCGTCTTTTTTATGCCTCTGCGGTCCTACCTTGGCGGGTTTCATCTGAAAAAATATTGGCAGTGTTACATTATGTCCTGTTTAACCCTGCTTGTTGTGCTGGTAATCACCAGATCTGTTTCTCTTGACATACGTGTGTCCGCCGGCATCATTCTTCTTGCTTCTGTCGGAATCGGATGGGCGGCCAAACGGGAGCAGAAGGAGGCGGAGAGCAGGAAATATGCATGGGTGGTCTGGGGCGTTTTGGCCATACTGGTGGCTGCAACGGTTTTCTGTCTGGTGAGGGAACAGGAGTCGGTGCTTGTCTTGCTGTGCTGTGTTACGGTGATCGTGCTGGTCAGTAAGGTGTGGGAACGGATTTTGCATTTGCCAAAGCGTCAAACCTGGCCCAAGTGGTTTTTCGGCGGTCTTCGCTGATCTGTATGATCCTGCCGTCCAGCATTTCAATTTCCGTGGAGGATATGGCTTTTATGTAGTCAAAGTTCACCAGAAAGGACTGGTGCACCCGCAGAAAACGTCCGTTTTTGGAAGTGACCTGTTTTTCCAGCTCATTTATTTTCCCATAAAACCGATTCGTCAGGGAACTGTTTTCGGGCATATTCTGTCTGGAGAGGTGGACAGAAATGACTCTGCCGTTACTTTCAAAGCAGGTAATCCGGTTAAAGGGAATACGGTAGCAGGCTTTCTTGTAGAAAAAAGTGAAATAACCGGCCTGCTGGCTGATTCTCTCGCAGGCGGCGAGAAAGACTGCGCGAAATTCCGCCTCCGTGACCGGCTTTGACAGAAAACGGAAAGGTTCTGTGCAGAACAGCTCCTTTAAATATTCCTCGTGTCCCGACATATATACAATCAGCGTCGGCAGCTCCTTTTCCCTTAAAGCCTGTGCGGTATGGATACCGTCCATAGCGTCCATCTCAATATCAAGATAGACCAGATCGAAGCACATCTGCTGTTTTGTGACAGCTTCGACCAGAGTGGAGCCGTCAAAGAACACTTCGCAGTTGATTTCTATCCCCTGTTCAGAGGCGGTCTGGTGGAGAAGCTGTTCCACGATTCCGGTTAAGGGTTTGTCGTCATCACATATGGCAATGTTAATCATCTGTGGTTTCCTCGTGTTTCCTGTCGTGATCCGGTTTCTACTTTAACAACTCGTCATAGGTTGTATTGAGCAGATCCTTTATCGCTTCCAACTGATCAACCCGTATATGCTGTATACCCCGTTCGATTTTTACGAGACATTCTCTGGTTATGGAAGTACCCTGTAGATCCAGCAGACGGACAAGCTCCGTCTGGCCGATGCCTTTCTCCATTCTGATTTCTCTGATATTTTTTCCAATGCTGCGTTTGCTGCTCTGCTTTATCTTCTGTTCCAACAGTATCACCTCTTTTTGAACCGTTTCTAGTCCAATCATGATTTCATTTTATGAACAAACTGGCAAATAATGGGACTAATATGAGTTCTGTTAACGAAATGTAGAATAATATGCCTGCAGGGGTAAGATTGGTTGTATTCCACGTGGAAAACGGCAAATATTTCATCTTTACATAGGAACATACGTTTGATAAGATGGTATTACATGAAGCGGCAGGGAGGAGGTGAAGGGAATGGAAGAGGAACTCCACGAGGGGACGCTGGCGGATGGACAGGCCAATATTCCGATACAGATGATGACCCTGACAGACCGCGACGGCAGAATGACGCCGCTGTGGTTTAGGCTGGAAACCGAGGATCATGAGGTGAAACAGTGCCGGATTGAGCAGGTGGTGTCCAGAGACGAAAAAAAGTATGTGGGCGTGCGGGAGAAGCAGTTTGTCTGCAAGATCAGGCTGGGAGAGGTGTGCAAAACCCTTGAGATGCGCTACAGCGTGGAAACCCAGAAGTGGCGGATCTTCCAGTTCCTGTAGCGGTGGGCAAATATGTGTTCCATATTGATGTCAACAGCGCTTTTCTATCCTGGACTGCGGCATACAGGGTGAATGTGCTGGGCGAAAAGGAGGATATCAGGCGGATACCGAGCATTGTGGGCGGGGATCAGGAGAAACGCCACGGGATTGTTCTTGCGAAAAGCACCCCGGCTAAGAAATTCGGCATTCAGACAGGCGAACCCATTGTGGCGGCGCAGAGGAAATGTCCCGGGCTGGTGATTGTGCCGCCGGATTATGGCTTATATGTCAAGTCCTCCCGTGCTTTTATGAAAATACTGCAGGAGTACAGCGACAATGTGATCCAGTACAGTATCGATGAGGCGTGGGTCGTGTTTGAGGGGTTTGAGAAGCTGTATGGACGCGGCCAGATGGTGAACATGGCCTATGAGCTGAAGGGCAGGATCAGGGAGGAGCTGGGTTTTACGGTAAACGTGGGCGTTTCCACCAATTTCCTGCTGTCCAAGATGGCGGGTGACTTTTCCAAGCCCGATAAAGTGCACACCCTTTTTCAGGAAGAGATTGCGGAGAAAATGTGGCCGCTCCCTGTCTCCGACTTGTTTCTGGCAGGACGGGCCACGGTGCAGAAGCTGCACAGCGTAGGCATACGGACGATAGGGGAACTTGCCGGGGCGGACGAGGGGATGATACGGGCCCACCTGAAAAAGCATGGGGTGACAATTCAGGGCTTTGCCAGAGGCGGCGATCTGGAACCGGCGATGGTTTTTCATGAGGCAAATAAAGGCTATGGAAACAGTATGACTGCCCCGATGGATATCGTGACGGAGGAATACGCGAGGCATCTGCTGCTTTCCTTAAGCGAGACGGTGGGAACGAGGCTGAGAAGCGACGGAGTGATGGTCGGCGTGGTCAGCGTACATCTGACAACCTGTGAGTTTAAGCGGATGAATAAGCAGATGCAGTTAGATTCTCCCACGAATATCACAGAGGAGATATATGAGGCGGCCTGTCTGCTTTTTGGCAGGCTGTGGGATAAAAAGACGCCGCTGCGGCAGCTGGGGGTTCACACCACAGGGGTGCAGGAGCATGCCGCGCGGCAGTACAGCATTTTTGATCTGGAAAAAAGTGACAGACTGGAAAAGCTGGATCGGGCGGTGGATCAGATCCGTGGCAAATACGGGGAGGATTCCATTTTCCGTGCCAGCTTCCTGAAAGGAAATGTATCCCATATGAGCGGCGGACTGAATAAAGAGAGGCGCAGCGGGGTTACATTAGGGATAGACGTGGAAGGGGAAAACGTCAGGGATTTATAAAAGAGTGGCGGAAGTGCGGATGAAAAGGGGAAATTATGTGCGGAAGATTTTATATTGATGATGAGACGGTGCGGGAGATAGAAAAGATAGCGCGCAAAATTGACCGTAAGACGGCGAAGACGGGGGATGTGCATCCTTCGGAGCCGGCGCTTGTGCTGCGGGCGGATCATGACAGTATAGTGTCTGAGGTGCTTAAGTGGGGGTATGAGTCGGCGAGGAAAAATACGCTGGTCTTTAATGCCAGAAGCGAAACCGTGAGGGAGCGTCCCATGTTCCGCTATGATTATGAAACGCGCCGGTGCCTCATTCCGGCATGTAAGTTCTATGAGTGGAAGAATACCGGGGCGAAGAAAAAAGAGAAGTATGAATTCTTTGCGCCGGAGGAGGTTTTGTATCTGGCGGGGATCTACCACAAAGACCCGGAAGGTGACCGCTTTACCATTCTTACCCGTGAGGCCAAAGGGTGCATGATCGGGATACACAGCCGCATGCCGCTTATCCTCCGGCGGGAGGATATGGAAGACTGGCTCTTTTCGGAGACAGAGGCAGGGAAGCTGTTAGACAGGCATTTTGGCGGCTTGCAGAGGCAGGAAAGCGGGCCGCAGGAATATCGGCAGATGAGTCTGTTTTAGTATGGAAACGAAGTGTATTTAGACGAAATTTTGCGATAGCAGGAGGCAGTGCAATGATTGACAAAGAAAACTTTCACCCCCTGAATTACATTAAAAAGGAGGAATACTCCGGCAGTATGGAGGGGATGCGCTATCTTTTAAAAAAAGTAAAGAGCGGTGAGGAGGACGTGATCCGGGTGACTGTCTGGCCGGAGCCTCTGGGGATATACCGCACGCCTGACGAAAAGAAAACTTCGACGGAGGTGCCGCTTACCGAGGAGGGCGTGGAACAGGCGGCGGACTGGATCAACGAACAGTACGGGACGAGGAAGGATTACTGGCTGGAAAATCTGCATAAGCCATGGACAGAAGTGTGATTTTCCACAAGATTTACATAAAAATTTATACATATTGTGGAAAATGTAGAAAAACCTTGCATTTTGACAGAATTGCGTTATATAATGTGTAAGGATAGTTAACATAAAGCTAATCGCGGCGTAAGAGAATGAGGGGCTTGGAGGTAGCGATATGGCAGCGCTGAACCTGAATGCGTTATTTTTTAATCATGAGATATCTTTTTGCAAGGTATATAATGTGGAGAGCAAGGATCAACTGGAGAAACTTCTGGTGTCTAACCGCATTTCCTTTTTTGTGGAATGGCCGGAACGGCGCTTTTGGGAGCGCTTTTTTGGCGGCGTAGGCAAAGAGGTTTTTACCATACATATCAATGAGGCGGACACATCCCTTGCCAAAGATCTGGCGGAAGGGATTGAGAGCGTGCAGATTGCGTCGGCTTAGACGGACTGTCATAAATGCAGAGAATATGATAAAATGACCCCGGGAGACTTTCCCGGGGTTCTGTTACTTTAACAGGAAATACGCAGAGGAGTGTTGAGTGGCGATGGAGAAAAATAAAGTGGACGGTCGTGAGGCGTCGAAAGAAAAAAAGGACAGGCGGCAGAGCCTTTGCCCGGTTTCCGGAAAATGCGGGGGCTGTCAGTTCGTGGATATGCCTTATAAAGCGCAGTTAAAAAGGAAGCAGAGACAGGCAGAGCAGCTTTTAAAGGAATACGGAAAAGTGAGGCCCATCATTGGCATGGAGGAGCCGGCCCATTACCGCAATAAAGTCCATGCGGTTTTTGCGTTCCAGAAGGGACGGGGGATTGTCTCCGGGATTTATCAGGAAAGGAGTCACCGGGTGGTGCCCGTGGAGAGCTGCCTTTTAGAGAATCAGAAGGCGGGGGAGATTATTCAGTCGGTGCGGCAGCTGGCGAAGGATTTTAAGCTGAAGGCCTACGATGAGGACAGCGGCTACGGTCTGTTGCGGCATGTGCTTGTCCGTGTGGGACATATTACGGGAGAAATTATGGTGGTGCTGGTGCTGGGGTCACCGATTTTACCCTCCAAAAAGAACTTTGTAAATGAATTATGTAAACTACACCCGGAAATTACGACGATACTCATTAATGTGAATAACAAGCGGACCAGTATGGTGCTGGGGGAGAAGGAACAGGTGATTTACGGTAAGGGGTATATTGAGGACGAGCTTTGCGGCAGACGGTTTAAGATATCCGCGAAATCTTTCTATCAGGTCAATTCGGTGCAGACGGAGGCGCTTTATGCAAAGGCGGCAGAGTACGCGCGGCTTACGGGTAAGGAAACGGTGGTGGACGCGTACTGCGGCATCGGCACCATCGCTCTCGCGGTGGCGGGACAGGCAGGAAAGGTCATCGGCGTGGAGCTGAATAGGGACGCGGTGCGGGATGCGGTCACAAACGCCAGAGTCAACCAGATCAAAAATGCGGACTTTTACCAGAATGACGCAGGCCGCTTCCTGACCCAGATGGCAGACGCCGGGGAGAAGGTGGATGTGGTATTTATGGACCCGCCCAGAAGCGGCAGCACGGAGGAATTTTTGGATGCGCTGATCCGCATCCGGCCGGAGCGGGTGGTCTATATTTCCTGTGAGCCGGAAACGCTGGCACGGGATCTGAAGTACCTGACGGGGAAAAGCGGTTACCGGGTGCAGGAGATGACGCCGGTGGATATGTTTCCTTTTACGGGGAATATTGAGGTAGTAGTAAAGATGCAGTATTGTGGAAAAGAGAAGAATTGATGGTATAAACCCCAAAATGTTGTGGTTTGAGGGAAAAGTTGGATTGAAAATTTAAAAAGTTGTTAGGTTGAATTTATCCTAGAATATAGTATATAATGTTAATAAAAAAGGGGTGT
Source organism: uncultured Lachnospiraceae bacterium (assembly GCA_947176065.1). Taxonomy (GTDB): domain Bacteria; phylum Bacillota; class Clostridia; order Lachnospirales; family Lachnospiraceae; genus UBA3282. The sequence goes on along the minus strand of CAMWPB010000013.1, from coordinate 59,803 downwards.
AATTTATGAACGTTAATTTAAAAAATCTCGTATCTATATCAGAGGCAAATCAGAATTTCTCAAAAGTTGCAAGAATGGTTGACGAAAACGGCGCAGCCGTAATATTAAAGAATAATGTGCCACGGTATGTGTTGATTGATTATTGTAAACTGCAGGTAGATGTGGAAGCAGATAATGAAACACTGGAGGATGTGGCAACCCGATTATTACAGAAGCATAAGAAAGCATTTGAGGAATTGGCTAAATGATTTTATTAAACAAGGGACAGATAAAGCATCTTCACAGTAAGTTGATACAGGAAACTGGCGGCATTGATGGAATACGGGATGAGGGTTTATTGGATTCTGCGATATCTGTACCCTTTCAATTTTTTGGCGGAGAGGAATTGTACCCGACTATTCCGCAAAAGGCTGCCAGGTTATGTTACGGATTAATTAAAAATCACATTTTTCTCGATGGCAATAAGAGAATTGGGGTTTACGCAATGCTGGTATTTTTAGAACTGAATGGAGTGGAGATAGAATGTAGTGATGAAGAGCTGGTTACTTTGGGACTGGAAATTGCTGCAGGCCAATATAAGGATGAGGATATTGTGCTTTGGATCGTAGGCCATAATAAATGATATACAGGGTAAGATACAGCAGATATTTCTTTCGTGTAAGCATGATTTGCATAAGTGGAAAAGAGAAGAATTAGCTGATGACGTTGGCGCTAAATGAACTAATACGGGCAAGGGAACTTTCCCGTTACTGTCTGTCAAAGGCGCTGCAAATCAGTGTGGAGGAGCTGCTGCTTTTTCGAAACGGGAAACTGCATGGACGGAAGTGGAAAACCTGGGGAAAAGGAATGTGGCGGAAAATGCAGTGAGGGGTGATTTTATTTGGGAGAGAAGGAATTACTGGAGCTTATTGGCAAGGGAGAATGCCATATAACGGAGTTCAAAAAATCCACAACGGATATTACAAAAGATGTCTATGAGAGTATCTGTGCATTTTCCAATCGTGATGGCGGACATGTCTTTTTGGGGATAAAAGATAATGGAGAGATACTTGGTATTGATCCGAATTGTATTGAAAAAATGAAAAAGAATTTTATAACGGCAATTAACAATGCCAATAAGATGTATCCGCCTTTGTTTTTAACACCAACGGAATATGAACTTCAGGGAAAAAGGATACTGTATATTTATGTGCCCGCAGGCGCACAGGTATGCAGATGTTCCGGGCGGATTTATGATAGAAATAATGAATCTGATATAGATATAACGGATAATGAAGAGCTTGTTTATAAACTGTATGCACGAAAGCAGGGCACTTATTTTGTTAATAAGGTATTTCCTGAATGGGGAATGGATGTATTGCGTTCCGATTTAATAGACCGTATCAGAAGGATGACACGTGCAAAGAGTAATAATCACGTGTGGCTGTCTATGGATGATGAGGAATTGTTAAGAAGTGCCGGACTTATTCTTTTGGATCGTGACAGCCGTAGGGAAGGAATTACATTGGCGGCAATCCTGCTGTTTGGCAAAGACACAACGATTATGTCAGCGCTTCCGCAGCATAAGACAGACATGATTTTCCGGGTGCATAATTTGGATCGGTATGATGATCGGGATGTAATTGTAACCAATTTGCTGGACAGCTATGACAGAATGAGTGAATTTGCCAAAAAGCATTTGAACGATCCGTTTGTTTTGGACGGAATGCAGTCAGTTAGTGCCAGAGATGCAATTTTAAGAGAAATTATTTCCAACAGTCTGGCGCATCGTGATTATTCAAGTGGATATGTAGCAAAAATGGTCATTGAGAAAGGGCGTATATTTGCGGAAAATAGCAATAGGACGCATGGGTATGGGAATTTAAATTTGGATACGTTTGAACCATTTCCCAAGAATCCCGCAATTTGTAGAAGGGGATATTTTTAAAACCATTATTCCATTGAACGACACAGCAACTATGAAGCTGGGACCAATAGTCAGTGACCAAGTCAGTGACCAAGTGACACAGAATGAGGTCGTGTATAGGATACTTGATTATTGCAAAGTAGCACGGACTAAAAAGGAAATTGCCGAACATATAGGCTATAAAAATTTAACCTATATGACACGTAAATTCCTTAAACCGCTGTTAGAAGAAAATAGACTGGTATATACGGTGCCGGAGAAACCGCAAAGCAGAATGCAGAAATATAAAACCAGACAATAAACGGCCAGAATTATGTCCAAATCGAAAAGGTAACAGATGCGAACATAATTTTGAAAATGTGTGCCGGATCATGATAAAGTTTGGAGGCTGATGAATGGAATCCTATTCCAATGATTGGGATGAAGACAGAGAAACCCGTATCCGTTATGAGAGAAGGCAGCGTATGCGGCGCGAGAGACAGCGGCGCATGAGAAGACGGCAGATCAGGCAGAGGCTGCTGCTTCTGGGCGTGTTTTGTGTGATAATGGCCTTGATTGTTACGGCAGTAAGACGAAGCCGAAAAGCGGGAGAAGAGGAGGGCGCGCCGCAGGATCAGGCGGTGGAAGTGATAGAAGGGCCGGACAGGCTGGAAATAGAGAAGATAGTCGAAAGTATAATGGAAGAGGAAGCCGGGGAACCTGAGACAGAGGAGACGGAAGCAGAAGAGGAACTTCCGGCTTACCGTTTTGACGAGACGGCGGATACAACGGTCATTGACAGTGCGGATGTAATCAGCACGCATGCGATTCTGGTGGATGAGAGTACGGATGCCATTGTTGCATCCAAGGGCGCCAGAGAGAGGATAATACCAGCCTCCATGACGAAGGTACTGACGGTACTGGTGGCGGCGGAGCATATCCCGGAAGAGAAACTGGATGATACGTTCACGATGACTCTGGAGATTACCGATTATGCCTATGTGAATGACTGCAGCTCCGTGGGCTTTCTGGATGGAGAGGAGGTGCCGGTACGGGATCTCTTTTACGGAACGTCCATGCAATCCGGCGGGGACGCCGCGCTGGGGCTTGCCGTTTATGTGGCCGGTTCTCAGGAAGCCTTTGTGGAGATGATGAATCGGAAGCTGGAAGAGCTTGGCATAGCGGACAGCACGCATTTTACCAATTGTGTCGGGATTTATGACGAAGCCCATTACAGTACGGTTTACGATATGGCGGTTATTATGAAAGCGGCAGTGCGCAACGACTTTTGCAGGGAAATCATGTCGGAACATATTTACACGACGAAGCCCACGCGGGAGCACCCGGACGGCATTGAGATATCCAACTGGTTTCTGCGCAAGATCGAGGACAAGGATACGGGTGGCGAAGTGCTCTGTGCCAAAACCGGGTATATCGTGCAGTCTAAAAACTGCGCCGTGAGTTACGAGATTTTTGCGGATAAAACGCCCTATATATGTGTGACGGCAGGTTCCACAAGCAGCTGGCGGTGCATCTATGATCATGTGGAAATTTATAACAGGTATATTCCGTCAGAATAAATTGCGGGCATGCGGGAAAGGCGGAGCAATGCTGAAACTGATTAAAATTGCCGTCGGAAGCGCGGCGGCTATTTTTCTCGCCGATCTGTTGGGACTGCGCTACAGCACGTCGGCGGGTATCATAACGCTTCTGACGATCCAGAATACCAGCCGGGAGACGATCATTATTTCGGCAAAGAGAATCTGTGCCTTCCTGCTGGCGACGGCTCTCGCATATGGGGTTTTCTGGCTTATCGGGTATTCCGTGTTTTCCTACGGTATTTTCCTGTTTCTCTTTATTGCTGGCTGTGGTCCTCTCCGACTCGGAACCGCTGTCTCCACCAATGCGGTATTGGTCACGCACTATCTTCTGGAACGGAATATGGGGCTGGCGTGTATCGGGAATGAGGCGCTGCTTTTGCTGATCGGGGCAGGGATCGGCACGCTTTTAAATCTGTATATGCCGGGAAAGGGAAGAGAGATCCGCATGATGCAGTACCGGCTGGAGGAGGATCTGCGGGCGGTGCTTCTGCGCATGTCGGAATATATCGGGAAAGAGGACCGGTCGGATTATACGGGAAGCTGCTTTGACAAACTGCAGGCGGACATTGACGCTGGCAAAAAGCAGGCGTATGCTTATATGAACAACACCTTTTTTCAGGAATCGAAGTATTTCATCGACTATATGAATATGCGGGAGCAGCAGACGGTTGTACTGCGGGACATTTATAAGAAGATTAAGAGTATGCGCACCGTACTGCCGCAGACCGGACAGGTGGCCGGACTGCTTTATGAGACTGCCGTGACTTTCGGGGAATCGAACAACGCGCGCGATCTGCTTGCGAAACGGGAAGAGACGCTTATGCGGATGAAGGATTCCGAACTGCCGGCCACAAGGCAGGAGTTTGAGGATCGGGCGGTGCTTTACGGCATTCTGACGGATCTGGCATATTTTTTGCAGTTGAAGAAGGAATTTGCCGATTCGCTGACGCCGGAGCAGATCAGTCGGTATTGGCGCGGAGCATAAAGAAGGTTTTGTTCCAAAGAAAAATGCGGGAGGTCAGGAAGAATGGCAACGACAAAGGAATTTCACGATTATGTGGTAGGAAATCTGCAGAGGGTGGGCGATGTGACCACCAGAAAAATGATGGGCGAGTACTGTGTCTACTTTCAGGGGAAGCTGATCGGGGATATCTGTGACAACTGTCTGTTCCTAAAACCCACGGAGGCGGTTCTGCGTCTGCTGCCGGATGCGGACAGGGATTATCCCTATGAAGGCTCAAAAACGCAGATGGTGATTGTGGAGGACGTGGAGAATGAGGCGCTGATGGCGGAGATTTTGCGGGAAATGTATCAGGAGCTGCCGGAGCCGAAGAAAAGGAAAAAATAACAGTTTAGCGTTTTTTATCTGGGAATCGGGAAGACAAGGAGAAAGCAATGCCAAACACCAATACGACCAAGGCCGCTCTGGGGGAATCCCTGAAAAAATTGGTTCTGACAAAGCGGCTGGAAAAGATAACGATCAACGATCTCACTTCGGACTGCGGCATCAGCCGGATGGCCTTTTATTATCATTTCAAGGATATCTATGATCTGGTGGAGTGGGTCTGTGTGGAAGACGGAAAGAAGGTCTTGCAGGGGAAAAAGACATATGAGACCTGGCAGGAGGGTATGTGCCAGATTTTTGAGGCCGTTTTGGAAAACAAGGCGTTTATTCTGAATGTGTACCGCAGCATCGGCAGGGAGAAGGTGGAGGGGTATCTCTACAAGTTTACATACGACATGCTGAAGGAAGTGGTGGAGGACAGATGCCGGGGTGTGGAGCTGTCGGCGGCGCACAAGAGTTTCATTGCCGATTTTTATAAGTACGGCTTTGTGGGCATCATGCTTGACTGGATCGGCCACGGCATGAAGGAGGACTACGAGGAAATTGTGGAGAATATGGGCGTGATGCTTCACGGAAATCTGGCCCACTCCATCAAAAATTTTGAGAGGGCGGACAGCGGCATGTGATTTGGTTTACATAATGTATAAACGGCGCTATTTTTAAACAGATCGGGCGGAATGATAAGTTTTTTATCATTTCGCTTTTTTTGTAAATTGGTAAAAATAAGGAAAATGGGTATGATAGCTTTAGCAAAGAAAAAGGAAACAGCGGCGGGGACATGGAAACCGCCGGAAACAGGAAAGGTGGAACACATATGGCAAATAAGAAAAGTATCGGACTTGGTGTGGCGGCTGTAGCGGCAGCAGGAGCGGGCGCGGCGCTGGCGGCGAAAAACCTGAAAAAGAGCGCGCATGTGGGGCTGGAGCAGGGACAGACGGCGGACAGCGGCCTTGACGGGGAAAACGCGGGAAAAGCATCAGCGAAAGGTCATCGGAAGTACACGGATCTGGATTACCGAAATACCGAGCTTGGACGTTATGATAAAAACAGCAAGGGCATTTATTACAGCAACGGCAACTATGAGGCGTTCGCAACGCCGAGGAAGCCGGAAGGGGTGGATGAGAAAAACGCCTACATTGTGGGCAGCGGTCTTGCATCCCTGGCGGCGGCCTGTTTCTTAGTGCGTGACGGACAGATGCCCGGTAGTCATATCCATATTCTGGAGTCCATGGACATAGCAGGCGGCGCCTGCGACGGCATCAACGATCCCACCAGAGGTTATGTGATGCGGGGCGGCAGGGAGATGGAGAACCATTTCGAGTGCCTGTGGGATCTGTTCCGCAGCATCCCTTCCATCGAGACGCCGGGCGTGTCGGTACTGGATGAGTATTACTGGCTGAACAAGGAGGACCCGAACTACTCCCTCTGCCGCGCTACCGTGAACAGAGGACAGGACGCCCACACGGACGGCAGATTTAACTTGAGCCAGAAGGGCTGCATGGAGATTATGAAGCTCTTTATGACAAAGGATGAGGATCTCTATGACAAGACCATTGAGGACGTGTTTGACGAGGAGGTGTTTGACTCCACCTTCTGGCTGTACTGGCGCACCATGTTTGCCTTTGAAAACTGGCACAGTGCACTGGAGATGAAGCTGTACTTCCAGCGGTTTATCCATCATATAGCGGGTTTGCCGGATTTCAGCGCCCTGAAATTCACCAAGTACAACCAGTATGAATCGCTGATCCTGCCTATGCAGAAGTATCTGGAGGCGGCGGGGGTTGACTTCCAGTTTAATACCGAAGTGACTAACGTGATCTTCGGATTTGAGGGGGATAAGAAGATTGCCAAGGCGATTGAGTGCAAGGTGAAAGGCGTGGAGAAGGGTATTATGTTAACCGAAAATGACCTCGTCTTTGTGACCAACGGAAGCTGTACCGAGGGAACCATCTACGGCGACCAGAACCACGCGCCCAACGGGGATGCGGAGGTGCGCACAAGCGGATGCTGGAGCCTCTGGAAAAATATTGCGAAACAGGATCCTTCCTTCGGGCGTCCCGAAAAGTTCTGTTCCGATGTGGCGAAGACAAACTGGGAGTCCGCCACTGTCACCACGCTGGATGATAAGATTCTTCCCTATATCGAAGCCATCTGCAAGCGCGATCCCAGAAGCGGCAGGGTGGTAACCGGCGGTATCGTGAGCTGTCAGGATTCCTCCTGGCTCCTTAGCTGGACCATCAACAGGCAGGGGCAGTTTAAGGAGCAGGATAAAAATAAGGTCTGCGTCTGGGTGTACGGGCTCTTTACGGATGTGGAGGGCGATTATGTGAAAAAGCCCATGAAGGACTGCACCGGTAAGGAGATCACGCAGGAGTGGCTTTATCATCTGGGCGTGCCCGTGGAGGAGATCGACGAATTGGCTGAAAAGAGCGCGGTGTGCGTGCCGACCATGATGCCTTATATCACCGCTTTCTTTATGCCCAGGACGGCAGGCGACCGGCCTGACGTGATTCCCGACGGCTGCGTGAACTTCGCTTTCCTCGGACAGTTTGCCCAGACGCCGAGAGACACCGTGTTCACCACAGAGTATTCCGTCAGAACCGCTATGGAAGCCGTTTACGGACTGTTAGGCGTGGACAGAGGCGTGCCGGAGGTGTGGGGCAGTGTTTACGATATCAGAGAGCTGCTTTCCAGCAGCGTGAAACTGATGGACGGCAAGTCCCCGCTGGAGATCAATCTGGGACCGCTGAATCCCGTAAAGAAACTGCTGCTTAAGCTGGTGAAAGGCACGGTGGTCGAGAAGGTGATGCGGGATCAGGGTGTTTTGAAGGAATGGATGTAAAACTGTGCTATTAGGGTAGAGTTATATAAAATAATAAAGTGGATAATATATTAGCTATAACTTGCGCTTTTGGTGGAAATGGGATAATATATTATCTATGGATATGATGTTTCCCTTTCTCTCAAAAACACCGGGAGAGATACAGGAGATGATCGCAGGGCGTTTGCGCACAATCCGCAGAAAGAGGAAACTGTCACAGAAAAAACTGAGCGAATTATCGGGAGTAAGCTTAGGTTCTGTGAAGCGGTTTGAGCAAAGCGGCGAGATCTCCTTTCTCTCCCTTATTAAAATTGCATTTGCGCTGGGATTGAACAGTGAACTGGAGCATCTGTTTGAAGAAGTACCGCCCTTATCTATGGAGGAGATTATTCATGGACAGGATTAAACATTTGGATGTGTTCTACCATGAGAGGAAGGTCGGCACTTTGGCACTATATCAAAAGTATCTGGCGGCCTTTGCCTACGAACAGGAGTGGATAGAAACCGGGTTTCCCATCAGCCCCTTTTCCCTGCCGCTGGAGAAAAAAGTGTTTGTTCCGCGCATGGACCCCTTTGACGGTCTGTTTGGCGTTTTTGCGGACAGCTTGCCGGACGGGTGGGGACGGTTTCTGGTGGATCGGCTGATGCTGAAAAAAGGGATAGAGCCTGCGGCGGTCGGAACCCTGAACAGGCTTGCCATTGTGGGAGATTCGGGCATGGGTGCGCTTTCTTATCGACCGGCGATTTGCCTGAATGAGAGCGATTCGGCAATGGAACTGGATCAGATTGCCGGAGAATGTGAGCGTATGTTAAGGACGGAATATTCAGATGACTTAGACCAACTGTTTCGTCTGGGAGGGTCTTCAGGGGGAGCAAGGCCCAAAATCCTGACGGAAGTGGGCGGAGAGGAATGGATGATCAAATTTCCGTCCTATGACGATCCAAAGGATATCGGGAAGCAGGAGTATGAATACTCTCTGTGTGCAAAGGAATGTGGTATCGAGATGGCACAGACACGTCTGTTTCCTTCCAAGAGGTGTGCCGGTTACTTTGGCGTGAAACGGTTTGACCGCAGGCAGGGTGACGATGGACAGGAGAGCAAAGTTCATATGCTCTCTGTCAGCGCCGTGTTGGAGACATCCCATCGGATTCCTAATCTGGACTATCATCTTTTGATGAAACTGACGTTGGAGATTACGAAGGATTTTTCCGAGGTGCTGAGGTTATTCCGCCTTATGTGTTTCAACGTGTTTTCACACAACCGGGATGATCATTCCAAGAACTTCTCTTATTTGTATGATGAGCAGAACGCCTGCTACAGACTTGCGCCTGCGTATGACCTTACTTACAGCAGCTCTTTGAACGGGGAACACGCGACCGCCGTCAACGGAAACGGAGTGAATCCGGGTATGGAGGATATACTGGCGGTGGCTGATAAAATAGGAATCCGGGAGGCGCAGGCGGGGAAAATCGCGCGCGGTATCAGGGACTGTGTCAATGATATGCTTGCACCGTACCTGTTATAGGGTGCTTTGCGTGATGATTTTAAGCATTGTGGCGATGTCCTCGGCAGCCATTGTCACTTTTGACTTTTCGATTAAGATGTTTCCCCCTGTCATTATGTATGACGGCATGACACGGATATCCTTATAATAGATTTCGCTGCTCCGCAATTTATAGGTGGAAACAGCGGGAATCGCATTTTTGCCGGTTGCCTTTTTGGCAATCATGTTGAAGGCTTTCTTTGCAACATCGCCCATGAGCATAATAACCTTTACATTCGGGAAGAATGAAAGTTCTGTCTTTAAATAGGGCAGACTGTTCTGCATACTGCTTTTATCAATGGCATATTCCGTCTTTGGAGTTTTTACGGCATTTGTGATATAGATACCCATCTGCAGTATGTCCTGTATGGAAGTAACCTCTGCGCCTGCCTTTTGAAATAGAGGAATCGTTGTCTTCAGATAATCCGCGTCGGGAGCTCCGTAAAAATCCTGTAAGGGGTCAGCAGTGACGACTTCATTGATCATGACTGCCCCAATCGTGAGCGGGTCGATTTCCACATCGTTCAGGTAGATGCCGTCAGCTACACCTAAATTCACTTCAAGTTGTTTTTTGATATTCATAGTTGGAGGCTCCTTTTTGTTCCCGATTTGATAATAGAATAACACAAAAAAGATGACATCCTGTGTCAACTTTTTGCCATTTATCTCTATTCAGGTTTACCTTGGTTGATAATAGCACAGATTGAGCGGTTTCCTTTACCAAAACAAAATGATATGATAAACTGTGAATATGATGGAAGGGGAATAGAAAGTTTATGAAGATATATATGGATAATTACTGCTATAATCGTCCCTATGATGATCAGACCTACATTTAGAATACGCTTGCGGAGCATATTATGGAGACGGGCATCAAAAGTGCGGACGCGTTGAATGTTGCTTGTGCAATCTTAGCAGGAAGTGATTATTTTATTACCACAAATGACCGTCTGCTTAAATTACAGACAGAGGAGATACAGGTGGTAACTCCGGGAGAATTTATCAGAAGATTGGAGGCGTTTGATTGATGAACAGTGCAGTAGAGCTTATGGATATGGGATTTGCCTGTCTGGTAGAAAAATTGGGGATTGTTGATGCAGAGCGTTTTGAAGCAATGATAAAACGGGATAGTTTTGATTACACAGTTTGGCGGAGAGAGCATTTTGATGGCATGACTTTGGAACAGGTGAGCGAGGAGGCGGCTGCTTATGCAAAAAGCCATCCTCATAAGGGACACGGGATAAAGGTATAAAATGGCTTATTTGAAGTGAGAAAACTATGATAAAAGAGATAAATGAAAATGATATTGCAGAATGTGTTGATGTTATAAGAAGAAGTTTTTACACCGTTGCGGAGGAATTTGGCTTTACAATAGATAATGCGCCACATTTTACGGCATTTGCTACAACACAGGACAGACTGTTATATCAGTTAAAAAATGAGCATAGACAAATGTATGCATATTATGAAGATAATGGTAAGATCATTGGTTATTATTCGTTGGAATTGCAGGATAATAACCAATGTGAACTCAATAATTTGTGTGTTCTTCCTTTCTATCGCCACAAACATATAGGGAAAAATCTGCTTGAAGACGCTTGTATAAAAGCAAAAAAAGCGGGGTGCAAAAAAATGAATATTGGAATTGTGGAAGAAAATGGAGTACTAAAAAAATGGTATGTGGAAAATGGATTTATACATACAGGAACGAAGAAATTTGATTTTTTCCCATTTACTTGTGGATATATGGAAATGGATTTATAAAACAATAATTGGGAATGTCTCTTTATTATCCTAATAGAATTTTTACAGCTTGCTTTACATTCGCAAGAGTAAGTCCTATTGTCGGGTCCGTTTTAACTTGATGCTGCCTGATCTGATCATTGTGCAAATCAAGATCGTCAAGAACTACCCATTCCGTGACATTATTATGTAACTTGATCCATAGCAGAATTTCATCGGCTTTTACCAGACTAAATTTCCTGGTTTTTCTGATTTCTTCTGTAGTCAGATCAGGGGTTACGCCGCTTATATACAGATTTTCCCTTTCTAATTGCCTGACCAATTTATTTGCTTTTGTACATAACGGTTTTAGTTCGGCGTCAAACCAAAAGCGCCAACCGGAATGAAGAATGATCTTTGCTTTTGTCTCTTTTACTAAAAGAGCCAGCAGCTTGATTTTTTCCTCATCAATCAATGTGCCATCACTGATTTCTGTCTGATGCCTGTCATTCCAGAAATTAGAGTTGAGTACACCATCTATATCCAGAAATAAAACTTTTGACATATCTGTCCCTCCGTGGCCGCCTTGGGCCTTATTATAGCAACAATTTACCATATTACACAAGGACAACTGTCCACAGAAAAATGCAATTCCCGGAATTTTGCAAGAATTGCATTTTTGCAATCATTCTGTATAATGGAAGCTGTGACCGCCGCCATGTTCCGACAGTTGGCAAAAAAGGTGACAGAGCGGACAGAAAAATTGAATTTAAAATGCAAGGGAGATGTTATGGCGACAAAAATTTTAGTTCATGGCTCAGGACATAAAGCAACAAGCTGGAATAAAACAGTTTCATATATGACAAACAGTGAAGATATTGTATGTCCGAATCTATCCTCCATCCTTGAAGGAAAAGAGGCGAGTTACGAAAATTTATATGCCTCATTTGTAAAATATTGTAACGAATTTGACGGACAAATTCATTTATGCGGCCTTTCATTAGGTGGTATCCTGACTTTAAATTTTGCTTTGGATTTCCCGCAAAAAGTGAAATCATTAGTCTTGATCGGAACGCCGCATAAAGTTCCGAAAGCAGCATTTGGTTTTCAAAATATAGTTTTCAGATTATTACCAAAATCTATCTTTGAAACTATGGCATTTGATAAAAAGGACACTTTTGTTTTGGGAAACACTATGAAGAACTTAGATTTCAGTGACAGGGTAAAAAATATTAAGTGCCCCACGCTGATCCTTTGCGGAAAAAAAGACAGCGCAAATATGAAATCAGCGTATTATTTGGCACAAAATGTAAAAGGTGCAGAATTGAAAGTGATTGAGGATACAGGACATGTTGTAAATGAAGAAAATCCAAAAGCCTTGGCAGAAATATTGAATGCATTTTATTTGCAAAATCCGTGATCAATTCTAAATTAAAGATATACATCTTCAGCTTTTTGAAGCTGCGCATATACTTGTTTCCCAAGGGCAGCCATCTCTATTGTCAGCACTGCGATGACTCCGAATAGACAGGGAAGGTGTTTTTCACACTTTTCATAGAGAATGCTATGCATCCATATGCCGATTGGAAGAGTCAGATTGCTAAGCGTATTTCATCGGCTTTTACCAGACTAAATTTCCTGTTTTTTCTGATTTCTGTCTGATGACTATCATTCTAAAAATTAGAATTGAGCACTCAAGCCAGAAATGATTGACTTTTAGTAAGTGCATGCTATAATAAACTTACCTAAATGGTAAGACTAATGGAAGGGAGGTGCACCTGTTCTGTACGTTGAATTTGAAGATGATAGAGTCAAAGAATTATTTGACGATTTGAATGATGTTCGTAAGTCTGAAAACTTGATGAAGAAGGAAATTGGCGCGGAATTAACGAAGTCGGTAAAAAAGCGATACAATCAAATCGTTGCATTCTCTTCGTTTTCGACCCTTCAACAGTCAGGAATAGGAAAAATGGAATCCCTTGAGGGAGAATACAAAGGATCGTATTCATTAAGAGTATCTGCCAACTATCGCTTGATCGTAAGACCGAAAGCAGGAGATTTAAGTGCAGAGAGTTTGAAAAAATGTGACACACTAATTATCGAAGGGGTGATTGATTATCATGGCAAAGGAAAAAAATTCAGTTGGATTATCCCGTGATTATATTATTCATCCGGGCGAAACATTAGCAGAAGTAATAGAAGACAGGGAAATGACGCAAAGAGAACTGGCTGTCAGAACGGGAATGACGGAGAAACATATCAGTACGGTTATACATGGCCAAAAAAATATTTCTGCTGCATTTGCCAGAAAACTGGAATATGCTTTGGGAATTGAGACTTCCTTTTGGATGAATCTGCAGTCTGAATATGACCGTGAGCTTCTTGAGTTTGAGGAAGTGAATAATATTACGGAGGAAGAAATGGGAATCCTTAAGAATCTTAAGGAGGTAATAGATGTATGGGCGTCTTTCGGGTGGCTAGACAGTGAGGCGAATGCTCCTGCAATGGTTTTGGATTTACGGAAGATTTTCGGAATCAGCAATCTGTTGGATACGCCAAAGATTTCATATGCTGCGGCATATCGTGCCCAGAGTAAAAATGCGAATGTGGACCCATATGTGTTATTTGCCTGGCAGAGAATGTGCGAACTGCTCACTAGAAATATTGATATTGCAGATCGGGTTGATGCCGAAAAACTTCGGAATAAGATTCCCGATATTAAGCGTGTCATGTTTATGGGGGCGGATCAGATACAGAAGAAGCTATCGGATATTTTTTCTGAGTGCGGTATTGCTTTTCGGATTGTTCCTAATTTTATAGGTGCGCCGGTACAGGGATTTATAAAGAAGACAGAGGAGGGAGCGTTGATTCTCTGTATGACATTGAGACAGAAGTTTGCGGATATTTTCTGGTTCACTTTGTTCCACGAGATTGCGCATATTCTAAACGGTGACACGAAGCATGAATTTATTGACTTTGATTCTGTATCGGGAGATATGGAAGCAAAAGCGGACAGCATGGCTGGCGAATTTCTGATTGATTCCAGGGAATACAAAGCATTTGTGGGTTCGGAAGGGTATAAACGATTAGGCGAAATAGAGAGTTTTGCAGATTCGCAGAATGTAAAAGACTATATTGTTCAGGGGAGGCTGATGAAGGAAAATTTAATTCCATGGAAAGCCAGACCGAGATATGAATGGGCATAGATTATGAATAAATAATATGTACAGGGGCGGAAACTCCGCCCCTCGGATTTTTTACAGATCATAATACATCATAAACTCCGCCGGCGTAGGAATCTGTCCGGCTTCTTTTGCCTCGGCGCGTTTTCTTGCGATCCACACGTCGATCAGCCGCTCCGGGAATACCCCGTCCTTTGTCAGATAATCGTGATCCTTCTCCAGCGCGTCCAGCGCTTCGTCCAGTGACTTGGGAAGTCCCTTGATTTTCTTCTGCTCCTCCGGGGAGAGTGTGTAGAGGTTAAAGTCGTAAGGTCCCCAGCCGTTCGCCGCAGGGTCAATCTTCTTCTCGATGCCGTCTAAGCCCGCCATCAGGATAGCCGCGTAAGCGTAGTAGGGATTGGCGGTCGCATCCGGGTTTCTCAACTCGAAACGCTTGGCCTCCGGGGATTTCGCGTAGGCGGGGATACGGATCACCGCGCTGCGGTTGGAGGTGGCGTAGCCGATGGTCACGGGAGCCTCATACCCGGGCACCAGCCGCTTGAAGGAGTTGGTGGAAGGGTTGGTGAAGGCGCACAGCGACGCGATGTGGGAGAGCAGGCCGCCGATAAAGTAGTGGGCGGTTTCGCTCAGGCCGGAATAGCCGTTTTCGTCATAAAAGACAGGCTGGCCGTCCTTCTTTAACAGCATATGTACGTGGAGGCCGCTGCCCGCTTCCTTATAGATGGGCTTGGGCAGGAAGGTGGCTGTCTTGCCTTCCCGTGCCGCCATGTTTTTGATAATGTATTTGATAATCATGGTGTTGTCGGCCATGGCGGGCATATCCGCCAGCTCCACCTCGATCTCCATCTGGCCGGGGCCGCCCACCTCGTGGTGGTGGTATTTTACTTTGATGCCCCAGTTCTCCATTTCCATGCAGATGCGGCTGCGCAGGTCGTAGCCCACATCCTGCGGCGCGGCGATATGATAGCCGCCGTGGGTCACCTCGTAGCCGTTGTTGCCGGGTGTGTCCAGTCTGCAGTTCCAGTCGGCCTGTCTGGTGTCGATCTGGTAGGCGCACTGTCTGGGCGATACCTCATAGCGGGCGGAGTCGAACAGATAAAATTCAAATTCGGGCCCGATCACCATCTCGTCCGCGATGCCGGTCTTTTTCATGTAGTCCACGGCACGCAGGCTTACATTTTTCGGGTACTGGTCAAAGGGGGTGTTCTCGCCCTTCCCAATCACGCAGACATTGCCGCACATGGTAAGCGTGGGCACATCCGCAAAGGGGTCCACATAGGCCGTGTCGGGGTCGGGTAAAAATACCATGTCGCTCTTCTCGATGGGTGCGTACCCGTAATTGGAACCGTCGAAGCCGATCCCGTAGACGAAAACGTTCTCATCGAACCGCTCCACCGGTATTGTGATGTGACGCCAACGTCCGTCAATGTCGGTCATTTTGAAGTCGATCATACGGATTTCCTTCTCCTGACACAGTTTTCTGATTTCTGCACTTTTGTCCATAAGCATATCCCTCTCTGTGGTTTTTGGCGCCATGCGGTTTTGTGTGCCGGCGCCATTGTGAGTTGTATAGATAATTACACTATACTACAGATAAAGTGCGACGGTAAAGCTGATTTTGAGAATAGTGCAGGAATTGTGTAACAGTTTGGCATGGCTGAACTGTCACATTTTAGTGAGCAGTGCTTGGGGAAAAGGCGTTGAAAATGCGGTTGTGAAAGTGGTATACTAGACACATTGGGGTGAGATTATGACAACGAGAGAAGAAGCGCTTCAGTTTGGTATGACATTTCCCGACGTTTATCAGGATATGCCCTTTCGTGACACCAATTGGGTGTTGGTGAGGTGCATCGGGAATAAAAAAGCTTTTTTGTGGACTTATGAATATGAAGGAAGTATGCGGATCAATGTAAAAACAGATCCGGCGTGGCGTGATTTCTGGCGGCAGACTTACGCGTCCGTGCTGCCGGGCTATCATCAGAATAAGGAACACTGGAACACGGTGGTTTTAGACGGTACGGTACCCGATGAGGACATCCGGCGTATGATTGCGGAGAGCTATGATCTGGTAGTCGGAGGAAAAAGAAAAGGAATGCGTGTTGACAATGCAGAAAATGAAAAATAAGAGAAGATGGAAAAAAATGTCGACGGCCCTGCTGGCGGCCCTGCTTTGGATAGAGGGGACGCTCGGGACCGCCTATGCATCGGAGTCCGCCTTCCGGGAAATGCCCGCGGTGAATGCAGAGCAGGCTGCCGGAGAGGGAGAGACGGCTCTGACGGAAGGGGACGGGGAAACGCTGCCCTCCGACAGTGTGGAGAAGCCCGCGGGGGAAGAAAGCGGGAACGGGCAGCCGGCGGAGGAGGAAGGCGAAGAAGCGGCGTCCGGAAGCGGGGAAGGATCCGGGGAGGATTCCCGGAAC
This sequence comes from uncultured Lachnospiraceae bacterium, assembly GCA_947176065.1. Taxonomy (GTDB): domain Bacteria; phylum Bacillota; class Clostridia; order Lachnospirales; family Lachnospiraceae; genus UBA3282. The sequence goes on along the minus strand of CAMWPB010000013.1, from coordinate 43,283 downwards.
CCGGAAGACGGGGAAACAGCGCCGGGAGAAGAGGACGGTTCCGACGGGGAGCCGCCGCAGGAACCCGTAGAGACGGAAAAGCCGGAGGAGGGGGAGCAGCCCGGCCCCAGTGAAGGAGAGGAGCCTGCCGGAGAAGAAACGGACACGTCGGCGGAGGAGACCGATGCCTCTGTGGAGAGGCCGGAAGAGTCGGAGGATACTGTCTCAGAAAATACGACGGCAGTTGAGGAAGATGAGATCCCGGACGACTGGAGCGGGGAGCCCACGCTTGGGGAACCGCCGCTTATGACGAAGGCGGCAGGCGGGTATGCGGCTTATTCCGATATCGGTATATCGCCCATGTCGGAGGGGATCAGGCGGCAGACGCCGGGCGTGGGGGATATCATTGACCGGTATAAGGCGTACCCCTGGAGCCTGGACGTTGCAAACAGTTACAGCGTGGACCCTTCTGTGAAAGATCCTTATCAGGCAGGACACCTTTCGGATGAAAGTCTGGATAACGCCCTGAATCTTCTGAACTTTATCCGTTATGTGGCGGGTGTTCCGGCGGATGTGACGCTGAGCGAGGACTATACGGAGAAGGCGCAGGCGGGCGCGCTGTTAAACCGTGTTAACGGCAAAGTGGATTATAAGCCGGCGAAACCTGACAATTTCCCGGACGGTCTTTACCAGACAGGATATCAGGGGTGTGTCAGAGGCAATCTTGCGGCGGGGTATGGCAATCTCGCAAAGAGCCTGCTGAATGGCTGGGCGTTTGACGGGGCCTCCTCTAACATTGACCGAATGGTTCACAGACGCTGGATTTTAAATCCTTCCATGACAAAGACAGGCTTCGGGGCGGTGGGATCCTACGCGGCAATGTATGCGCAGGACAGCAGCGGCAGCGGTATTACGGATTATGTGGCATGGCCGGCGCAGAACATGCCCATCGAGCTGATGAACGGCTCCGGGACACCCTGGACGCTGAGTCTCGGCAGTGATTATGAAAAGGCGAGTTTTCAGGATGTATCCGTGACACTGCGGGATATTTCCAACAATAAGAGCTGGTCTTTTTCGGGTTCCAAGGCGAACGGCGTTTTCAGGGTGAATATCGAATATTATGGGATGCCGAACTGCATTATCTTCCGTCCCAATGATGTAAGTTATCATAAAAATTCACAGTTTCAGGTGACGGTCAGCGGCATTAAGCTGAAGGACGGGACGGACACGACAATAAGCTATAACGTGGATTTCTTTTCGCTGGAGGAGGAACCGGCGGAGGTAACAGGAATTGCATTGAATAAAAAGGAACTTCATCTGCTGAAGGGCGTGGAAGGTAAGCAGGAGGAAACCCTGCTTGCCACGGTGACACCCGGCAATGCGAGGGACAAGCGTCTGGTCTGGAAGAGCACGGACGAGTCGGTTGTTACAGTGAATGAAAACGGCAGGGTCACGGCTGTGGGCGTGGGCAGAGCGGAAATTTCAGCCAAAGCGGTAAACGGTGTGGAGGCTGTTTGTGACGTCAAGGTGTCGGATTATACCCTGCAATCGGATGCGGCGGGATTTTCTTTTGATGAGGAGACGAATACTTACGGGCTGGCCTTTGATCTGACGATGAATGCAAAGCCGGGGCGCCTTGCCGTTATGGATTCTGCAGAGAGTGAGAACGGGGGCGTGGCCACTGACACGGTCAGATGGATCAGCGAAAACGAAAGCGTGGCCTTGGTGGATCAGGCGGGCTATGTTACGCCTGCGGCGGTGGGAGAGACACTGGTCTGGGCTGAGGTGGATAACGGGCTGGCTGTGCTGGAGTGCAGGGTGAAGGTGGAAGATTCCAAGCTGCCGCAGATAGAGATGCGGGAGAATGCCTGTACGCTGACCATAAAGAGGGATGCTGCGGGGAATCTGCTAAGAGAGAGCAGACAATTGCGGTTATATTTTTCGCCGACGGACAGCAAGTGGGTGAACCGGGGACAGAATTATGTGAAATGGACGTCCAGTGATCCTACGGCGGCAGCGTTTGTGGTGGAGCAGCCGGATGGTACGCAGGATGCAGAACCGGCGGAGGACGGTGGAAACACAGTCAGCGGGAACACGATCAGCGGAAACACGGTTACGGTGACTGCGGTCGGCGCAGGCGTGACGGAAGTTTCCGCCGTGATTGTGGATGAGGAAGGAAATCCGGTGGCGGACAGCGACGGGAAGACGGCGGAGACGTCCTGTACAGTGACGGTGCAGGCGGAGGCTGAACTTGCGGATCAGGACATGCCACGGCCGATTGCCCTTACCAACACGCAGACGAAACTGGGTGACGTGGCGCTGCCGGAAGGCTGGAGTTGGGAGGAGCCGGATACGGCGCTGACACAGTTTGCCGGGGGAAAGACGAAGAAATTTGCAGCGATCTATCGGCCTTCGGATGCGGGGGAGGATGTCCTGCCTGCCAGACGGTTTCTGGAAGTCTGCTTTCTGACGTTGGAAAACCTTTCCATGGGCATGCGGACGGAGGATGGAAAGGAATGGGAGAGCGCGGCCCTTACCGTCGGGCAGAATGCTACATGTTATGTAAACTATTCGTTTGCGGAAGCGCTGGAACAGCTTGAGAATAACGCTGACTATAAAAATAACGTCTGGTTCCGCAAACAGAAAGAAGAGATCCTGAAGGAGCTGGAGGGAGTTACGGCGTGGAGCAACAGCAGGCCGGATGTGGTTTCCATGGAGAGCACTGTAGGCGGGGTGAAGCTTTCGGCAAAAAGTGTGGGCAGCTCCACGGTAAAGGCCAGTCTTAAGCTGGGCAGGAAGACCTTTAGCGCCAGTGTGAAGCTCACCGTAAAAGAGGCGGGCGGCGTGCTTACGGTCAAGGAAGTGGAGCACTTTACCCGCGTCGGCGGAGCGGACAGTGGCACAGGCCAGACGGAGGAAAAGTATGCGGGCCTACTCGTCGATTTCCAGACTGAGAAAGCAAATCAGGTCAACAGTAAAATAACGCTGACCCTGCCGGGGGCGACAAAGGTGACGGCGAAGAGCGGTAATGCGAAAGTCGTGACGGTAAAATCAGCGGCGGCAGAGGAAGATGGATTTGTGGTTTCCCTGATTGTCAAGGCGGCGGGCACGGCGGAGCTTACGCTGACCGGGAATGACGCGGCGAAGACGACGCGGACGATCCGGCTGGTTGTGGGAGATGCGGAGCCGGGCTTAAGCGACGAGAGCCTTACGGTGAACCTCCAGAAGTCCACAGGAACGGGGATTTCCCTGATTCCGGCGAGAAGTCCGGAGGGAAAGGAATATAAAATAACATACGCTACGCTTGGGTCCGACGAAAAGAGCGCGAAGTTTACGATGACAAAGGGGACGCTGGCGGACAGTTATATCATAAAAGCGAAGAGCGGCACGAAGACGGGAACCTACAAGGTGAAAATCCGCGCTGCGGCGGAAGGGACGACCTACGATCTGCCCCTCACGGTCAAGGTGGTGTCGAAGAACCCTGTTTATAAGGTCAAACAGGCGCGAAAGCTTAATCTTTTTTATAAAAATGATGAAAGTCTGCTACAGATCGATACGGACGAGACGCTGACAAGGCTGGAATGTACGGGTTTGGCAGATTACAGCATAGAAAAAAGAGACGGGTGTTATTATATAAGGGCGGAGAAGGGCGCGACGCTCAAGAGCGTCAAAAAGGGAAATCTGAAGCTCTATTTCTCAGGCTGGCAGGGATCGTACGCCACATCCTTTACGGCAAGCGTGGAGAAAAAGGCGCCTAAGCTTACCTGGGATACGGCCAAAGTAACCCTGTACCCCCAGGCGGGCATTCAGAGTCTGTGGATCGGCATCAGGAATCCGGAAGTCATTTCATGGGATTCGGTGCATGTGGAGAAGAACAGCGACAAGGCCAAAGGAAATTATACGGTGGAGGTGGACCGGGAAAAGGGCGGTCTGCTCCTTGGCGGAAAAAACCTGAATCAGGCGGACAGCTTTAAAATGCAGATTCGCCTGAGCGATACGGAGAAGTGGGCGGCAAAAGAAACGGTCAGCTATACGCTGCAGGTCAGGGTAAATATGGGACAGCCGTCCATTGCGCTGGAAAACAAAACCTTGCAGCTTAATGCGGATGCGGCCTACAGAGGCTATGAAGCGGCAGCCACCGCGGTGAAATGGAAGGACGGCGGCTCGTTTACCGCCGATCAGGGTATCCGGGTGAGCGTCTACTGCGATCCGAAGGACGCGAAGGCGAAGGCTCTGGTGCAGAACAGTCAGGTCGTCTTCTCCGTGGAGAATGCGCTGGTTTCCGTCCGGTTGAATAATAAGGCGGTGAACGCAGGCACTTACAAATATATTGTGCAGGCGGCGAAAAACGGGCAGATCTGGAAAACGCCGCTTACCTTAAAGGTGGTGAACACTGCCCCCGGCAAGGCGGTGAAGCTGACGGCGAAGGGCAGCATCGACGTGCTGAACAGGGACGGCAGTTTTATGACGCTGACCCCCTCCCTAAAGGCGGTGAGCGGTGAATTTGTGATTTCGGAAAGCAGGGAGGTGAAGCTGACAGGCAGGGACGCCCATCTGTTCCGGGCAGTATGGAGTGAGGACGGAAAGACAATCGAGCTTCGGGCAAAGAGATTCGAAACGCTTGTTACGAAATATCAGTATACGGTTACGCCGCTCCTTACATTGAGAAATATATACGGTGAAACGGAGGAGATCGCCGCTCCCGCAGTGAAGTTTAAGCTGAAGCAGGGCAGCGTGAAGGTGAGCGCTTCGCCACAGACCGCCCTTTTGTACAGCGGCGCCTATAATTCGGTAGAGATTGACATGAACGCGGTTTTGAAGGGTGCGGACGCGCCGGAAATGGAGCGTGTGGTTCTCGTAGGAAACACGGATGCCGCTTCTTATGTATATAATAAGGATGGGAAGGGGACGCTTATCATGAAGGATACGGGACGCGCCGTCAAGGGAAAGACCTATACCCTGCAGTTTCAGGTTTCCTTCGCGGAGCAGGCGGATAATGTGAAGCCTGTTACCGTCAGATGTAAAGTGAAGGTAAAATAAGGAAGGACAGACAAAGTATGCAGCTTCTTGCGGGATTACTGATTCCCTTTGTGGGAACAACCCTCGGTTCGGCCATGGTATTTTTTATGAGGGGAATGCATAAGGAGATAGAGAGGCTTCTTCTCGGATTTGCTTCGGGGGTTATGATCGCCGCTTCGGTGTGGTCGCTTCTGATTCCGGCCATTGATATGGCGGGGGAGCAGGGACAGGTCGCATGGGTTCCGGCCGCCGGAGGCTTTCTGGGTGGCATGGCGTTTCTTCTCGTGCTGGACAGTCTGATTCCGCATCTGCATCTGGAGAGTACGGAGCCGGAGGGTGTGGAAACCACGTTAAAAAAAACGACCATGCTTGTCCTTGCAGTGACGCTGCATAACATTCCCGAGGGGATGTCCGTGGGCGTAACCTTCGCCGGCGCGATGATCGGGGATGCGGGCATTACCATGGCGGGGGCCTTTGCGCTGGCGGTGGGTATTGCCATCCAGAACTTCCCGGAAGGGGCGATCATCTCCATGCCGCTTCGCAGCGAGGGCGTTTCCAAGGGGAAGGCGTTTGCCTATGGCGCGCTTTCCGGCATTGTGGAACCCATTGGCGCGTTTGTCACGATTCTGCTGGCGGAGCAGATTGTTTCGGCGCTGCCGGTGTTTCTGGCTTTTGCGGCGGGTGCGATGATTTATGTGGTGGCAGAGGAGCTGATTCCCGAGGCGCAGGCCGGGGCGCACAGCAATATCGGAACCGTGGGCGTGGCCATCGGGTTTGTGATTATGATGATTTTGGATGTGGCCTTAGGCTAGCGCGAAACCTGCTGATTGTTGTTGAGATTGCGCAAATAATATAACCAACGCAGACGCGCTTGCGCTCCATTCCGAACGTAGTGGTACTAGGCTCGAAAGGACCTCGCCAAGTGCCAACGTTCTACAAGGGTCTGCTTATGGTTATATGATTTGTGCAATGAAAGTAACGTTGAGAGGAGTTTCGCGGGAACCTATATAGATGAGGAAAGAAAAAGGAGAAGAGTATGGAAACGAAAAAACTGGGATTTGGACTCATGCGTCTGCCGTTACATAATCCGAACGACGCGACGAGCATTGACATGGAAACGACGAAGAAGATGGTGGATGTTTTTTTAGAGAGGGGCTTTACCTATTTCGATACGGCCTGGATGTACTGCGGGTTTAAGAGCGAGGATGCGGCGAAGGAATGTCTGGTAGACAGACACCCGAGAGACAGCTATACGCTGGCCACAAAGCTGCATGCGAGCTTTATCAGCACGAAGGCGGACCGGGATAAGATTTTTGAGGCACAGCTTAAAAAAACGGGTGTTACGTTTTTTGATTACTATCTGCTCCACGATATCGGCTTCGGACACTATAAGATTTACACGGAGCTTGACTGTTTTAACTGGCTGGCGGAAAAGAAAAAGCAGGGTCTGGTAAAGCATATGGGCTTTTCCTACCACGACAATGCGGAATTTCTGGATCAGGTGCTGACGGAGCACCCGGAGATGGAGTTTGTGCAGCTCCAGCTCAATTATCTGGATTGGGAGAGCAGTGCGATCCAGTCAAAGCTCTGCTATGAGGTGGCCACGAAGCACGGTGTGCCCGTCTGGGTGATGGAGCCGGTCAAGGGCGGCACGCTTGCGCAGGTGCCGCAGGCGGTAGAGGAAATGTTTACAGGCTATGATCCGAATATGTCGGTTCCCTCCTGGGCGATCCGCTTTGCGGCCAGTCTGGATAATGTGAAAATGGTGCTTAGTGGCATGAGCAATATGGAACAGCTTTTGGATAACACCAGTTATATGAGTGACTTTAAGCCTCTCACGGAGGAGGAGAAGCGTATGGTGTACAGGGCGGCGGCCATGATTAACGGCAATATCGCGATTCCCTGCACGGGCTGCTCCTACTGTACGGACGGATGTCCCAAGAACATAGCGATCCCGAAATACTTCTCGCTTTACAATGCGGAGATGCAGGAGGCGGAGGGAAAAGGCTGGACGCCTCAGGGAGAGTATTACGACCGGCTGACGGGCACCTTCGGAAAAGCGGGTGACTGCATTGCCTGCGGCCAGTGCGAGAATGTCTGTCCCCAGCATCTGCCGGTGATGGAGCACTTAAAGACGGTGGCGGGATATTTCGGGAAGTAAGGTGCGGCTGATGAGAGAAAACAGTCTGACGGAGGGGAGCGTGGGAAAAAACCTGATACGGTTTGCGCTCCCGTATCTTTTGGCCTGCTTTATGCAGACTTTCTATGGTATGGCGGATCTGTTTGTGGTGGGACTGTACAACGGTTCCCGGACCACTACGGCGGTAGCGATAGGCAGTCAGGTGATGCACATGCTCACGGTGATTATCGTGGGCCTTGCCATGGGCGCAACCGTGCGGATCGGCAGATGTGTAGGGGCAGGGGACAAGCGCGCGGCGGCGAAGACCGTCGGCGTGTCCGCAGCGTTTTTTGCCATATTTGCGGCGGCGCTTACGGTGGTTCTTCTACTTTGTGTAAATTTAATTACGAGTGTTATGCTTACGCCTGCGGAGGCTGTGGGGGAGACAAGGCTGTATCTTGGCATCTGCTTTGCGGGTGTGCCCTTTATCACGGCCTATAATGTGATCAGCAGCATTTTCCGCGGAGCGGGCGATTCCAAAAGGCCCATGTACTTTGTGGCGGTGGCCTGCGTTGTGAATGTTATACTGGATTTTGTGCTGATCGGCGGTATGGGACTGGGGGCGGCGGGAGCCGCTTTGGGAACCGTTCTGGGGCAGGCGGTGAGCGTGCTCTTTGCTTTCGGTATGCTGAAAAGGCGGGATCTGGGTTTTCAGGTGGCGAGACGGGACATCCGGGCGGACCGGGAGACGGTTTCCCAGATCCTGAAGGTGGGCGGGCCAATCGCCTGTCAGGACGGGCTGATTCAGGTGGCCTTTATCGTGATTACGGTGATTGCCAACAGCAGGGGGCTTGTGGCCTCGGCGGCTGTTGGCATTGTGGAGAAGCTGATCGGGTTCCTGTTTCTGGTGCCCTCGGCCTTTCTCTCCGCGATTTCCGCGATCACGGCGCAGAATATGGGGGCGGACAAGCCGGAGAGAGCAAGGGCCTCACTGGGGTATGGCCTGATCATAACCATGGGCTGGGGTGCGCTCTGCGCGCTTTACAGCCAGTTCCTGCCGCAGACGCTGGTAGGGCTGTTTACCCGGGATGCGGCGGTGCTGGCGGCGGGATGCGCCTATCTGCGGTCCTACTCCTTTGACACGCTTTTCGCGGCGGTTCATTTCTGCTTCAGCGGCTATTTCTGCGGAGACCAGAAGGCAGGGATTTCCTTTTTACATAATATTACGGCGATTCTTCTCGTCCGTATACCGGGGGCCTATCTGGCCAGTGTGTATTTTCCGGACAGCCTGTATCCCATGGGATGGGCGGCGCCGCTCGGTTCCCTGCTCTCGGCGCTGATCTGCGTGGGTTTTTATTTGTACTTCCGCAACGTGAGAAGAACTTCTAAATTATGATTTGATCTCTTTCCGCAGCGCCCACAGGGCAAGGAGGTTCGGGAGAGCCATCAGCCCGTTGATCAGGTCGGTACACTCCCATACGAGGTGCATGGGAATGATGGCGCCCAGATAGATCATCACGATGTAGAAAAGCTTGTAGAGCGGCACGCTGCGGTTTCCGCCCAGATATTCCGCCGCCTTTTCCCCGAAATAGGACCAGCCGATCAGGGTGGTCACGGCGAAGGCGCACAGGGAGATCGTGAGGAAGGCGTCCCCCACATAGGGCAGATGGGAGAAGGCGGCTGCGGTCAGATCCGTTTCGGCCGCCCCGGCAGTGGAAGCCGGATCGTAGAGCATGTTGCAGACCACAACCAGCCCCGTCAGCAGACACATCACCACGGTGTCCCAGAAAACGGCGGTCATGGACACATAGGCCTGTATTCTGGGCTCTTCGGTGTGGGAGGCGGCTGCGGCGATGGCGGAAGTGCCGATGCCGGCTTCGTTGGTGAAAAGTCCTCTGGCGATGCCGTAACGCATAGCCCGCTGCAGGCCGGCTCCCGCCACGCCTCCGGCAAGGCTTGTGAAGGAGAAGGCGTCCTTTATGATCCAGACCACGGCGGTGACAAGCTGGTGGCGGTAGAGGCACAGAAGAAGCACGCAGCCGAGCAGATACAGAAAGGTAATGGCAGGCACGGTGCGCTCGCAGAGGTTTCCGATGCTTCGGATGCCGCCCAGAATCACCGCAGCCGTTATCACGGCCAGCGTGATGCCGACCGGATGAGGAGAAATACCGAAGCTCAAGGCGGCGGCCCTTGTGACGGAATTGGCCTGTGTGGTGCAGCCCACGCCAAAAGCGGCAGCCAGCGTGCACAGTGCGTACAGGCCGCCCAGATATTTATTATGTAAACCGTTTTTCAAAACATACATGGGGCCGCCGACGTAGAGGCCGTCTTTCTTGCGCTGGCGGTAGAGTACGCTTAAGTAGCACTCGCCATAGGCGGTGGCCATCCCGAGAATCCCTGTGATCCAGCACCAGAAGATCGCGCCGGGGCCGCCCAGGGCGACCGCGGTGGAGACGCCGATGATATTTCCCGTGCCGAGGGTGGCGGCCAGCGTGGTGGAGAGAGCCGAGAAGGGAGAGAGATTCCGCCCGGTATTTGACGCGGCGGACGAATCTTTGGCGGCGGGCATATCGTCTGCGGAAAACAGGGAGAGACGGATTGCCCGGAATAGATTTCTCTGGGGGAAATGCAGACGGCAGGTGAAATAAATATGCGTACCCATAAGCAGGATAATCAGGGGGAGACCCCATAAAAGATTGTTGATCTGTTCTAAGAGAGCCATAGAAAACACGTCCCTGAGTTGTTTAGCATATTTTATGTGACAAACCGGGGAAAAAGAACTGAGGAGGGGAAGCGGATGACTGCTGAGGAGAAAACGAAGGCTTACGCCTGGGCGCGCGCGCTGTGCTATTATGCCGGGGAGGACGAGGCGTTTCTGGAGCGCTTCTTTGAGATGCTGACTGCCTCGGAGGGGGTGTCGGGGGAATTTCTCTATTATCTGGAGCATCAGAATTTTCTCTGCGATTATCAGGTGGCGGGCTACAGCCTGATTGATATTATGGTGTGGCAGATGGATCATTTCAAGGCACAGCTTGACCGGGACAGGCAGAGCATGAAGAGCAACGGGGATAAGATGCTTCTGGAGGCGTTTCATACCATGCTGTTGATGGAACAGAACCCGCAGTATTATGTAAACCTTATGCAGTCCGAGACAGGGACGGACTACGAGGGGAAATACAATTAATAAGGTGATTGCGATACGAAGGAGAAACAGAATGAACAAAGAAGACATCAGGATTAAGCACGTTATCGTACATATATTAGATCCCACCATCGGGATGCCGGTGCTCTCCGATACGGAGCTGGAGTTCGGGTCGGAGGTGGCGGAGTTTGTGCGGGAGCACATCGGGAAAATCTGTGCCGGGGACGACGCGAAGGAATGCCGCTTTTACGAGAGGGAGTCGGAGGTATGCAAGCTGCTGACCGGGTATGAGGATGAGAACTTTGTCGCAGTCAGTCAGGAGATTGCGGGGCTTCTGTTTGAGATTATGAGCGGCAATATCGACATTCCGCCGGCGGATCTGATGGTGGTGCGGTTTCGGGAGGGGGAGGAAGAGTATCTGGCGCTCCTCAAGATGAATTACAAGACGCTCTACACCCACAGGACGATGCCCCTTTCGGAGGGGGAGGGAAACAGCAACGAGCTGATCCGCCACAAATCCATCCTGCCCTCCCAGACACAGCGGCTTACGGAGGCGGCCGTGATCTGCCTTTCGGATCTTTCCGTACAGGTGGTGGAAAAGAAATATGAGGTGAACGGGGAGAAAACGGATTATTTTTCCTTCCTCTTCCTAAAGTGCAGCGCCCATCTGTCCCATAAATCCAAGCTGTCCATCGTTGGACGCGCCGTGGAGAGCGTGCAGAAGGAGGGCTTTGCGGAAAGCGAACGCTTTGAGAGGCAGATGCGCGCCAAGAGCATTATACAGGAGGAGATGGAGGAGAAGGGCGGCTTCGTGGTGGAGGAGATCGCGGAGAAGATTTTTGAGGGCGAGCCGGAATTAAGGACGGCCTTTCAGGATAAAATGGAAAAGTACAATATGGTGAAAGAGACGATAGAGCCGCGCAGTGAGAACACGACGCGAAAGTATCAGAGCCAGCACCTTTTTACGGATACGGGCATTGAGATTAAAATCCCCATGGAGCAGTATAAAAATCCCAAGTGTGTGGAGTTTATCACGAATCCCGACGGAACGGTCAGTGTGCTGATTAAAAATATCGAGCATCTGGAGGCAAAAATCTAAAAGATGGGAACCATTTTGGATTATCTGAGAGCATACGGGGATTACAGTCTGGAGGAGAAGCCTTTCTGCGATGTGGACAGTCTGGTGATCAGCCAGCTTTCCTATCTGAAATTTGACGGCATCGTGCCGGGACCGGGGGATGAGCGCGCCCCGGTGAGCCTGCAGGAGATCGCGGCGCATGCGGATTATGACCGTCTCTATGCGGACGAACGCTACCGGAAGGACAACACGGCGCTTTTTACGGGGGCTTTGCAGGGCAGGCGTTTCGGCGATATGCGTCTTTGGAATTATGTAAACCTAATTGAGACGGAGCGGGAGAGCCAGTTTTCCGCCGTGGTGTGTGGTCTTTCGGGCGGAACGGTTTATGTGGTCTTCCGCGGAACGGACGAGAACATTGTGGGCTGGAAGGAGGATTTAAATCTGGCCTTTTCGGAGCCGGTGCCCGGGCAGAGGCGCAGCGTGTCCTATTTGGAACAGGCGGCCCGGACGATCGGGGGAGACTTTTATGTGGGAGGTCATTCCAAGGGCGGAAATTTTGCGGTTTATGCCGCCATGTGCTGCAGACAGGAGGTACGGCAGCGGATAGCGCGGATCTATGATCATGACGGGCCGGGCTTCCGGCCGGAGGTCAGGGAGCAGGGGGCATACCGGGAGATCGAGGGGCGGATTCACAAGACCGTGCCGCGCTCTTCGCTGGTGGGCATGCTGCTTTACACAGAGGGAAATTATCGGGTGGTGGAGAGCAAGACCCTTGGGATTGCCCAGCACAATCCGTACACATGGCTGGTGAAGGACGACGATTTCCGCATGGTGGATGATATCCGGCCGGGGCGTAAGTTCGTCGACCAGACCCTCAATGAATGGATTCTGTCACTGGATCAGGCGCAGATGCACATTTTTGTGGATACGCTCTACGGGGTGGTGCAGGCGTCGGAGACGGATAATCTGATCGATTTTACGGCGCACTGGTTTCAGAGCATTCAGAAGATCGGCAGGGCCATAGGCAGGGTGGATGAGGAGACGGCGGAGGTGGTGATGCAGATCATGCGCGCCCTTTTTGAGATGGTCTCCCTCCATGCAAAGGAGCAGGCCCAGAGCAAGCGCGGAGCCAGAGAGAGTAAGCGCCGGAGCCGGAAGAACAGGTGGGAGCTCCAGCGGGAGAAGTTTGAGGAGGGTATGGCGCAGCTGGAAAGCCGCCTGAAACTTCAGCGGAGCGAGAAAAAATAAGAAAACAGCGATTCGCCCGCGCCGTCGGGAAGGCGTTCCGGGTGCCATTGCACCGCCAGGATGGGCAGGGCGGTGTGAATGAGTCCTTCGATCACGTTATCCCCGGCGCGGCAGACGGGGACAAGGCCTTCGCCGGTGCGGTTTACCGCCTGATGATGGGCGGAATTTACCTTGCTGCTGCTGCCGTAAAGCTGATAAAAGAAGTCGCGCCGTCCGAGGTCACAGTGAAAAACATAATGAAACTGGTCGCGCCCGACCCATTTGTGGTTTTCGGCGGTGTCGATATGCTGTATGACGTCGCCGCCGAAATGGACGTTGATGAGCTGGAGCCCTTTGCAGATGCCGAGCACGGGCTTTTTTTGTGCCGCAAAACGGGCAAGAATATCAAACTGCAGGATATCAAGCTCTGTATCAATATGAAGGGAGCCGCGGTCGGTCTGGCCGAAAAAGGCGGGGGTAATGTCGCCGCCGCCGGGGAGAAGAAGGTGCGTGGCGGCATCCGCCTGTCTGGGATCCAGACTGACAAAGCAGGAAACGCCCAGACTTTTTATCGTGTTTTCGTAGTTTTTGGTGTCTGCGGGACGACCGGCGATCAGTACGGAGGGAACAGACATGGGAGGAATCCTTTCTGTGGGGGCTTACTTTTATCTTATGCAGATATGCTGCCGGAGGGAACCGCACGACATGCGCCAAAATCGCATACAGAGCGATTTTACCCGCGGAATACCATAAGGCTGAACTGTTACAATCTTGCCTTAATTCGGAAAAATAAGGGTTGCTTTATCAGGAAAAATCTCGTATAATTTTAGATACACTTAAAATAATTTAGAAAATGAAATGAGTTTCGGGGAGAAGCCGGAGAAGGGGGAAAAGATGAGCGAACTATTATATAACAAACCGTGGATATTGCAGCGGGCAGATCCTTATGTGTACAGGCATACGGACGGAACCTATTATTTTACGGCTTCCGTGCCTGCTTATGACGGGATCGTGCTTCGCAAATCAGATACGCTTGCGGGGCTGGCAGACGCCCCTGAGACGGAAGTCTGGCATAAACATGAATCCGGGATTATGAGCTGCCATATCTGGGCGCCGGAGCTCCATTATATCGACGGCGCATGGTACATTTACTATGCGGGCGGCGATAAGGATGACATCTGGCAGATCAGGCCCTATGTGCTGGAGTGTAAGGATGCGGACCCGATTACCGGCACGTGGACGGAAAAAGGGAAAATGGGCAGGGCTGACGACGACGACTTTTCCTTCGAGGCTTTTTCGCTGGATGCCACCGTGTTTGAGAACAAGGGCAGATGGTATTACATCTGGGCAGAGAAGGTAGGGGTCGGGAAACAGATTTCCAACCTTTACATAGGGGAGCTGGAGACGCCTTACAAGCTAAAGACCGTACAGGTGCTTCTCACCACGCCGGATTATGACTGGGAGCGGGTGGGCTTCTGGGTGAACGAGGGTCCGGCTGTCCTGAAGCGCAACGGCAAGATTTTTATGACCTATTCCGCGTCGGAGACAGGCATTGCCTATTGTATGGGAATGATGACGGCGGACGAAGACGCGGATCTTCTCGATCCCCTGTCATGGAAAAAGGAGCGTTACCCTGTACTGCAGTCAGATGCCTCCCTCGGTGTTTACGGGCCGGGACACAACAGCTTCACCGTGGATGAGGAGGGCAATGACATTATGGTGTATCATGCAAGAACGGAGACTGAGATTGTGGGAGATCCCCTCTACAATCCGAACCGCCACGCGATGCTGATGAAATTCGGCTGGGAGGACGGCAGGCCGGTGTTTCGGTTCTGACGGGACAAGCTGGTTTACATAATGCGAAGCGTTCAGCGTAGCGTTTGTACGGGTCAAGTCAGTTTAAGAAGAAAGAGGAGAGTATATGGCAAAATTATTTATTAATGAGAAGAACAAAAAGGGACATATCAACCCGGAGATCTACGGGCATTTTTCGGAGCATCTGGGCAGATGTATCTATGAGGGGTTATATGTGGGCGAGGATTCCGATATTCCTAACGTGAACGGTATGCGTAAGGATGTGGTGGACGCCCTGAAGGAAATGCAGGTTCCCGTGCTGCGCTGGCCGGGCGGCTGTTTCGCGGATGAGTACCACTGGAAGGACGGTATCGGGCCGAAGGAGTCACGCAAGAAGATGATCAACACCCACTGGGGCGGCGTGGTGGAGGACAACAGCTTCGGTACCCACGAATTTTTCGAGCTCTGTGACCAGCTCGGCTGTAAAACCTATGTGAATGGAAACGTGGGCAGCGGTACGGTGCAGGAAATGAGCGAGTGGGTGGAGTATATCACCTTCGACGGCGTTTCCCCGATGGCTGACCTGCGCAGGAAAAACGGCCACGAGGCACCCTGGAAGATCGATTATTTCGGTGTGGGCAACGAAAACTGGGGCTGCGGCGGCAGCATGACGCCGGAGTATTACGCAAACCTGTACAGAAGATACCAGACTTATGTACGCCATTATGACCATGCGGCGCCTATCAAAAAGATTTGCTGCGGTGCCAATGTGGCGGATTATTTTTGGACGGAAGGCGTGTTAAAGACTTGTTTTGAACTGCCCCAGCCCAACAACATCCCGACTGGCTACATGGACGGCTTATCGCTTCATTACTATGTGCATCCGGGCGGATGGGACAACAAGGGCAGCGCAACGGAGTTTGACGAGGCTGTCTGGTATACGACCATGGCCAAGGCGCTTTATATAGAAGAGCTGATTGTGCGTCACGGCGCCATCATGGATCAGTATGATCCCGAGAAGAAGATCGGCATGATTGTGGACGAGTGGGGCTGTTGGTTTGACGTGGAGCCGGGCACGAACCCGGGATTCCTCTATCAGCAGAATACCATGCGCGACGCGCTGGTAGCGGGCGTCTCCCTGAATATTTTCAACAAGCACTGTGACCGGGTGAAGATGGCATGTATCGCGCAGATGGTCAATGTGCTGCAGTCCGTGATTCTGACGGAAGGGCCGAAGATGATCCTGACACCTACCTACCATATCTTCCACATGTATAAGCATCATCAGGGCGCGGAGCTTGTGGAGAGCTGTATCGAGGATAACAGGATGATCGGTGTGGACGATGCCTGCAAAGTACCGTTCCTTGACGAGTCCGTATCGGTGGACAGGGACGGCTATGTAAATGTGACGCTGGCGAATCTCTCCACGGATGAGGATGCGCCCGTGGAAATGTCCTTTATGGAGCTTTTGCCGAAGGAAATTACGGCGGCTGTCCTGAAGGGCGAGATGCATGCGCACAATACCTTTGACGAGCCGGAGAATGTGAAGGAGGAGAACTTTACCGCTTATGAGGTGAAGGACAAAAAGGTATGCTTTACCGCGCCTGCGGGCAGCGTGATCAGCTTCCGCATCCGCTGAGCATAGACGAAGAATGGTTGAAGAAGGGGTACGGTTTCGGCCGTGCCCCGTTTTTTACGGGGTAAAGGAGGCTGCCGTTTTGGAGATGGAAAACAGACGGATCTGCCGCAAATGTCTCACCAGAGACATGGATCAGGCGGCGTATTTTCAAAATCTGCATGATTACATTGCCAGCCTGGACGAGGAGCTGAAGGTTGAGGAGCCGCTTTATGAGAAGCGGCTCTCTCTCTGTAAGGAGTGCGACCTGCTTCTGGACGGTATGTGCAGGGCCTGCGGATGCTTTGTGGAGCTGCGGGCGGCTATGAAGAAAAACCGCTGTCCCTATGATAAATGGGGCGTTTCAGACGGATGATGCAAAATGAACAAATTTTATGTTAATTTAAATAATTCAAAAAAAACTAAAATAATTCAAAAAGCTATTGACGCATCACACCTGCTGTTGTACAATATGAACATAAGATGACCACAAAAAAAAAAAAAAATGTACAGGTTGCTTAATTTTCAAAACAAAGGAAAGAGCACATGTCACATTTGAAGGCGGAAATTGTCGTATATTTTTATGTAGTTATATGACATATCGCCTAAAGTATTTTAGACAAAATGTCGAGTGGTTGTCGAACAGCATATTATCAATAAGGAGGAAAAAGAATGAAAAAGAAAGTATTGGCTACTTTGTTGACAGCAGCGATGCTGGCTACAACACTGGTAGGATGCGGCGGCGGAGACGCAGGCTCGGCTCCGGCAGCAGATGACGGCGCAGCGGCAGAGGCTCCTGCGGCGGACGGCGGTTCCGATGATGCGGCAGCAGATGACGGTGCGGAGGCTCCCGCAGATGACGCGGCAGCAGCAGAGGAGGAAATCCCTACCGCTACCTTCGGTGATCCCAACGGTACCCACATGGAAATGTGGACATTCGTAGAGATCCACGGACAGCACTATGGTAACATGGTTGAGAAGTGGAATGAGCAGAATCCCGACAGAACCATCGAGATCACCTGTACTACATATCCTTACGCAGACATGCATACAAAGCTTTTAACATCCCTGAACGCAGGTACAGGCGCACCTGATATCTGTGACGTGGAGATCGGTCAGTTCCCTAACGTGGTAGCAGGTCTTGACACATGGCTTGTTCCCCAGAACGATACCGCTGCTCCTTACTTAGACACCATGGTTCAGGCCAGAATGGATGTCTACTCCGGAACAGACGGAAATTATTATGGTATTCCCTACCATGTAGGCGCTACCGTAATGTACTATAATGTAGCGGCTATGGCAGAGGCTATGGGCATCTCCCAGGACGATGTGATTGCTAAGATCGACGCTGTTGCGACATGGGATGACTACGCAGCGCTTGGTCAGGAGTACGTGGATGCGATTGCAACAGAAGGCAAGCACTGGACATCCGTTGACACCGCAGGCTGCGACTGGCAGTGGATCGCTATGGCTGAGTACGGCGAGGACTGGACCGGCGGTATGGGCGGCACGGCAAACGTACAGCTTGAGTCCGTTAAGAAGATGTGCACCATGGAGCAGGAGTGGGTTAACAGCGGCCTTGCAATGGTATCCCCTGACGGACACGTTGACTTAGAGGCAGGCTTCCAGAACATTCTGGATCACAACATCGTTTCCTTCCCGAAGGCGATGTGGTACATGAGCCGTTTCACCAACTATATGCCTGAGGAGAAGGGCAACTGGTACATCGCTAAGTGTCCTGTATTTGAGGCAGGCCAGAAGTGCTCCGTAGGTATCGGTGGTACAGGTACGGTTGTGACACAGCAGGCTGGCGACAAGGATCTGGCTTCCGAGTTCCTTTGCTGGGCTAAGATGTCCGAGGAAGGTGAGCAGCTGATCTGGGATAACCTTGGTTTCGACGTATGTAACACCGTTCTTTGGAACGACGATGCATTCGCACATGACGACAACAACCAGTACAACCAGTTCTTTATCAACTATCCTTATGATGTACTCTACAGCATCAAGGACGATATCGGAACGGTTTACACCACGACCATCAGCCCGACCATCAATGAGCAGATGTGTAACGTGACCCTGAACGATATCCTTGAGAATGGCGTGAGCGTTGAGGAAGCGCTGGCGGCAGCTCAGGATGTGGTTGACCTCGAGCAGTAACCGAAGTAAGTCCTTGCAGGACTAACTTCTCGAGGTTCGCTTGAGCGAACCTCGGCATGAAGATAAGTGCTTGCGCGGGCTCGGCTTAGGCAAATGAATAGAGGGGATTGTGAATGCAATCCCCTTTTTTCTTTAAAATGGGTGGTATAGTAAACGTTGGGTAAGGTAAGGAGTGTGTGCGTATGAATAAATTTAAAAAATTTTTCTATTCACAGAAGGCAGCACCCTATGTATTCGTGCTTCCTTTTATTTTAAGTTTTCTTTTGTTCTGGATTTATCCGTTATGCAGTACGATTACGATGAGTTTTCAGGATATCACACCTACCGGCACAGAGTGGGTGGGCATGAAAAACTTTAGTAAGCTTTTGAAAGACGGCATTTTCCACACGGCAATTAAAAACAGTTTTCAATATATGGTTCTGACGCTGGTTCTGCTGATTCCGTTCCCGATGCTCTGGGCGGTGCTGATGGATTCCAGACTGGTAAAGGCAAAAGGCTTTTGGAAGGCCTGCCTGTATGTACCGGCGCTTACTTCCGTAGTTATTTCCGGTACCCTGTTCAGACTGATGTTCTCCGAGTATCCGACCGGTCAGATGAATGTGATCACGACGGCTCTCGGACTTGGCACTTTTAAATGGCTGAAGGTGAAAGCTACCGGTCTCGGTGCGCTCCTGTTAGTGGCATGCTGGAGATGGACCGGTGTAAATATGCTCTACTTTATTTCAGGCTTAAAGGCAATTGATACCGCTATGTATGAGGCGGCGGATATTGACGGCGCTACCGCATGGCAGAAATTCAGATATGTTACCATTCCTCTTTTGAAACCGACTACCGTTTATGTGCTGACGATCAGCGTATACGCAGGTCTGGCAATGTTCATGGAGTCCTACATGCTGTGGGCAGGTCCCGATTCACCGAACAATATCGGTCTGACCATCGTGGGATATCTGTACAAACGCGGTATTACCAAGAACCAGCTCGGATACGGCAGCGCGGTTGGTATTGTCCTGCTCGTGATCGCACTGGCTATCAATATCGTACAGCTCGTTGTAAACGGAACATTAGGGAAGGAGGAAGACTAATATGGCAGAAACAACCTCTGTAAAAGGCGAAGAAACTATGGGAATGAAAACCAAGAGAAATATTTTAACCGTACTCGCTACGGCATTGTTCGCGGTTCTTTCCTTCCTTATCATATATCCGCTGTTTGCCGGATTGATTGCATCCTTCCGGCCCGGTACGGAGCTGATCCGCCGGGGCCTGAGTATCAATCTGGATTTCAGCACCATGACACTTGCCAACTATACATATCTGTTTGGCAAAAACGTGGACGGACAGAAGTACTTTATGTGGTATAAGAACAGTCTGGTACTGATGCTTGTCACAGTATTCCTGACGCTGCTTGTCTGCTATATCGTGGCTTACGGTCTGACCATGTACAACTATAGACTGAAGAACTTCCTGTTCTTCCTCGTAATCGCTACCATGATGGTTCCCTTCGAGATTCTGATTCTCCCGCTTTACAAGGAGATGATTAACCTGAAGCTGGTTGATACCATCTGGGGCGTGATGCTGCCGGGACTGTGCGGCGCATCCACGATCTTCTTCTTCAGGCAGTATATGACCGGACTGCCGAAGGATCTTCTGGATGCAGGACGTATCGACGGCGCCACCGAGTACGGTATCTGCTTTAAGATCATGATGCCGATCACGAAGCCCGCATTTGCGGCTATGGCGATTCTGTGTGCGATGGGTTCATGGAATAACGTGCTTTGGCCGATGCTGGTATACAGAAGTCCGGAGAAGTTTACGCTTCCGATTGGTTTGAACACCCTGCTTACACCCTACGGAAACAACTACGATGTGCTGATTGCCGGTTCCATGTTTGGAATCCTTCCGGTATTTATTATCTTCCTTTGTTTCCAGAGATACTTTATCGAGGGTATGACGGCTGGAGCGGTCAAAGGCTAGGGAAATTACTTTCGGGCATACACTCCATTGCCAGGGGCTGCCGTGGACGCCGTTTCGACGGCAGAAACGGCAGTCCCTTTGTGTCTGCTTATGAGAACTTTGTGGGGAAACGAGGGAGATAGCATGAACAGCTTATTTGATGGCCTGCTTGATCGGGTGCAAAGTGAACAGAATACCGACTATCTGACGGGAATGGTCAACAGAAGAGGGATGTATGAGATCTGGCATGCACTGCCGGAAGGAGCGAGCGTCCACTGTTTCTATATGGACGTCGATAATTTTAAGCTGGTCAACGATGTGTACAGCCATTCGAAGGGCGACGAGCTTCTGCTGTTTGTAAGTAAGCTCCTTCAGGATGTGTTTCCGGGGCAGCTCGTGGTGCGGCTGGGCGGCGATGAGTTTGTGGTGCTCTGTGACGCCGGGGCTTGCGGGGAGGAGCCGAAAGAACAGATTGACCGGCTTCAGCGCAGACTGCGGGAGGAGTTTGACGAATCCCTGCGGGAAGTGCTCTCTTTCAGTATCGGTTTTGTTGCCGGACGCAGTGTTTCCGAAAATCTGTCCGTGATTCTGGATCAGGGCGATGAGGCGATGTATTATGTCAAGAAAAACGGGAAAGGAAGTTATGTAAACTACGAAGTCATACGGGAACAGCTTGCCGAGCAGAATGCGATGAAGGACAGGGCGCTTACCGCATTTCGGGAGGAAGAGTTTGAACTGCGCTTCCAGCCCGTGATCTATCTGCAAAATTCCGATGTCTATGCGGCGAAGGCGGCGCTGTACTGGCATTTTCCGGGAAAAGGGGCTTTGGAGGAGGATGCTTTTATTCCCGTGTTTGAACAGTATGGTGTGATTGGCAGACTGGATAAGATGATGTTTGAACAGATCTGCCGTTGGAAACAGAACTGGCGGGGGACTGCCTTTGAAGAGCTGCAGATTTACGTCCGTATCTCCGCCAGAACGATTTTGCAGGCGGACGGGGTGGACCATATCAGAAGATGTCTGGAAACCTACCAGGTAAGGCCGGAGGAAATCAAACTCTGTATCGAGGAGGAGAGCTTCCTCGGACGGGGAGAGAAGATTGTCTGTGCGGTGGAAGTCCTGTCTGAGATGGGCTTTGAAATCGCCATTGAAAACTTTGGCTCAGCCTCTTCCTTTAAGGTATTGCAGCAGGTTCCCGCGCATATTCTGAAGCTGGACGCCAGACTTCTGCACTCGGAGAAGGAGAACGACAGGCGGCCGCTTCTGCTGCTTCGCAATGTGATCGGGCTGGGGCGGGATTTACAGTTTATGATCGTGGCGCAGGGAATCGAAAGTACCGTGCAGGCCGGGGCGCTGGCCAATTATGGGGCGCAGCTCGGGCTGGGGGATTTTTACGGGAAGCCGCAGCCGCCGGAACGATTCTTTGAGATGTACCGCGACCGCTATTTCTTTGTCAGCAACCGGATTCCCACAGTGTATTCCTTTGCCCATCATCTGCGGGACGCGGAGGGAAAGAATGAAGGGCAGATTATGGGAGAGGGCATCACTTATGACACAGGCGTGGTGGCGGGCCAGATGGCGATTTCCTTCCCGGGAGGCAAGGTGGGGGAAAATATAGTTGTTCTGCCGAAATCCGTTATGTACAGTGAGAGTTATACCATTTGTCTGTGGGTTAACACGGCGGAAATGCAGTCCTGGACGAGTGTGCTTTACATCACCTATATGGACGGCTTCTTAAGTCTGGTGCCTTCGGACGCGATCTGCAGCTGTGTGTTCCGGATGAAGGACGACAGGGAAGTAAACGAGTGGTTTGATATTTTCGGCCGGCATGCGGTGCCGGGGGAGTGGGCGTATATGTGCGTCTCCTGCGACGTGATTACGGGACTGGTCAGACTGTATTTTAACGGCATGATGATTGGCAGCAAGGACCGTGCGCCGAATCTGAAGGTGCCGGAACGGGTGGTCATAGGCGGGGACGAGTACCAGAAGTCTTTCCATGGCAAGGTGGCGGGACTGGAGATTTACCACTGTGTGCTGCCTGCCGAGGAGATTGAACGGAAGTTTCAGGCCTATCAGAGCGATCCCACGTTCCTTGGAACGAAAGGGAAAAAATAGAAGAATTAGAAAAACTCTCCCGCGCTGGGAGAGTTTTTACTTTCTTTTTAACTGTGCGCCGGTTATCCGGCATTGTAGTCGTCAATGATGGGAGGAATCTGCGCCATCATATTGTCGATATCCTCGTACATGGCGCTCTTTGTCGTACCCATGTTGCTGACGCGGTTGATATGCCGCATAACTGTGTCGTACTGCTTTTTCAATTTATCAAAGAAACTGCTCAGCGTCTGCAGCTTGCTTCTGGAGTCGTCGATGACCTGGGAGATCTCCGTCTGTACGGATTCTGCGCCCTCTGCGGCCTGTGTGATCTGATCGAACATGGCATAGGTTTCATCCACCTTTGTGAGACTTTCCTCCAGCGCGTTATGGGAAGTCTGGATGCTTGCGCTTAGCTTCTCGGTGCCTGCTTCCACATCGCCGATGCTGGAATCGACCATTCCCACAAGATTTTTGATCTCCTCGGAAAGGCTCTTAATCTCACCGGCCACGGTGGCAAAGCCCTTTCCCTGTTCTCCGGCTCTGGCTGCCTCGATGGAGGCGTTGAGGGAGAGGATGTTTGTCTGGTCTGCAATGGATACAATCCTGCCCATACATTTTCTGATTTCATTTAAGGAAAGCTGGAAGGTGTCGAAGGTACTCTGCATCTCCTCGAAATGGTTTTCGACCTGAAGGGAGCTGCTTTTCAGATTTTCCACTTCCCCCTGCACATGGCTTACCGATTCGAAAATGTCGTCCTTTACAGAGGCGAACTGGCCGGATACCGTATTGATGCTGGAAAAAGTCTGTTCGAAGTCCAGGAGGGAGCCTCTCAGATCTTCTGAATCCTGCAGCACGTTGCCGAAGGAACGGCGGACCATGCTTAATTCGTGCAGGGAGTCTACCTCGCTTTTGATCAGGGCGTTGCGGTATTCCTGAAGACTTTCCACTACATATACGATCGGGTCCAGGGTCTTTTCTTCCCGCTGGGAATTTTTTCGGAATTTCATATTCGGTCCTCCCTTACTCAAATACAACACAGGTCATAGACTGGTTGACAAAGCGGTTGTTGTAATGTTCTCCGTATCCGACAAGACCGGCGTGATGTCCCAGTGTGCTCATGTCCATCAGATATTCCTTCATGTAATTGTTGTCGGTAAAGAGCAGATACCGGAACAGGCAGTTTACGGAGAACACAGCCGAAATTCTTGGGAAATCGTTTTTGATCGTCTGGATGGTGTCCCGGACGATCTGCCTGTAGTCGCCCAATTCCAGAAGGATCAGGACATCGGAGTCGTTTACCTGACGGAAACATGTCAGCGAATTACCACTGACCTCCTTGATGGAGATAATGCAGGTGTCGTTTCCGTTGATTTTTCCAAACGGATTCTTGAAAGTCTGTGTGGAAATCTGTTCCTCCGTCACATGAAGGATGTTTTGGTAAACCTGTTTGGCGGGCTTTCCGTTTAGCTGTCCAAGCCGGTAGTTGGCCTTGTCCGTCCCGGACGCGACAAAGCGGTAATTCCCGAGCTGATGGTAAATGTTTTCCTTGTATGCTTTTACCTTGCCGTTCAGGTTCTTGATCAGCGCGTAGGCTACCGCATCCTCATACACCTTACCGTTGGCCGAAATTTTGCCGCCATCGCCGGTTCCGCCCACCAGAGAAATGTTGTTGCGCTGTAAAGCGCTGTAAATGGTTGTCAGCACGCAGGCATCGTTGCCGGAACAAAAATCAATGCATATCGTATTGCTGCCGGAGCTTTTAATCGTATGTATGTCCCTCTGTAAGCGTCCGATGTACTTTACGGGCATGACGGATACATTTTCCAGCACGTTTGCGACTGCGCTGACGCCGTCATAATAGGCAATCACGCCGACGCCTTTTTCGACGACACGGACGTCGTAGCTCATGCCGATACACCCGATGCTGGGGACATTTGGGAAAAGGGATTCTAATTTTTTAACATGGGCTTCAAACTGTTCATTGTTGGACAAAAGCATAATCAGCTGCGGGTTCTTCAGTCCACGGACTGCCTCCTCCAGATTGCCGTTCTGGCTCATACCAAAAAATTGTCTCAAAATGTTGACCTCGCTTCCTTACGTATTTTTCTTTGAGTAATACAGGTAAAATTATACTTTATATTAAAACGGTACGTCAATGGGTATTCTTTAAATGACAGGCTTGTTTTCATTGCGCCACTGTCTTGGCGAAATTCCATATACGTTTTTGAAGGCCCGTGAAAAGTGAAGCTGGTTCGGATACCCCACCGCGTTTCCGATATCGGCTACGGACAGGTCGGTCAGCTTTAACAGCTCCGCGGCCTTGGTCATGCGGTAGGAGATCAGAAAAGCCTGAGGCGATTTGCCGGTCGTCTCATGAAAGATTTTTCCGAAGTAGCTGCGGTTCAGTCCGCAGGAGGCGGCGATATCCTCCACCGATATGTCGTTCTGGAAATTCTGTTCGATAAAGGAGAAAGCTTCTTTAATATAGAAGTCACGGAGTCTGTTTCCGCCGCCGACCCGTGTGGAGGTGGAGGCGCGGACGAAGCTGTCGATAAACAGGTAGAGGTGCCCGATCAGGTGAAAGGGGGATTCCTCCCTGTGGTTTACGATGTAGAGCATTTCGTTTTTCATGGTTTCCGCGATGTCTTTATAGCGCGCCCGGTAGACCGGCTGGTCGGGAGTCAGGCCTGCCAGACTGACCGTCTCTCTGGCGCGCAGGCCGTCAAATTCGATCCACGTATATTCCCATGGAATATCATAATCCGCAATGTACATGCATACCTGATTAGGGAAGAGCATAAAGCCCTGCCCGCTCTTGATCTGATAGCGCACGGATTCGCCGTGGGAATTTTCGGCGAACAGGGTGCCGGTGCCGGAGAGACAGTAGTGGAACAGATAGTGGTTTCTGGCAGCCGGGCCGAAAGAGTGGGAAGGGGCGCACTGCTCCCAGCCGTACTGGTACAGCCCCAGATCCACAAAATTTTCACTTGGAAAAACAGAAAAGATCACTTCGCTCATAAGTTACCCCGCAGACTCGTATACTACATTATATACCAAAATGCGTGGTCACTTCAATATACGCGCGAAAAAATTGCATAAAGATATAAAATAGGCAAAATGCCGCTATTTTTGATCGCATTATGGTATGTTACAATGTACAAAACGAATCAACTTAGATCTGCTTTTGACACGTTATATTCCAAAAAGGGAAGGAGAAAAGGCAATGAAGAGAAAGGGATTAAGGAGTCTGCTGCCTGCAGTATGTCTTACTGCGCTGGCGTCGGCCGCTTGGGGCTGTGGAGATGCCTCGGACGGAAAGATTGAAGTTGAGATTGTGCAGTATAAGCCGGAGGCGGCGAATTATTTTAAGACGGTGGAGGAGGCGTTCAACGCATCCCACGACAACATCCACCTGACAATCAGCTCGCCTAACGATGCGATGGCGATCCTGAAGACAAGATTTATCAGGGAAGATTACCCGGATATCATAGGAATCGGCGGGGATATCAACTATTCCTATTTTGTGGATGCCGATATCCTTGCGGATATTTCGGACTATGAGGGAATGCAGGACGTCAACGAAGGGTATCTGGATATCGCCGAGGCGCTGGAGCTTGTCCCTGTGGACGGCACCTATATTCTGCCTTATGCGGCCAATGCGGCGGGCGTTCTATACAACAGGGAGATGTTTGAGGAACACGGCTGGCAGATCCCGGAAACATGGGAAGAACTGACCGCGCTGTGCGATGAGATTGCGGCGGAGGGTATTCTGCCTTTCTACTTTGGATTTAAGGATACCTGGACCTGTCTGGCGCCCTGGAACGCCATGGCGGTGGAGCTTGCGCCGGCAGATACGACCAAGCAGGTGAATAAAGGACAGACAACTTTTACGGACGAATACAGTGAGCTTGCGGAAAAGTATATGGCACTTCTGCCTTACGGGCCGGATGACCCGTTCGCTTACAACTATAATGATGCCTGCACCGCTTTTGCCAGAGGGGAATCCGCTATGTATCCCATCGGCAGCTACGCGGCGCCCCAGATTCTGTCAGTG
The DNA here is from genome assembly GCA_947176065.1 of uncultured Lachnospiraceae bacterium. GTDB lineage: Bacteria > Bacillota > Clostridia > Lachnospirales > Lachnospiraceae > UBA3282. The sequence continues at coordinate 17,055 of CAMWPB010000013.1, read as the reverse complement.
AACCCGGATTTGAAGATAGACTCTTTTGTCATGCCGGCCAGCGACGAGAAGGAGGGCAGGACATTGAACTCAGGAATCGATTTGGGCTTCTGTGTGACAAAGGACTGTAAAAACAAGGAGGCTGCCTACGAGGTGTTAAACTTCCTGTACGAGGATGACACCCTGCAGAAATATATTGACGCCCAGACATCCGTTCCGTGTAAAAAGGGAAACTTTGAGTTGTCTTCCCTGCTGGACGGCATGACCGAATTTATCGAGAGCGGCAACATGACGGATTACCAGGATCACTATTATCCGTCCGAGATGTCGGTGGATGCGCTCCTGCAGACATTCCTCATTGAACAGGATCAGGATGCTTTCCTGAGGAACTTCGATACAAGCTGGCAGAGATATAACAGGGACATTATCCGAATGGTACAGGAATACGAAGCCGCGCACGGAAGCGCAGAGTAGGAAGGGGGTAAATGTGATGTCGAAACATGAAAATGAGAGAAAGAGAACGTTTTTGCTGATTACGATACCGATTCTGGCGCTGTTTATCTGCTTTAACACGATTCCGCTGATCCGCGGCGCCATGTACAGCTTCACCAATTCCAGAGGGTTCGGAAGCCATGACTGGGTGGGCCTGCGCAACTATATTGACCTGTTTTCGGATGCACGCGTAGGAAAATCTTATCTGTTCACGATTAAGCTTGCGATTGTGACAACAGTGGTTGTGAATGTGCTGAGCCTGATTCTGGCTTTGGGATTAAACAGTAAGATCAGGGCAAAGGGATTTTTCCGCGGCGCGTATTTCCTGCCGAACATACTGGGAGCATTGGTAGTAGGTTACATTTTTAACTACTTCTTTACTTACATCGTTCCGGCGCTGGCGGATATGACGGGCATGCAGGGTTTGAGTTCCAGTATTCTGTCAAGCCCGAGCAAAGCGTGGATCGGCGTTATGATCGTCTGCGCGTGGCAGGCCATTGCGATGAATACGATCATCTATATATCGGGATTACAGACGGTGCCGGAGGATGTCTATGAGGCGGGCGGCCTGGACGGCGCAACCGGCTGGAAACAGTTTAAGCACCTGACATTTCCGCTGATTATTCCGTTTTTCTCCATCAATATGGTACTGTGTGTGAAAAACTTCCTGATGGTGTTTGACCAGATCATCGCCCTGACAAAGGGCGGTCCGGCGCAGAGTACGGAGTCCATCTCTTACCTGATCTACAATAACGGTATGTCGGGCGGACAGTTCGGCTTCCAGAGCGCCAACGCAGTTGTATTCTTTATTGTCATTGTTGTGATCTCTGTTGCGCAGATGAAATTTTCCAGTTCAAAGGAGGAGCAGTTATGAAGCAAACATCGACAGTCGGAAAATCAAACAAACTCGTTCTGGTACTGCTTATTCTCGGACTCTCCACGATTATCTTTCCTCTGTATATGACTGTAGTGATCGCATTCAAGCAGCCCTCGGAGATGACCAACAGCATAAGCGGTATCCTGTCGCTGCCCAAGGTATGGAGCCTGCAGAATTTCAGGGAGGCGATGGAGGTAACGGATTTCTGGAACTCTTTGAAGAACAGCCTGCTGATCTCCGGGCTGACGGTGGGTTTTTCCATCCTGATCCATTCCATTATGGGATATACGCTTGGACGGAATAAATCCAGTAAGTTTTACAACTTTGTCTATCTCTTTATCGTCAGCGGCATGTTCGTGCCCTTTGCGATCCTGATGATGCCGCTTGCAAAGCAGACGGCGGAGATGGGCCTTGCAAACTGGTTCGGCGTGATTCTTCTGTATATTGTCTTTTACATGCCGATGAACATTATGCTGTACTCGGGTTATCTGACCAATATCCCGTTGGCACTGGAGGAGGCGGCGAGGGTAGACGGCGCATCCACATGGCTGACTTATTGGAAAATTATATTTCCGATCATGAAACCGATGCATGCGACGGTCGCGGTTATCACTGCGCTGGCAGTGTGGAACGATGTGATGACGCCATTAATCATCATGGCGGGTTCTTCCGAGAACACGCTTCCCCTTGCCCAGTTGAATTTCCAGTCGCAGTTTGGAACCAACTATAATCTGGCGTTCGCATCTTACCTGCTGTCGCTGATTCCGATTCTGGTATTCTATCTGATCTGCCAGAAACAGATTTTGAACGGTGTGGTAAATGGGGCTGTAAAATAGAAGAAAGGGATAGATTATGGCAATTGGATATCAGCAAGAAAATCGGATTTTTTCATTGGACACGGCACACACGTCTTATCAGATGAAAGTGGATGATTATGGATTCTTACTTCACCTGTATTACGGCGGGCGTGTGTACGGAAATATGGATTATCTGCTTACCTGCTATGACAGGGGATTTTCCGGCAATCCTTCGGACGTGGGAAACGACAGAACCTACTCCATGGACGTTCTACCCCAGGAATACCCGGTCATGGGCGTCGGGGATTTTCGAAACAGCGCTCTTATCATCCGCAATGCGGATGGATCTGATTGTTGTGATTTGCGCTACGTCGGCCATGAGACGAAAAAGGAAAAGTATAGACTGCCGGGACTTCCGGCAGTCTATGCTGACTCCGGGGAAGCGGAGACTCTTGAAATTTATCTGGAAGATAAAACGGGCGACGTGCGGGTGACGCTTCTGTACGGGGTGCTGGAGGAAGCGGATATTATCACGAGAAGCGCCGTTATAGAGAACCGGGGCGGGAAGGGTGTGACTGTCGAAAAAGCGGCGTCCGCATGCCTGGATTTTCTGACGGGCAGATATGATCTGCTCAGCTTTTACGGCAGACATACCATGGAGAGAAATCTGCAGCGGGAGGAGATCCGGCATGGCACCTACGCCATTGGCAGCCGCAGGGGCGCGTCCAGCCATCAGTATAATCCGGCGGTGATTCTCGCGGACCGGAATACCACGGAGGAGGCCGGAAGCTGTTACGGGCTGGTGTTCGTCTACAGCGGCAATTTCCTGTGTGAGGCGGAGCGGGATCAGTTTGACCAGACAAGAATTTTGATGGGACTGCAGAGCGACCTGTTTCACTATCCGCTGGAGCAGGGGGAGAAGCTGGTGGTTCCCGAGACGATTCTGTCCTATTCGGATCAGGGTCTTGGCACGTTGTCCGCCCGTTTCCATCACTGTATCGGAGAGCATCTTTGCAGGGGAAAATACAGGGATGCGCCCCGCCCGGTTCTGTTAAACAGTTGGGAAGCGGCGTACTTTACGTTCGATGGCAGCACGATCTTAAAGCTGGCGGAAAGCGCGGCAGACCTGGGAATGGATATGATCGTCATGGATGACGGGTGGTTTGGAAAACGGGAGGACGACAACAGCGGTCTGGGAGACTGGCAGGTCAATGAGAAAAAGCTGGGATGTTCCCTGAAAGAATTAACTGAAAAGGTCAATGAGAAGGGCGTCGCATTCGGCATTTGGATCGAGCCGGAAATGGTATCGGAGGACAGTGAGCTGTACAGGAAGCATCCTGACTGGGTTTTGCGGATTCCGGGCAGGGAGCCTGTCAGATGCCGGAACCAGCTTGTGCTTGACTTTTCCAGAGCGGAGGTCAGGGATTATATTTTTAATCAGATCTGTGATATACTGGATCAGGGAAGGATCGGGTATGTTAAGTGGGATATGAACCGCAGCATCGTGGATGTCTATTCCATGGAGAAGTGTCAGGGGAAGGTAACTTACGATTATATGCTGGGGGTATATGATTTTCTGGAAAAGCTCCTGATCCGGTACCCGGATATGCTGATCGAGGGGTGCAGCGGCGGCGGCGGACGGTTCGACGCGGGGATGCTTTATTATACGCCGCAGATCTGGTGCAGCGACAACACGGATGCGCTGGACAGGCTGCGGATTCAGTACGGCACCTCCTTCTTTTATCCGGCATCCACAGTCGCTTCCCATGTGTCGGCTGTGCCGAACCACCAGACAGGCCGGAGCGTGAGCCTGCACACAAGAGGCGTTGTCGCCATGGCGGGTGCGTTTGGCTATGAGCTTGATCCGGCGAAGCTGACGGAGGACGAGAAGGGGGCTGTCAGGGAACAGATCAGGCAGTATAAGAACCGGGAAGCGCTGATCCGCAAGGGCAGATATTACCGGCTGACCGATCCGTTTTCAGAGCCCTGTGCGGCATGGATGTTCGTGTCGGAGGAAAAGGACCGGGCGCTGGTAAGTGTGGTCATGATGGAGATGCATGGAAATATGACGGTGAGTTATGTGAAAATGAGAGGGCTGGACGCTTCGGCGGTGTACCGGGATACCGAAAGCGGCAGACGCTATTTCGGAGCGGATCTGATGCAGGCGGGACTTCCTATGCCGGTGGAGCAGAAGGAATATCCGGCGTACCAGATGGAGCTTGTCAGACTGTCGTGAGCCGTGTGGAGCAAAAGGGATACCCACTGTATCGGATTGGACAGAGAGACTTGAGGTTTTGGCAGGGAGGAAAATATGAGAGGCAGAAAGGGAGAGGCGGCAAACACGATGGATCAGGTTTCAAGGGCGCAGGCAGAGGAAAAGCCAAAGGTATCACAGGTGGAGGAGGCGTACAGAAGGCGCTTTGCAAGACATTTGGATGAGCTGAAATGGCTCTACATGGAACTTTACGACAACGGCTCCATGTTTGCGGAGTTGTGCGATCAGCTTCACGGCTTCTATGAGGAGCGGGGGAAAGACCTGAAAAAGAAAGACGCGGAGCGGGAAAAACACCCCGACTGGTATAAGGGCAACGATATGCTCGGCATGATGCTCTATATTGACAACTTTGCCGGAAATCTGCAGGGAGTGCAGGAGAAGCTTGCCTACATCAAGAGCTGTCACGTCAATTACATCCATCTGATGCCTTTTCTCGACACGCCAAAGGGACGTTCGGACGGCGGCTACGCGGTGGCGGATTTTCGGAAGGTACAGCCGGCGCTCGGCACCATGGAGGATCTGGAGCGCCTGACGGCGGCCTGCCGGAAGGAAGGGATCAGCGTCTGTATGGATTTTGTGATGAACCATACCTCCGAGGACCACGAGTGGGCGAAGCGGGCGAGGGCAGGCGAGGGCGAGTACATGAGCCGCTACTTTTTCTTTGACAACGACGCCATTCCGGCCGAGTATGAGAAGACGGTTCCGCAGGTGTTTCCCACCACTGCGCCCGGCAATTTCACTTATCTTGCGGACGCGGGACATTATGTCATGACCTCCTTTTATCCCTATCAGTGGGATCTGAATTATAAAAATCCGCGGGTTTTTAATGAGATGATGTACAATTTTCTGTATCTTGCGAATAAAGGAATTGACATTATGCGCATTGACGCCGTGCCTTATATCTGGAAAGAGCTGCATACCCAGTGCCGCAATTTGAGACAGGTGCACTCCATTGTGCGTATGATGCGCATGATCAGCGAGATCGTATGTCCGGGCGTGCTGCTTCTCGGTGAGGTGGTGATGGAGCCGGAGAAGGTGGTTCCCTATTTCGGAACCATTGAAAAACCGGAGTGTCATATGCTTTATAATGTGACGACCATGGCTACCACATGGCACACGGTGGCGACGCGGGACGTGCGGCTTTTGAAAAGGCAGCTTGACATTGTGGGACGCCTGCCCAAGGAATATGTATTTTTGAACTATCTGCGCTGTCATGATGACATCGGCTGGGGACTGGATTACGATATCCTGCGTCTTGAGGGGATTGACGAGCGCGCCCACAAGCAGTATCTGAACAACTATTTTCAGGGCTATGAGGGGGAAAGCGGCAGCAGGGGTGAGCTGTATAACGCCGATCCTGTGTCCGGGGATGCCAGATTCTGCGGAACGACGGCTTCCATGTGCGGTGTGGAGAAGGCGGGTTTTGAGCAGGACGAGGAGGCCATGGAGCGTGCGGTCAGACTGGATGTGACGCTTCACGCCTATATGTTTATGCAGTCCGGCATTCCCGTGCTCTACAGCGGGGATGAGATCGGACAGGTAAACGATTACAGTTATAAGGATGATCCCGACAAAGCGGCGGACTCCCGCTACATTCACCGGGGGAAAATGGACTGGAAGCTGGCGGCGCAGATCTCCGATGAGGGGAGCGTGGCGGGACGGATTTTCCACCGGCTTGACCGACTTGAAAAGATCAGGAGATCCAGAAAGGCGTTTGTCACGCAGGCGGATATGCGGACGATAGACACAGGGGACAGGAATGTCCTGTGTATCTGCAGAGCCTTCGAAGAGGAAGAAATGCTTGGCATATTCAATTTCAGCGAGTATAATAAGGAGGTGTCCCTTGACGGAATAGCGGGGGAATATACGGATATGCTTACGGGAAAGGAAATATGCCCGGAAAAGATAACGCTTCCGGCTTATGGATTTTGTTATCTGGACAGGAAAAAGAGCTAAAACAAAGAGGAGAAAAAAGTGGAGTTCAGACCGGCATGGGAGACTGACATAGACAATATCTGTGAATTGGTGGCATCCGCCATCGCCCATATGCGGGAACAGAGGATTTACCAGTGGGATGAAATATATCCTACGAGGGAAGACTTTTTAAATGATTTGCAGGAAAATACATTGTCTGTTGGACTTATAGATGGAGAGATAGCTGTTACTTTTACCGTGAATCAGATCTGCGAACCTGAGTATAACGACGGGGACTGGCAGTACCCGGACGAAGAGTACCGTATTGTTCACAGACTCTGTGTGAACCCGAAATTTCAGGGCAGGGGAGTGGCGGGACAGACCTTGCGGCATATAGAGGAGGAACTGCGCAGACAGAAGATCGGAGCGGTAAGGTTGGACACCTTTACGAAAAACCCATCGGCCATTGCCCTGTATACGGGGAACGGCTATGAGAAAAGGGGCTTTGCGGACTGGCGCATGGGACGGTTTTATCTGATGGAAAAGAAGTTGTAAAATGAGGCAGGCATTGTACAGGATGCCTGCTTTTTATGAAAAGAACTATGCTGCTATGGAAGAGTTTTGCCGCATTTTGTAGAAAATCCAAGACAGACAGCTTTTGTCGGACAGGCGTCCGCGCAGGCGCCGCACCGGATGCACTCCGCCGAATCCGGCGCTTTCACGGGATCGACTTCCATTTTACATATCTCCTTGCATTTCCCGCAGCCGATACACTTGTGGCTGTCCACTTCCAGATGAAAAATGCTGATTTTATTGCACAGGCCGTAGATGGCTCCCAGAGGGCAGAGTACCCGGCAGAAAAAGCGGTAAAAAAAGATACAGCCGATGAGTGTCACAATGAGAACGGCCATTTTCAGGCTGAACAATGCACCCACTGCATTTCGGAGGCTTTCGTGGGCAGCCAGAAGAAACAGCCCGCCTTCCAGTGTTCCGGCCGGGCAGATATACTGACAGAAAGCAGGCTTACCCGTGCCCATGTAGTCGGTGACCGCCACAGGCAGGATCAGGACGAAGACAACGAGCATCACGTACTTGATGTACAGGAATCCCTTTTTCAGATGCCGTTTCGGCGAGGGGATCTTGTGGATCAGCTCCTGCAGCAGGCCGAAAGGACATAACCAGCCGCAGACCGCCCGGCCAAGCAGGATGCCGAAGGCCAGAAGCATTCCCGTCACATAAAAGCTGAAAGAAAACTGCATGGAACCGTTGACGGCCTGTAAAGCGCCGATCGGGCAGGCAAAGCCGGCAGCCGGACAGGAATAGCAGTTGAGCCCCGGATTGCAGAATTGTTTCCATTTCCCTGTATAGATTCTGCCGCCCTTAAAGTTCAGAAGGTGTGCGTTGGAACAGCCAAAGGCGATGAACTGGAGCAGCTTTCGTCTGACTGCATGGTTGATTTTCATATTTTACCCACTCTTTTCCGTTCTCGAAACATGTATGCGAAGTTATCTGGTCAGAATTTATATTCTGTTTCGCAGCTTTTACCCCAGACCGATACATTCCAGACAGATATTGACGGCCTTATTCAGAACAACGCCCGCTTCGCCCCGCGTGAAGCCATAAATGATAAAGGCGCAGGCGGTGATAAGGCCCGCTGTCCTGATCAGTAGTTTTGTTTTATTGTTCACCAAAGTATTCCTCCACGAAGGTTTTGTAGCCCTCCACATTTGCCCCGACGATCGGGTCTCCCACGATATTACCGTCCCCGTCGACAAACAGGGTGGTGGGCACGCCGACCACATCTTTCAGGACCGGCGCAAAATCCATGTTGGCGATCAGGTTGGTGAAATCCGCCCCTGCTTCCTGAGTTATGTCAACTGCCAAATCGCGATGCGCCGTGTCCTCCTCCCCGTTGATATCGATGATCAGACCGATGATCTGTACGTTGTCCGGCATCTCTTTTGCCCACGCGCCAAGCTCTGGCATCTCTCCGATGCAGGGGCCGCAGAAGGTGCCCCAGATATTGAGGACGGTAAGCTCCTTTTCCTGAAAGATGCTTTCCGTCACCGTATTGCCGTCCAAATCTGTGGCTGTGAAGGCGGGAAAGGAGACGGCGTCTGTCTGTGCATTCTTGTCTCCCGTGTTCCCGGCTGTGGGTGATGATAAAGTTTTTTCCGTGTTTGTGCTGTCGGCGGGTGCGCCTGCGCAGCCTGTCATGAGAAGAAGAGCGGCGCACAGGGCGGCGCATTTTTGAAAAAGTCTGTTTCCATGATACATGGCAGTATGTCTCCTTTGCCTTTGGATTAAGTGCATAAAAGCTACCCCCGTTTTTGCACCAGCGTGTATTCGAAGCGGGTGGTGAGATAGTAGGAGGTAAAGATCTCTATGGGAATTTCTTCGCCGTGGCAGTTCCCGTAGGTCAGGCCGGTGGAATGGAGCAGCGGGGTGTTGTCGCTGACTTCCAGATATTTTGCCACATTGCCCGGACTGGAAACGGCCTTCAGCTTTAAGGAAGTACTGGTGATGGTGATACCGTAATGGGTTTCCAACACATGGTACAGGGACTGTTCCTTAAAATCACAGGACTCGATATCCTGAAATATCCGGTAAGGAAGCGTCGTCTGCGTAAAGCAGAGGGGAAGACCGTCCGCATAATAGATGCGGTCCATGTGAAAGACCGGGTCTGCCTTCGGAAGCAGCAGCAGTTCACTTTCCGCCGGCGTGCAGATACGCAGTTCCGAGGAGATGATTCTGCGGCTCGGTGTCATGCCGTGCCGGATGATTTCTTCCGTGTAGCTGTAGGCGGAGGAGAGCTCCTGCAGGGGAACATGTCCCTTGACACGGGTGCGCTTTCCCTGCATTTTTTCAATGTATCCATGATGATACAGTTCATCTATTGCACGCCGCACCGTGACCCGGCTTACCTGATACAGCGCCATCAGATCAGATTCGCTGGGAAGCTCGGAACCGCCCGGCAGTTCACCGGATTCTATTTTTGCTGCAAAATCCTGCTCTATTACGGCATATTTTGGCAAAGACCTGTCTGATTCGTAATCCATGTTTAAAAACTCCCATATGATGTCATTCTTTTGAAAACCGTTTCTATAAATTATACGGGAAAGAAGGGGGAAAGTAAACCGCATACCTGATTGTGCAAAATATACAAAAATATCTGGTTTTATTCTGCTAATATCATGGGTTGATATAATAAATAAAATAACTTATTATAACAAGTGAAAGGAGATGTAAGAACATGAATGATAAAGTGTTGGGGGTTTTATATGGAATGGCGATAGGGGATGCTATGGGCATGCCGCCTGAGCTTTGGAGCAGAAAACGAGTGAAGGCACACTACGGCGAAATCACCGGTTTTCTGGATGGATGCCCGGAGAATGCGATTTCATACCAGTATAAGGCAGGGCAGTTTACGGATGATACGGGGCAGGCGCTGGCGATTCTGGACAGCCTGATCGAGACGGATTTTGTCCCTTCGGGGCAGAGCATTGCGGCACATATTCTGGAGTGGGCGAAAAAAGAGAATGCCTTCGAGAACAATATTCTCGGTCCCACATCCAAGGTCGCCCTGAAGCTTTATGAGGAGGGAAAGAGTGCCAGAGCATTTTCAGACGAGGCGGTTTCCAACGGCGCAGCCATGAGAATTGCGCCAATAGGGGCGCTCTTTGAGCCGGAGCAGAGGGAAGAACTGTGCAGATATGTGGCGGCGGTATCGCAGGTGACGCACACCAGTGACATTACGATTGCGGGCGCTTCCATGATTGCCATGGCTGTGGCATCGGCCGTCTCTTACGGGGACAGGGAACGCATGATTGCGGACGCGCTTTCCGTGGAGGAATATGCGCTTTCTCTGGGTGCATCCACCCCCAGCCCTTCTTTGGGGGCCAGAACAAGGCTTGGCGTCAGGCTGGCGGACGCCTACGCTTCCGATGAGGAGAAGTTTCTGGAAATGCTCTATAATCTGGTGGGTGCAGGCGTCAACACCTCGGAATCCGTACCGGCGGCGCTGGCCATTGCCTACTACAGCTTTGATGTGAAAAAGTGCGCGCTGCTGTGTGCCAATCTGGGCGGCGATACCGATACGATCGGCGCCATGGCGACGGCGGTCTGCGGCGGGGCGAACGGGTTTGGGGCAATACCGAAAGCGTATGCGGAACAGATTGAAAAGGCGAACGGGACAGACCTGAAGGTTTATGCGGAAGCAGTTTCAGAAAGGCGGGGAGGATGCAGATGGACAAAGGATGTTTAGTGATCGGTGCGGCCATGCTGGATATCATCATGGAAATTGAAAGACTGCCTGTGTCGGGAGAGGATATATATGCCAAAACACAGAGTATGACAGTGGGAGGATGCGCCTATAATGTGGCGGATATCCTGAAGCATTTTCAGGTGGAGTACACGCTGTTTGCGCCGGTAGGCACAGGAATGTATGCGGATTTTATTGAGAAAGCGCTTATGAGGAACGGACATGGCAGCCCGGTGAAATCCGAGACGTCGGACAACGGCTACTGCCTGTGTCTGGTGGAGGCGGACGGGGAGAGAACGTTTCTGACCATGCCGGGAATCGAGTGCCGGTTTGAGCGGGAATGGTTTGACAGCCTTGATGCCGGCAGATACGATTCCGTTTATGTGTCCGGCTATGAGCTGGAGGGAGAAGGCGGGGATGTGATTCTGGACTTTTTGGAAAAGCATCCGGAGCTTACGGTATATTATGCGCCCGGACCGCGGATTACCTACATTTCCGGGGAGAAGGGCAGGAGAATGACGGCGCTCTCGCCGGTGGTGCATTTAAATGAGGCGGAAGCGCTGGCAGCTACCGGGGCGGAGACGGCAGAGAAGGCGGCAGAGCGGATGGAGGAGCAGACGAAAAATACGGTTCTGATTACGCTCGGTGACAAGGGCGCCTATCTGCGGGTCAACGGACATGGATGCGTCATTCCCCCGCAAAAGGCTGCGGTGGTCGATACCATCGGCGCAGGGGATTCCCACATCGGGGCGGTGATCGCCGCAAGGAAGCTCGGAAAAGACTGGGAGGAGGCGGTTCGCACGGCAAACCGGGTATCCGCAATGGTGGTGGGCGTGAAGGGCCCAACCTTAACGGCGGAAGAATTTGAAAAAGGGAGGAAAAACGATGGATAAGGTGAAAAAATTTTTTGAAGGCTGGAGTAAATTTGAGATTAGCTGGCTGCTGCTGTCAACAGTGATCATGGTGGTGCTGAGCATCATCTGGGGAGACAATCTGCTCGCGCTGATCAGCGGTATTACGGGGATTCTGGGCGTGGTTCTGGCAGCGAAGGGAAAGGTCAGCACCTATGTGTTTGCCACCGTCAATGTGGCCATCTATGCGTACCTTACTTTCAACAATCATCTGTACGGGGAATTTATGCTGAACGCGTTTTATTATATCCCGATGAATTTTGTGGGATTTTATCTGTGGTCCAGACACAAGGATCAGGACAGCGGGGAAGTGGAGGGTAAGATGCTTACCTTGAAGCAGACGATTCTGCTGCTCATCGCCGTGGCGGTAGTTGTCGTGGTTTACTGGCAGATTCTGAGCCGTATCGGCGGACAGCTTGCCCTGATCGATGCGATGTCCACCGTATTTTCCGTGGTGGCTCTCATCATGCAGGTCGCGCGGTACGCGGAGCAGTGGCTGCTGTGGATCATTGTGAATGTGGTATCCGTCATCATGTGGGTGCTTCTGATCGGGAGCGACTCTTCGGCAATTACCATGGTTGTAATGTGGGTTGCATATCTGTTTAACTCTGTGTACGGATATTACAACTGGAAAAAGCTGGCGGCGAAGAACCAGTGAATTTATCTCCATTTTCATAGGGTATGGGCAGTCAGTCAGCAGTTTATGGACAGGAGCCGCTTGCAATGCAGGCGGCTCTGTTTTATGATAGAGGAAATTGTGACAGTGTAGAACTTCTAAGGAGAATGCGGCGTATTTATGTTTTGGGATAACGTATCGGGAATATATGATTTGATTGAAACAGTATATAACGGCAAGGTGTATCACTTGCATGTGTCGAATAAAGTGGCTGCCCAGAAGGTTTGAGCGGTAAAAGTGACGGAGCTATTCGGAAACAGGTGCGGCTGGTCAGACTGCGCGGTGAGGGGCGAGTGGAGGAGATTTGCATGGATAGTAAAGGAACCATTGTGGAAACGGAACGATTGATTTTGAGAAGATATACGGAAAGCGATTTGCAGGATTTGTTTGCCTATTTATCCGATGCAGAAGTTGTGAAGTATGAGCCGTACAAACCGATGTCGCTCGAAGAGACAAAAGAGAATCTGACATGGCGTATCGGGACGGAAGAAATGATTGCTGTGGAATCGAAAGAGAACCATAAGATGATTGGCAATGTCTATATGGGAAAACGGGAATTTGAAACAGTGGAAATGGGATATGTATTCAACCGAAAGTATTGGAGAAACGGATATGCGGCGGAGAGCTGTGAGGCTTTGATTCAGGAGGCGTTTGCAAATGGGGTACACAGAATCTATGCGGAATGTGACCCCGATAACATAAGTTCGTGGAAACTGCTGGAAACGTTAGGATTTCAGCGGGAGGCCCATTTGAGAAAAAACGTATATTTCTGGAAAGACGAAAAGGGAACCCCGATTTGGAAAGATACTTTTGTGTATGCTAAGTTAAATGAGGATGAATGATGGTATATGTTTAGGAGGACAACATGGATAATTGTCTGATTTGTGAAAGGATCGCATGGATCAAGGAGAACAGAAATCCATACTTCGTCCGTGAGCTGAACACGGGGTATGTGGTCATAGGTGACCAGCAGAGGATAAAGGGGTACACGCTGTTTCTGTGCAAGCAGCACGCCTATGAGCTGCATGAATTAGAGCCGCACTTTCGGGATGAGTTTCTGCATGAAATGGCGATCGTAGCGGAGGCGGTATATCATGCCTCCCAGCCGGATAAATTGAACTATGCGCTGCTGGGCGTCGGGCGCGGCCTGCATATGCACTGGCATATATATCCGAGAAGGGACGGAGACACGCCTGCTCCCGGACCGGTCTGGCAGCTCGGAAAAGAATTGGTCGATGAAAAATATAATCCTACGGATGAGGAGCTGGAAGTGTTAAAGTCCAGGCTTAATGCGGAATTGGATAAGTTGTTGTGACAGGTTTGCATTTGAAAAATGAGGAAAGAGCATTGGAAAAAGGTGATTTGCATGAAGAATCCAAAGTGATGGGATTTGAGCTGTCACAGTGCTGCGGTATCGGTTATGAAATGGAGGACGTGCAGGCATACCATGATATCGAAACGGCAGTCAAAGGAAAGGATATCATATCATATGTACGGACTCCCTGTCGGCGGAAGATACGTCCTCCCATAAATTTAAGAGTAAAAATGTCTTGGGATTTATCATTTACAGCAATCTTTGCATATAAATTTTCTCTGTGGAACCCCACGGCGCAGTTTTTCGGTCTATTATTTCAAACCCGTATTTTTCGTATAGATAATCATGGTCAGAGATTAAATGAACCCTGTCAAAGCCAACGGACTTTAAATAGTCCATTGCATACTGTATTAGTTTTTGACTTAATCTGTTTCCTCTGTATTCTTCATCGACAAACAGATAGCCAATGTAGGGGGTATAGCATATATCCGGAATGCAGTCTGTCTTTGCGACCGTACAATATCCACAGATTTTCTGATGCTCCAGGGCAACGATAACCCTTTCCCATTCTGTGAACAGATTATTGTCCATGGCATTGGCTAATGACTGGCCGGCGCGCCATGAACAGCTGCCTGCATAATCTCTTACTTTGCTCCACAGCTGATCCGATGATGTGATCATTTTGAAATCCATTCCATATTTCCTCGTTTTCTTGTATATGTTACATATGCGTAAGGAATTTCACCTTCAAATCTTTCATTTATTTCTTTTACAAACTGTTCGCTTTCAAAAGGTGGGAAACAGGTATCGCCTTTTATATCACAATCTATTTCGGTAATATACATTTTTTCTACTAATGGTAAGGCTTCTTCATATAGCCTTGCTCCGCCGGAAATATATATATCTTTATTCCCGGCCAACCGAATTGCATCCATCAGCGAGTTTGCAGTAAAGCAGTTTTCTCCATTATAATGTGCAGTGTTAGATACGACAATAGTTATTCTGTCATAAAGCCCCATTGCACACCAAATTTGTCAATAAAGTTACCTGATAATTCACTGTATGGTAATTTTGTGAATGGGTCAATGATTGTGCTTTCTTCTTTGAAAAACTCATAGCAGGCAAGAAGCTCTTCAACAGACGGAAACATAACAATTAAATGAACGGCACAATTAAGAGATTTGTCCTTGTTGCCAAATCTATCATTCAGAAAAACTTTTTGTCCATGGATGTTCATAACAGCGTGCGCTATTCTATTATCGTCTGGATATTCATTAGGTGCATAATCACGGTTGTATACGATACTTTCAGCTTTTGTATTAAACGCTTTCTCATATATGGCAATCGCTTCTTCGCAGCTGTCGCAAAAATGCAAGTGTGGTATCAGCATAATTTATCTACTCAACTATTAAAATAACGTCAACTTTTTTGCAAGCTGATTATACCATATTTTCAGACCGAATCAAGCTGTTTTCAGGGATAATATTTTTAATTCTATGCATAAGAGGGCAGATGCTTATGAAAAAGCGCTTTTCTGTATTAAGAAAGTGTAACCAGTTATTTTAATAGTAAAAAAATAAGGAAACCTCGGTAAAATCAAGGTTTCCTCACTCTTTAATCACTGCGGAAGATGGGACTTGAACACTGTCAAAAAGCCGCAAATATAATAATAGAAAGGCTTTCAGCGTATCTCTATCGCAATGTGTTCAAAAAGGTGTTCAAAAGGATTTTTGCAGAAGTGTATCAAAATAGTAGATGGTATTTATTTCTTGAAAATTCTATTGGAGTACTGTATAATGAAAATCGAGATAGATAATAAAAGGCAGGATGTAGAGGATTGCCGTCCTCTACACCCCTATGCAGGAGACCACATCTCTCCCACAAAGCATATATATATGCGCCTAATCAAGTATAGCGAATTTTCCGCACTATTTCAAGGAAAATCTCATGCGTACTTGGATTTTGTGGTGTTGTATTTATAGCGGTGTAGGAAAGAAAAATCCTGCACCGCTTTCTTATCGTCTATCTCGGCAGATATTGGCAGAGGGGTATAAAAACACGCCCCCTCTGCTGAACTGTTCGAGATTTTACCCCAAAAACCATTCAGGCAGTTTGAAAGGAGAAAAGACTATGAAGAAAAAGACATCCAAAAGCACGCTGGCGCTCATGCTGGCATTCACAATGGTAATCGGCAGCTCCATGACCGTGTTCGCGTACGAAGACGGCGTTGTGCACCATGGAAACGAGGGTAACGAAGAACACGACGACGGAGGAGGGTTTGGCGACTCCGGCAGCTCTGGCGGTGGCTCGTCCAGCAGCTCCAGCGAAAGCTCTGGCGGCAGCTCCTACAGCTCCGATTCCAGCTCCTATGACGCTGGCTCGTCTTACGATGCAGGCTCCGGCAATTCCAGCAGCGCATCCTACAGCGCGCCCGTTTCTAAGGCTGCAGGCACAAAGGCTACGGCAGGCAAACAGGAGTTCCGTGCAGTAGCGAACGCTGGCGCAGGCACCTACAAAGTTATCCACTGCGGGAGCGAGAAGATGACCTTCACGCTCAAGGGTGCTGATGGCAAGGCTGCGGCATGTGACGGCGTGGCGCTCAAGAAGCGCGATGATGGCGCGTACGCTATCAACTATACTGTAAAGAATGCTAAGGACATGACCGTGGGTGCTCCCCTCGACCGTACCTACATGTACGACACGCTGGGCGTGAGCTACGTGACCATCAACGACGAGGTCGTGATTGACATCAAGGCGGAATCCGCGGCAAAGGCTGCGAAGTAATACGAAAAGGGTTATGCGATACAGCATAACCCTTTTTTTAGAAATAAAATCATGCACTTCTTACTTATATTTATATTATTTGCGACGGGAATGGTTCGTTTTGTCAGCACTTTTATCAGCACTTTTATCAGCACTTTTGTCAGCAATTTTGTCAGCAAGTGCATTTAGAATGATATCAAGTGTCTCGCTTACTTCTTTTCTTGGGGAAAAATAATTATGTAAATCCGCATGTCTTAACTTACTGTCCATTGTAGCTGCTGTTTCGGTATTTCCACCATAGTAATAGCTGTTGAATATATCATCGCTCAGGAGCTTTTCATCAATTGGGTCGAAGAACAATTCAAACAGGGCGGTAAACATTATCGAGTTCTTTTCTTCCATGATATCTTTTTCGGATGGCGTTATGCCAGTATATACTTGGGACGGGAAATCTGCCTGCGCCAGTGCACTTTCCCAATCCTCTTTGGCTTTTTCAACCATTTTATTTAAGGATTTCCTTGTAGGCAGGTTTTTAATCCTGTCTGATTTTGACCTTTTAATGAGATAATCATAAATTTCATCAGAATATATGATTGCATTTTTTTCTTTCTCGGTAAAGAAATGAAAGGATTTTCCATTTGCGTCTTTATAGTCGTGGTCTTCTGATGCTTCCCACAGCGTTTTCCCCTCTTGGTTTTTTGTATTTTGTACATATTTCTCAAACTCTTTTCTTAACCTATCAGGAATTTTTTCGTCATATATATTTTTTTTAAAATCAAATTTTTCCATAGCTTC
>CAMWPB010000012.1 GCA_947176065.1 uncultured Lachnospiraceae bacterium | reverse complement strand
ATCGAGTATTGTGGCACTTATTTGATACCCAAAGTGTCAAAAACGAGATTATATCGATGCCGAGCCCCAATAGCAATAGCATATGCTGTTTGTAATTGATGTTACCAAATTTGCAGGTCATGCATACCGTATTTTTTCTTTTTTCCGTTTATGCTAAGATACCGTATGGAGGAAGACTTATGGAAATCATAACAAGACAGACAGACGACAAACTGCTGACTATCACCATTGAATATCCCAGATTGGATACGAAAACGCAAAAGCTGATTCAGAAAATCAGGACACTCAATTTATCTGAAAAGCATAAAAGATTGTTTAAAGGAGGCAGTATGGTGCTGAAAAATATGATAAAAAGAACATTGATCCTCGCGGCCATCATCATCTTTACGGTGTTTTCCATATCGCTCCTGTCAGTCGGAATGACACCGGAAATCCTGCTTGTATTCGAGATTTTGATTTTGTCCTTTTTTGTGACTGTCATACAGCAGTTTGTCAAACAGGCCGCAGGCGCTAATTTCCTTGTCAATATCCTGATGGAATACGTTTCCGTTTTTGTCTTTTTATACGGATATTTTGTGCAATGGTTTTTTAAAGCAAACTGGTGGATGGCGTTTGTATGTGGCACTCATATATATCCCGGTTTACTTCCTTGATATGGCCGTCGTCAATCGGGATATTGCCTATATCAATGCGCAGTTGGAAAGGAGACGTGAAAAATGTTAGCTCTGTTTTTTATCATTACGCTGGCAAGGACATGGGGCTTTGGTTTTGCCCCCGTGATCATGGGAATAGAGGGAACTGCTCCTGGCACTTTTCTCTTCTATTTTGGCGGCGGTGCGCCGTCTGTTACCGCACTGTTTATCGTATTTCTGACCTACTCAAATCATGATTTTTAATTTCTCCGTGTCCTTTGTGTATGTAAAAACAAAAAGAAGTGTTTTGGCCGGCGCGCTGGTACATATGTTTTCCAATTTGCTGGGAAGCCAGATGCTTTCCCCATGCTCACCCGAAATGAGTGTGATTCTGCGCTGTACTACCGTATTCTTTTGTGGCTGTCTTGCACTCTACTGTATTTTTTCGCAAAAGTTCAAAAAAGAGTATCAAATCTCAATATCCCTTGCAGACATCCACCCATCCCGCACAGCCTGAATATTTCTCCAGCTCCACAGGCGTAAGCTCAATCGCGCTGTTGGAGCTGCCGCAGGCGGGAAATACCGTCTCAAAGCGTTTCAGCGACACATCCAGATACACCTCCACGCCTTCGTTTACCGCAAACGGACAGACACCGCCCACGGTATGTCCCACCAGCGTCTCCGCTTCCTCCGGCGAAAGCATTTTCGCCTTCACGCCAAACTGCTCCTTGTACTTACGGTTGTCGATTTTCACATCCCCGGCCGCCACCACAAGCAGGGCGTGGCCGTCCACCATGAATGACAGCGTTTTCGCTATCCTTGCAGGCTCACAGGAAAGGGCGGCTGCCGCCAGCTCCACCGTGGCGCTGGACACGTCAAACTCCCTGATCTTCTCTTCCATCCCGTACTGTTTGAAATAAGTTCTTACTCTCTCAATCGCCATATTTATTTCCTCCATGCAGAAACCATTATAACATACAAAGGGAAAAAATCAAAAAACAATCAAATCCGTGCCAGCGCCAGATCCTGCCGCACCATAGCTGTCTGCCTTGGAATTTCCCGCATGAAATTCGCTCTGACGTGCGCCCACGCCTCCTCATTTTCCAGATGACAGCATGCCTTTCCGCTGTAAATCATCCCCCACAGCCGTCCCATCAGCTCCGGGGTAAGCGCCTCCCCTGAAATCCCTCCCAGACTTCCCGGCACATACCGCTCCACGATTCCGGCCGCTACATAGGGCATATAAATATCCCCCATCTGCTCCAGCCCCACCGTCTCATGCACGATTTCCTCATATAAACATTTATCGGCTTTCATAACCGAATGTAACAATGCGTAAATGGTACCCAGCCTGTGCGCCGGTCTGTCGGAGATAAACCAGTCCGCCAGATCCCGCACATAGCCGTAGCACACAATGTCTGCCCAGAGATTCTTATCCCAGGCGCTGTTAAAGTTTTCACTGAGAATATATTCGATCAGATTGACCGTATCTTTATAGGAACCCTGCAGCTCCTTCAAACGAAACGCATAGATTTTGTGATTCTTCAATGGTGTTTCCAGTACATCCACAATTTCCTGTATGGCCGACAGCCCGAATCTCTCCTGCATGGCAGTCAGATTCTCTTCCTTGGGCCCGCATCCGCCTTCATAATCCGTGAAAATGGGCTGATGGCAGAATGTAAAAATGCCATACTTCTGATAAAGTCCGGGATAAGCCACTGAGTAACGCTGATAAGCCACCGGGTTCTCAGACAGCCGAATCATGCGACCGTCGCACTGGTTGGCAAAGTGCCCCTGATAGATAATGCCTGCTCCCTTATAATAAGTGTGACTCTCAGAGATGCCGCACCTTCTCCGTGGAACCGGCGTAATCATCTCCGGCAGCGCTGCCTCGTCTATCTGCACGCCCGTCTCATTCAGAATGGGCACCCTGTCCGTTTGTAATATGAAGTCTGTCCTTGCCAACTGCCGTCTCTGCCTTTCTGTCTGTACTCTACTGATAATACGAATCACAGCACCAGAAAGTTTCGTTTTGCGAGCATTAATTGTTTTGCCGAGTGTCCGCTTTTTCCAAGATGGCAAAGGAAAAGTCAAGAATCTTCTCTTTTCGTTTCTCCAGCATTTTAGAATAAAATTTTTTCTGTAAATCACTGATAAACGGCGTATCATCTATGACTGCATATATCTTTGCCATATCAATACGCGGTAGAATACGTTTTAATGCGCGGTTACAATCCTCGTTTTGCAAAGAGGAAATAAAATCAAAATATTTTATTTTTTTCCCGTTTACCATGATAGCCGAGGTGGGAATTTCAAAAATTCTGAAATTTAACTCCTTTTCATCCGTCAACACCGTTTCCATAATTTTTTCATCCGCCTGTGGATATAGACTGCTCCCACAATCAAATACCGGTGCAAGTTCCATTTGATCCGTATGCGCGTTATAGAGAAATCCCCAATTACCATTATGCCGATCCCAATTACCAATCAGGGCATCCACAATGAACATATCCCAAAATCGTTCTGTCAATACCTTTTGGTCAATGGCAGTCTGTTCTTCAAACGTAAGAAGAATATCAGAAAGCTCTGTCCCGTATCCATTTCTTTCCGAATCAATCATCTGATTTTTCAAAGATGCAAAATCCTGTAATGTAATCCCCGGTTCCGTAAAATCGCCGCAGGCAACTACAATTTTCTCCACATCTTTGACTGTATATATACCAAGCAGCGTTTTCTGTACCGGGATTCCAATACATGCATAAATCTGACAGCCGAGATATTCTGAAAAGCAACTGTTGCTATAGCTCATATCTCTGTTTCTGACAGACTGCGGAGGAAATTTCAGCATATACTGTTCCCCCTCATAAATAACAGAGATTTTACCTCCGTTCGCACCTGCATACATTTTATTTTTTCTTGGCAATATTGTAAAATCAATAACCGACATTGTATCACACTCTTTCCAGTCTTAAATATTTCTCACGCAAAAACCACGCCTGTTCTTCACTGATAAGCCGATTAACCTCTGCACTGTTAATATCGCTCTGCAAATTACAGTAATCACAATCCCAGCGCAAATATTCAATGCCTGTATCCAGCTTGCCCCATGCGTCTTTCATGGCACGAATCGAATCCTGTAAAAAATCTGGCAGACCACATTCCAGATAATTTCTGTCCTTTGGCAGACCGTTTTCATTTAAAGACATGTCATCACCCTGCTTTCACAACTCTACTGCTATTATATCGATGCCGCCGCTCAATAGCAATAGAATACCCAATTTATGCACACTTTACAGATCCTATTATTACTGTGCACCCGCCATATGCTCCTGAATCGCTCTCCGTGCCTTTGCCACAACACTGCTGTCTGTCCTGAAAATGCTGTATTCGTCCATGACGGGAAGTCCCATGGGAACATCTTTTTTGCGGTAATCCATCCCGCTGTCCACAACTTTCTTTGCAGACAGGTGATAGCTGGTAATGTCCGTGTCCCTGCAAAACTGCCGTATCACCTCAGGCGTCACCCCAGCGCCCGCCATAATGCGCGGTGTTCCTGCCCCCTTCTGCAGCTCACACAACTGTTTTAACAGCGGCAGCCCCATAAGGCATTCCCTCTTCTGCCCGGATGTAAGTATGGTATCGACTCCCAGTTCCCGCGCCTGTCCATATGCCTTTATGGGATCTGCGCACACGTCGAAAGCGCGGTGCAGCGTAACTTTCATGTGGCCCGCCTCAGCCATCAGCTCCCGCATCTGATCCATATGGAGACCGCCGTCCGCCTGCAGACAGCCAATCACCACGCCCTCCGCGCCTGCTTCCCGAAAGAGCGCCACTTCTCTTTTCAAAATCTGAAACTCATATGCGGTATAGAGAAAATCCCCAAACCGGGGCCGCAGCAGCACCCGAACCGGCAGACTGCAGCAGGCGCTGACCTGTTCAAACAGCGCCAGCCCGGGCGTTATGCCGCCGATCACAAGGGCCGCGCACAGTTCCAGACGGTCCGCTCCTCCCTCCGCCGCCGCAAGGGCGGATTCCACGCTGTCCACACAACACTCCAATATATACTTAGTCATAAGCCTTCCTCCCTTCCTTTTTCCTCTTTCCATTATAATATTTATTCATCCGATGCGCCATCTGTAAAACCATACTAATGCGCTCACTTATCTGTCCGCAGATTCCTTGCAAATTTCCCGAACAAGCCGCCGTATTGCCGCTCTGCAAAATCTCAAGTCCACGCTAACCAAGTGCCTTCAGCCCTCTGCGGTAAGCCGTCATCTCCTCCTCATCCACCGTATCCATGATATACTGCAGCCCGCTTACCACAGCCTCCCTCTCCTTCGGCAGATACGCCGTGACCGGGTAAAAGTTAGAGACAGAGTTGTCAAACAAATGCGTCCTGATGTGTAAATGTCTGATAAATGTCTGCAGCTCCTGCAGCCGTTCCTTCTCCCCCGCCGGAGCAAACCGTCCTGCCTGCGCCATTCGGTACAGCTCCGTATCGGGGAACAGCGTGAGGGAATCCACAGAAATGAAATACGGGTTCAGACGACTGAACAGTTCCGCGCTGTTCACCGCGTTTCGCCGTCCTGCCTCCTTCCCCGCAAGTCCGGTCATATAGACAAAATAATACTCGATCCCGGCCTCGTCCAGCTTCCGGCACTGTTCCAGAATATCGGCCGCCGTGTACCCCTTGCCGGCAAGCGCAAGGGTCTCATCGTCCCCGCTTTCCGTCCCGATACTCAGCCCGTTGATGCCCATTGCCCGCAGTTTTTTTAGCTGCCACACCTCCTTGTCCCTAATATCCCTTATGCTGGCAAACATAGCCATAGTCTGACACTTGATGAGATAATCGCGCACAGTCAGGGCGCGAAGCTTCAAATTCTCATAGCTCATGGCAAAGGGATTCGCTCCCGTCCAGAAGATGCGTCTGGCATAGGGCTGGTATTGTTTGATCTCCGTCAGATCCTCCTCAAATTCCTCCAGCGGGGACATGCGAAAACACTCACCAGGGTAAAGATTGCAGAAGCGGCATTTATGCCAGGTACACCCGGTCGTCGCCTGAATAATGACGGAATGCGCCTCGTAGGGCGGTCTCCACGTTCTTCCCGTAAAATGCATGAAACCACCTCCTCACAAATGACGGACGCTTGTCCGATAACGCCGCAGTTCTTCCTCGCCTGCATTTTGGATCACGTCATCCAGAAAAGCCAGCAGCCTTCCTTTGTCCTTTGGAAGCTCACTCCACATCTGAAACGCGTTGGAGGCTCCCAGCGCCGCAAACACCGTAGGAATTTTCAGATTTTCCACCAATGTCCGAATTTCCCTGTATTTCTCCGTCTCGCTCTCCTCCTTCCAGTTTCCCCGCTCTATTTCCTCAAACAGCCCGGAATCCGGGTAAACGGTCAGCATGTTTGCCCCTACCACAGCGGGGTGAAGCCGATTGCATACGGCAGCTGTGGCCTTTGCACCTTCCTCCCCGCGCCCTGCGCTGGATATGCCTGTCAGATAGAAAAAGCTGTAGCGGATGCCCACCCTGTCCAAGCGCCCGCACTGTTCCAAAATATCAGCCGAAAGATACCCTTTATCCATAAACCGCAGCGCCTCATCGTCCGCCGTCTCCATACCGATCGTCAGGCCGTCGAAGCCCGCTCTGTACAGATCTGCCAGCTCCTCATCGGTTTTCGCGGCAACGTCCGTCACTCTGGCAAAGCCGCCGATTGTTTTGATTGCAGGAAGATACTTGCGAATCATTCCTGCAATTTCCATCAGCCTTTCATATGGCAGGACAAAAGGATTTGCCCCGGTCAGAAAAACCCTGTTTATCTTCCGTCCTGAAAAATGACGGTATATCTCCCGCATCTCCTTTAAATCCGCCTCAATATCCGTAAGCGGCGACATCCTGAATGGAAAAGGCAGATCGGCATAAAGCGTGCAAAATTTACATCTGTGGTGCGTACATCCTGCAGTGACCTCCAAAAGCAGGGAAGACGCCTCGTAGGGCGGTCTCCATATCGTTCCTGTGTAGTGCATCGTTCATTCCTCCTCGCATTATGACTTTTACGCAGCGGATATCCTCTTTGCACTAAATTACCTCTGAAATTCATCGCAGACAAGTACGGTCTTTTTCTGGGGATAGTATGATTTTTAATCCTATGTATTCTTTATGACAGTATCTTGTTTTTTCTCTGCAGGTAAAATATACTGGATGGAAGAAACGGCGCCGGAACTGTCCTGTATTGGCCGCCGGAAGTGAAAGGAATGCAGAAAAAAATGGCCGAGAATAAATTTAGCAGTCAGGAAACACTCGCCCGCTGCGTGCCCATGAGCAGGCTGCAGTCCGTGATCGGCGGCAAGTGGAAAATCCTGATTTTATGGTATATATCTTTCTATAGAGTACAGCGGTTTGGAGAACTGCTGCGCCGTCTTGACGGAATCACCCAGTCCACCCTGACAAAACAGCTTCGGGAATTGGAAAGCGACGGCTTCCTCCACCGGGAAGTCTACAGTGAGATTCCGCCCAAGGTGGAGTACAGCCTGACGGCGCTGGGGGAAAGTTTCATGCCCGTTCTGCAGGCGATGATGACATGGAGCGAGAGCTATTTATGCCCGGATTACCGAAATCCGTATACATCCTGATTCTGCCCTCTCATCTGTCTGCCTGATCTATTGGCGGAAAGAAACTGTCTTTCATCACAGCTTTATCACTTCCGGCTCATGGGTAAAGGATGAAAATATTGCGATTGCATCCTTAAAATAGAATACCTCCGTATTGCCGTCATCCGCAGAATACATATTCTGCAGAGAAGGATATGCGTCAAGCAGGGACTGTCTTGCCTCCCTGCGGTCATCCTCCACAAGCTCTCCCGCTATTCTGAGCCACTCGCCGCCTTTGAACGCACAGATCTCCGCTTTCGGATTCGTATGTAACTGTTTTGAAACTTCTTTTGATTTGCCGGTCTGGATATACAGCCTGCCCTCAAAAATATGCGCCGTGCCAAACGGACGTACCCTCGGCTGGTCGCCCTCTACGGTTGCCAGATAATAGATTGCTGCGTCTTTTAAGAATTTTACGACTCTTTCCATGCTGTGGTCCTCCTTTTATTTTATGTTTGTCATAAAGATTTCACTTTGCAGATTTCCTGTTATATAATTCATGTCTCCCACCTTTTTCGGCCAATCTTCATTATAATTTAATTTTAGCCGAACACACAAAAAAGGCAAGCAAAAAGAGACCGCCACCCAGACAGTCTCTTCCCCATTTACTCTGCAAATTTATTCCGAAGCCAGTGTAAACTGACCCACCAGCTCCTTTAAGCATGTCGCCTCCGCGGAAAGCTCCTCGCTTGCGGCTGCTCCCTCCTCTGCGGTAGCGCTGTTGTTCTGCACCACGATCGAGATCTGGTTAACACCCTCTGAAACCTGTACCACAGCCTCCGACTGCTCGTTGGATACCGTGGCGATATGGTCAATGGCATCTACCACTGCCTGAATACTGTTCACGACACCAAGCAGAACATCTGCCGTGCTCTGGGCGATTTCCGTACCGATATGTACCGCCTCCGTGGAATTCTCAATCAGTTCCGAAGTGTTCTGTGCAGCCTGCGCGGATTTCCCGGCCAGATTGCGTACCTCCTCCGCCACAACGGCAAATCCTTTGCCCGCGCTTCCGGCTCTCGCCGCCTCCACCGCAGCATTCAGGGCAAGTATATTAGTCTGGAACGCAATGTCGTCGATGGTCTTAAGAATCTTCTCAATCTCCTCGGAGCTTGTCTGTATCCTTTCCATGGCCTCCACCAGATTCTGCATCTTCTGGTTACAGAGCAGTACCTCCTCGCCTGTCTGGTGCGTCTGGGCGCGGACATCCAAAGCGCCGCTGGCCGTGCTTCTTACCTGCTCGGAAATAACACTGATACGCGCCGCAAGCTCCTCCACTGAGCTTGCCTGCTCCGTAGTACCCTGACTGAGCGTCTGCGCGCTTGAAGACAACTGGCTGCTGGCGTCAGACACCTCCTCAGCAGAATGGTTGACCTGACGCATCGCGCCGCTTAATTCTTTTCTCATATTTCGCATGGAATGCAGAATACTCTGAAAGCTGCCGACATACACGTCTTCATGCTCCGTATGTACATCCAGATTCTGATTTGCCATCTCATTTAACAGAAAACTGATGTCGTTAATTACAACACTTAATCCCTCCACCAGCGATTCGGTAGATTTGGCAAGCATCCCGGTTTCGTCCCTATTGGTAATTTTAGGCATCGGTGTCTCCAGATCACCCTCTACCAGCAGTTTCATCCGGTCGACACACGCCTTCATGGGCCTGCCAATATTGAGAGCCAGCGCCAGCGCAATGACAACGGAAACCAGCACGGCAATCCCGATCACCGCAAGGTTAATTACAATAGCGTCCCGCGTGGAAGCCAGATAATTGACCTGGGGAGCCGTCACCGCAATGCTCCAGCCGTCTGTATCCGATACCGGCGCATAGGCGGCAAACATTTTATTCCCGCCGCTCGTATAAGCGCCGAACCCGTTTTTCCCCTGACGCATCTCGCTATGGATCGCCGCCAGCTCCTGCAGCGACGGATCGCTCTGGGCCTCCGCCTCAATATTTTGAACCGTGATCGTCTCAAGCGTTATATCCGCAATCGTATCGCCTGTTTTATTAATCATGTAAGCCCTGCTGTTCTCACCGAGCTGAATAGCCGACACGATATCGTTCAAAAACGTCTCCTGCGGCACAAAGTAGACCACGCCCACAATGGAAGCGCCGTAGGCTTCCTCGGCGTAAAGAGGCGCCGCAACCATAATGGACAACTGGCCGGTAATCTTACTGATTAGCGGCTCCGACACAAAGATATTTCCCTGAAGCGCCTGACGGACATACTCCCTGTCGGAATAGTCTTTGCCGTCAAAAATACTGATGCCGTCCGCACCAATGATATTTCCCCTCTGGAAACCATGCATGGAAACGCGTTCATCAATAATCGCCTGCTTTTCCTCCACCGATACGTCAGGATCGGCAAGCTGCGGAATATGGCCTACCTCCATGACAACATTTTTGTAAACAGACAGCTCCTGCTCGGCACGTCCTGCCGCCAGAACCGCGGTTTGGCTCATCATCTGTTCCACCGTTGACATGGTACTGTTATAATTGAGTGCAATACTGGAAGAGCCAGATGCCACCAGACCTGCCAGAACAGTTAAAATGAGACATAAGGTAATTTTTGTTCGTATACTTTTCATGTCACTACCTCCTCCGTCACCATTATAAAAATTCCTGTTACTGCTTGTCAAGACTGTTCTGTTTTATCCCTCCGTGTGATTATGAAAGGCCGCAGTCCGTCAACGCCAGTCTCAGTCTCTCCATCGCTTCTTCCAATATGCTCCTCGGGCATGCCACATTGATTCTCTGGAAGCCTCTCCCGCTGTCCCCAAACATTCCGCCGCCGTCCAGCCACAACCTTGCCTTCTGCACAACCAGATTTTCCAGCTCCGTCTCCGATAAGCCTGTCCCGGAAAAATCCAGCCAGACCAGATAGGTTCCCTCATGCTCCGTCATGGTTACGCCGGGCAGTTTTTCCTCCACAAATTTCTTTACAAACCCAATATTGCCGCGGACATACCCGAGCATGGCAAGATACCACTCCTCGCCTTTACTGTACGCCGTCTCACAGGCAATCAGCCCCATCACGCCAAGCTGGCTGATCCCCGCCGCGTCAAGCTGCTTTCGGAACCTTTTGCGCAGCTCCCGGTTGGGAATAAAAATATTCGATAATACCATGGTTGCCAGATTAAAGGTTTTGCTGGGAGAAGTGCAGACAATGCACCGGTCCTCATACTCCTTTTTCAGCCCCGCAAACACCTGATGCTTTCCCTGGAACACAAAATCCTCATGGATCTCATCGCTGGCAACGATCACATCATGTCTCATACAGATATCGCCCAGCCGGACCAGCTCCTCCCTTGTCCACACCCGCCCTACGGGATTATGCGGATTACAGAGAAGAAACAGCTTTACTTTATTTTGTATAATCTTCTGCTCAAAATCCTCGAAATCCATGTGATAGCGGTTATCTTCTCCCCGGTACAGTGTATTGCTTACTACACGTCTCCCGTTATCTTCAATCACTTCCGCAAAAGGATAATACACCGGGCGCTGGATCAGCACCGCGTCACCCGGCTCCGTGTACGCTTTCACGGCCATGGCAAGAGCCGTCACCACGCCGGGCGTTTTCACAAGCCATTCCTCCTGCGGTTTCCAGTCGTGCCGCCTGACCATCCAGTCCCGCACAATCTCAAAATAAGGCGTCTTCACCTCGCTGTAGCCGAAAACGCCCTCCTTTGCCCGCCTGGCCAGCGCATCTTCTATGTAGGAGGAGGTCCTGAAATCCATATCCGCCACCCAAAGCGGCAGGATATCCTCCGGCATACCCCTTTCCGCCGCAAAATCATATTTCAATGACCGGGTATTTCTTCTCTCTATTACACTGTCAAAATCAAGGTTTCTCTCCGCCATCTTTCAATCCTTTCTCCGTATTTCATTGAAAACTTCCGCAAGCTCCGCCAACAAGTCCTTTTTATCCTCAATCCCCACTGACATGCGCAGGGTGCTCTCCGTAATCCCGTTTTTCTCCCTGACTTCCTTCGGGACGTCGGCGTGGGTCTGGGTCGTCGGGTAAGTGATCAGGGTTTCCACCCCGCCAAGGCTCTCCGCATACTGGATCAGCTTTACCTTTTCCAGAATGGCCATCGCAAACTCCTTACTCTCCACCCGGAAAGTCAGCATCGCCCCAAAGCCTCTGGCCTGCCGTTTCATAATCCCGTACCCCGGGTGCTCCTCAAGCCCCGGATAAATCACGTCCGTAACACCGGGCTGCCCTTTCAGCCACTCCGCAATGGCTATGGCATTCTCCTGCGCCCGCTCCATACGGATGCCCAGCGTCTTAATCCCGCGAAGGATAAGCCAGCTGTCAAAGGGCGACAGCACCGCCCCTGTCGTTTTATACAGAAAGCGCAGCCGCTCACTGATTTCCTCCCGGTTTGTCACCAGAAAGCCCGCCAGCGCGTCGTTATGGCCGCCCAGATATTTTGTGCCGCTGTGAATGACCAGATCCGCCCCCAAATCAAGGGGATTCTGAAAATAAGGGGACAAAAACGTGTTGTCCACAATCAGAAGCAGGCCGTGCCGTTTCGCAATATCCGCGGACTTTGCAATATCCGTCACATGCATCATCGGATTGGTTGGCGTCTCTATATATACAGCCTTCGTGTTTTCTCTGATCTGTCCCTCTATGTCCTCAAAACAGCAGTCAATGCTTGTAAAAGCAATTCCGTTTTTCCTGGAAATCTGCTCAAACAGCCGGATGCTCCCGCCGTACAGATCCGCATCCACAATCAGGTGATCCCCCGGAGCGAACAGTTCCATCATCAGGGTGATTGCAGCCATGCCGGAGGATAACGCCAGCGCGTCCACCCCGTTTTCCAGCGAGGCCACCACCTTTTCCACCTGTTCTCTCGTGGGATTCTGCACTCTGCTATAGTCATACCCGGTGCTTTGTCCCACCCCTGGGTGCGCAAAAGTCGCCGTCTGGTAGATGGGATAGCTGATTGCGCCGTAATGGTTTAACTCCTCTTCCAAATGAATGCATTTCGTTCCGATTTCTCTCGCCATTGCCTTTTCCTCCGTCTTTCCTTTACATGAAATCAGTATACCAGAAAGAGGCAAAACAGGCAATACATAGTTTTCCTATCAATTATATATACATTCATTTTCCCACCACACTATTATAACAAAAAGCATTCTGACACCTTTGGTTTGCAAAAAAGTAAATCATAGTTGGTAGCGCGCAACCACTGTCTTTTCCTAAAATGATTTAAAATCATAAAAGAGGAGGATTACCCTATGAAACAGCCAAAAACCAAAATTGAACCCATCTACAGACCTATTCCTTACCTGCTCGGCACTTTTTTTGTCACATGGCTCTGCGCCATATTTATGACAGCCATGGATTACAATTTCCACCCGTTTCTCTTCACTGTTCTGGATTTTCTGGAGAACGCCTCCCCGCTGATCTGTGCCCTCCTATTGCTGCAAAAGCCCCTTTTATCCCGCCCTTCCCTGACACGGTTCCTTTTGGGAAAAAAGGCTCGTCCGGCCTGCTATCTTTCTGTTTTCACTCTATTCGCGGCACAGTTTCTCAATTTTTATTGCTTTCGCGCCCCGGGAGCCTTTTGCTCTCCGCAAACCTTTCTCACTGTATTTATAGGACAACTTCTTTTAGGCGGCGGACTGGAGGAAGCCGGCTGGCGCGGTTATCTGCTGCCCTGCTTTTATCGGAAATGGCACATTCTGCTCTCCTCCGCGGCTGTCAGTCTGATCTGGGTATTCTGGCATCTGCCCTATTTTATATTTCCCGGAAATCTGCAGTCGGAACAAAATTTCTTTTCCTACACCCTGATTGGCGTCGTCACCGGTTTCATCCTCACTGCCGTCTATCTCTTGACAAGCAGCGTCCTCCTGTGTATGCTTTTCCACAGTTGGCAGAATACCCTTGTCATGACTATCCCGGCCGATACCGGCAATTCATGGTTTATGCTGCTATTTCTTCTGCTGGGCGCTGTGTCGGCCCTGCTCTGCATGCATTTATACCGTCCATGCCATAGAGATTTGGCTAAATAAAAAGCACTGGATATAGCGGCTGGATTTTCTTTTTACCACACAATATCCCTGAAAGGAATGGAACAGTTCATGAAAAATAACACGGAATTAAGCGCACGCCTGCGACAGCTCAGAAAAAGCGCGGGTTTATCGCAGGAACAGCTTGCGGAAGCACTGGACATCTCCAGACAGGCCGTCTCCAAATGGGAAAGTGGTGTGTCAAATCCGGATATCCAAAACATCATCCAACTCGGAAAGCTTTACGGTATCAGCACAGATGCAATCCTGCTGGGTGAATCCCCCGCTTCGGAAAACACTGACACCGTGCCGGAAAATGCCTGTACCGTGCAGGGAAATACCGATACCGCGCCAAGAACCGCCGTCACCGCCCTTCTTTGGACTGTGCTTGGCACAATAATCGTCCTTGTGCTATATTTGGTGACAAATATGTGGTAGTGTTTCTCCACAGCCGAGCGCCGTTTTCATTGATTAACGAAGAAAGCGGCTCAGCATACGCTAAGATGGTTCAAAGTTAACTGTTTTTTTGATTTAATGCCAGCCCAATCAAACGGTCCGTCTGATCAGCCATAAACAGCGGAATGTTCAGCACATCATCGTCCAGCTTCAAATTGTCCAGAGAGAACCGCACGCGGAGCCTGACTTGATTTGGGAACAGCTCCTTGAATTTCTTCAGGCTCCTGCTGGTAGTGTTGGCCCCAGACTTGACCTCCACAGGAATAATATCATTCTCCCGCTGGATGAGAAAATCCACTTCATAGGGCGGATTATTCTGACTCCAGTACCGGGGAACCACTTCAAACTGCGTGATTAAGGTCTGCAGCACAAAGTTCTCAGTCAGTGCTCCTTTAAATTCGGTAAACAAACGATTGCCTTCCCCGAAGGCCGTAGGAGCCAGCAGGGCCAGACGACGGAGCAGCCCCACATCCACCAGATATATCTTAAATGCTGACAGATCATCATAGGCAGCTACCGGCAGGCCCGGAGCGGT
The DNA here is from genome assembly GCA_947176065.1 of uncultured Lachnospiraceae bacterium. Lineage (GTDB taxonomy): Bacteria > Bacillota > Clostridia > Lachnospirales > Lachnospiraceae > UBA3282. Next base: position 62,909 of record CAMWPB010000012.1, on the reverse strand, counting down.
GCTGCGGTAGATTTTGTGCAAAAGCCTGGCATCCACCAGCCACTGCAGGGCATCCTCATATTCTCTGGCCCGTGCCCCCTCTTTAACCACCTTGTATATAAATTTCTTATTCTCCCTTGCCAGTTGGGACGGTATGGACTTCCAGATCATAGAGATCTTTGGGAATTCGCTGATATTGGGGTGTTTGGCAAAGTCTCGCTCATAAGCGCCGATGATCCCTGACAGGGCTTCCTGCATGGCAGAAACATCCCGTGCTTCCGTCCACATGAGCACGGGTTCCGGCATACCGCCTGTGACGTAGTACATCTTCAATTTCTCATAGAGTGGATTGAAAAAGGCATCAGGAACCGGTTCAATGGTATCCACACACTCCAGATACCTGACCAGGTTTTCATCGCCGTTGGCGAGAAGAAATTCCATGAAGGTCATGGGATCGATCTGCATGAAATTAACTTTACCCACCGGGAAGGAGGATGGCTTCGCCAAGGCAATCCCCAGCAAAGAACCGGCACAGGCAATGTGATACTGCGGAGCATTCTCACAGAAATACTTCATAGAGTTGATCACCTTTGGGCAGTCCTGTACCTCATCAAAGATAATAAGCGTTTTTTCCGGCACAATCTTCTGGCCACTGGCCAGCATCAGATTTTGCAGAATGCGGTCTACATCTTTGGTGGTCTCAAAAAACTGCTTATATTCCTCGTTTTCATCAAAGTTAAAATAGGCTGTATTTTCATAATAACGTCTGCCGAATTCTTTGAGTGCCCAAGTCTTACCCACCTGTCGCACACCCTTTAAGATTAGTGGTTTGCGGTAGGGCGAATTCTTCCAATCCAACAGCTTATCCAAAATCCATCGTTCCATAGGCACATCCTTCACACTTTTATTGTAGTTTTTGTGTATAACAATCACATTTTTATTATATTCTCTCACGCATAAAAAATACAACCCATATCACAAATTTATTCCTGTTGATATGATTTTTGTTCCATGGACGTGCAAAAAGATACCAGACTGTCCCCTCACCCCGAAAACGCGCAGTAGGGCCGCACTGTAATATCCGTCACTACATTGTCTTCGGTCAAAAACCAGATACTCACATTGCCGAACCCCTCCCCGGTAACAAGGCAGTTCTCCACCTCCGGGTAGGAGGCAGCATAAAACCCGTAAGCCTTCAATTTTTCCCATGCGCCGTCCACACTGATACCGGGATAAATACCGAAAACAGTCACATCCTCCAGCTTTTCTCCCCGGTAGCCGATGCTCCCCGCATTCAGCGCCTCAAAGGAGAATAACTCCTTCCCATCCTTCAGGCCTACCGTCCACTCCTCAAAATCCGGGTCCGGCTGTTCCACCGTCACCCCGTACTTTTCCGAAAGCAGATTCTGTGCCGCGTCCAGAAAATGATCTTCATTTAAAATCAGCAGTCCCAGATCCGCCGCCGTGTCCGTCCGTCCTTTGCCGGCCTCTTCCGCCAGCATCTTTAAATATGCGGGTGTAAAATCCGCAAAGGATTCGTATTGCATTGGCAGATACTCTATGGTAAGCTCCTTCGCATCACCTGTATATCCTCCAAACCATTCGTCAAAGTCCGCCCTGTCATACCGAAACCCCTCATACGCCTGGTATTCCTCTCCGGCCTTTTTTATTTCGTATACCGTCCCATCGCCATCCACATCCATCTCTTCTGGAAAATCCCAGCCCTCTATACCGTCGTCCCATGCCCTCACAGAGCCAAGCTCCACATAAGTGTCGCTCTCCGGGTCATGCTGATAAAGCGTAAAAGGCCAAAACTCCGCGGGCGGTACCTGATTGTGCGCCCAATCCGCCTTGATGATACCGTTATCATAATAAGTAAGGGCCGGATACGCAATAAACTCCCTTTTTACCTCCCCGCTGACAGGATTGTAATCATACACCGCCTCTATCTCACCGGCCGTAATGGTTGTCGTCCATCTGACCAGCAGTTCCTCTCTGCCGTCCTGATCCACATCCGCCACCGCAAAGCAGTTCTTTTCCATCTCTATGGAACCAAAATCATCATCCGCAGTCCCGGTTCCCAGCTCAAAATCGGGAAGCTGCCACGCCGCGATAACCTGTGACAGTATGCCGCCATAATAGTGCCTGGTCTGAGCCTGCCAAAGTGTCTGTGCCCCCTCCTGGGAAACCGTACCGGCATCTGCCTCCGACATATCCGCCTGTTCCATATCCACAGTCTGCTCCATGCCATTCGCCGCACCGCAGCCCGCGAAACCCACTGTGGCCACGCAGAGCATAAGGCCTGCCGCCACGCCGTGTTTCCATATTCTCTTTTTCATATTCTTCCTCCTCCGAACCCGACCCTACAGTTCGCCTTTCTGGCCGTTTCCCTGATTTAGCTCATCCACTATTTTCTCCGGCTTCACCGTCATCTCCACCCATGCGGGAATAAACCCGCTCTTTACCGCATTTCGCACCGAACGGATATTGGACCATGCCGAACAGTAAAAGGGAACCCTGCCTCTCTCTATGATCTCCACAGCCAGACCGCTTGTCAGCGCTGCCGCCACGCCGCGCCTCCTGTACTTTGGCAATACATCCACCCCGATCTGCCACATCGTTTCACAATCCGCCGAGCATCCAGCCAGACCGATAAGTTTTTCCCCGTCATAGGCGCCGATCCCCAGAACGTCCAGTTCCTTCCTGTCCTCACACAGCGCGTTGCTCCATTCCGGCTTATATAAATCCCGAAAATCCGCCTGCCCTAAGATCCGCGTCTCATAACCGCACGAAAGAGCCCTCAGTTTCTCCACATCGGGAAGATAATATTCCGCCATAAAACAAACCTTCTGCCCCAGAGGCAGCATTCTCTCATTCAGCCAGTGGAGATTGGGCGTCTCAAAGCAGTGGTAAAACTCAAATTTCCCGATATATGCCTCCACAATCTCCCGGTATTCGTCCCTCACGGAGGCGACCACATTGCTGCCGTAAGAAACCAGATTACAGGCAATCGGCTCCTTGTAATATTTTCTTGCCTCCGGCCCCACGCCCGACCTGACGATCACAGGGTGATTACAGAGGAAATCCTCCGCCCTGCAGTTGATGTCCAGCGCGGACTGTTTCATTGCTGTAGACAGTATTTCTTCGTTTGTCATGTGTTTCCCTTTCCGTCTCTGTTCTTCATGCAGCATATAGCTAAATAGGCGCTCCGCTTCCCGCGGGCGCCCAATCTGTTTCACTTCTTCCGGGATACTTTCAACTCTTTCAAATACCCCTTCTGTTCCGCTGTAATGCGGTAGCTCTCCACCGCCTTCTGAATCGCTTTATTATGCGTCCACGGCGAAAGCCTCTCCTCCTCAATATAAGGCAGAACCGCCTCATACTGTTTTGCCAGCGCTGTGGCAAAATACCACGCAATCATCATATTGACATAGTATTCCTCCGAACGCACCCGGGAAACCATACCGGGATATGCCGGATCAAAATCCTCGTCCAGAAAATGCTCCATCAGCATCCCGATGCCAAACCGTACCGTATAAGTTTTGCCAGAAGCAATCCACTCCCTGATATAAGGCAACAGTTCCTGCCGATGCTTCTTAAACACTTTCGGGGACATCTGGTCGCAGGTTGCCCAGTTGTCCACAAACGGAAGAAAGCGGTTGACTTCCTCCACACACCGTTCAAACTCTTTCCTCTCCGAGACAATAAAGGCATGAAGCTGGTTCTCGTCAAAATAAGTATGGGGAAGCGACTCTAAAAACACTCCGATTTCCTCTCTCTTGGCCAGCTGCTTTGCCAGCTTCCGAAGCGCAGGCGTGCGCACGCCTATCATGGAACCGTTTTCCAGATTGGGAATCAGTTTTACCTGAAAGTCCCTGTATGCCGTGTCCTGTCTGGCAAGCAGTTCCGCTCTGATCTCATCGTCAATCCTTTTCCCTTCCATCGCCTTCTCCTTCTTTCAGTATACGCTGCCGTCCGTGTCTGCCGCTTCACCAAGCAGCTCCTCCAGCCTCCGCTTCGCCTTTCTGGCCGGAATATAAAACCCGCCTCTCACAATAAGCTGCCCGAAAAGGAAAAACCCGACCGCCGATACTGCCGCTTTCCACCCATCCGGCTGACCCACAATCAGACTAAGCAGACTGACCAGAAAGTACAGACCCGTCATGCCGAACAAGACCACACAAAAGATAAGCCCGTCCGCCCGTAAGCCCATATGAATGTCCACTGCCGCACCGCTTCCCCACGACTGTATATGTCCCGTAATCACAGGCAGGAAGGAGTCCCGAAATCCGAGCGGCAGTCTCGGTACCACCTCAAACTCCGATTCCCAAACCTCTCCGACAAAATCTGTCCCATCAGGTGAATACTGCAGGAATCCGTCCCGAACCGCAGTCCCGGTCTCCATAATACGGTTTACCTCCTCCGGCGTCTTCCCGGATCGGATTGTAAATTTCATGTACGGAAAAATATGTATCATTCTTCTCTCTTCAGTAGATTATTCATCTCATCCACCATCTTATTGATGGTGCTAATCTGTGCAGACATCTCTGCGATATCATTTACATTGCTCTCCACCATGCCGTTAATGGTCTGGAACTGGGTGTTTTCCTTGCCGATATCATCCGCAATCTCTTTGTTGATGGATACGGTGCTCTGTATCACCGTTGCCTGCTTATGATGCGCGTCTCCCATAGTACTCACCGCATCCGCCGCAACGCCGAGAAGCTGCGTCATATCCTGTATGCCCGCATATACATTGGTAAAATACTCGTTCTGCCTTTCCAGCTTCTTGGAATTGTCATTGACATACATGGTGATCTCTTTCACATTGTCCTGCACCGTCTGGATCACCTTCGCAACTTCCTCCAGCGATTCCTGCGTGCTGTTTGCCAGATTGCCGACCTCCTGCGCAACCACGGCAAACCCTCTGCCGGCCTCTCCCGCTCTGGCAGCCTCGATAGAAGCGTTCAGCGCCAGCAGATTCGTGGAAGACGAAATATCGCTGATCAGATTTAACGTCATACCGATCTGCTCCACCGCCTTAGACAGCTTCTGCGCTACATCCGTCGTGGCAACCATAGACCGGGAAACATCGCCGTTGATTTCCTTCAGTTCATCAAGACGTTTCTCATTCTCTCTGGTCTTGTCTAACAGATCCTTCGACGTCTGCTCTACCTTCTCCACGTTATCCGCCACAACATTCTTCCACTCGTCCAGCTCATTCAGGTTTTCCATACTCTCTCTGGTCTTGTCATCCAGCCTGTTGCTGCCCTCCAGCAGCTGCTCGCTGGTAGCTGACAGCTCCTCCACGGAAGCGCTCTCATTTTCCGAAATCTGCGAGAGGGCCTGTCCTGCGCTCAAAAGGCTTTCTGAAAGAGTCTGCACGGAATCAAGCACGTTTTTCACCTTTTCATTGTTCCGCTCCATCTCATCCTTCTTGGCATTGACAAGGAAACGGCTTACCAGATAAGTCATAAGCACCGTGGTGGGAAGCGATAAGCACAGGCAGACGCCTCTGTCAAACATGTTTGTGATAAACAGCTCATCTTTCGCCGGCAGGAGAACCTCCGCCTTTACCACCCAGGCAATCACAAGGGAAACGCCTACTTCTAACGACGTAATGGCAACCAGCTTATAATCAAGGAAAAAGGTAGTAAGCACCACAAAGAAAAAGGCAAATCCCCAAAAATCCTTCGCCGGAACCATATACTGGATAAAGTTCCACTGGATGATCATAAGCACAATAATATAGATTTTACCGGCTTTCAGACTGGACGCTTTCACAAAACCGTCCTCAAATCCAGTCTTAACCAAAAAGATGCCTACTGCCAGATAAATCAGACAGGTAATATCAAAAATAATCAGCGCCGTCCATGAAACAGGCGGCAGCCAGCCCACAATTTTCAAAAAGGTATATAAGATACCCGCACACTGGCATGCTCCCGGTATGAGCAGCAAAACCAGTACATATACCTTATTGATGTACTCATCCAGTGCAGACAAATTAACTCTCTTGTTCCCTTCCATAACTGTAGTCCTCCTGTTAAAAATATACCGTGCCTTCCCCTGCGCACTTTTTCCCGTTCGTAAACCGCCTCAACTTTGTCAAGGCGGCTCACTGAAATTTGGCAATTTTAACAGCACAAAAAAGCCAAATTATGATATATTCGAGTATATCATAACCTTAGCTCTTCTTCCACTACAATTTTATCCGCACCTCATTTTATACTATTTTCCTCTTAAAGAAAAGTACCGGACGGCATTTGTTACCTGACGTTTACTTTCGGGCAAAAAAAAGAATCCTTGGAGCTGATTTTTTCATTTTAGGTCATGATTCTGATATTTTTCTACTGTTTTTTGTTTCCCCACTCTCCCGTTTTTCTTATAATTTTAAATAAGTATCTGCCAACAAAAAATTATCTGGAAAAGAGAGGAGCACGCAAATTGGAACCCATAAAATTCATTGATGAACACGGAAGTTTTACCCTGATGCAGCCGGAAAACACAAGCTATCTGTATTTTCCTCTCGCTTCGGAAACAGGGTTGAAAAGCGCAGTCACGCCAAACCTTGGCGGTGATGCCAAGCTTGATCAGGAGAGCTTTCTTCTGGAGCCGGTAAGCTCCGAGAATCTGCATAATAACCGTTCCACCCGGAACTTCTGGTGTGTCATTGACGATGCGGGCGTTTATTCCGCCATGGGCGCTTCTGCCAGTCAGGAGGCGGACAAATTTACCTCCCGGCAGGATGACAGCCAGCTGACCGCCGGCTTTATGTGGCAGACGCTGACGCGCACCTCAGAACCGCTCGGCATTAAAACCACCGTCACCTCCTTTATTCCCAGAAACGACAACGTGGAGCTCATGCACATAACGGTGCAGAATATATCGGAAGAACCCAAAATGCTGACGGCCTACGGCGCCGTGCCTGTTTACGGACGCAGTGCGGACAACATGCGCGACCACAGAAACGTGACCTCCATGCTTCACCGCATCAGAACAACCAAAGAAGGGGTTATCGTCACACCTACCATGTCCTTCGATGAAAAGGGCCACCGCCCGAACCATAAGACCTACTATGTGGCAGGCTTCACCGGAGAGGGAGGTGTACCCGAAGCGTTCTACCCTACTGTTGAGGACTACATCGGCGAAGGCGGTTCCTACACCCATCCCCGATGTGTTTATGAACAGACGGCCGGGCTGCCTGCTGACAGCAGGGCGCAGGGAAAGGAAGCCATGGGCGCATTCCGTTTTGGAAAAACAACGCTCTCTCCAAACGGGACGATCGACTATATCATTCTGCTCGGCGTAGCGGAGGATAACGCTGCTATAGAAAAACTTCTTGAAAAATACAATACCTTACAGAAGGTACAGGATGCGTTGACGGAAACCAGATCCTACTGGCAGAAAAAAGTATGTGTGGACTACCATACCAAAAATGAGACCTTTGACCGTTTTATGAAATGGGTCAGCTTCCAGCCCTATTTGCGCCGCCTGTTCGGCTGTTCCTTCCTGCCCCACCACGATTACGGCAGAGGCGGCCGGGGCTGGCGTGATCTGTGGCAGGACTGTCTGTCCCTGCTTCTGATGGAGCCGCTGGGAGTCGGCCGGATGATCGAGGCAAACTACGGCGGCGTCCGTATCGACGGCACCAACGCCACCATTATCGGAGACGGAAACGGAAATTTTATCGCTGACCGCAACGGCATTGCCCGGGTCTGGATGGATCATGCCCTCTGGCCCCTTATGACCACCAGACTGTACATAGACCAGACAGGAGATATCGACATCCTGTATAGGGAAGCTCCCTATTTTAAGGACGCACAAACCATGCGCGGAACCTGCATGGATACCCTCTGGTCTTCAGACAGTGGCAGCAGACAGCTCACGGAGCGGAACGAAATCTACACCGGCAGCATTTTGGAGCACCTTCTGGTCCAGCAGCTCACCGCCTTCTACGAGGTGGGGGATCACAATATCTACCGCCTGCGGGGCGCGGACTGGAACGACGCGCTGGATATGGCCGCGGAACACGGTGAGAGCGTGGCGTTCACCTGTGCCTACGCCGGTAATCTACGTGATCTGGCGTCACTGCTGCTTCTGTTGGACAGTGTCTCCGCCGGGCATACTGTAGAGCTGCTGGAGGAAATCTCCGTTCTGCTTACGGATGACCCGAAGGTCTATGACGACATAAACGAAAAACATCGGATTCTGAACGACTATAGCACCTGCTGCCGCCATTTTGTCACGGGAAGCCGTAAAGCCTTCCGGCTCTCCGATCTGGCGGAAGATCTGACCAGAAAGGCTGACTGGCTGACGACGCATATCCGCTCTCAGGAATGGATTGCGGGAAACGGCGGAGAGGGATGGTTTAACAGCTATTATGACAATCACGGAAACGCCGTGGAAGGATTCTTCGGCGATCAGGTGCGCATGATGCTGACGGGACAGGTCTTCGCCATTATGGGCGGCGTTGCCGAAGACGAACATATTGCCAAAATAGTCAAAGCTGCCGATCGTTATCTTTATCGGAAGGAAATCGGCGGATACCGCCTGAACACCGACTTTGAGGAACTGAAATTCGATATGGGAAGAATGTTCGGATTTGCCTACGGCGAAAAGGAAAACGGCGCGGTCTTCTCCCATATGACGGTGATGTACGCAAACGCCCTGTACCGCAGAGGTTTTGTCAAAGAAGGCTGGAAAGCGCTGGAAACACTTGCGGACACCGCTCTCGATTTTCATACCAGCCATATTTATCCGGGCATCCCCGAATACTTCCGCGCGGACGGACGCGGTATGTACCACTATCTGACAGGCGCCGCAAGCTGGTTTATGATGACTATGATCACGGAAGTATTCGGCGTCCGGGGAAAAGGCGGCGCGCTTATGCTCTCCCCCAAACTGCTTGCCGCACAGTTTGACGAGGCGGGCACAGCCTCCATCACCGTTCCCTTTGCCGGGAAAACCTTTACCGTCGTTTACCAGAATGAATCGGGTAAAGAATTCGGCTCCTATCATATGGATTCCGCCCTCTGCGGCGGGACGTCCCTTCCTGTGGAGGACAACACTTTTGCCATTCTCTCCCGGGAACTGCTTGAGAGCCTTTCGGAGAGCGCGCACCGAATCACCGTGAAACTTGTATAAAACACAGAAAGGGAGTTGCACAGTAAATGAGATACGGATACTTTGACGATGCAAACCGTGAATATGTGATCGAGCGGCCTGACACCCCCGCTCCCTGGGTCAACTATCTGGGCTCGCCCGAATACGGCGCGATCATTTCCAATAACGCGGGCGGTTATAGCTTTGCCAGATCCGGCGCCAACGGAAGAATCCTGCGCTATGTTTTCAATCAGTTTGACCAGCCCGGGCGGTATCTTTACATCCGCGACAATGATACAAAGGATTACTGGTCCGCTTCCTGGCAGCCGGTTGGAAAGGATCTGGACCGCTATGAGAGCAGATGTCATCACGGTCTGGGCTATACGAAAATGACCGCTCTGTATGATGGTATTTTTTCCGAAGCGGTATACTATGTTCCTCTTGGGAAAACCCATGAGGTATGGTCGCTTTCCGTGACCAACCGCTCGTCCCGCCCGAGGAATCTCACCCTGACCGGCTACGCCGAGTTTACCAACCACAATAACTATGAACAGGATCAGGTGAATCTGCAGTACTCCCTGTTCATTACCAGAACCCTGTTTGAGGAAAACCGCATCACCCAGCAGATCCACAACAATCTGGACAGGCAGCCTCCGGGTAAGCTGGTCGACGGAAAATGCACCGTAGAACGCTTTTTCGCACTTGCAGGGGAAAAAGTTTCCTCCTACTGCGGCGACAAAGAGCTGTTTCTTGGGCGGTATCACGGCTACGGCAATCCACAGGGCGTACAGTCCGGCAGTCTGGGTAATGTCACAAGCTGCAACGAAAATTCCTGCGGCGCGCTCTCCTGCACCGTTGAGCTGGCGCCCGGCGAAACCAGAACCGTCGCTTTCCTGCTTGGCATGAAGCCTTCCGATGAGGCGGCCGCCGTTGTCAGCCAGTACGGCATGCCCTCCGACATGCTCACGCGGGAGATCGCTGCGTTGAAACAGAGCTGGGACGAAAGGCTTTCCCATCTGCGCGTCAGCACACCAAGCCCGGAATTTGATACCATGATCAACACATGGAATGCCTACAACTGTTTTATGACCTTTATCTGGTCCCGGGCGGCCTCTTTTATCTACTGCGGCCTCCGAAACGGCTATGGCTACCGTGACACCGTGCAGGATATTCAGGGTATCATCCACCTTGCGCCGGAAATGGCTGTGGAAAAAATCCGCTTTATGCTCTCCGCGCAGGTAAGTAACGGCGGCGGTCTGCCTCTGGTGAAATTCACCCACACGCCGGGCCGCGAGGACACGCCGGACGACGCCTCCTACCGCGAAGAGACAGGACACCCGGCATACCGTGCCGACGACGCCCTGTGGCTTTTCCCGACTGTCTATAAATATATCACGGAAACCGGCAACACTGCGTTTCTTAATGAGACCGTTCCTTTTGCGGACCGGGATGAGGCAACCGTTTACGAGCATCTGAAACGGGCCGTGCAATTTTCCTTTGACCATCTTGGGCCACACGGGATGCCGGCAGGACTCTATGCGGACTGGAACGACTGTCTGCGGCTTGGCGCGGACGGCGAATCCACCTTTGTAGCCATGCAGTTCTTCTATGCCCTGACTATTTTGCGGCACTTTGCCGCCTTTCAAAACGATGTGGAATATGTGGATTATCTGGACAGACAACAGTCAGAAATGAAGAAAAAAATACAGGGCCTGTGCTGGGACAGCAACCGCTTCATCCGCGGTTTTACGGAGGATGGCAGACGCATCGGCACAGCCTCGGACCCGGAAGCCAGCCTCTGGCTCAATCCCCAGAGCTTTTCCGTCATCAGCGGACTTGCGGACGCCGGACAGGCGGATCTGGTCATGACAAATGTGTACGAAACGCTGAACACCAGGTACGGCGCCCTCCTGATGGACCCGCCCTACCACGCCCATGCCTTCGACGGCGCGCTGGCTGTGATCTATAATCAGGGTACCAAGGAAAACGCCGGCATCTTCTCCCAGTCACAGGGCTGGCTGATTCTGGCGGAGGCTTTGATGGGACATGGAGAACGCGCTTTCACCTACTTTATGGAAAACGCGCCTGCTGCCCAGAATGACATCGCCGAGATCCGCCGCATCGAACCTTACTGCTACGGCCAGTTTACGGAAGGACGCGCCAGCGTACATCATGGCCGCTCTCATGTCCACTGGCTGACGGGAACGGCCTCCACCATTATGGTCGGATGTGTGGAAGGTATCCTGGGCCTGCGCCCGGATTTGTGCGGCATCCGTCTTGCCCCTGCCATTCCCCGGGATTGGAAACGTCTTGAGATCGACAAGGATTTCCGCGGAAAGCATCTGCACATCCTTGTGGAAAACCCAAACGGACGCGAATCCGGCTGTGAAAAGCTCCTCCTAAACGGTAAGGCGCTAAACGACAATTACATTCCTGCCAGTCTTTTACAGGAGGAAAATGAGATTATACTGAATCTCTGATTCCCATATGCACCATATAATTTAGATCCCGGTATTTTTTCGGCGTCATCCCGGTCTGTTCACGGAACTGCTGGATAAAATGACTCTGGGACGAAAAGGCAAGGCGGTTTGCGATGTCAACCAGCGTATAATCGCTGTACCGCAGCATATTTTTTGCCATTTGGATTTTTTGCGCACGGATATAAGCGCTGACGGACTCTCCCGTCTCCTTTTTAAACAGGCGGGAGAGATAGCCGGACGATACGCCAATCTGCTGTGCGATTTCCTCAATGGTAATTCTCTCTTTGATATGTGTATAAATATATTCCTTGCATGCACTGATATGGCGGGAGCCTTTGTCCCCGCGGTGGATTCTGCGCATCTTCTCCGTATAATCCAGCACCATTTCGTCATGCAGATGCCGTATCTCCTGTACGGTATGCAGATCGTCAAGACTCAGGATATAAAAATCACTCATCCGAAAAGCCTGTTCCAGCTCCATCCCCCTCTGCCTGCACAGCCGCGTAATCATCGCCGTGGTAATCACAAAATGATATTTCAGATTGGTGATCGGGTCCTTCGACAACACGCCCACACCCTCATGATCCAGAAACCGCTCCTGCTCACAGTTTTTTCTGACCGCTTCCACGTCACCGCTCACAACCGCCTCATAAAACAAAAACTCTTCCGTCGGCTGGCGGTGCTCCATCTCATCCACCATATCATCCAATTCCAGCAGCCGCCAGTCATTCTGGTATCCCATCTCTTTTCCTTCCTACTGTATCTTATCCCTATAAGCCTATCCGTCCATTTATTTTCCAGTATATCGTTCCTGCAATATTTTTGTCAATTTGCCATGGTTTCCTCAGACTTTTTTAACCTCTACCTTCACCTCATACCGCCTGCTCCCGCCGGGCTGTAAAAACTTAAGCATCCCTGTCTTTCTCATCACATCCCGGCCGTCGGGATAGCAGTTCCCCGGCTCTAAGCCAAGCACATAATCCCTCACGCCCATCATCTTCCACTCCACGAAACCGTCCAGACTCTCCGCGTCAAAAGTGATCGTAAGCTCCATGCCAAGCTTCGGTTGGTAAACTGATGCCTTTCCTTCCTTGCCCGCAAATTTATGATAGTAGCAGCGCTCCTCATATCCCGCCTGAGGCTTCTCCATCCGCAGGCAGTTTTCCACATCCTGGGCCGCATGGTCGTTTCTGGGCACTACCTCCTTTGAGGGGATCGTAACAATGCTCTCCTCGTCCAGAAGCGGATACCCCATGTTCATATGATAAAGGATCTCCAGCGGTTCCACGCGGTCGCCCGTGTTCTCTATTTCATCCCGGATCACAAAGCAGTTTTCCTTTTTCGATATCTCAATCTCACGGCGAAGAACCAGCTTCCTGCCAAATATAGCCTCATCCTTCACCACACCGCACACCCGGATTTTATCCCCGTCCTCCTGCCAGTATACCTGCTCCGCAGGCAGATTGCCGATGGAGCCGTGCAGGGGAAGCTCCTCCCCCTCATCAACGCTGGGCGTGCCTACCGTGTACAGGCCGCAGGTGGTCATAAACCCCGCTGTAAAAGATTTCAGCCACTTATCCCCCGTACCCTCATAGTAAGCCGGTGCCACATAGCCGCAGGCGGAAAAGTATCCCATATTGACGCCGTTTACGCGGAGTCTGGAAATATCCATGCCCCGGTCCGGGCACAGTGTCATCATCAGCCCTTTTCCATTATCCGCCTGCAGCAGACGCATACCGTCGCCCCTGCCGCCAACCAGCCGGTGCTCCTCCACGCCCGAAAGCTGTGATTCATGTCCAATATACGCATTCATACATTCCCTCCATTCCGAGACATTATGCCCCTCTTTCCAGTTCATTTACACCAATCCTCGAACCAAATCGTACATCTTCCGATAACGGCTGAAAACCTCCATATATTTCTCATGCCTTGCGGCATCCGGCAGATAAACATCCGTTTTCTCCACCATATGCGCCGCGGCGTCATCCAGATCTGTAAAACAGCCTGCCGCAATCCCCGTCAGCATGGCGCTCCCCACCGTCCCCGCATTGGCGGTCTTCAGTGTTGTAAATGGTATATTCAGAATATCCGCCTTCATCTGCGTCCAAACCGCAGAGAGCGCGCCTCCCCCAGTGGCATGCAGCATCCGGAAATGAATGCCGGAACCTTTCAGCCACTCCAGATTCAACAGCATCTCATAGGCAACTCCCTCCATACACGCCCGGTAGATATCGCTGACCGTGTGGGCCGCCGTCAATCCGATCACTGCGCCTTTCGACCCGGTGTCCATATAGGGCGTTGCCGCACCGGCAAAATGGGGCAGCACCAGAAACCCCGTGGGCTCTGCTGCGCCGCTCTCCCCGTGCTCCCGCACATACGCCTGTTCCAGATACTCATGCGGGGAAATCCCGGCCGCTTCCGCCAGCGCCTTCTCCTTTTTTGCCAGCGTATCCACGCACCACTGAATCAGCGCGCCCCCCGTATAAGAAAAAGCATAACACACATATCTGCCCGGGATTACATAGGGTACAACGGAAAAATACCCGTCGTACATTACATCGGAAGGCGGCAGGCCTTCGTATATCGGAGTGATGCATTCCACTGTCCCGGCGCCCTCCACCGCCGTCTCCGCATCAAACACACCCGCGCCCACTGCGGCAGCCACCTGATCGTGGCTGATACTCACAATCCGCGTCTTTTCCGAAAGTCCCGTCCGCCACGCGATGTCGGGAAGAACCGGTCCCGCCGGAGTGCCGATGGGTACTGTTTCAGACATCAGTCCCACATCAATCCCCGCCATTTCAAAAAGTTCCCTGCTCCAAGAGAGGGACGCGATGTCAAATGCCATGGTTCTGGCAGCCAGGGAATAGTCAATCTGTGCCTTCCCCGTCAAATGAAACACCACATAGTCTTCCATCAGAAAAGCATGCTTCGCCTGTTCATAAATCTCCGGCCGGTTTTTCTTTACCCACATCATCTTGGGAAGACTGTACATCTCATGCGGCCGGAGTCCTGTGATGGCGGCAATCCTGCGCCCTTCCATCTTCTGTGTCAGTTCCAGGCACTCTTCCTTCCCTCTGGGATCGGTGTAAAGCATGGCCCTGTGAAGCGGCTTCCCCTCACCGTCCGTAAACACAAAGGTTTCCCCGAAGCTGGTGACGCCGATTCCACAGATATCCGGGTATTTCCCGGCCATCGCCCCCAGCACCGAAAGCACGCCTTCCATAATACTGGCTGCATCTACCTCGTGCCCGTTCCCGCCTCTGGTAACAGGATAATCCCTGTACGCCCGGTCGATCTCTTTTCCCTCCCCGGAAAATACCGTCAGTTTACAGCCGGTGGTTCCAATATCCAATCCCGCTATTTTCATAAGCCGTCACACCTCTTTCCCTGTACATCGTCCCGCACACTAACCGTCAATCTCCACCCATTCATATCCCAGATAAGTGACAAACGCCTCCTTTAAAACCTCTTTCATATGTCCCATGCCCACTGACGTGTGATGTTTGAAACCGCCCCTCGCCAAACGGATCAGCTTATTCTGCATATCCGGGATCTCACAGACTGCCGCGCAGCCAAAAAATGCCTCCTCGATCTCATCCTCTGTAAACCTTGCCTCGGAAGCGTACACAATCAGCTTTCCATCCTTTGTCTGACAGTTGGACAGGGTAATATTTCCGGCTCTCATGCGTCCCTCGCAGGTGCCGCAGCCGCTTCCCGCATCGGTTTTATCAAACATTTTGTGGCTGGTTACCCTGCCGCGGTCAGTCATCAGGGAATTTGGCACCGGCCCGCAGTGGAACAGAATCACCTTGTTCTCGTCATCACCGTAATTATTGTTCCAATCCAGAACCGTAGTCGGCGTCTCACTGGCTAACGCCATGGCCCGCATGGTAACGGCGGAGCACAGATCAATCTCACAGGATGCGGTAATGCCGCGGTCATTCAGCTCAGAGAGCAGTACACAGGGACAGACACGTAAAATCTCTTCCATCTCATTCCAGCAGCGCAGCGCAAGCGCGTCCAGATGGTATGTCTCAATATACTCGTCAATTACAACGGAAATTTTGGCAAGGGTATTCTTCTTCTCCCCGGACACGCCGGAAAAATCGGTGTAAGCCTCCAACGCCGCCCTTTTTTCCACAACCTTCTCATCCCCGTCGCTCAGCTTCCCCACCTTAAAAACAAGTTCTGACAGATCGAAGGACTCCACGTTAATCCCGTACTTCTGCATGGCAATCTCATCAAAGCGAACCGTCTTAAAAGCTGTGGTTCTGGCACCGATACAGCCGATATTACACCGTTTCATGCCGTTCACCACCCGACAGACAGCCGCAAAATCCCTGAGATTTTCGGTAAACCTTTCACTGAGCGGATGCACCACATGGGGCTTCAGCACAGTAAAAGGCACCTGATACTGTGTAAAAACATCTGTCACGGAAAATTTACCACAAAAAGCATCCCTCCTGTGGGCAAAATCCATCTTGCCGATCTCATCGGGATAAGCCTGCATCAAAATAGGAACTCCCGCATCCTGCAGGGCTGTGACCGCTCCGTTTTCGTCCGCAAAGATCGGCATGGAAAAAATCACGCCGTCGTACTGTCCTTCATGCTCTTTCAGCCACTTCGCATAGAGCAGTCCCTCGTCCCTCGTCTCCACGCCGCCGAATCGTGTCAGCTCCGCGTCCATGGCAATATAATCATAGCCCGCTCCCGTCACCGCCTGAATCATATCCTCTCTGGCCCCAAAAATCAGCTCCCCCGGCATGAATCCGCGGTTGCAGAAGCATAATGCAAATGTCATTTTTTTCATTTTGTCCGTTCTCCTTTCCGCGGCGGCGCTTCACTATGCCCACCGCCTTCCCTTCTCCTGTTATGCTCTAATTCTAACTCCCGGCTGTCAGAAAATATATAGACTTCCGTCCGATTTTCTTTGAATTTGTCCGCACAACTGTTATAATCAGGACAGAGACCAAGAAGAACCGCAAACAGACATTATGGAGGCTTTCATGATTTCCACCTTTAATCTTTCCAAACTGAATTCCCTGCTGCAGGATTTTTACAGGATTACCAGACTGCGGATCACCGTCTTCGACGATTCCTTCCATGAACTGACCGCCTACCCGGAGCATATCGCGTCCTGCTGCCAGATCATACGGACTGACCCGGATGCCGCGGCAGCATGCGCCCGCTGTGACGCAAAGGCCTGCGAGATGGCCGCAAGCAGCCGTTTGGCCTACACTTACCGCTGCCATGCCGGACTGACCGAAAGCATCGCGCCCCTTACGCTTGGCAATATCGTAATCGGTTATCTTCTTTTCGGCCACGTATTTTCCTACCCCAGTCATGAGGAGGGGTACCGGATCATCCGGGAAAAATGCGCCTCCTACCGCATCGACCCGGACGCCCTGAAAGCCGCCTGCTTTTCCAGTCCGCTCATCTCCGAAGATTATATTGCCTCCGTCTCCCATATCATGCAGGCTGTGGCTTCCTATCTGTGTCTGGAGCGCATGGCGATCGTACGGCGAAAAGAACTGCCTGTCCGGATCGACGAATATATCAGCGCCCACTTTACTGAAGATATCAGCGTCCCTGACCTGTGCCGCCGCTTCCGTATCGGGAAAACATATCTCTATGAAATTTCCGATCAGAATTACGGCTGCGGCATCGCCGAACATATCCGGCATCTGCGCATAGAAAAGGCGAAAGCGCTTCTCACCGAGCATCCTGAATGGAAGATCAGCGAGACTGCCTCCGCCTGCGGTTTCTCTGACTATAATTATTTTATTACCGTGTTCAAACGGCTTACCGGGATTTCCCCCGGGCGATACCGCGCCGGGATGAAACGGCCTTGTGCACCCTCCCGGCCGTCTTCCTGATTCCAAGGTACACTGCCCGGCCGTCACAGTCCCTCAAAAGCACAGTCAGAAAATAATACAGGTTTCTTAATTTCATTGTCTTTCCCTTCCAAAAATGATATGATGAGAAAAATTGGAGGAACATGCCATGAGTTATATCAAACACCGCGCGGACGAATCACAGGAAGACTATCTGGAGACCATCCTTATGCTGCAAAAGCGGCTTGGGCAGGTCCGCTCCATAGATATCGCAAACGAAATGAATTTTACAAAACCCAGCGTCAGCGTAGCCATGAAACATCTGCGCGAAAAGGGGTATATCACCATGTCCGAAAACGGATATATCACACTTACCGAAAGCGGGCAGAAACGCGCTGAAAATGTCCTTGAGAGACACACCATTCTCTCCGACTGGCTCATCAGCATCGGCGTAAGCCGCCAGACCGCGCTGGAGGATGCCTGCCGGGTGGAACACGATCTGAGTGAGGAGAGCTTTGAAGCCATAAAAAGGGCCGTCCGTCCCTCCTGAGTGCTGCGCTTTCCTTTCTTATCCAAATCTTAACCGAATCCCATGTATACTGTTCAGTAAGGACAGCAGCCGGCGGGCCAGTGTTTCCCGCCTGCCATACTGCGTTTCCCTTTTAACCAAGGAGGCGTTTCCCATGAAAAAGATCCCGAAAATCCTTACCGATACTGCCATTACCTTTTTCTTTCTGACTGCATGCTTTTTCCTGTGCCTTGCGCTTCAACACGCCTCCGGCGCCTACACGCTGATTCCCGCCATCTTTATTCTGGGAACCTTTCTGACTGCCCTGTCCACAAGCGGCTATATCTACGGCATTGTATCCGCTCTGGCCAGTGTTTTTATCTTTGAGTTTGTTTTCGAGCTTCCCTACTTCCGCTTAAATTTCACCATAACCGACAATCTGGTTACCTCCGTGATTATGATTGTCATCGCCTGTATCACCTGTACGCTGACTACGAAAATAAAGAAACAGGAAGCGGTCAGATCACAGAGCGAAAAGGAAAAGCTGCGGGCAGACCTGCTCCGGGCCGTATCCCATGATCTGCGCACACCCCTCACCACCATCTACGGCGCAAGCTCCGCCCTGTTGGAAAGCAGCGGCGGATTATCCGAAGGGCAAAAACAGAAAATGCTGCTGAGCATACGTGAAGACGCCGCATGGCTCACCCGCATGGTAGAAAATCTGCTCTCGATTACAAGGCTGGACGGCGCAAACGTCCAAATCATCAAATCCTCAACTGTACTGGACGAATTTCTTGACGCGGCGCTTATCAAATTTCATAAGCGGTACCCTCTTCAGGAAGTGGCCGTTGAACTGCCGGACGAATTCATTACGATACAGATGGATCCCCTTCTGATCGAACAGGTTGTGATAAATATTCTGGAAAATGCCGTTTGCCACGCCAAAGGAATGACCATACTCTGTTTAAAAGTGTCCGTACTTCCCGGAAAAGCCGTGTTTGAAATAAGCGACAACGGCTGCGGCATCGAAAAGGAACGACTGAAAAACCTTTTTACCGGTTATTACCGGACGGAAAATCTGCCGCCTGACAGCAAGAGAAGCAATGCCGGCATCGGTCTCTCCGTATGCGCCGCTATTATACGGGCCCACGGCGGAACCATCACGGCAGAAAACCGAAAAAGCGGCGGCGCCCTTTTTCGCTTTGTTCTGGATACGGAGGAGGAATCCCATGGGCAATAAATATAAAATTCTCGTTGTGGAAGATGACAGTAATATAAGCTGTCTGATCAGCACACTGCTTGAAGCGGACGGCTATCAGGCGGTCCCGGCAAGAAATTTCTCTAACGGAAAAATGCTGTATTTTTCGCACCGCCCGGATCTGATCATCCTGGATCTCGGTCTTCCCGACGGTGACGGCACCGACCTTCTCCGGGAAGTAAGAAAAGACTCTTCCGTACCTGTCATCGTATTATCCGCGCGGACAGATGAAACAGACAAAGTGGAGGCTCTGGATCTTGGCGCCAACGACTATGTCACCAAACCATTCAGCTCTGCCGAACTGATGGCGCGCGTGCGTTCCGCGCTGAGGACATCCGTCCTGCATTCCGGCGCAGGAGATTCCCCTGACGGCACTTTTACTTTGAACGGCCTTGTCATCGATTACGGGTCCAGAAGGGTGTTTATTGACCAGTCGGAAATCAAACTGACACATACCGAATACGACATTCTTTCCTACTTATCCCGATGCTCGGGAAAGGTGGTCACCTACAGCGCCATCATCAAAGAAATCTGGGGCTACAGCGATTCCGGAAGCGTCAAAAAGCTTCAGGTAAACATGGCGAACATTCGGAAAAAGCTGGGTGCAAAACCGGGAAAGAAAAACTATATCGAAAATGAATTGGGAATCGGATACCGCATGTAGGAGGGACACAGCAATTATGGATATCTTTGACGTTTTGACACTGGCAGGAGGCTTAAGCCTGTTTCTGTTCGGCATGAGCGTGATGAGCGAGGCGCTGGAACGGCGTGCGGAGGGGAGCCTGAAGCTGCTCCTTGCCAGACTGACCCAGAATAAAACCGCAGGCTTCCTGACGGGTCTGGTGGTCACCGCCGTGATCCAGAGTTCCTCCGCCGCCACGGTAATGGTGGTGGGCTTTGTCAATTCTGGCGTAATGACTTTAAAACAGGCAATCAATGTAATTATGGGTGCAAACGTAGGCACCACCGTCACCGCATGGCTTTTGAGCTTAAGCGGCATTTCCAGCGACAACCTTTTTATACGGATGCTCAAGCCCACTTCTTTCACGCCCATTCTGGCAATGGCCGGCATCCTTCTTTTCATGTTCGGAAAAACAAGCAAGAAAAAGGATTCCGGCACGATCCTGCTTGGTTTTGCCACCCTGATGTTCGGCATGGACACCATGTCCGGCGCCGTGTCCGGCCTTGCCGATGTGCCCGCATTCCAGCAGATGTTTATTCTGTTTAAAAACCCGGTACTCGGCATTATCGTGGGCGCCGTGCTCACAGCGGTAATCCAGTCAAGCTCCGCCTCCGTCGGTATCCTGCAGGCGCTCGCCTCCACAGGACAGGTCTCCTACGGCGCAGCCATGCCCATTATTATGGGACAGAACATCGGCACCTGTGCAACGGCTATGCTCTCCTCCTTCGGCACCACGAAAAACGCCAGACGTGCCGCATTTGTCCATCTGTCCTTTAACATACTGGGAACGCTGATCCTGCTCCTTGTCTTTCTCCCCGTATCGCTGTTTTTAAAGCCCCCGCTTTTGGATGAGCCTGCGTCTTTGTTCGGCATCGCACTCACCCACTCCGCATTCAATATTTTATGTACGCTTCTGCTCCTCCCCACCTCCTCCCTTCTGGAAAGGCTGGCGGTGAGACTCGTACCCGACACCCAGACGGAAGAAAGGACTGCCGAGCTTGACGAGCGTCTTCTGGCCGCGCCTCATATAGCGCTGGACAGATGCTATACACTGGTAAGGGAAATGGCGGAAATTTCCACCTCCTCCCTGAAAAACGGGATGAAGCTGCTTACCCATTACGATAAGCAGGCAGCAAAGAAAGTGAAGGAGTCGGAAGAAAAATGCGATCACTATGAAGATATTTTGGGAACCTACCTTGTGAAGCTGAGTAATTATCAGATGAGCGATGCCGACAGCGGAATCGTCTCCATGATGTTAAAAGTAATCGGCGATCTGGAACGGATTTCCGACCACAGCGTCAATATTTTAAAATCCGCGGAAGAATTAAGGGAAAAAAAGCTGCAGTTCACCCCCGAAGCCATAAAAGAACTGGAAGTGCTTTGCAGTGCCGTCTCCGAAATCATGACGCTCTCCTGTACCGCATTTGTTCAGAATGATCTGGATTTATCGAGAAATATTGAACCTTTGGAACAGGTTATCGACGACCTGAAGGAAGAGATGAGAAACGCCCATGTTGTCCGACTGAAAAAAGGCACCTGTTCCATAGAAACGGGCTTTATCTGGCTGGATCTTCTCACCAATCTGGAAAGGGCGGCAGACCACTGCTCCAACATCGCCATCTGTATCGTGGACACTGCCGAAAACAGCATGAATCTGCACCACTCCCTTTCCGTTATGAAGGAGGAAAGCCCTTACTACAAAGACCAGTATGCCTTCTACTCCGAAAAATATGTACTGCCGAAGACTACCTGACAAAATTGGTTCTCTGGAAAGGCTCCTTCTCCGGCAGGCCGTAAGTTTCCTTACCGAGCGCAATGCTCTTCATCAGGAACGTCATATTCCTCGCAAGCGTGCGCATGGTCTGCAGCCCCTCCGCATCCTGCGCCGCCTCGCCCTGCATCCTCCCGTGAACGCTGTTCCAGTACTGGCTGGATGCCACCGGCATGCCGCAGATCGTAAAATACTTATTCAGCTCGTCAAATGTAGCCGACAGGCCGCCCCGCCTTGCCACAACAACGCTTGCCCCCACCTTCATGCTCTTGTCAAAGGGCGTACTGTAAAACAGCCTGTCCAGAAAGGAAACCAGCGTACCGTTGGCGGACGCATAATAAACCGGGGACGCAGCCACCAGCCCGTCGCAGGCCTCAAACTTCGGCGCCGTCTCATTCACTATGTCGTCAAAGACGCATTTTCCTTTTTCCGCACAGGTGCCGCAGGCGATACAGCCGCGGATATCCTTATTGCCAATCTGCACCGTATCCGTCTCAATGCCCTCCGCCGCAAAAATCTGCTCCATCTCCTTTAAGGCAATGGATGTGTTGCCGCCCACACGCGGACTTCCGTTGATCATAAGCACTTTCATTGCATTTTCCTCCATTCTTTTTCCAGCTATCCGTTTCCTGTCCCAGACTTAAAATCGACCATATTTTATGAATCACTGCTTTTTTGCTATTGGAACAATCTGTAAAGTATATCCCAACGGTGTCAATATTCTTAACAGGCTGTCAATTTGGGGAGAGTGAACAGACGATTCCATTCTGGCGATGACTGGTTGTTTGACGTTACACATTTCCGCCAGCTGGGACTGTGTAAGTCCTTTTTCCTCCCTTATCTTAATCATTGTACGGATTAAGTCTTTTTCCAACTCAATAGCATTTAAGTCTTCCTGACTCAAAGACAGATCGCTTTTTAATTCATTCCATGTAGGCATATCAACCATTCCTTTCCAAATAATCCGCTAAATTTTTCTTGGCTTGTTCTAACTCCCTTTTCGGAGTTTTCTGTGTCTTTTTGATAAAGTGGTGCAGAATTATAAATTTGTTATCTTTATAGTACGCATATAGAAATCTGTTCCTCAATGGCCTGAGTTCCCAAATCTCGCCTTCTAAATGCTTGGTAACCGGTTCCCCCACTCTTGTACCAAATTCTTCAAGCAAATCCAAATAAGCCACAATTTTGTTAAAATTAATGCGACTATCCTTCTTCGTAGAAGACTTTCGACTAAGTTCTTTAATAAAATCTGCGACTTCAGATTTCCCATTTTTATCTTCATAAAATTCAATCTCGTACATACTATTCCCTTATCTCACTCAAATTATAGCAAATTTGCTATAAACATACAACAGCAGATTTGCTACTTTCAATTTTTCTTCAACCACCTCATTCAGGTGATTAACAGTCTGCAAAATATTTACGCCGCAGTTTCTTTGAAAGTTTCTGCCTATTTTTACTTTCCGTTTTACGCACCGCCCTCTTCTGCGAAATAAAAACAAAATAGCCGTTCTCTTCTATTACTTTAACTCCTCCGAAAACAGATTTCAACTTATTCTTATACCATTGATACCGCTTAGTGACCATGATCATACAGCCGCCATACTTTAGATGCCGATATCCTTCTTCTATAAACGCTTTCGGTACACTGAAATCCGCATGATAAGGGGGATTTGACAGAATCCAGTCAAAATTCCGTTCCATGACATGAGCAAAGCCATCGCTTTGAAAGATATGAACGTTTTGCAGATTATTAATGGCATTCCTTTTTGCACAGGTAACTGCAACAGGATCGATATCGACCATCGTCACATTTTCCGCACCCGTGAATTGTGCCGCATAGATGCCGACTACGCCATATCCGCACCCCAGATCCAATATTTTCTGCCCGGACTGAAAGTCCGCATTTGACAACATAGCCAGTGTCCCTTTATCAATACCGTTCGGTGAAAACAACGTTTTCTCCGTATGCAGGCTCAAACTTATGCCGTTTATCGTACATGCGATCATATCGTACCCTCAAAAAGACGGGTGCCCGACAGACGCGTAAATATCGCTCTCGCCGCTTTGTATCAAACGGCATATCCGGCAGGCGTCATCTGCCCGCTTTGTATCCTTCACACGAACGAAATACGCCGCGCATAACATTTCGATACATTCCATCACGCACGGAATTGCACTTTTTTCTTTCTCCGAGAGTGGAAGGCTGCTCTCATATCCCGCAACTACGGATTTCACACTTTCGAGCCATTCCTTTTTTGTAAAGGCATCGTCCGTCTCTTCCGAAAGCAGTCCCGTCAGAAAATAACAGATATCAAATATTCTGATATTCCTCTGGCTCAGGTCAAAATCTATATAGCCTGAGAGCTCCCCTTCATAAAACAGGAAATTCCCGAAATGTACATCCCTGTGAATCAACTGCTTTGGCAGATCGTCATACACGGCCTCCAGCGCTTTTACCGTTTCTGCATACTCCTCCTGGCTAACCATCTGCCACTCGCTATTTGCCAATGTTTCCCGAACCCATCCCCTCATCTCTTTTATCAGGCTGTTATCCCAAAATTCCATTTCCTTTTCGCAATTGATAAACGCCCTGTGCAGCCGCGCAATGGCGCATCCCATTTGATAAGCTATCGCCGGATCCTTGATATCGGCAATGTTGCTCCCCCGCAATTTACCGGACATGAGGAAATAAGCATCCTTATATACAACATAATCATCCCCGTTTTTGGCAGGAATCAAATCTGCGACCGGAATGCTGCTGGCTGACAGTATATGCAGGATTTTGATATTTCTTTCCAGCTGCTCTTTGTCGTCATATCTTTTTACCACATAAGTATGGTTGATTTCCCAGACTGAGGGGTATATTTGCCGTACCTGTCTGTTCTCCATTCCCCATAAGGGCACAATCTCCTCTATGATTCCCTGCATTTCCTGATAACCTGCCTTTTCCTTTGCAATAATTCTTCTGATACTCGACTCCGACAGATGATAGATATTTCCAAGCTGTCCGTTCGTTCTGCCTTCAAGATGCATTAAATAAATATGCTGATTGCGTTTCTCCAGCTCATTTTTATAGTCTGTCTGCCTTCTGATCCCACAGCCAGTTTTCTTTGGTATATACACATAGCCGCCGTCATAGTGTTCCTGAATCATGGAAAGCAGTTCCTCCGGCAGAATATCAGATGCATTTTCGTATTTCATCGACACCACCCGCTCCGTAGATATATGGTAACTATTGTTTTAATAATCACTTCGATTTATTATAACAAGCCCAATATAAATATCGGTGACTACATTCGATTCTGTATCAAACATAATCACCGATCAGTAATTCTGCCATTTTTGATTAACCCTTGTACATCCTTCCAAAATCTTCTATAATCATTATGACAAAAAGGGACTGTCACGTCCAGCGAAATAATGGAGAAACTATGATTATACAGGAAATACGGACCATAGACGAGCTGCTGCAGTTCGTCAACAGTTTATATCAGGAGCACGGCGTGCGCCTCTGGTACCGCGGGGAGGAAAACGCATCTCTTACGCTGATTCCTTCCATCCAGCGAAGCCAAAAGCGGCTTGACGCCGAGCGCTATATCACCAACGACTTCTACACCCGGGCCAGACAGATCATAGACAATCCTCCGGCCAAGCACAACTACGCTGGCTGGGTGTCCTTGATGCAGCACTACGGTCTTCCCACAAGGATGCTGGACTGGAGCCAGTCTCCCCTGATCGCGGTGTTTTTCGCCACGGAAACTTATCGGGAACTGCCCGATACGGACGGCTGTGTCTGGGTGCTGGCTCCGGGTCTTTTAAATGAACAGGAGGGCTTCGGCAACTGCATCTATCCCATCGACGCGGACACCACACAGGAAATGCTGCTGCCCGCTTTCAAACATGCCCACCACAACCACGAGCTGACAAACCGTATTCTGGCCTGCAGCTCCACGGAAAACAATCTGCGCATGTACTCCCAGCACTCCAACTTTACCGTCCACAACTCGCTGAAGCATCTGGAGGAGATCTGCGACGAAAATATGCTCTACAAGATCATTATCCCATGTGAGCGGAAGAAATACTTTATCGAAAGCCTCCGGGTGCTCGGTATCACGGAGAGCTTCGTCTATCCCGATCTGGATCATATTTCCGCGGATTTAAGGGATGAATACGGAATCTAGGTAACCGTTCCCTGACAACGACATTTAAAACGCCGTGTGTTCACATCGCATATTCCGCACCGACAAAGAAAGGATTTCACAAACATGAAAATCGTTCTCTCTCACCTGACGAAAAAATTCCCCGGCCGTGGCAGGGGCGCGAAAAAGAAAGAAGACGTTACTGCCGTAAACGACTTTACCTTTGAGATACCCGACGGCAGACTGGTAGGTCTTTTAGGGCCTTCTGGCTGCGGAAAAAGCACCACCCTCAACCTGATCTGCGGTCTGCAAAAACCCACGGAGGGGCAGATTTTTTTTGACGAAGAGGACGTCACCCCGCTTACCCCGCAAAAACGGGGCGTTGGCATGGTCTTCCAAAATTACGCGCTTTATCCCCACTTAAATGTGGAGCAGAACATCCGCTTTCCTCTGGAAAACTTAAAAGGCGCGGATAAGCTCTCAAAAGAAGAAATGCGTGCCCGTGTGGAAGAGGCCGCTGGACTTGTGCAGATCGGCGATCTTCTCGACCGGAAACCGGCGGAGTTATCCGGCGGCCAGCAGCAGCGCGTGGCCATCGCAAGGGCGCTTGTAAAGCTCCCCCGGGTGCTTCTTCTGGACGAGCCCCTCTCCAATCTGGACGCCAGACTCAGACTCCAGACCCGCGAGGAAATACGCCGTATCCAGAAAAAAACCGCCATCACCACCATCTTTGTGACCCACGATCAGGACGAGGCCATGAGCATTTCCGATCTCATCGTAGTAATGAAGGACGGGCTGGTGCATCAGATCGGAAAACCGCAGGAGGTATACGACGATCCCGCCAATTTATTCGTGGCGAAATTCCTTGGAACGCCGCCCATCAACCTCTTTGAGGGCAGGGTGGAAAAGGGCTCCCTTTTCATCGGGGAAGAGGCGGTTCTTACACTGAAAGATATACCTGACCAGCCGGTGCATGTGGGCATCCGCCCGGAGGGCTTTATCCTGTCGGAAAACGGCTCCTTTACCTGCCGCCTAAGCAGGCCGGAGGTCATGGGACGGGACGTGAGCATCGTCTCCACCCATCCCGCATCGCAAAATCCCGTGATCCGCTCCATTGTGGACGCGGAAAGCTGCGAGCATCTGTCTGGCGATAACGTGTGCTTTCTGCTGAAACCGCGGAAGGTCTTTCTCTTCGACCAGACCACAGGAACGCGTATTCCCTTTGAAACCGCCTGACACAAATTTGGAATGGAGAATCCTATGGAAAAGCAAAACCTGAAGGGCTGGCTCTACCTGCTGCCCGCGCTCCTGTTTTTAGGCGCGTTTCTGATCTATCCGTTAATCGACGTATTTATCTATTCCTTTGAGGAAGGATATAACTCTGCCTCGCAGACCTTTTTCGGCACCGGCAGCTACAATTATTCCTATGTCCTGCACGACACCTATTTTTTACAGGCGCTGAAAAACACCTTTATTCTGGTGATCATCACCGTGCCGGTCTCCACCGGGCTCGCACTTTTGATCTCCGTGGCGCTCAGCTCCATAAAGCCTTTGCAGGAGCTGTTTCAGACTGTCTTTTTCCTGCCCTATGTGACAAACACGCTGGCGGTCGGTCTGGTGTTTATGATTCTCTTTAAAAAAACACCCTACTCCGACGGTCTGGTGAACCTCCTGATCCACTTTTTCGGCGGCAGCTCCGTGGACTTCATCGAAGGCCCCTATTGGGCGAAAATGTTTGTGCTCTGCTTTTATACAGTCTGGGTAGTCATGCCATTT
Organism: uncultured Lachnospiraceae bacterium; assembly: GCA_947176065.1. Classification (GTDB taxonomy): domain Bacteria; phylum Bacillota; class Clostridia; order Lachnospirales; family Lachnospiraceae; genus UBA3282. The sequence continues at coordinate 35,374 of CAMWPB010000012.1, read as the reverse complement.
AAAATTCTGATTCTGACAAGTGCGCTCGCCGGAGTCAATCCGGTTTATTACAACGCTGCCAGAGTGGACGGCACGGGACGTATCCGCATGTTTTTTAAGATTACCCTGCCCATGATCTCTCCCATGCTCTTCTATCTGGTCATCACAGGCTTTATCGGCGCATTCAAAGCCTACAGCGACGCGGTGGCATTGTTCGGTACCAACCTGAACGCCGCCGGTATGAACACCATCGTAGGCTATGTGTACGACATGCTCTACCGGGACAGCGGCGGCTATCCTTCCTACGCGTCGGCGGCAGCGATTATCCTGTTTGCCATCGTTTTGACCATCACCTGTATCAATCTGCTGGTCAGCAAAAAGCATGTGCACTACCACTGAAAAAAGGAATATACAAAATGAAAAGAAATCGTTTACTCACCACAATCACATATGCGTTTCTGGGATTCTGGGCGCTGATCGTGCTGTTTCCCTTCTACTGGATGGTACTGACCTCGGTAAAGGACTACGGCGCTTATAACGCGGAGCACATTCCGAAATTTTTTACCCTGTCTCCCACCCTGCAGAATTATGCGGACGCCTTTACCACCGTTCCACTGGGGCGGTATCTTTTAAATACACTCTGGTTTACGGTCGGCACCACAGCCATTATGCTTGTCGTCATTACGCTGGCGGCCTTCGCCTTCGCAAGGCTGCGGTTTGCAGGGCGTGATATGGCGTTCACCCTGTTTCTGGCGCTGATGATGATTCCGAACGAACTGGTGGTGATCACCAACTTTACCACCATCACCAATCTGGAGCTGCGAAACACCTTCACCGGCCTGATCCTGCCCTCTGTGACCTCGGTGTTTTACATTTATCTGCTGCGGGAAAATTTTGCACAGATTCCCGACGAACTCTACTATGCCGCCAAGGTGGACGGCACGTCGGACTTGCGGTATCTGCGCAAGGTTATGATTCCCATCTGCAGACCCACGCTGGTCACCATCACGATCCTGAAAATCATCGAGTGCTGGAATTCCTATGTATGGCCGAGACTGATCACCGACGATGCCGATTACTATCTGGTTTCCAACGGCATACAGGAAATCCGGGAAAACGGATTCGGGCGGGCGAATATCCCCGCCATGATGGCTGCGGTGGTGGTGATTTCCCTGCCGCTTGTGATCCTGTTTCTTCTGTTCCGCAAACAGATTATGTCCGGCGTTGCCAGAGGAGGTACCAAAGGATGAAGATTTGTTCCCCAAAGAACCCTTTATTTAGGAAAAACCACCTGGGAATCAGTGAAAAGGCAAAACGAAAAAAGAGAGCCGCGCTTGGCTTCATCGGGGTTTGTCTGCTGACACTGACCGGCTGCCACGGCTCCAAAGCGCTGCCGGATTTCACCGTGCCTGAAGAATTTGACGCCTCAAATAATTATGAGATCACCTTCTGGGCGAAAAATGACACCAACAAAAACCAGACCGACGTCTACAAAAAGGCCATCACCGATTTTGAGGCGCTTTACCCCAATATCAAGGTCAATATGAAGCTCTACACCGACTATGGCAGGATCTTCAACGATGTGATCACTAACATCGCCACAGGCACCACCCCCAATGTCTGCATCACTTACCCGGATCACATCGCCACCTACATGACCGGGAAAAATACCGTAATCCCTCTGGATGCGCTCTTTTCCGATGACAAATACGGTCTTGGCGGCAGCGCGCTCCGCTATGACGGACCGGCGCAGGAAGAAATCGTACCCCAGTTTCTCTCGGAATGCGTGCTGGAGGAACAACACTACGCGATTCCCTACATGCGCTCCACCGAGTGCTGCTATATCAACAAGGATTATGTGGAAAAGCTGGGCTACACGCTTCCCGACGTGCTGACCTGGGATTTCATATGGGAGGTGTCTGAGGCGGCCACCGCAAAAAATGAGGACGGCACCTTCGCCTTAAATGGACAGAACGTGATGATTCCTTTCATCTACAAGTCCACGGACAATATGATGATCCAGACCTTAAAACAGCAGGGCGCGGATTATTCCACGCCGGAAGGTGATATCGGCCTTTTCAACGATACCACCGAAGCATTATTGTACGAGATTGCAGATCACGTGGAAAGCGGCGCCTTCTCTACCTTTAAAATTTCCAGCTATCCTGCCAACTTCCTCAATGCGGGACAGTGTGTGTTCGCCATCGACTCCACGGCGGGCGCCACATGGATGGGCGCCGACGCGCCTCTCTCGGATATCAGCGAGGACGCCTTTGTGGACTTCGAGACGGCGGTGCGGATGGTTCCCCAGACCGATCCCGAAAATCCGCAGATGATTTCCCAGGGGCCATCGGTCTGCGTGTTTAACAAAGCCGATCCGCAGGAGGTGCTGGCCTCCTGGCTTTTTGCCCAATATCTTCTGACCGACGAAGTACAGATCGGCTACGCCCAGACGGAAGGTTATCTGCCCGTCACGTTAAAGGCGCAGAAATCTCCTGTCTATCAGGATTATCTGCGTAGACGGGGAGAGGACAACCAAACCTACTACGACATAAAAATCGACGCTTCCACGCTTCTTCTTGCCCATACCGGGGACACCTTCGTGACGCCCGTGTTTAACGGATCGGCCTCTCTCCGGAATGCGGCGGGACAGCTCATAGAAAATGTGGCGACCTCCGTGAGGCGTCACGAGACGGTGGACGCCGCCTTTATGGAACGGCTTTACGCGGACGTCACCGCCCTCTACCGCCTGGACCAGAAGGATGTCTCCACAGACGGCAAGGCTCTCGGTCCCCTGCCGCAGACCGCTGTACTGCTCCTTGGCGCGCTGGCTCTTTCGTGGTGTCTGATTTTGCTCTGCGTGTTGTCCGATTTTGTCAAAAAGAGAAAAAAGCATTGATTTATCCACTGAGTATGGTATAATCGTCGCTGTAGAAGCAAACCAAAGAAACGCTACTATTGAGGAGGAAGATTATGAAAAAGACACTTGCATTAACTTTGACGCTGGCTCTTGTTTTGTCCCTTACCGCCTGCGGTAAAGGCGGAAACGGCGGCGACGACAAAAAATCCGAGGGCGTTATGACCCACGCCGAGTACATGGCCGCAGAACTTGACAGCGAAGTTGTCATCGAGACTTACGTACAGGCAAAACAGTCCTGGTGGGAAGATAAAGCTACCCTTTACACCCAGGATAAGGACGGCGCATATTTCATCTACAACGCAGTCTGCTCCGAGACGGATTACGCAAAGCTTACCCCCGGTACGAAAATCAAAGTGACCGGCTACAAGACCGAGTGGTCCGGCGAGGTGGAAGTTGCCGAGGGCGCAACCATCGAAATCCAGGATGGCAGCTACACCGCATCCGCAACCGATGTGACCGATCTGCTCGGCAAAGATGATCTGATCGACCATCAGAATCAGTTCGTATCCTTCAAGGGCATGACCGTGGAAACCTACGAGAAAGACGGCGAGTCCTATGACTGCGCTTTCGTTTACAATGACGACAACTCCGGTTCCGCCGATTCCAACAGCGATCTCTACTTCAACGTGTCCAAGGACGGCCAGACCTACACCTTCTGTGTGGAGTCCTATCTCTGCGACAACAGCACGGACGTCTACAAGGCTGTGGAGAATCTGAAAGTCGGCGATACGGTTGATATGGAAGGTTATCTGTACTGGTACAACGGCGCGAATCCGCACATCACTTCCGTTACCGTAAAGTAAATCCGGAAAAACACACAAGATAACGCACTTCAAAGGAGCTGCCTTTTTTACCGGCCAGCTCCTTTTTTATGCAGACAAAAATTCGTCAAATGTCACAAATATCGTGTGGGGCCGGTTGTATCGGAACCGGTTTTATGCTATATTTCTTCTATACGGAACGGTACTGTGCTCACTGATCGACATATAATCCGCTTCCCCGAAAGGAGATTACCAGAATGTATAAAAGAGTTTGGAGCTTTATCCTGACTGTCGGCTTATTGCTGGCTCTGACGTCAGATCCTGTGATGGCTGCAACCAGCGAAAGGACGTCGGTCATTATCCAGAAAACATCCGCTCCAAAAGACCAGACGGCTCCTGCCGCTTCGGAATATCCGCCTGAAACAACGAAAAAGCAGACTGCGGCACCCGTTGCTGTCCCTTCGGATTTAGAGGGCAGCGGCACGGTAACAGACCCGTACCGCATCAAAGATGCATCCCAGCTTCGCAGGTTTGCAGATGCGGTAAACGGTATAGGCGGTGCGCCGAATACCGGAATCTGCGCGGTTTTGACACAGAACATCGATTTATCCGGCGTATGCGGCGCCGATACCGGTTCGTGGACTCCCATCGGATCGAGTGCCAATCCCTACAAAGGAACCTTTGACGGCGGCTCCTTTGCGGTGAGCGGCCTATACTGCCAAAAGCCGGGCGCCTCCTATGCCGGTCTGTTTGCCACCAATGCCGGTGCCATAAAGAATCTGGGCGTGGCAGGCGGCAGCGTGTCCGCCGGCAGTTATGCCGGAGGTCTGTGCGGCATCAATAAGGGAACCATAACGGGCTGTTACAGTACGGCGTCTGTCAGCGGAGACAAATACGCGGGCGGTATCTGCGGCAGCAATGACAACGGCGCAACAGTCAGTGTCTGTTATAATACCGGCGCAGTAAGCGGCGGCAAATATGTGGGCGGCATTTGCGGTTACAATAAAAACACAACGTCAGACTGCTATAATACGGGAGCGGTAACCGGAACCGGCACAAGCATAGGCGGTATTTGCGGTTATAATAAAAAGCTGCTTTCCGGCTGTTATAATACCGGTGAAGTCAGCGGCGGAACCGGTCATGTGGGAAGCATATGCGGATATAATCATTCAGGAAGTACGTTTCTGAACTGCTATTACCTGATTACAGGCACGGAAAAAGGAAATTACGGCGTAGGTATGACGCAGCAGCAATTCGCGTCAGGCGAAGTCTGCTGGGCTTTAAACGAGGGAAACGGCGGCAGTGTGGTCTGGAAGCAGACCTGCGGGTCGGGTCTCCCGGGATTTGGCGGAAAGGCGGTATATCGGACACAGTCAAACAAAAGCGACGGCAGCACGGTCTTCGCCTACACCAACGACAGCAATAAAAAGGCGGTGACATATGCTGCCCCTGCACCATATACCACTCCGGCGACAACAGGCAGTTCCGGGGAAAGCACGGGTGATAACTCCGACGGACATACGCATGTATATCAGGAGCCAAAGTGGGACTGGAAGAAATACGAATCCGCCAAGGCGGTACTGACCTGTCAGGACTGCGGAGAAGAGTTCGTGCTGAAAGCGTCCATCAAAAAAGAGGTGACGGAGCCTACCTGCACGGAGGACGGAGAGACCGTTTATAAAGCTTCTGTGGAGAAGGACGGTATTACCTTTAAGGATAAAAAAGTTGTCGAGAAGGAGCGGACGGGGCATAAGAAACCGCTTACGAAGATAGCAGAAAATGCAAATTCGACATGCGAAATGCCGATATGTAAGAAAGAATGTTGGACTTGTCCGGCTTGTGGAAAATTGTTTGATTCGGAGGAAGGTAAGAAAGAGCTTACCAAGACACAGGTTGGGTACAAGGAACCTTTAAAGCATACTTACCAAGGCCCGACATGGGACTGGCAGGAGAATATCGCTACCGCAATTTTCTCCTGCCAGAAATGTCCAAAGAAAACACCCGTGGCCGCAACAGTAAAACGTACCCAAACTACATTGGCCCCAACCTGTGATAAAACGGGCACATGTGTTTATACAGCAACCGTGAACTTCCAGAAAAATTCTTATACGGACAACCATGACGGAGAGCTTCCGGCAAAAGGCCATAGCCTTAAGCTCGATCCTAACGGCCCTGACGGCCCCCAATATAAATGTACCAGAGACGGATGTACATATACAAAGTCCCTGAATGGCACGCCCGGCACAACAACCGGAACTACCACCAAAGAAGACGCCTCCAAACCCAACAGCAACTTCGAAAACGAAACGCTGACACCGAATGAAGCGATCTCTGGCGATGAGGAACCGACTCTCCCGCCCGACCCGGAAGAAACGCCAGAAACTCCCACCCCGCCTGATGGTTCAGACAATGCAGATGAGCCGGGCACGCCAGATATCCCGGATGGATCAGACAGTGCGGAAACGCCAAATGTCCCGGGTGGATCAGGCAATACAGGTGAGCCGGACACACCGGATACCCCAGGCAATACAGAGGAGCCGAACGCGCCGGATGCCTCAGGCGGTACAGAAACGCCGGATGATCCAGACAGTGCAGACGAGCTGGACTTGCCGGGTGTCCCGGACGTACCGGGTACTACAGACGAATTGAATAAGCCAGATACCATGGAAGACAGTACAGCATCTTATGGCCTGCTCAATTCCGAGGGAGAGGTAGCTGATGCCATAGAGGGAAGAAGCGTCGCTCTCCATACGGCGTCAGCGAAAAATGACGCGGTACAGACAGCCGGAGAACAGCAGGGAATTCCTCTGTGGGGGCTGGCCATTGTTCTGACACTGCTTACAGGCGTTGTTCTTCTCATCGTCCTGCGGGAAAAACATAACTGATACGAAAAATATTTAATACGGGGGAGTCAAACCGACTCCCCCTTGCTTTTATTAATATCACTTCTATTATGCTCATTTTTGTTATCGGGAAATTTTATTTCGCCCCGCCTATCACCTGATACAGCCTTTCCAGCTTTTCCTGCTCCAGTTCCCTCGGCCCGCCAAGCTGCGTCGTCCGATACAGAAGCTCTGCGTAAAACTCCACCGACTCCATCTTCATGTAAGCCGCCTGTAAGTCCTTCGCCCAGGTGAGTGCACCGTGACTTTCCAATAGGATCGCCTGATAATCCGCCAGATATGGCTCGACTGCGTCCGGGATCTCCGCTGTGGAGGGCGTGCCATAAGGCGCAAGAGGCACTTTGCCGAAATTGACGATCACCTCCGGCATGATGGGACTGTCAAGCGCCCTTCCCATCACCGCAAAGCTGGTGGCAAAAACCGGGTGCGCATGTACCACAGCCATAATGTCCGGGCGTTTCTGATACACCCGCAGATGCATTTTTACCTCGGAGGACGGCCCAAACCCTTCCGCCGCCGTCAATATATTTCCCGAAAGATCTGTTTTACAGAGCTGCTCCGGCTTCATAAACCCTTTGGAAACGCCGGTAGGCGTACAGATAATTTCATTCTCCGAAAGTCTCACCGAAATATTGCCGTCGTTAGCCGCCACCATGCGCCTTCCGTACATTCTTCGCCCAATCTCACATATCTCTTCACGAACCGCCTTTTCGTCCTGCATGATTTTCCTCCGTTCCGAAACGTTTATTCTTAAACCCCAAAATGCAGACACAGTCGTTACCATAATGCCGCCTGTCCTCAAACATATTATAGCGGAGGATTCCCGAACAGACAAGTACATAGACAGGGAATCAGGCGGCTCCCACTCCAGCAACATGCCCCATTCTAACTGATTAACCACTTATACCCCATATGCGACCAGCTATCGAAAATTGGTTGCATGAAATATCTCTTTTCCCTATAATGACATCACAGATAGAGAACAGAAAATAATGTGAAAACTACTCTGCGATGGAGGTGAACAGAAGTGCAGATTGAGATAAAAATCGACAGCGCCTGTACCGAACCCAAAATCATTATTCAGACCGCTGCCATAACCGAAGAAGTCAATACTCTGATGCAAAGGCTGTCCGAAAACAGTCCTCCCATTATCACCGGCATCAAAGACGACAAGACAGAAATCATATCACAGAAGGATCTGTTTCGGATTTATGCCGCGGGCGGCAAAGTTTTTGCGGTAACGGACAAGGGCGAATATCTTTTACGACTCAGGCTCTATGAAGTGGCAGAGCGGTTAAATCCCTCCCATTTTGTCCGCATATCCAACTCGGAAATCATCAATCTGAACAAGGTGAAAAACTTTGACTTAAGCTTTAGCGGCACAATCTATGTGGAACTGACAAACGGTACGACAACCTATGTTTCCAGGAGGTATGTCTCCAAAATCAAAAAAATATTAGGAATGTGAGGTAAAGATATGTTAAAGAAAATTATTTTACGCGGACTATTGGGTTTTCCCCTGGGACTTGCCATCGGCTACACATTCTCGATCATCACTTCCCTGATCTGGGCGGACGGTTACTACGTTCCCTGCATGCAGGAACTGGTGGAAATGGTGGGAAGTGAAATAGGTGCCGTTATCGTACAGGCGCTCCTGTGCGGTCTGCTGGGAGCCGGATGCGCCGGATGCTCCGTGGTCTGGGACGTGGAGACTTGGGGGCTTGCCAAACAGACCGGTATTTACTTTTTGCTCATCACCGTTTTGATGATGCCGATCGCCTATATCGCTTACTGGTCGGAGCACAGTCTGACGGGCATTGTAAACTATTTCGGCATGTTCGCATGTAATTATGCCATCATATGGCTGATACAGTATGCAATCATCAGACATAATATTAAAAAGATAAATGCAACGCTGCATCAACAAAACAGGGAAACGCTTTAATCGGCGTTTCCCGTTTTTCTGTCTCTTCCCGTCTATTTATTCTACTCCTATATCGCAGCAGTGGCCTCCCCCAGCCATGTAAGCTCCTCCCCCGTAAAATAAGGCGCCAGCTTCTCATAAACCTTTGTATGATAGTCGTTTAGCAGGCCGATTTCCTGTGGTGTCATCAGTCCTACATCAATCGCATCCTTATCGAAGGGAACCATGGTGAGCGGCTCCAGATACATAAACTGTCCGTAATTCGTCTTTTCTCCCTTTCTGACAAGCACCAGATTCTCGTGCCGGATTCCAAACTGCCCCGTCACATACAATCCGGGCTCATTGGAAATAATCATTCCTTCCTCCAGAGGCACGGCTGTATCTCTGTCCATACGCCAGCGGAAATTCTGCGGCCCCTCATGCACGCTTAAGAGATAGCCCACGCCGTGGCCCGTGCCATGATTGTAGTCCAGACCTTCCTCCCAAAGCGGCTGTCTCGCCAGCACATCCAGATTCTGTCCGCAGGCGCCCTCCAAAAATTTCGCCGCGCTCAGGCGCAAATGTCCTTTTAATACAAGCGTGTAGGCTCTCTTCTCCCTCGCCGTCACTTCTCCGAGCGCAATCGTGCGGGTAACGTCTGTGGTGCCTTCGCTGTAATGTCCTCCTGTATCCGCAAGGCATAAGCCCTTCGGCTGTATCGCCACATCCGTCTCCGGGGTCGCCTCATAATGCACGATGGCTCCATGAGGGCCGTAAGCCATAATCGGATCAAAGCTGGGCCCCAGATACCCTTCCATCTCAGCCCGTAAAGCCTCCAGCTTAGAAGCCGCACTGATCTCGGTGATCTCCTCCGCACCTACATGGGATTTCAGCCAGTACATAAACCGGGTCACTGCCACGCCGTCCTTCACATGAACCGAGCGCATATGCGTGATCTCCCGCTCCGTCTTCACCGCCTTTAACATGGCGATCGGACTGGGTTTGTCAACCATCTCCACACCTTTGGAAATCGCTTTTAACAGCCGGTAGCTGACCTTTTTTCCATCCACCAGAATTTTCTGTCCCGCAGGCAGGGAGGCCGCCATATCCTCTATGCTCTCATAGGGCAGAAGCGTTACCCCCGCCTTTGCCAGTTCATTACAGATATTTTCAGAAAAAGCGCTCTTCTGTGCGCATAGCAGGGCGCGTCTTTTCGTGATAAACATATAAGCAAGAAATACCGGCGTGTGCCGCACATCGCTGCCGCGCAGATTTAAAAGCCAGGCCGTCTCATCCAGCGCCGTCACTAAAAGCGCATCCGCCCGCTCCTTCTCCATCTCCTGCCGCACCTTCGCAAGCTTCTCCTCCCGGGAAAGTCCCGCATAAGATACCCCAAGCTCCCACACCGGCTCCGCCGACATAGGCGGTCTCTCTTCCCAGATCCGGTCGACCAGATCCCTTTTCCCGTAAAAGGTAACCTCCTTTGCCGCTGTCTTTTCTCTGATCAGTTCCACGAAAGCGCCCGGCACGGTTCTTCCGTCGAACCCGACCACAGCCCCCTTTCCGAGCTGCTCACCCAGAAAGTCAGGAAGCGTGGGAACATCCGGCTGCCCGCTTTTCATCAGCTCAATGCCGTTGCCCGAAAGCTGTTCCTCCGCCTGTAAAAAATATCTGCCGTCCGTCCACAGCAAAGCCCGCTCCGGCATCACCAGAAGCGTGCCCGCAGACCCCGTAAACCCGGACAGATACTCCCGCGCCTTAAAATAGTCCCCCACATACTCGGAACAGTGAAAATCCTCCGTGGGAACAATGTATGCCGAAAGATTCTTCTTCCGCATCTCCCCCCGGAGCGCCTGCAGCTTTTCTATCGTATTCATACCCACCTCATTTCCGCGCTTTGCATTGCGCATGTTTTTCCCTTATATTAAATTCCGCTCACTTTCCCTGCTCTGGCAGATCAACGGATTTCTCCAAAACGCCCACAACAGTTCCACATCCATAAAAGCCCAGATCACCGGTTCGCAGAAGATCACCGCCATATACTGAAACCGCGGTATCAGAAACGCCACAAACAGATATTTCCCAATCAGCTCTATCACGCTGGAAATGATGGGCAGCACCTTATTTCCGATACTCTGCAGGGCAAACCGGGAAGGATTCAGCAGCGCCAGGATCATCAGACAGGGCGCCACCACCTGCAGATACAGCGCGCCGTTATCTATCACCACCGCCTCCGATGAGCCTGACAGCATCCGCACCATCCATGGCGCAAGTGGAATGGTAAACAGCGTGATCCCCGCCGTCAGTACCGCGCCGCACAGATAGGAAATCTTTACCGATCTGCGGATGCGCCCCATCTGCCCCGCACCGTAGTTTTGCGCCACAAAAGTGCTGACCGTCTGGCTGACCGCCATATAGGGCATCATCAGAAACATAAAAATCTTTCTGGCCGCCACATGGCCCGCGATCACCAGATAGCCCAGACTGTTGATTCCGGACTGTAAAACAGCCGTGCCCGCATGGACAATGGCGCTCATAAAGGCCATGGAAAAGCCCTGCGCCAGCATCTCCCGGTACAGCTCCTTATCCCAGACAAAATGTTTCCGCCCCGGGATCAGTATTCCAGCCTTTTTCCAGATATAAAGCAGACAGGCAGCCACCGACACCCCCTGCGCAATCACTGTAGCCACCGCCGCGCCCTGCACACCCATATGTAACTGCGTAATGAAAAATAAATCCAGCACAATATTAAGCAGCGATGACAGAATCAGAAAGACTAACGGCATCACGCTGTTTCCGATGGCCCTCAAAAGTCCGGCACACAGGTTATACGCAAACATTACCCCGATAAACAACGTAATCGTGGATATATAGGCGTATGCCTGTCCAATGATCTCTGCCGGCGTATTCAGAACCTCCAGAAAGGGATAGAGAATAAAACGCGCCGCCACGGTCATCACCGCTGTGATACCGACACCGATTACAAGAGACGCCGCCACTGACCGTTTCAGGTACTCCCCGTCACCGCTCCCGAAGCTTCTGGCCGTCACGATGGCCAGCCCGTTTCCGATTCCCAATGCAAAGCCGATCAGCAGATCGTAGACCGCTCCCGCCGCGCCCATGGCCGCCAGCGCCTCGTCCCCCAGCGTATGGCCGATAATCACGGTGTCCATGGTATTATAGAGCTGTTGGAACACGCCGGAAAAGAAAAGAGGTACCGCAAATACAAGCATCGCCTGTAAGATCGGTCCATGCAGCAGATCCACCTCAAACTTTTTTTGTGTCATGCTATTATCTCCATACTTCTGTCATGCGGAGAATGCCTTATTGGGGCATTCTCCTGAGTGAAACGGAGTTGCAAAGCAACTCCTAGAACTTCTTGGCGTCCCGTACTATGGCGGGACGTCTTTAGAAGTTCTTTTCACTCTACGACCGCATAAAATTCGATCGTCTCATCGCTCTCATTGCGCAGGCTGTGGCTATGTCCCTTCGGACAGTAATGACAGCTCCCCGCAGACAGCGTCTCCCTGCCATCGTCGTAGAGAACTACTCCCGTCCCCTTTAACATGAAGATAATCTCACTGTTGGTTTCATGGGTATGCACGCCAATCGTCGCTCCCGGCTCTAAGGACGCCCGCATGATTTTGCACGCCTCATCCGTGTACATGTGCGATCTAATCTGCTTCTCTCCACCCTTAAAATTGGGAATCACCTGTTCCTCAATTGCATCAAAATCTAAAATCATAAGCCCCTCCATTCCGAAATATCACGATTTCGTTACTGTAAATACATTATAATATTCCACTCCTCTATGTGCAAGCGGGAAATCCTCTGCCAATTACTTTTTCCTGTTTGACAAAAAGAATAGTCAGTGTTAGAATGGCATTATCTTTGAAGAGAGAGGTGAAAGGATGAAGAAATAATCTACTTTTGATTGCATGAAGGTTTTTGATGTATGGAGATTCGTTTCCATACTGTTTTCATGTCGCCAAAAGTGGATTATATTCCCGCCACCTCTCTTTTTGTGTGCATTGCTTTTTATCGCGACCAAAGCACCGTACACTTTCCCTGCAAAATGAGGTGATCGGGCATGTAATGGAACTTTCCGGCGGCGGACGGTTCTTTTTTATTGTCAAAGAACCTGTAGAAGGGAGAGATGCATATGTCACAAATCAATGTAACGAATCTGACGTTTTCCTATGAAGGAAGTTTCGATGATATTTTTGAAAACGTCTCCTTTTCCATCGACACCGACTGGAAACTGGGCTTTATCGGGCGCAACGGGAAAGGCAAGACCACCTTCCTACGCCTGTTGACAGGAAACTATGCCTATCAGGGTTCCATAAGTGCCAATACCACTTTTGATTACTTCCCCTACCCCGTCACGGAGGCGCAAAGAAACCTCCCCGCCTCCGCTTTTCTTGAGGAGCTGAAAGCGGGATGCGAGGAGTGGCGGGTGATCTGCGAGCTGGCACAGCTCGAGGAGGATGCGGAAATCCTTTACCGTCCCTTTCGGACGCTGAGCTTCGGGGAACAGACCAAGGTGCTGCTGGCCGTTCTGTTCTCCGGCGAAAATGATTTCCTGCTGATCGACGAGCCGACAAACCATCTGGACCAGACGGCCAGAGAATGTGTGAAAGAATATCTGGCCTCCAAAAAAGGCTTTATACTGGTATCCCATGACAGAGATCTGCTGGATGCCTGCATCGATCATGTGCTGGTGTTAAACAGGCAGACCATTGATGTGCAGAGCGGCAATTTCTCCGTCTGGTGGGAAAACAAACAGAGAAAGGATCAGTTCGCCCTTTCGGAAAACGAAAAACATGTAAGGGAAATCAGGAATTTGAGACAGGCGGCCAGACGCACCGCCGAATGGGCCGACAAAAACGAGCGCACCAAAATCGGTTACGATCCCATTAAGGAGCACGACCGCGGCAACGGCACAAGACCTTATATCGGGGCAAAAACCAAAAAGATGCAGAGCCGGGTGACCCAGATGAAACAGAGGATTGACCGGGAGATTGAGGAGAAAGAGGGGCTTTTGCAGGATCTGGAAAAGACTGTGGATTTGAAGTTAACGCCCCTCTCCCACCACAAAAGCAGACTTGTAAATATACGGGATTACAGCCTGCAGTATGCGGGTGCAGCACATCCTGTCTTTACAGACGTGACCTTTGAGATTCAGAACGGGGATCGGATTGCCCTGCACGGTGAAAACGGCTGCGGGAAATCCACGCTTATAAAAGTGATTCTGCAGAAGGCCGGAATCGCCTCCTCTGACATGGCATTTTCGGAGGAGGGGATCTGCGAAACCGCCTCGGGACTTGTCATTTCCTATATCAGTCAGGACACATCCGGGCTGACAGGCGGCATCTCTGATTTTTGCGAACGGAAAAATCTGGACCAGAGCCTGTTCTGTGCGGTCTTAAGACAGCTTGATTTTGAACGGGTGCAGTTTGTGAAAAATATGGAGGACTACTCCGAAGGACAGAAGAAAAAAGTGCTGCTGGCGGCAAGCCTGTTGACTCCCGCCCACCTCTATATCTGGGATGAACCGTTAAACTATATCGACGTTTTCTCCCGGATGCAGATTGAGAAACTTCTTTTGGAATATGAACCGACGCTTCTCTTTGTGGAGCATGACGTGCGGTTCCGGGAGAGAGTGGCGACGAAGGTGATTACCCTTTCCCCTCCATCCCGCTGACCGCGCACCGAATCCCGATTAGATAAATCAGTTTCGGGCTCCGTCTGGAAATATGCGATACCGTTTCCCAAAACGTCATATAGGGACGGCTTTCCCTGAACCGTCCCTTTTCATCCCTGTAATATGCGTTATGAAGCACGAATTGTCCCTCCCGGTTTTTGGTGATACAGACGGTGAGCAAAACACGGTTGCTCACATGCCTCGGGATAAACGAAGCAATCATAACCTTACATCAAAAGGCATATACCCCGCGGGTATTCCTGCCGCATTTTCCGCTTCCTTTTCTGCTGCCTCAGCAGCCGCTGCCGCCTCAGCAACCTCCTCCACAGACAGTTCCGCATTCTCCGGCAGTTCTTCCGCAAGCTCTTCGGTCATCTCTTCCGTCAATTCCTCTGCCAGCTCTTCTGCAACCTCCTCGAGTTCGTCCATGATTTCCTCGAGTTCGCCGCCGTCCTCGACGCCAAGCGCTTCTTCCACGAGCTCTTCCAGACGTTCTTCCGGGGTCTTGGGCTCCATCTTATCGACTGCCTCCGCGATCTGCTCCCCGCGCTCTTTGGACTCATCCAGAATATGGAACATCTGCTCCTGATTGTAAGCCGCCTTTACCGATGCAATCTGATCCTCATAGGACTGGTACATTTTCAGTTTCTCGGCAATCTCCTCCACACTTCCGCAGGAGACATTTTTCAGATTTTCCTTCTGCTGCTCGAAAAAATCCACCTGCTTCTGCGTCTGTTCCTGCCTCTCCAGCCTGTCCTGCGTGCTCTTTAACATGCCTGCGGTGTTCATTCTCCGCAATATGCCGCTTGTCTGTTCCCATGAAATATTCATAAAAGATAACCGCCTTTCTGCCTGAAATATCTCTGTGTATCTGTTCCTTAATGTTATTTATTATTTCGGTTAACAGCGTTTATTTCTTAATTGCTTTTGTCATTAACAGGCTGTTTTTTGTCATGGATGAACCATTCCCTCCAACTCAACCAGCGGTTTGTATACAAAAAAAGCCTTTCGGTGTATGATGGAAAAAAGATTGTTAAAATAACAGAAATTATATGTCACAAAAGTCCGGCTGCATTGTCTAATTCTATAGGAGGTAAAATTTATGGACAAAAATACAGAAGAACTATTTGCTTTAGTGGAACAGGCCACTGCCGGAGACCGAGATGCTCTGGAAACCCTTATTCTCCATGTGCAGGATCTGGTCTTCAACCTGTCCCTGCGCATGCTCGGCACCTTTGCGGACGCGGAGGACGCAACACAGGATATCCTGTTGAAAGTCATCACCCATCTTTCTTCCTTCAAAAAGGAAAGCGCCTTTTCAACATGGGTATTCCGCATCGCTGTGAACCATCTGAAAAACTACAAAAAGCATATGTTTGCACACCATCCGTTAAGCTTTGAATTTTACGGGGAGGATATCAAAAACGGAAAGATTTTCGATGTGCCGGATCTGACGCAGAATGTGGAAAAGGCGGTTCTTGCGGAGGAGCTGAAAATGTCCTGCACCAATGTGATGCTGCAGTGCCTTGATACGGACAGTCGCTGCATTTTTGTGCTGGGAACCATGTTTCATGCAGACAGCCGCATGGCCGGTGATATTTTGGAGATGTCGCCGGAAGCATACAGGCAGCGTCTTTCCCGCGTACGCAGGAAAATGGCTGATTTTCTGGGCGAATACTGCGGTGAATACGGCAATGGGACATGCCGCTGCGCAAACCGCGTCAATTACGCGATCCAAAGCCATCGGATCAGTCCGTCCCATCAGGACTACACCGCCGCAGATGAAATCTCCCGGCAGACCATGCTTGACGTAAAAGAAGCCATGGAAGAAATTGATGATCTGGCGCAGCATTTTTCCTTTGCCAGACTCTATTCGACCCCGGAGCAGACCAGACAGTTTATCAGAGATTTTCTGGAATCTGCCTCCTTCTCAGTCGTAAAAAATGCATAACAGGGGGAATATTCCATGAACACGGAACTTATCTTTCAATACTTATCCGATTTAAAGGAAAACAACAACCGGGAATGGTATCATCAACATAAGACAGAATACAAGGAGGCAAACGCACAGTTTGAAGCGCTGCTGCAGGAACTGATTCTTTCGATAGGTAAAACAGATGGCAGTATTTTACACAATGTGCCGAAGGAACTTACCTTTAAGCTGGTGCGGGATACCCGTTTCAGTCACGACAAATCGCCTTACAATCCCGCATTCCGCGCACATATCGGCGCCATGGGAAAGCTGCCTGTCCCTGTCGGATATTATCTGATGATAAAACCCGGCGACGCGTCTTTTCTGGGCGGCGGACTTTTCGCCGATATGTTTAAGGATGCTACTGCCATGGTGCGCGACTATATAGTAGATCACTCGGACGAATGGGAGCAGATCATTCATGCGGACACTTTTACAAAATATTTTACTGTGCAGGGAACGGCTCTCAAAAATGTGCCTTCCGGGTATGACAAGGATCACCCGCAGGCCAAATACCTCAAATATAAGAGCTGGTATCTTGAATATCCTGTAACGGATCAGGAGCTTGTGGATATCGGGACATTCCTGCCAAAAATGGTACAGATTTTTGAGGCGATGAAACCTTTCAATGATTTTTTGAATCATGCGCTCACAGATTTCAGGATGCCTGCAAGATAATGCAGGCATCCGCAGCAAATTTTATCGTCTTTCATACACCAGTTCTATAATGCCGTTACTGCTTTTTGAAGCAATGAAGCGCAAGTCTATTTTTTTGTCTGTCGCGGCAAAAAGGCGGATGCCGTTCCCTAAAATCGTTGGAATAATAGAAATATAATATTTATCTATCAGATCTTTTTGCATAAGCTGGTGAACAATGTCAGCCCCGCCACAGATCCAAATATCTTTGCCGTCTTTTTGTTTTAAGCCACTGACAAGAGTACATGGATTTTCTGAAACAAAGGTTATGTTACTTTTAGGCGTACAATTCCTATGCGTGATTACATAGCTTTGCAGATTGTCATATACCCATTGTCCGGGGGATAATTCCGTTACAATCTGATGATAAGTTTTAAAACCCATAATAACTGTGTCAACACTGTTTACAAAAGCTGCATAACTGTCGTCGCCTTCCACGTCATGATCCTGCCCTGCCAGCCAGTCAACACCGCCGTCTGTATCTGCAATATATCCGTCAAGGCTCATGGCAATAAATAATACGATTTTCCGCATTTTTAATCTCCTCCCTCTGATTTGTAACTGACATGATACCATGTGGACGGGAAAACAGCAACCGCTTTCAGACGATAAACCATGCCTGCATATAAATGTAATAAACGGTATCACTCCCTGTCAGGGCAGGCGCAAAGTTCCTCGACAAAAGTCCCAAAAGATATTATAGTTATAGCAAGAGACTTTGGAATCGAGAAAAATACAAAGGAGGAATTTGCCATGGTTTACAAATGCAGTATCTGTGGGTACGAATACGACGAGGAAAAGGAAGGTAAGCCCTTTTCCGAACTGACAGAATGTCCCATCTGCAAACAGCCGCCGGAGAAATTCAACGCGCTGGAATCTGAAACGCCCGCCACAGCCTGCACCGCAGCCGAGAATGAATCTGTCTGCGCAAACGCCGAGGATCTGGACTTAAGTTACCCGAAGGAAACCCGAAAGACAGACAGCGATTACCGCTATATGAAAGAGATCCACGAGATGGCCGTCACCGGGAAATCAGCGATCGAGGCCATGGGCACGCGGATGAAGATGCCGGACTGGGACGACGTGCTGATACTCGGCGCACAGTTAAACCCAATGCCCCTGAACGAGCATGACGAGGTATCTTTACAGACCGTGATCGGAAAGCACGCGAAGAAACCGATGACCCTTGCCATGCCGGTCTACATTTCCCACATGTCCTTCGGCGCACTCTCCCGGGAGACAAAAATCGCGATGGCCAAAGGGAGCGCCGCTGTGGAGACGGCCATGTGCAGCGGGGAAGGCGGCATTCTCCCGGAGGAGAAGGCGGCGGCCTGCAAATACATATTTGAGTATGTGCCGAACCAGTACAGCGTTACCGACGAGAACCTGAAAACTTCCGACGCCATCGAAATCAAAATCGGGCAGGGAACAAAGCCGGGTATGGGCGGCCATCTGCCGGGCGGCAAGGTAACTCCCGAAATCGCTAAAATTCGAAATAAACCGCTTGGGGAGGATGTCATCAGCCCTTCCAAATTCCCCGGAATAAACAGTGCGGACGATTTGAAGAAGCTGGTTGACGAGCTTCGCGCACGAAGCGAAGGAAGGCCCATCGGCATCAAGATTGCCGCGGGGCGTATCGAGAAGGATCTGGAATTTTGCGTCTATGCCAAACCCGATTTCATCACCATAGACGGCCGTGGCGGCGCAACGGGCGCTTCTCCTGCCATCGTCAGGGACTCCACCAGCGTACCGACGCTCTATGCCCTCCACCGCGCCAGAAAATACTTGGATTCGGTGAACGCAGATATTGATCTGGTCATCACGGGAGGCCTGCGGGTATCTTCCGATTTTGCAAAGGCGATCGCCATGGGCGCGGACGCAGTTGCCGTGGCCTCGGCCGCCATGGTAGCAGCCGCCTGTCAGCAGTACCGTATCTGCGGCAGCGGCATGTGCCCGGTGGGTGTGGCTACGCAGGATGAAACGCTGCGGGAAAGATTGCACATCGACGCCGCTGCAAAGCGGGTGGAAAATTATCTGAGATGTTCCGCCGAGGAGTTAAAGACTTTTGCACGGATCACCGGCAATACAGATATTCACGGTTTATCTGTGGATGACCTGTGTACGATCAGCCGGGAAATTTCGGAGTACACCAATATCCCGCACGCATGACGGATGTATCTAAACAGAAGCAGCCTCCGCGCATTGGCTTTATCTGCCGATTGCCGGAGGCTGCTTTCGTTTCTGTATCTATACCTTGTTTCCCGTTTGAGACTGCCGTCGTTTTTTAGATCGTCACCAGCTCATACTGATCCGTCCCCAGCCCGATCTTTACCGCGTGGGCGATACAGGACTTCCACTCCGTATCCGGGTGGGTCATAAAGAAGTGGTCATGTCCGGCCTCATTGCCGTGCTTATGCAGGTTCTCACCCAGCACGCTCTCCTCCACCGGGGCCATCTTATTACACAGATCGGCACACGCCTGATCCAGCGCCACCGGGTCAAAGGACGCCAGCATACCCACATTTGGAATAATCGGAATATCATTTTCCGCGTGACAGTCACAGTTGGGCGACACATCACAGATCAAAGATACATGGAAGCACGGCTTATCCTTGCATACGGCCCATGCGTACTCCGCCATCTTATAATTTAGCATGGCGATGGAATCCTCAAAGCTTGCAGAAATCGCATCCTTGGGACAAACCGCAAGACAACGACCGCAGCCCACGCACTTGTCATGGTCAATGTGCGCCTTGCCGTTCCCGATGAGGGGTGCGCCGTGGGCGCAGATCCTGTCGCAGGCCCCACAACCCACGCAGAGGGACTGATCCACCTCCGGCTTCCCGTCACAGTGCTGCTCCATCTTGCCTGCCCTGGAGCCGCAGCCCATGCCGATATTTTTCAGGGCACCGCCAAAGCCCGCCATCTCATGTCCCTTAAAGTGGGTCAGGGAAATAAACACATCCGCGTCCATAACCGCATGGCCGATTTTAGCCTCCTTCACATACTCCCCGTCGATGGGAACCAGCGTTTCATCCGTCCCCTTGAGGCCGTCGCCGATAATCACGTGACACCCTGTCTGATAAGGAGAAAATCCGTTTACATAGGCCGTCTCCAGATGATCCAGCGCATTTTTCCTGCTGCCCACATAGAGCGTATTGCAGTCCGTCAGGTAAGGCCTGCCGCCCAGCTCCTTCACATAATCCGCCACCACTCTCGCATAGTTCGGGCGCAGAAACGCCAGATTCCCGTACTCCCCGAAATGAATCTTGATGGCCGTGTACTTGTCCGTAAAATCAATGCTCTCAAACCCCGCCGTCTTCATCAGACGGTGCAGTTTCTGGAGTAAATTCTCGTGCTCCGTCGCTTTAAAGGATGTAAAATATACTTTTGCCTGATCCATATGTGTAATCCCTCCTCTTTTTTCCACTCTAGTCGAATCGTTTAAACCGCTCAATCATAATCGCATACTGCTCCTTAATCTTCAGATACAGTCCGATGGTGTTTTCCTTCTCTTTCTCAAACTCCGCGATGATGCTGTCATAATTTTTTTCAAGAGTTGTCACCACATTGCGGTTTATCTTACCCTTGTCCGCATCACCGTTCATAATGTCGAGAATTTTTTCCTTGCTGAACGCCTCCTTGTAACTGCGCTTGCCGTAGAGTGCACTCAGGATATCCGCCACCGCAATGATCTGCTGGGGCAGAGTCAGATCCGCAGCCGAAAGCCCCTTATGATAGCCTGTCCCGTCCAGCTTCTCGTGATGTCTGACCGCGATCTGCAAAACATCGTCGTCCACAACGCCTTCCAGAATCATCTCCGTGATCCGCACATGGGCTTTCATCACCTTCATTTCCTCGTCACTTAACCGCCCTGTGGACTCCAGAATATGTAACGGAATCGCAATCTTTCCCAGATCATGAAGCAGCGCGCCGTAGTGGAGATCTCTGAGATCCTTTCCCGAGACACGGGAAAGCCTGCCGAGCTGTTCCGCGAAGTTCACCGTCGCCAGCGTATGGATCACCGTATGCTCGCTTCGAAAATCAATGGTGTAGACCAGCATTTCCAAAAAGCCTTTCTTGTACTGCTCGGAAAAGGCCCGCTTCGCCAAAAGCACATCCAGCTCCTCACGGTATTTGCCGTTCACCAGATTTTCCGTAATTCCATAGCACTTCTCCGCCTTCTGGAAAAGATCCATCGCCGCGCCGGAAAATTTGATATTGCGGTACTTTGAAAAATAATCCGGCTCCAGATGCTCCTCCTTCAGATGCAGAACCGTATCCATCTTATCCGCCAGATTCAGCAGCTCGGTCACATGCAGATAACGGCTCTGTATCATGCCGTAACGGTTGTAGTCCAGATGATGATAAAGTATGACCTCCGCCCTGTCCCCTATAGGCGACAGGTACTTCAAAAAGAGAAACCCATAGATCGAGTGCGGCCAGAGATTCTTCGTCTCAAAATCCGTCACCTTCTTGACATTTTCCTCTTTATAAAGCCCAATGTCATGCAGAATACCGAGCATGGTGTAATCCACCAGCTCCTGTTCCGTGTAGTTCTGATCGGTGTAAGTATTCTCATACTCCATCATCTTATATAAGATATATCCCGTGATTTCCCCGTGATTCATGATCTTATTATTGATGATGCCGAGAGTTTTTCGGATGATTTGATAGACATCCTTACTGCTGATAACACTCATGTCCGTTTACCCCTTCATATGTATAAAGGTATTCTAACACTATTTTACGTTTTTGTCCTCTTTTTTTTCTGACGATGTCCCCCCTCTTTCTCCCTCCATCCTCATACACAACTTTTCTCTGTCATTTCTTTTTTTTATTGCCAAACATATGTTCTAGTGATATACTATAACCATAAAGCATATACTATGGACAGCCGCCAGGATCCCGGAGCAACTCCGAACCCACAGCGGAGTCTGGGAAAGGAACATTTCCATGAGCCGTATCTACCTCTGCATCGACTTAAAATCTTTCTACGCCTCGGTTGAATGTGTAGAGCGGGGTCTGGACCCCATGACCACCAATCTGGTGGTGGCCGACCCTGCACGGACGGAAAAGACCATCTGTCTTGCCATCACCCCCGCCATGAAAGCGCTGGGGATCAAAAACCGATGCCGCATATTCGAAATCCCGCAGGCTGTAAAATATATCGTGGCGCCTCCCCGTATGCAGCGGTATGTGGACGTCTCCGCAGATATTTATGCCATCTATCTGAAATATATATCAAAAGAGGACATCCACGTCTACTCCATCGACGAGGCCTTTATGGATGTGACGGATTATCTCACGCTCTACCGGCTCTCCGCCAGACAGCTTGGCTTTCAGATTATGCAGGATATCTATGAGCAGACGGGCATCCGCGCCTCCTGCGGCGTCGGCTCCAACCTGTATCTGGCGAAGGTCGCTCTTGATATCACCGCCAAACACGCCGCTGACTTTATCGGCGAGCTGACGGAGGAAAGCTATCGGAAAACCCTCTGGTCCCACAAGCCCCTCACAGACTTCTGGCGCGTGGGCGCAGGCACAGCCAGACGGCTTGAGACCTTCGGCATCCGCACCATGGGAGATATCGCCGCCGCAGACGAAAATCTTCTGTATAAGCTGTTCGGAATAGATGCGGAGCTGCTGATCGACCACGCATGGGGCAGAGAGCCCGTCACCATCGCCGACATCAAAAACTACCGTCCCCGCACCAACTGTCTCACCAGCGGGCAGGTGCTGGGCTGCGACTATCCCTTTGACAAGGGGCTGCTCATTGTCAAGGAGATGATGGATCTCCTGTGTCTGGATCTGGTGGAAAAGAATCTGGTCACCCGCTCCGTCACGCTCCACGTAGGCTATTCCAACCGCATGAATGCGACGTCCGCCCACGGCACAACTGATTTACAGACAGACACCAATTCAGACCTCCTGCTGATTCCCGCGGTGACAGCCCTCTATGAAAAAATCGTCAATCCCGAGTGGCCGATCCACCGTATCAACCTGACATGCAATCATGTGATGCCGGAGGAATACCATCAGTACAATTTCTTCGTGGACGCCGGGGAACTTGAGAAGAACCGCAAAGTACAGGAGGCCGTGATCAGCATCAAGCATAAATTTGGCAAGGACGCCATCCTGAAGGGGATGAATCTGGAGGAGGGCGCCACCACCAGAGAGCGGAATCACCAGATCGGAGGACATAGAAGTGGCGAGTAAATCTATTAACAAAATGCCCATAGAGGAGAGAGCCAAGCAGTTCATGCCCTTTGCTGCATTGAGGGGACTGCCGGACGCCCTTGCGAAGAAGGAGAAAATCCTTGTCCCGAAGATCGAGCTGTCCCCGGAAATGGAAGAAGAACTGGACAGACAGATGCACCGGCTCGCCAAGGGAAAAATGGCGGCTGTGGTCTATTTTCAAAATGGGGAATACATCAAAATAACCGGTCTGGTCGCCCGTCTCGACGAAACCAGCCGGTTATTGCAGATTGTGAACACGAAAATCCGGTTTGAGGATATTCTGCAGGTGGAGACGTGAAAAGTTATTCCGCCATATATAAGGCTACCCTCTTTTCAATCCTCTCAAGCGTGTTTTCCAGACTCTGCGTCCCCTCCAGATACAAAGCCCCTTCCTCGTATACGGCTTCTTCCAATAAGTCATCCTCTATATAAGGAACGCTTACCGATTCCATCCAGTTCTGCAAACGCTGAATCTCTTTTTCGCCGGGGAAACCGCCTGTGATCGCATAGACTTTCCCATTCTCGTCCATCACGCCCATATCGATATACACCTCATCGCCCGTCTCTTTTGCCGTTTCCCGAATCGTATCAAATGCGGACCGATTCACCGAAAATCCCATAAAAAGTGAGGACTGGTTTTCTTTTCCAAGCAGGAAACGTAAGAAACTCTGTGCCTGCTCATTATGTTCGGAAACGGCGCTGATGCCTGTCAGCGTCTGTGGATAAAAAATCTCCGGCTTCATCAATACGGTTTCACAGTCTTCATATTCCTCCATCTGCTGCACGGCATACAATGCTGCATAAGTAAAGTCTCCGCCCAATGTACCGTACAGAAACTGCCGGTCTCCCACAACAAAATCCACATAGTCGACTCCCGTTCTTATCATTTCAGCGCTGTCATCCAGGCTATAAACGTATCTTTCCCGATAGGACTCGCTTAAATCATAATACCTTTCGATGTCCTCCTTTGCCAGTCCCTGCATCTGCGCATCATAAATTCTCTTTACATTTACGAGATAACCGCTCAGTCCTTCCTCATTGATTTCGCCCTTCTCTGTTGTCCAATCAGGTACGGAAATCATGGAAAATAATTTCATAATGCTCTTTTTCGTACAGAAACCGTATAAGTTTTTCTCCGGAACATTTTCCCGCAGACGCTCCATCGTATCGGCAATCCCTTCCAAATCTGTCATCCCCTGCGTATACTCCTTCTTACCGAATGCCACCGGAAGCTGTATCTCGCAGGGCATCATATAGATCCCCTCCTCCGTCCGAAACGCCGATACAATATTCTCAAACAGCGCGTTTTCTCCGCTCAGGGTTTCCATAACGGGACTTAAATCCGCCAGAAGGCCCTTTTCTATATAAGAGTCCACAGGCATATGATCCAGAATCAGAACATCCGGCCCGTCTCCGGCAAGCAGCTTCATATTCAGATTTTTTAATGTGTCCTCCCTTGTCACAGAGCTGTCGGTCTCTGTTCCGACCTCATATTCTATATAGACATCCGGATAAGCCGTCTGGTACAAGTTCACTGCCTGTCTTACCGTGCTGTTATCCCTTAAGCTGTAAACCCTCAGTTTCTCTCCCGGAACCGTTGGAATGTCCGGATTATAGGTATACCGAACCGCTCTGCCGTTAGAAAACAGCGCCATAAACTCACTGTCGCCAACCATTGACATACCGCGCAGTTGATAGGAAGGATTGCCCAGAGAGCTAAGATTTCCGTCTATAATCTGCTCTATCGCATTGCCGCCGATGACATGGCGGTGCAGTCCTTTTTTCCCGGCAAGATACAGCACATTTTCCTCTCCCATGAAAAAGTATAAATCATAGAATGAGCCGCCGTTGCCGGATCTGTCCTTATAATTTTCTTCTACAAAATCATGCAGAACCTCGTCTTCGATATACTGCTCCTGCTCCATATCATAGATCGTCAGGCCGTCACCATCCAATCTGTCAAAAATCATCAGTTGATTCTGAAATCTGATCAATGAGGTGGCTGATTCCAGTGTAAGAAGTCTGTCACTGCTGCCGTCTTCCTCTATCTCATACAAACCGGGATTCGGACCGAATGTACTGACAAAAATTCTGCCCGTATCCGATATCCATATCCGATATGGCGTCTCCTCCTCCAATCCTGCCATTTCGACCGACACCTGTGTACCGTCAGCCCTGACGACCATCACCTCCAGATTTTCCTCAAAAGGGTTGTAATCTTCCGCAAGCGGGCTCTGGGCTGCCGTATCATAAATAACGCCGACCGTATTATCCTTTCCTACGGCAAGCGATCTGATGCTGCTCTCCTCCTGCATCCGCGTTTTCCAGCTTCTTGCATCCGTCTCCCATGCTTCACCGCCCTCTTTCATCATCAGGAAATCTTTTTCCGTATCGGCAATAATAAGGCTCCCGTCCTCCAGCTTAAAAATATCGGATACAAAACCGATACTGCCTGATAAATCGGTAGCCGTCTCCACATAGCGTCCCATCACCGTACTTTCTGATAAAGCGTCCGTGCCATCCGCGTTCCCGCCATTCTCAATCTGGTTTTTCCCCGTATGATCTGATAAATCGCCATGACTTCCGCATCCGCCAAGTGCTATGGCAAGCATGCAGACGGAGAATACAAAAGCCCATACCTTCTTTTCCGCTTTCATGTTTAAAACTCCTCTCTGTAAGAGCCCCTATTTTCGAGCAGCCTCTGGATAACATTATAATGGGCTTATCTCTAAATAATCTCTAAAAAGCGGCTCCGACCCTGCCGTCACATACTGTTCCGCGTTGAGCTGGTACAGCTCGCCCCTGATCTGGTCGTGGTCAAGATACCCGAGTATCTTCAAATTCGCGGTATTGTCAAAAATGGTGTTGTATTTATGTGGATTCAGGTAGATATCCTTAACCAACTTCTCATTGACAGGATAATAAGAGCCTTCTATAATTGCGAATACCGATCCAATATTTTGTATTCTGTTCCTGTTTGTTATGGTATTCAATGCTTATCCATTTTCCCTCATGGATCGCGCGGAATATGACAATATGAAAGCGGTTGATCGGGACACGCCGCAAAAATTCTCTGTTCACTTTCATGGTATATGCAGATTTCGATTTTCAATCAAATCTATTTCAGCAGATCCGCCCGGATATAACACACCTTCACCGAATCGTCCGGCTGCTCCGAAAGCGACTCCCTGTCCAGAAGATACCACATCTGCCCGTCTTCTCCCTCTTCCTTTCCCAGAACGGTGACAGTTTCTCCCTCTCCAATCAGACCAACTACCATCTCCCCACCGGCGCCCTCCCTGAGTTTGCATACAGGCATTGCCACGGTCATCTCCTGCGGGAATGCCTCAGCCTCCTCATCTGCCTCCG
The DNA here is from genome assembly GCA_947176065.1 of uncultured Lachnospiraceae bacterium. Classification (GTDB taxonomy): domain Bacteria; phylum Bacillota; class Clostridia; order Lachnospirales; family Lachnospiraceae; genus UBA3282. The sequence continues at coordinate 8,927 of CAMWPB010000012.1, read as the reverse complement.
CATTCACATCCTCTTCCATATCCCCGAACAATTCTTCTATTTCCGCCTCCGTCAAGTATGCCGCGCCTGTGATCTGCCCGTCCTGCGCGCGGATGATCTTCACATTGACCGTCCCCGCCGGATTCATGCTCAACGTATAGAAAGACCGATTCGGCCTGTGGATATCCAGAAAGATATTGACAAGCTGTCCCTGATAATAATAGTTCTTTCCGTTTTTCGTAACACCAACTGCCTGGTACTGTGCAAGCTGTTCCTCTTCCAATGCCTTTTCCACTTCATCCCACTCTTCGTCCATGTCCAACTTATCATAGAGCATCGACTGGAAATTTAACTTCTGATCCGCCAGCGACCGATCCAGCCATCCCTCCAGCGTCTCCTTATCCATCACTTCCACCAGAATAGAGAAAAAAGCAATGCTGCCGTCCGCATAACATTTCTCCGCAAAGGATTGAATCAGTGGGCTGTCCGCATCAAGCGCCTTTACGCTGACAGAAAAGAACTGTGTCGCGTCATCCGCATAAATCCTGTCAAGCCAGGCCTCCTGTTCCTTTTCATTCAGCCTGCAAAATGCGATGTAAAACTGAGGCAGGCTGCGCCCCCTGTAATATTTTTCGGCATCCGTTGCCGCCTCATCACTCGTGCCTGCCGACTTTTCCTGTACCGGGATTTCCTTCCCTACATTCTTCTCTCCCGCGTCGCCCGATGTCTCCCGCACCAAAGTTCTGTCGTCATAATCCGTTCCCATTGTCTTATCCGATACAGACAGTGCTTCGGTTTCAGCGTTTTTTGTCTCCGCCGCGGCAGCCGGGTATACACCCAGGAAAAACGCAGCCAAGACGATACACACCGTCAGTCCTGCCGTTATCATTCCCATCCTCTTCGTTTTCTTCTTACAGCTCATAATCGCACCCAGCCTTTCTCTCAACAATTCCTTGTTGGCACTCATGGTAACGGCCGCAAGAGGCTCACTGTATGTTCCGGCTGCCGCCATGGCGTCAAGCAGCGTCTCCCCGTAATCCGCCGCATGACCGTGCCCCATTTTTATAACCACCGCCTCATCACAGGCAAACTCACATGCTCTTTCCATCTCCCGTCTCATCCAATAGACAAACGGATTGAACCAGTGCAGGCACACCGTAAGCTGCACCAGCCATTTATAAAAGATATCCCGCCGCTTATAATGTGTCAGCTCATGCATCGCCATATAACAGAACTTTCTTTCCTGCACATCCGCGCACGGCAGCACGATGCAGGGATGAAAATAACCGACCAGCATCGGTGATGCGACATGCGGATTCACGCAAAGCTCTATCGCCCTGCCGATCCCCATTTCCTGCGCTGTCACCGAAAGACGGTCCAGAAGCGCCACATCGCTGACTGGCTCCGCCCCTGCCCTCACATACCTTATATAACTCTGATACATGCTTATTTTTCGGATCAGCATACCCAAAGCCACGGTCAGCCAGATTACCCACAAATATTTGCCTGCCAAAGCCATCCCTTCCGAAAGGGAAGCGCCGTTTTCCGTGACGGACTTTTCCGGCTTTTCTGCCGCAAATTGTGAAGGCCTCTGTGAAGCGCTCCGGCTGACGCTTTGCGCGGTATTTTGCTGCTCATCCAGCCCGGAACTTTGCCCTGGATTCTGTACGCCTTCCCCCTCGGAATCCTGCCCGCCATTCTGCCCTGCCGGGTGCACCTCCTGCATCATCTGCGCAATCATACTGCCCGCTGCCTGATCTACCCGCCCCATCAGACTCGCCTCCGGCCCAAAGGGAATCCAAAGCCGTATCAGGACAATTAGCCAGATATAATACTGCCACTGTCTGCTGAGTCTGTTTTTCAGAACCACCCTGCCGAAAAACAACAGCAGAATAAGCAAGGCGCCAGACAGGGACATAGCCAAAACCGTTCTAAATATCAGATTCATCGCTTTCCGATTGAAAACCAAAGTCCTCAGACTTATTTTTCAATCTGTCCTCCTTCCAGAAGTTTTTTCAGCTCCTCGTACTCCTCCTGCGTGAGAAGATCCCCCGCAATCAGATTGGTAACCAGCCCCTTGACGTTTCCCTCGTAAACTTTATCTATCAAATGCCGGGTCTGGGATGTCTGGTATGCGGTTTCTGAAATAAGCGGCGTATACTCATTGCGCCGTCCGATTTTCGTCGCGCCCAGATATCCTTTACTGACAAGCCGGGATAAAAGAACAATCAGCGTGTTTTTCTGGCATGGCTTTCCCCGCGCCGCCAGCTCGTCCATGAGATAGGAAAACAGGGTGGTTCCTTCCGGGTTCTCCCATATGATTTTCATAATTTCATATTCTGCGTCGGATAATTTGTGCTGCATCTGTGCTTTCTCCTTTTATGTATAACATCATGTTATGCATATAATATAACACGACGTTATACTAATGTCAATATGTAATAATGATATGTCACACTGCCTCCCGCCGTATCGCCATAATCCTGTTCTTATTTACCCGTTTCATAAATATCAGGGAAACCAGTACAGACAAAACCTCTGCAATCACAAAACTCATCCATACAAGCCAGGTTCCACAAATGCCGGATAACACCATTTCGGCAAACACATAGGCGACAGGAATGACAAACAAAAACTGTCTGCATACGGATATAATAAGTGACTCAAGGCCGCTGTCCAATGCCTGAAAAATTCCCTGGAATGCAATATTCGCGCCCGCAAACATATAGCTTATGGAGACAATCCGCATTGCGCTGACACACAACGCCTTTGTCTCTCCGGACAGTCCGAAAATACCTGCTAACGGTTCTGCCAGTATCTCCAGTCCCACAAACCCAACCAACATGATTCCTAACGTGTACAGCAGACCATATTTTACGCCGTCCTTGACACGTTCCCTGCTTCCCATACCATGATTAAATGACACAACCGGCGTTATGGCGTCCCTCAAGCCAAAAGCCGCAAACAATATGAACTGCTGTATCTTATAATATAACCCGTACGCAGTAACTACATTTTCTCCAATGCGGACGAAAATAACATTCAGAAGGTATGTCATAACAGACATCAGGGCCTGTGCAACAATAGCCGCAAATCCTATGGCATAAATGCCCTTAATAATTTGTCCTGACGGTTTCATGTATGAAAGGCTGTTTTTAATCTCTTTATTTGCCACTAAATGTAATATCAGTCCGCACAAAGCGGAGGCCATCTGCCCGATTACCGTGGCGTAGGCGGCACCCTTTACTCCGAATGCAGGACAGCCGAGCCATCCATAAATCATAATCGGATCGAGCACGATATTCACTACTGCCCCTGAGATTTGTGCAATGGTGGAATACATACTTTTTCCGGTAGCCTGTAACACCTTTTCATACAGAGCAAAATACAGGACGCCAAACGACAATCCACAGCAGATCTTTAAATACTGTGTTGCCATCTGTTCGATAACAGGATTTTTCGTCTGCGACGCGACATAGCTTTGTGTTCCAAACAATCCGAACAGTAAGAACACCACATAAAGAACTGCCATTATAAACACACCGTTTCCGGCAGTCTTACTGGCTTTTTCCATATCTCCCTGTCCCATACTCTTTGCAAGAAGTGCATTGACACCCACACCGGTTCCTACACCGATGGCTACCATCAGCATCTGCACCGGAAAAGCCAGTGTCAATGCATTTAGCGCCATTTCCCCCGTATCTTTCATATTGGCTACAAACGCACTGTCTACAATGTTATATACTGCCTGTAACATCATGGAGACAATCACAGGTACCCCCATATTTATTATCAGCCTGTTTACTGGCATAACTGCCATCTTGTTATCCTTTTCTGCCGGATTATTCATGATCTACTGCACCTCCTACTGCATCTATAATTATTGCAACCGCCTTATCAATTCCCAAAAAACCGCTGTCGATACTCATAATTTCATTCGCAATAAAAATGCGTGTAATCTCCGTAGTAAAACTACTTTAGATTACACGCATACATTCTGCCGGACTTACATCTACTGATTACACAGTTCTATTTTTATGATTTTGTATTTTAACATATAAAAACATTTTATGTAAGTATTTTTTTGAAATTTATCAGGCAACTGTATGTGTTACTTAAAAGTATCATAATAAATATTTTGTGTATGGTTTGTCAGAACAGACAGCTTTTCATCCGCATCCCACAGCTTCTCTATCCTCTCCCTGTTTTCGTCAGGCTCCGCCAGCAGCACTGCCAGCTCATCCAGCTCACAAAGCTCTCTTTCACCAAGCGCCCTTACCCCGTGGCGCAGATACAAAGGCTGATAGGAATAAAAGATTTCATTGTTCATCAGCGCGTGAAAATCCATAAACAGGTACTCACATACGCCCTCCAACGGGTCCTCTGAAAAGACGTCCAGTTTTTTATGCAGTGTACCTTTTCTCAATCCAAGCCACGCCTCCGAGGCCGTAACAAACTTTCGGCGCGGCAGATCAAACTGGCTGTATCCAAAACGCTGTTCATACTCATAATAACCGTCCACATCACACAAAACCCATCTGTTTTTCCCGGCATCCCAATATTCATTCACCCAATGTTCCATAAAACTTTCACCCGCATCGCCAAAATCCATAAATCCGGCTCTGCAGCGGCAGGGGATGCCCTTCGCCTTCAAGATGGCACTAAACAATACGGAGGCCTGTCTGCAGGACACGGTTATTCTTTTCGTCACGTCCCTGTTCTTCGTAAATCCCGTACTGTCCAGACGCAAAATACCCGCAATCATGGCTACCGCCGTGATATATAATTCATCCTCATTTTTAAAACGGTTCTTCGGATAGGAAGAAAATTTCCCATAATAGGCGTCTTCCAGATAAGAAGACGGCTCCGTAAAATACATGGACGGGTGGGTAATCTGATCGCAGACCAGCATTCCCAGGTACGGTATGTCATCCGGCAGCGACAATATAAACTCCTTATATATCCCCACATCCGTATAGACACTGGTTTCCATATAGTACTGTAGCATTTCATCATTCATGTGCTTGTATCTCCTCCTGTTTTTTAGGAGTAGGCGCCTGCTCTCCATAAATGCTATCAAATTAAAAAAATTACGTCAATGCCACGATTCTTTTATCCCCTGATGATTCCCCGCGCCGCCACACCGATCACAAACACGGCCACTCCCGTGGGAAGTAACACCAGATACACCGCCTCTCTGAACCCGTCAAACAAAAAGCCGTACACCAGCTGCCCCACCGGCTGGGCGCACATGGTAATGGCGGAGGTGTATGCCATCACCTTTCCGATCAGATGCGCCGGTGTGCCCTGCTGAATCATGGACACCGCATAGATGGAAAACATGCTGATAGCTATCTGCATCCCGCAGAAAGCGGCCACAAGAACCACATACTTCACGACTGCTCCCGCCGGAAAAAGAAAGACCAGACCCGCCGGAACGATACAAAGACCGACCGCCGCAAGCAGGGATGCCAGCCCGCCGTCCTTTATTTTCCCCGCCAGAACGCCCGCCGCAATGCTGCCCACGATCACGGCCACCGCCAGCACGCTCTCCGCCGCGCCGTAATATTTCGCATCCAGCCCAAGCACCGTCCGCACCAGAAAGGGAAGCCCCACCAGTGTCACCCCCATTACAAAAAAGCGGGACAGTGCCGCCAAAAGAAGTACCCGTAAAATATTCCCCTGCTCCCTGCCGATAAAACGGATGCTGTCGCGAAAGTCTTCCTTTGCCATGGCAAGCGCATTTCCCTGAAAGCCCTCCGATCGGTAATCCAGTCTGATAAAGCACTCTAACAGCGCGGTGACAAAAAAACATAACACACTTGCATACATCACGGGCTTTAAACCGAAGGCCGCATACAGAACGCCTCCCAAAAGCGGCGCCGTCAGATAGGATACCGACGCCGTCTGGTTAACCACCGCATTTCCCCGGATGATGTTATCCCCTGTCAGCATACTCGGAATACATGCCTGCACCGTGGGCGTTTCAAAGGCGCCGAAAACGGAAAGCAGCACCAGCAGTATGCCAATCACGGTAAGCGCGCGATGTTCCGCCAAAAGCAGGGCCGCACACAAAACGGCTGTTCCCGTCATGGCGTCTAACGCCACCATGATCTTTCTTCTGTCCGCCCGGTCAGCCAGAATGCCGCCAAAAAGCGACAGCAGAATCGTTGGAACCGTGGCCGCCGATAAAATACCGGCAAACACAGCCGCCGAACCGGTCAGCTCCAGCACATACATGGACAGTGCCAGCCGCAGGATATAATTGCCGAACAGGGAACTTACCTGTCCCAGCACAAGGAGGGTAAAATTTTTTGTAAAGAGTTTTTCTTTCATGTCTCCCTCACTCCTCCCCGAAATGCCCCAGTATTCTCCCCGTCCGCTCATACATCGCCTCATCCACCACCGGCAGACCCATAGCCGTCAAAACTTCTGCAATAAACCGGCATTTGCGCAAGATCTCTTCCTCATCAGCCGGAAACACCGAAGGCATCAGCCAGAAATTAACGAGAGGAAGCAGTTCTGAGAGTTCTCTCGCATACGCGGTTCGGATGGAGCCGTCGCGCCTGCCCTCCTCGATCAATTCAAACCACAAGGGCGTCAGTACCCGTCTGTTTGCCTCCACCGCCGCCGCCAGAATGCGTGGGTCTTTGAGAATGGAAACCGCCTGTGCATTGACCGCCTCCCTCTCCCCGTCCGCTCTGTCCATGGCAAGCACCTCCCTGATCTTCTGCAGACCGTTTAAGTCGGAGCGCGCCCTGACCGCCTCGAAAGGATTGTTCTCCAAAAACATACGGTCGCCCAGCGCCTGCATCGCCTTCTCTTTACTCTCAAAGAAGCGGTAAAACATTCCCTTCGCGCCCCCGGCCCGCTCCATAATATCTGCCACGGAGGTCTCCTCATAACCCTTGGTTAAAAACAAAAATTTTGCCGCGTCCAGAATCTCTTTTTCCCATTCTCCCGGCTGTTTTTTCACTGGTCTTGCCACCTTTTGTCTCTCCTTCTGTTTGTTTATGATCAATCCTCTGTCAATTAATGACTCTTGGTCAATAACTATTGTATGAAATTTTTATAGGACTGTCAACCACAAATCTGAAAACCTGCCCTGCAATGATAGTTTCTGAAATAAAAAAGTAGCTGATTTTCTGTTAAGATAAACCGCTACCTAATGTAAAAAATATTCAATTTTCATATCCTCCTTTCTGACCTGTTACTGTATATAAAAAGGACAGCTAAGACTTTCATTTCTTACTTGCCTTTTGCTGACCTTTTCAAGTTTTTATTGAACCGATAGCCAACGCCCCGTATTGTCTGTATATAAAACTGTCTGATTGAACTGTCACCTATCTTTTTCCTTATACTGCTAATATGTTTTGAAATAGTAGCGTGATCCCCCAAATACTCATAATTCCAAATAATGTAACTTGAATTTCTGTATCTTGGAATATATTACACCATTCAAGACTTTTGCTATTGGTTATGACTTCCAATATCCCATTATAAATATTTTCTTCATCATCTGAAAACGTTAATATCATTATTTTCCCATATGGACACCTACCTTTTCGTATCAGCGTCAATCATTTATGCAACTGATATCTTACAAATAAAAGTTCTAACACATACTCTTTATTTCTCATTTTTAATTTTACAGTGAATAAATATGCTTATACCTATCATGGCAATAAACATTAATATTGCAATGATAAACGATGTTTCATTCTTTATCTGATTGCCTGCATCTGAATTTACTAAAACGTCCCAAATAGCACCAACACCCCAAAAAAATGGAAATATTGAGAATATATTGTGTGTAAAATAGAATACTGTAACATACATAATTCCAACAAAAAATAACTTTGTAAATTCTGGTTGAAAACCTGCATGATGTAAACTGTAAAAAATGGCAGTAATAAGAATAGCGGGGAGTATTCCAAATGCCCTCTCTAATTCATAACGTAAGAATCCATATATGAAAATCATTTCAAATATTCCTGCAACTAAAATATATGTAATTGCATAAAATGAATTTATATTAAAACTTATATCTTCTGTATTTTTGTTAATAAACATAGCCAATAAGGAAATACCCGCAACCACATTAATTATTAAACTGACAGTCAGCCTTTTTTTATGTATTCCTAAAACCGACAAGTTCTTCTTTTTTGTGATTAAAATATAATAGATAGGTATAAGAAAACCTAAAAATAAAATCATGAGCATATCTCTCAATATAATATTGATTACTTCGCTATTAAATAGTGCCATAGCTATACTCAGCAAAATCATAATAAGACCACAAACCAATCCAAATATATTTTCTTTATCAATGCAAAAGTGCAACCATTTATTTTTCATTATTTTTTTCCTCCTCGATAACAGACAGTAATCTTTTTGTTCCAGATATTTCAGCTTGAACTATATCAATCATTCGCTCTAAATTCGCCACATGAAAATCAGGCACTTCCCGTTTCCATGTTTCATTGTTTTGTTCACTAATTCCTGTAAGATAAGATTGTAAGATGTTCAGTCTTTTCTCTAATAAGTCTTTCTTTTTTTCTGTTTCTAAAATATCCATGACAAAAGCAGCTATTGTAAAAATATTGGTATCATAACTAAATTGTAGAATAGATTCTTTAATGCTTTCTTTTAGTTCATCTCTCCCTTTTTCGGTTAAAGAATATATTGTTCTATCGGGCATATTTCCTACTCTCTCAGTTGTTCCTTTGATTAATCCTCTTTTTTCTAAATTTTTCAATGTTGTATAAACCGTTGAGTCCGCAACATTGAACCACCACTTAATATTCATATAAGCTAACAGTTTTGTTATTTCATATGCATTAAGTGGTTTTTCATAAATAATCCCCAAAAGCAAAGTAGCTGGTTTTGATAGCATTTCTTGTCCTCCTTGTTCATATATGTAGTTTATATATAAATCACTACATATA